>DAOUEZ010000013.1:0-61613 GCA_034429995.1 Dehalococcoidia bacterium
CGTCGTCAACGCCGTCCAGGTCCTCGGGAACCAGCGGGCACTCGTCGTCGACGTCGGGCACTCCGTCGTCGTCGTCGTCGTCGTCGCAGGCGTCACCCTGGCCGTCGCCGTCGGTGTCCGTCTGGTCAGGGTTGGGAACCTCGGGGCAGTTGTCACCCGGGGTCGGAACGGTGTCGCCGTCCCAGTCAGCCGAGGCGATAACCACCGGGTGGTTCTCGTCCTGGTTGTTGTTCATGTTGTCGTCGGTCGGGATGGTGACGCTGCTGGCGTTGGCTACGATAAACAGCTCGTAGGTGCCAGCAACCTCGCAGTGCACCTCGTAGTCCCTGGTGGTCGAGCCGGCGCCCGTCGTGAAGGTGATCTGGCTGTACTGGTTGTCACCAACGACCGACGGGTCGGGATCGTCAACCCACCTGGGGTTGCAGATCGCAGGCCCGATCAGGCTGGCAGTGACCGTTACATCCGGCGGACCGGTGGTGTTGAAGGTCACCGTGCGCGTGGTCGGTGTGCTGACGTGCACCACGTCGCTGGCGTCGGGGTAGACGCTGTCGCCGATGACCTCGTCCTTCTCCAGCTCAACCGAGACGTCCGGCAGAGCGCAGTACACCAGGTCGAGCCGCGGGTCGGCCTCGCCGATGTCTGCCCGGAGGAACACGTTAGTCACCGGGTGGCCCGTAGTGGTTGCCACGTTGCAGTACTTGATCATCTCAGGGGTGATCGGGTTGAGCAACGTGTCTTCCACGGCCTCGCCCAGGATGGTCATGTCCGTCATGTAGGGCGTGCACTGGTTAATCCCTGAGCCCGGAGGCGTGGGGTACGGTGGTACCGTCGGGTCGCCCGTAACGCCCCAGGTCAGCCAGGGGCCGTAGCCAAGGCCACCGCTCAGGTCGAACAGCAGCACGTTGATCGGCGTCCCCGTCATGCTTTCGTAACCACCGTAGCGTCCAACCAGCGGACAGGTGGGGGCACCCGTCAGTGCGGGGCAGATCATGCCCTGCACCAGGGTTACCTCGCTGTCCAGCTTGCTGGCCCAGGAGAGGTGAGCCGCGCCAGGGGTATACATGGGCACCAGCGCTGCTAGATCGCTGGGCTGGTCCACCATGCAGCGGTCGTCCGGCAGGTAGCCGTCAGGCCACGGGGTGGTCGAGGTGTAGCCGGTCGGCGGCAGGCAGTCATTCTCCAGGATCATGCTGCCCCCTACGGTTCGGGCGCCGCAGTTGTGGGGGTCGAAGAGGTCTGTCTCCACCGCGAAGCCGACGAACCCGGTCTTCGCGCCCAGGGTCATCAACGGGCTGGGAGTCCAGATGAACTGCCCGGGAGCGCCACCGAGGATGGTGGCCGATCCCGCCAGCGGCTGGTCGCCAGCGTTACCGCCCATGCCGGCCGGTATCTCGGCGATGGCCTGCGTCTTGCAGGCGAAGTCCGGGCTGGCGAAGCACAGGTTCTCGGGCTCAGGCTCCGTCTGCACACCAGCGCCCGTGCTCGTGGCGTAGTACTCGAAGCCCGGTGTGAACGGGCGGATCACCGCGATGGGCAGCCCGTAGAATGGCGGCTCCTGCGGGTCGGGGAACAGGGAGACGTTGTTCGACGGGTCGGTGTCGACGACGTGCTCGTCCTTGATCGTGATGAAGTTGTCGAAGAAGACGATCACCAGGTAGAAGCCCGAGTCCTCATCGTAGAGGCCGTCGCCGTCGTCGTCAGCGCTGTTGACGGGGTCCTCGTCGATCATGGTGTCGCCGTCGTCATCCTGCCCGACGGTGCTCTGGTTGCAGTGGAGGTTGTAAAGGTGGGTGATGGGCACGTCGACGCTCACCGGCAGGTCCTCGACCTGGATGGACGGCTCTGACACCAGGGTCAGGGTGCAGTCGCCGGTCGCACCCGCGTAGCCCAGGATCTCCCACGAGGGCGTGATGTTCACGTCCACCGGCTCCCACGGGCCGTTGTTGTGGAGGATCTTGGTCATCGCGATGGTGTTGTCCTCGGAGACGATGATCGTGGGGAAGGGCAGTGGGTCCTTCGCCGCAGGCAGGACCGACGGGTAGAACGCCGTCTCCTTGACGTCGGTGTAGGCCCAGGCCGCCACCGTCAGCTCGCTAACCGCCGAGTTGTTGCCCAGGTCGGGGTCGGGAGTGTACTGGCTGTCGGCGTAAACCACGTTCTCGATCACGAACGGCCCGTGCATGCTCGGCTCGTCGCAGTGGATGATGAAGTGCTCTTCGTGGACCACGTCGTCCGAGATGGGCAGATCGATGGGAACCGTCGCCCCCGCGGGAGTGATCGTGCAGCCGTCCGGAGCGGTGGCTACCTTCTCGATCCACGCTGGCACCAGGGTCTCCGGGCCGTTGTTGTGCAGCGTCTTCAGCACGCAGATGTCGACGTCCTCACTGACGTTGATATCCGTGGGCGGGTCGTCGACACAGTTCGCAGCCTTGATCACCTGGCTCACGATCTTCAGGTCGGCCGGATCCGGGCAGGGCACGCCGACGGCGATCAGGCCGTAGCCGTCGTTGGCGTCGATGACGTTGCACCCGTACTTCTCCGCGCACAGCTTCTCCGGCGGCAACCCGGAGTTGGCCATCTTGACTGTGTCCAGGGTCAACCCGTAGATGCCGTCCGGCGCAGCGACGTTCACGGTGTAGCGGCCGAGGGTGCCCTGGGTGAACGGCGGGTTGGACTCGGCAACGGCCATGTCAGCGATGGCGCCATCGTAGCTGATGACCGGGCCGAGCGGGTCGCTCATGGACATCGTGCTGCTGCCGGGGTCGTCCTCGGTGATGTTGATCCCGACGGTCTGCTCGTTCCGGGCGGTGATGTTGCCCACCGGGTTGCTGTGCTTCTCGTCGAGGTGGTAGCTAAAGGACAGGAGGTCGTCCCCGACGGGGAAGTTGTCCATGTAGACGTCAAACTCGATCGTGCCGCCGCCGCTGGGCACCGCTACGCAGGTCTCGATGGAGCCTAACGTACAGTCCGTACCGCCGGCATTACCCGTGCCGGGGCAGCTGTTGGCCGGGGCCGAATTGGGGTTCATGTCGAACCCGACGTCTATGGGCCCCTGGGCCGAGGTCTGGCTGGTATAGCCGAACTGCAATACCGCCAGGATTGCTAACGCCACCGCGATGGCGGCGATAGCAGGAACTAGAAGAAACTTTCGCATGGCCGCACCCCCTTAATCATATGGCCATGAAATCTCTCGGCGATTTTCGATTTTCGTTCAGCCTCTCTTAGATACTCCACCTCCTTGCTAAACTATGGTAGGTCACTTTGGTATGTTGCCTCACATATGCTGTAGTCGGCCGGCGGGTTGCAGGACGCCCCCATGATGACGCTGGAGAACATCGAGACGTCAAAGATGTCGATCGTCCCCGGCGGGCTGGGCAGGAGGTCGAAGCTGACCGGCGAGCAGACGTTCTTGGGGTCGCTGCCCGCCGCCCACTCGACGGTGTCCGGTTGCTTGTCCCCGTCGTCGTCGGGGTCGCAGGCGTCGCCGCCTGAGTTTGGTAGGGTGCACGGTGTGACCGGGCAGTCGCCGTCGGTGTCCAGCTGGGTGGGGTTGGCGACGTTGGGGCAGTTGTCGGTGGTGTCCGGCTCGCCGTCGCAGTCGGCGTCGGTGGCGGTGTTGCAGGTGCAGCCGGGGTCATTGGCGTTGACCACCGTGTCCCCGTCCTCGTCCGTCGCCGGCGCCACACCGCCGTGGTCGTTGAGGCTGGTGACGTCGTAGTGATGCCAGTTGTCGCAGCTCTGAGGCGCTGGGTCGGGATTGGTGTCACCGTCGCGGTCGAGGGCCCTCATCTGGAAGTCGATGCCGTAGTACTCCGGCGTGCTGGTGTTGGCCGGAGGACTGCCTGTAAACGGCGGGTCAGGGCAGGGGTCGCTGCCGCAGGACCCCAGGAGCGTCTCGGTGGTGTCGCACCAGCCGTCGCCGTCAGTGTCGGCCTCCCCGATGCAGACCGCGTTGAACAGGGCATCATTGAGGTAGTCGCCGTCGGGGGTGTTGGGGCCCTGGCCGATGGGAGGGGTACCCGCCCCGACGAGGTCGCACTTGTCGCCGATGCTGTCGTGGTCGGCGTCGTTCGCCTGGCCCTCCACGGCCTGGTTTGCCAGCGGGCAGTTGTCCTGCTGGTTCCTCCAGCCGTCGTTGTCTTGGTCGCCGTCGTGGTCGGGGTCCGGGGACGGCTCGCACGCGTCGTCTATGAAGTCGCCGTCGGTGTCCATCACCCAGTCGGGCGTGAACGGGCACTCGTCCTGGTTGTTGGGAATGGTGTCGCCGTCGGCGTCCCGGTAGCTGTCGCTGTAGGCGCCGGCCAGGTGGCTGCCGGTGCCGTAGATGCCGCTGTTGGCCGGCGGGTTGGTCACCCGGACCAGGCCGCACATCTCGTCGACGCTGGTGTCGCCGTCATCATCTATGCTGTTACCGCAGGGGTCGTCCATGCTCCAGAAGGAGCCCGGTTGGTTGGGGACATCACCAATAGTTAGCACGTCTGTGCTAAGGACACCCTCGCCAGCGGTCCTACCGAACAGGTTGGTGGTGGTGGCCATGGGGGTGCACAACTCGTCCAGGGCGTCGCCGGCAGGAGCGGGGATATTGGGATTGTCCAGGATCACGTAGTTGATGTAGCCCATGTCGTCGATAAAGTCGGCCTCGGGCAGGGGTAGCTGGCTCAACTGCTCCGGGTTGAACATGACGAACTCGATCTGAGTGGGCGTCATGTTCACCCTGACTTGGACAAAGCCAAAGTAGCGGAGCCGCGGCTTGACGCCCCCGACGATGTCATCGACGTGGGCAGGGTACTGGCGGCAGCCGGCGGGCAGGCCATCCTCGTGCCCGAGGAGAAGATTTTTCCCGCCCGATGCCTCGTCCCAGGCTATCTGGTTGCCCGGGGAGTTATCGGTACTGCAATCGTACAGTTCGAAGTTGACTTCTATCGGCGGCGGCTCGCAGGCGCCCCCGAGCAAGCCCAGGGTCGTGATAGAGCTCAGCGTGCCGACGAAGGCGCCGTTGGGTAGCTCCTCGCCCATGGCTATGTGCCAGGTCGAGGGCGTCCCCTCGGTGGCCAGGTGCTGGAACTGAGAGTACCCGGCGCCGATGTTCAAGTCACTGATCAGGTCGGCGTGGCTGCCGGCGGCATACTCCGTTCCCGGCGTACACGAGTTCTGGGTATCGCCGTCCCAGCCCGTGCAACCGAGGGTGGTGTTGTAGGCTATCTTGTAGGTGGTAGCCTCAACCTGGCTACCGGAGCCAAATAAAAGGAGAAACGCTACTGCAGCAAGAAGCGCGGCAGAAGCCAATACAAATCTACCAGCCATAAGACTCCTCCCCCGGGGACGGCTCCTATAACAAGCCTACCCCGGACAATGAGCCCCCGGCCGGCAGGGGGCCTGCGGCCCTATATGTGGTTAGTACGAAGTGATTACCATATAACACCCACCAAAATATTTTGTCAAGTCATTCAGGCCTGGAAAAAGGGAAAAATCGGACGAAATGCGAAAAAAAATTTCTGAAATGTCATTCCGATAATGGCCTACCGGCCTGGCCTACTTGAGTGCACCTGGGGCGAACAGGCTGGCCGCCTATGGCTCTTCGCCGAGAGCAGCGATAGCGTATATCGCGCCAACGTCGAGCCTGGCGTTACCTGGGCCGTCCGCCCCCACCGCCACCACGATGATCTCCTGCTGGCCGTCGCCGTTGATGTCGGCTGTGATTGGCCCGCCGCCCAGGCGGTCGCCGTCCTCGCCGCCGAAGATGACCATGTCGTAGGTAGCCTGGGCCAGATCGACGTTGCCCTCCAGGTCGGGCGAGCCGAAGATAACATAGGCCTCGCCAGCGCCATTCCTCCGGTTGTCAGGGCCGCGGCCGAAGCTCGTGCCCAGGATGAGATCACCGATCCCGTCACCATTGACATCGTGGCCCGCTCGGCAGGAGCTGAGAAGGTCATGGGGGTCGGCGCCGAAGATGCCCATGTCCTGCTCGCCCGCCAGGGTGTCGATGGTGCCCTTCAGGTCCGGCGAGCCGAAGATAACATAGGCCTCCCCGGAGGTGTCTCGCCCTTCGCCCGCGCCGTCGGCCCGCTGGGCCACCAGCAGGATGTCGTCGATGCCATCGTCATTGATGTCGCCGCTGCTGACACAGAAGCCGAGGGCATCCTGAGCGTTGGCTCCCACAATCATCAGGTCCTGCTCGTCTTTGGCCGTATCTGTCATGCCCCCCAGGCTGGTCGAGCCGAAAACGACGTACTCCACGCCGGCGTTGGGCCGAGTCCCCTCGGGCCCATCGGCGGCCTCCGCGGTGGCGATGATGTCGTCGATACCGTCGCCGTTGACGTCACCGATGGCCATGGCGTCACCCAGCTCGCTGTACTGTTCGGGCCCGCTGATGGTGAAGTCTTGTTGCCCCTCGGGGATGCTGATGCTGCCACCAAGGGTGGGCGAGCCGAAGATGACATAGACTTCCCCCAGCTCCGTCCTGGGGCCACCGTGAGGACTGCCCGGGATCCGGCCGGCGAAGGGCGCTCCCAGGACGAGGTCGTCTATGCCGTCGCCGTTGACGTCGCCTATCCCTATCGAGTCGCCCATGAGGCTGAAGCCTTCGGCGGCAATGATGGTGACGTCCGGCTTTTCTTCCGCGATATCTATAGTGCCAGCGAGGTCCCCTCCGCCGAAGATGACGTAGACTTCCCCCCGGTCTGTGCGATAGTCTGGATCTTTGATGCCCTCCGACATGGGCGCCGAGACGATGACGTCGTCCACTCCGTCGTCATTGAGGTCGCCAGCGGCGACGGAGAATCCCAGGTTGTCGCCCGGCCTTTCTCCGAAAATGGTCAGGTCTTGCTCGGCGGCGGCCAGGTCCACAGTTCCTGCCAGATCGGAAGCCCCGAAGATAACGTAGGCCTCGCCGGTGCTCTCGCGGCTGTTGTCAGAGCCGTCCCCGAAGCGTGCTCCCAGCAGGAGATCGTCCAGGCCGTCTCCGTTGAAGTCGCCCACCGCTACGGCGGCGATGTCGTTCCTCAGGTCGCCCTCGTCTATCGCGAAGATAGTCAGCAAAGGGGCGGTGACAGCCAGGTCGATCACCACCGCCTCGCCAGGGGTCACCGCTGCCGTCTCCGAAGGGCTCGCTGCCGGTGTGGCCGTGGCCAGCGGCGATAGCGTGGCAGCGGCCGTAGGGGTGGCCGTGGCTGGCTCCGTCGGGGCCTTTTCCCCCTCGCCACAACCGCCCAGGACGAGGGTCAGCAGGGAGGTCACCACCAGCAGCCAGACGAGCTTGCGCCAAACCATATTTCACACTCCCGAAGATCTGAAGGTGTCGCGATTCTAGCCGGGCCCCGTCGTAGCGTCAAGGGCGCCTGGCCCCTGGCCAACTCTCAAGGGTCGAAGACCCAGTGGGCACCCCCCGGCTGGGTGACCAGGGTGAGCACAGCAGCGAATTGCTGAAGTTCGGCCAGATTGCTGATCTCCGGCTTGGCGGGGACAAACCATTTCCAGCCCTGGCCAGCCGTCAGCAAATAGAGCACCTCGCATTGTCCAGCGATGCTGGCCGTGGCCGACTGCACATCCTTTGTTTGGCCGCAGTAGCAAGCGCTATCCCAGCCCTGTGCCAGGTCCAGGCCGGTGGGTGGTGCTGCCCCAGGCTCCTGCGGCCAGGCAGCGTCGTTGGCCATTAGGATGAAGAGGGGCTCGTAGGGTGTCACGGTTGTGATGTTGCTGGCATCCGGGCTGCCTGGGAACCATTTGTCGTAGCCCTGGTCGGGCCGCAGGCGGTAGACGGCCAGAACGCTTGGCGTTAGGTCTGCCAGTGCCTCGGAGATGGGCAGGTCGGTGCCGAGGTAGCAGGTGTGGTTCCAGCCGGCGACCAAATCCCGCGGAGTTGGCGTGACCGTTGGCGACGCCGTTGGCGTAAGCGTGGGCGACACCGTGGGCGTGAGGGTAGGACTAGGTGTGGGGGTAATGATGGGGGGAGCCGAGCCGCAGGCAACATCCACCGCTATGACGCCATAGTGGGGGCTAAAAGCGGCATCCCAAATTTCGCAGCTGTAGAGCTTGCAAAGACCCTGCGGCGGGGACTCGTAGTTGACCAGCTTTACTTCGCTCAGGGTCAGGCCGTAGACGCCTTCGGGCACCCCCGTGACGTCCAGCGTGTAGCGGCCGAGTACACCCTTGGTGAACGGTGGGTTGAACTCGGCGGCCGCGAGGTCAGCCACGTTGGCCGACCATGGCGGCGAGCTGTCCGGGATGCCTTCGCTGAAACCGAAAAGGCTGCTCCCCGGCTGGGCGATCAGGTTGACGCTGCTATCTTCGTGGGCCTGGGCGGTCAGCGTCCCTGGGAAGGTATCGATGTTGTAGCTGAAGCCCAGGATGCCGTCATCGACGGGGAGTCCATCGAGGAAGACGTCGAACTGGAAGACATCGCCCTCGGACACCTCCACGCAGGTGTCGATGGGGCCCAGGGCGCAGTCGGTGCCGTCGTTGGGACAGCTATTGCCCGTGGGGTCCATGTCAAAGCCGAGGACAAGGCCAGGTGTAGCCTCGGCAGGCTTATCGCTGCCCTGCCAGACAACTGGGGCAACCACCATGATGGCCAGCAAGGCGGTGCCGACAAGAAAGATGAGCATTATCCGTCTCATGTTGCCTCCATTATATGGAAGACGCTTGGGCTACTCAAACGTATCTTAGCCCAGCCACCGGCATCTACAAAGAGGTGGCGGCATCCCCCCCGATTCTAAGCGGTGCTGCCTATAATAACGCCGAAGGTCGGCCGCAGGGTGCGCGAGCGGCTACCCTCGGCCCGGTCACTCCTTCTTCTGCGCCCGGCGATTCCGTCCGCTTGACAAAGGGGGGGCGGCCCCGTTAAAACGCTAGGGAAGGGTAGGCCGTGGCTGAAAGGGGGTCCAATGTTGAGAACGTTTCTGGTCATGATGGCTATCCTAGGCGTGATGGTGGTGGCGGCATGCGGAGAAGGTGAGGAAGCCCCCGATCTGACGGCGGTTCCCTCGCCCACGGTGTCGCCGGCCTCTCCCGCGGCGACGGGCACGGTCGGGCCCAGCCCCACCCTTGTTCCAGCTAGTCCTGTGGCCACCGTGAAGCTACCTATTGGCAAGATCGCCTTCCATACCCGCCGCCATGGAAAGGGGGAGATCTACTTGCTAACCCCCGAAGGCGAAGTGAACATAACCGACAACCCGGAGGAAGATGC
The DNA here is from genome assembly GCA_034429995.1 of Dehalococcoidia bacterium. Classification (GTDB taxonomy): domain Bacteria; phylum Chloroflexota; class Dehalococcoidia; order SM23-28-2; family SM23-28-2; genus SM23-28-2. The sequence continues at coordinate 9,185 of DAOUEZ010000013.1, forward strand.
CAACCCTCACATCTCCCCCGACGGGAGCAAAATCCTGTTTAGCTCCGACCTAGGGGGAGATAATATCTTTCATATCTACCTTGTCAACGTCGACGGCAGTGACCTGACGAAATTGACGGACGACCCGGCCGGTGATTTCAGCCCCCGCTGGTCCCCCGATGGCAAGCGCATAGCCTTCAGCCGCACAGGGGCACTCTATGTGATGGACAGTGACGGCAGCAACGTCGAAAAGGTGACCGACCCCGAGCCGGAGGCCACCGCGGCACCCTGCAAGGCTGGCGGTTTTCTGGGGGGCTGGTCACCTGACGGAGAGCGGTTGACCTTCTACGCAGCCAGCGCCACTAGGGGCTTGGGCCAGGTTTGCACTGTCAAGCTGGACGGCTCCGACCTGACCGTCGTGGTCAGCGATCCGCCGGGCTGGCAGGTTGAGCCTGCCTGGTCCCCCGATGGGGAGTGGATAGTCTACAGGTCCATACGCGACGACAACCACGAGATCTACAAGGTGAAACCCGACGGGAGTTCGGACACTAACCTCACCAATAGTCCTGCCACCGACCTCGAGCCCACCTGGTCGCCCGACGGCGAGTGGATCGTCTTCTCCTCCAACCGCACCGGCGACTTCGACCTGTACATTATGAGGCCGGACGGCAGCGATGTGGGCCGTATCACCACTGCCGTTGGCAAGGACAGCGACCCCAGTTGGGGGCCCTAGTCAGCGTAGCTGGCTTCAAGCCCGAGCCTTTACCTGCTCCAGCCGTCGGCGCAAACGGCGAGGCCTCCTTCGGGAGGCCTCGCGCTGTTATCGACGGCTGGCAAACTTCGCCTTAGCAAGGGTCACAGTCACTTCCTATGAGTCCCCTGTAGCGCAGCACGTCAAAGATGTCGATGGTGTCGTCGGTGTTGAGATCGTAGCGCCGGTCATAGGGTCCGTGTAGGGCCGTCCTATAGCAGAGAACGTCAAAGATATCGACATATCCGTCGTGGGAGCCATAACCCTCATCGCCCAGGAGGTCCGGCGGCCAAGCATCATGGGTCGCGTCGAGGGGGCAGGCGTTCAGAGGATCGGTGCGGATGAACCCTTCCTCCTCATCGGTCCAGCCGTCGCCATCGTCATCCTGGTCAACATCGTTGGTAAGATCGTCGCAGTCGCTGTTCAGGTCGGGGTCTAGGCAGTCGGCGATCGTGTTGCCGTTGAAGTCCCAGTCCTTATCGGCCACCGTGTCGCCGTCGTTGTCCTGGCCGTCGCAAATGTCCTCGCCCCAATAGGGGTAAGTGTCGTCCCTCACCGTCAGCAGCTTGTGGCTGGTATTGTTCACCTGGCGCAGGTCATAGACATGCGCGTTGCTCACGCTGATGGAGTTATCGAAGACGAAGGTCTTCAGCCCTGCCTTGCTGCACTCGATGGTCCAGACCTCGTCCACCACCTGGTCGACGCTGACCGGCACGTCGCTCAGGGAGTCGGGCACGCTCTTGGGGACGATGGTGCAGCCGGTGGGAGCGGTGGCAGTGGCGTCGATGTCGATGTCCACCGGATCCCAGGGCCCGTTGTTGTGAATGTGCTTCTCGAGGGTGACGTCCACGTCTTGGCCCATGGGTACCTGAGTGGGCGGGTTGACGAAGCCGATGCTGACAATCTTGATGTCCGTGTGGCCCACGGAGGCCAGCACCAGATGCGTGCTGGCTGCGTCGTTGCCCGGGTTCGGGTCTCGCATGTGCGTGCCGGTCAGCCAGATCTCGCCATCGAACACGAACTCATGCGAGCTTACATCGTAGCAGTGGATGGTGAACGGCTCCTGGTGCACGATATCCACGCTGACCGGCACGTTGTAGAACTCCTGAATGTGGGTCGTCGGCTGCACCGTGCAGTCCGGCGGTATGGTAACAGTCGTCTCCGTGACGGCATCCACCGGCCCGTAGAGCCCGTTGTTGTGGATCACCTTATCCAGGATGATCTGCACGTCCTGGCTTACCGGGATCTCGGCCGGCGCGTCCGCCACCTGCTGGTCGACGATCTTGAGGTCAGCTATGCCCCAGGCGTCAACGGTGTAGTTGGCCGAGCCGCTATTGTTGCCCTCGTTGGGGTCTACCATGTGCGGGTCCTTGATGTCGGTGATGTCCGTCTGGAAGGAGAAGGTGTGCTCGCTGGGCTGGGAGCAATGGATGGTCCAGGTGTGGTTGTCAACCACGTCCACGCTCACCGGCAGCGAGACCTGCGGCGGACCCACGGTTTCCACGTCGCAGTCCGCCGGTACGCTGGGCGAGTAGCTCAGGCCTACATCCACTGGCCCCCAGGGCCCGTTGTTGTGCAGGGTAGTGCTCACCGTGATGTCCACGTCGTCACTCACGTCGATCTCCGGCGGCCCGCTGACCTGAACGCCCACCACCTTGACCTCGGCCTTGGCGATGGCATCCACCGTCAGGCCTGTGGAGGCTAAGTTGTTGCCCTCGTTGGGGTCGCTGACATGTGCGTCGGTGATGGCGATTTCGTTGTCGAAGGAGAAGGTGTGAGTACTTGGCTCGGAGCAGTGGATGGTCCAAGTTTCGTCCACTGCCGTGTCGACGCTCACCGGTAGGGAGATGACGCCCGGCGGAGGGGTGGGCGTAGGTGACGGTGTAGGAGAGGGCGTGGGCGATGGTGTGGGAGTGGGCGTAGGCACCCCCGGGCACTCCGTGTCCACGGCAATCAGGCCGTATTGGGGATCGAAGCTGGCGTCCCAAATGGTGCACCCGTACTTTATGCACAAGTTGCCGGGCGGCAACTCGTGGTTGGCTAGCTTGACTTGGCTCAGGGTCATGGCGTAAACGCCCGAGCTCACTCCCGCCACGTCCAGGGTATAGCGGCCGAGCACCCCCTTGGTAAAGGGCGGGTTAAACTCGGCGGTCCCCAGGTCAGCCACGTTGGCCGACCACGGCGGCGAGCTGTCCCCAACGGGGTCGCTGATATCCATGTTCATGCTCCCCGGCTGCGCTGGCAGGTTAACGGTACCGTCCTTATGTAACCGGGCGGTTAGCGTGCCTGGGAAGGCATTGATGTCGTAGCCGAAGGCCAGGATGCTGTCGCCGCTGGGGAGTGCATCCAGGAAGACATCGAACTGGAAGACATCGCCCTCGGCTACCTCCACGCATGTGTCGATGGGGCCCAGGGTGCAGTCAGGGCCGCTGGCATTGTTGGGGCAGCTGTTGCCCGAGGGGTCCATGTCGAACCCGACGACGAGCCCGTTGGTGCTGGCATGGACGCTTTGGTTGTGGAAAGAGGTGGCCCCGGAGTAGCTTCCGCCACCGAAGTTGCCCTCGAGAGCGGCCGTACAGCCGGGCGGCTCCGTGACCGAGGGCGAGATGGAGACTTCCACAGGGCCATAGGAGCCGTTGTTGTGCAGATGCTTCCGCAGGGTGAGGCTCACATCCTCGCTCACGTCGATCTCGGTTGGCGGATCCACCAGCGCCTGGTTGCTGATCTTCACGTCCGCCTCGGCGATGGCATCCACGGCCAGTTCCGTAAAGTCCGAGTTGTTGGCCTCGTCGGGGTCAGTCACATGCGGGCTGGTGACGGCAATGGAGTTGTCGAACGAGAAGCTGTGAGAACTGGGCGTGTCGCAGTGAATTGTCCATATCTCGTCCACAACCACGTCCGCGCTCACCGGCAGAGAGACGCTGGTGGGATTGCCGCCGTCAGGAGTGGCCGAGCAGTCAATGGGAGCAGTGGCACCGTTCGAGATGGATACCTCCACCGGCCCGAAGGGACCGTTGTTGTGGAGGGTCTTGCGCAGGCAGATGTCCGTGTTCTCGCTCACCCCGATCTCCTCAGGCGCTGGGCCCGCGCAGTCCTCAGCCAGAACCTGCTGATCATCGATCTTCACGTCGGCCTCCGCTAGGACATCGACCGTCAAGCCTGTGGAGGCGGAGTTATTGTCTGGGAAGAGATCGATGAGTATGGTGGAGACAGAATTGTCGAAGGTGAACGAGTGTGTAGACGGCTGGGCGCAGTGGATGGTCCATATCTCGTCAACCGTTTGGTCCACGCTAACAGGTACCTGAGGGATGGAGCTAGGTACGCTCTTGGCCGTCACGCTGCAGCCGGCAGGGGCGGTGGCCGTGCTGGAGATGGAAACGTCGATGGGGTCGGCGGGGCCATTGTTGTGGATCACCTTGTGTAGCGTAACATCAACGTTCTCGCTCACCGCAATTTGGGTCGGCGGGTCGACGAGGCTCTGACTGATGATCTTGACGTCGGTGTTGTCCACAACACGGATGGAAGGCAACCAGCGAGACTGTTCATTGTTAGCCAGGTCGGGGTCGCCAATGTGGGGGTCCTTGCTTTCCATCCGGTGATACAACTTGAAGGTGCGCAGGCCGCCGGTAAGGCAGTGGATGGTGAGCTGCTGTTGGACCGTCTTCGTCTCGCTGGCGGCCAGGACGACCTGGTCAACGGCGGGGCTGGGGTGGGCAGTGCACCCGCTCGGCGGCGATAGCCACCCCTGAAGCTCTGCATCCACCGGCCCATAGGGGCCGTTGTTGCGCACTTCTGCCTCTAAAGTGACTGGCACGTCCACACTGGCAAAGATCTCCGTGGGCCAGTCGATGACTGTCTGGCTGACGACCTCCAGATCGGCCTCGGTGACCGCACCCACCGTCCAGTCGGTGTGCCATGTGTTGTTCGAAGGCTCTGGGTCGTCCACGCCCGCAGTGGTGACCTCGAGCACGTTGTCGAAGGTGAAAGTGTGCCAGCTCGGCTCGTAGCAGTGGATAGTAAACGGCTCGTGGATCGTCACGTCCACACTAACCGGCAGGTTGACAATCTCTTCCAGGTGGCTCGCCGGGGTGATATCGCAGCCTTCGGGGGCTGCGGGCGTCCCCAGGACTTGGGCGTCCACCGGCTCGTAGGGCCCGTTGTTGTGGATCACCTTCCTGACGTCGATAGCGACGTCCTCGCTTAGCGGGATTTCGGCCGGTCCCTCCACGTACTGGTCGACGATCTTCACATCGGCCGAGCCGCCAGCGGCGAGCAGGGCGGAAGTTTGCGCCTCGGCGCCCGGGCTTGCAAGATAAAGCACCCAGCCCAGTAGCGATAGAAGGCCCATCACCGCCGTCCCGACCAAGACACAGAGCACTTTCCTTCTCATCGGGCCGCCTCCTTGGGGATAGTCCGCCTCAGTCCCCTCTCTATTTCAGGCTCTTCGCCTGTACTGGCTCCCTAGCGTCATCCAGGCCGGCAACGGGTCAACTTTATGGTTATTATAGCACCTATTATATCAACGCTGTTTTGCCCGACACGTTGCGTTGTCAACTGCCCTTGGCCGCTGGCACAGCTTGAGCAGGTGAAAAATGGGTGGTGATTTGCGCCCCACTCGCTCTAGGTGGTACTCGGCCTGGCGCCAACGACAGTCACCTCTCTCGAGGCCTTGGGAAGCGCCGCTCGTCTACGGCATGATAGGTGACCAGGCAGGACGGGTGTCGCTGCCTGGGTTGTTAGTGATATTGGCCTGAGCAGAGCCGTCGGCCTTCATAATGTATATTTCGTGATTGCCGTCGCGGCCCGAGGTGAAGGCAATCCAGGAGCCGTCAGGCGACCAGGCCGCCTGATAGTCTTCCCCAGATTCAGTGGTGAGCCGCATGTCGCCCGAGCCGTCGGTATTCATGGTGTAGATGTCGGCGTGACGATAGCGCTCGGAGTTGAAAGCGATCTTGCTGCCGTCAGGCGACCAAGCAGGCCACATGTTATCAGTGCGGTCGTGGGTCAGCTCGGTCAGGCCTGAACCATTGGCGTTCATCACATAGATCTGCCGGCCGATGTCGCGCGCCGAAACGAAGGCGATCCGCGAGCTATCTGGCGACCAGGTAGGGTCGGAATCGCCGGTTGGGCTGCTGGCGACCTTGGTCTGTTCTGAGCCATCGGCACTCATAACGTAGATCTCGGTGCTCCCATCGCGGTCTGAGGTAAAGGCGATGCGGGAGCCATCAGGCGACCAGGCAGGTGCCCGATCGTTGGCCGGGTTGTTGGTGAGGTTGGTCTGTTCGGAGCCGTCGGCGTTCATCACGTAGATCTCGGCCTTGCCGTCACGATAGGAGATAAAAGCGATGCGGGAACCGTCAGGTGACCAGGTGGGTGCCCTATCATTGGCTGGGCTATCGGTGAGTTGGACCACGCCTGAGCCGTCGGCATTCATGACGTAGATGTCCTCGCTCTCGCCGCGGTTGGACGCAAAGGCGATGCGCCCGGCCGGAAGTGGCACGGAGGGTGAAGACGTTGACTCAGCGGTCGGTGTTGCCGGAGTGGGAGACGCAGCGGTCGGTGTTGCCGGAGTGGGAGACGCAGCGGCTTGCTTTTCCTGTCCTCCGCAGGCTGGCAACAGCACTACCGACAGACAGACAACCACTGATGCTATCACGAGGCCCATATGGCGGCTCCACGACATCGACATGGCATTCCCTCCAGAACCACACTAGCTACATGAACCTAGCACGAGTCATCATACACCTTAGCCACGGCAACGCAATCCTGTTCATGTTCGTGTCCTGTTGGACGCTACCGCTACCAGGGGGCTAGCGCAGCGACCACGCAAGCATTGCCTCGCCGAAATCGTCCTCTGTCAGGCGCTGCATGTTGCTGCCGTCAGCATCTACTACGTAAATATCGCCTTGTGGATTGTCTCGCCCGGAAACGAAGGCGATCGATGAGCCATCGGGTGACCAAGCAGGCATAGCGCCGGGGTGTCCCGGGGCCAGCTCAACAATCTTCGCGTTCTTTGCCAGTTGAGCCAAGAGCAGTCCTGCTCAAAGAATACATGGAGACCGCCTTAGCTTGAACGGGCTGGCGCTATTGCTCCATGTGATAGAATTAGGTATCATGTGGGGCGCTACCAGCTTCGATGCAGGCAGGGGTTGTGTGCCGCCAGGGCGCAAAGAGTATTTGAGCGCCGCCAGATGTAACGCCCAAGGTGATTGTTGTGTCTTACTTAGTGGACATAAGGTTATTCGCTTGGTGCAGTTGGGGGGCTAGGTGAAGCGCGTCCTGCTTGTTGTGCTGATTGTCAGCGGCCTGGGGCTGTGGTCCTGGAGCGCTACGGCTGAGTCGTCGGCTCCCGTTCGAGTTATCGTTACCTTCCATCAGCCCCCTGGCGCCAGTCAAGAGATGCTGGTCCGCAACCTGGGCGGCGTCGTCCGGCACAGCTATGACCTTCTGCCAGCCGTTGCCGTGGAGCTTCCCCGTGGGGCCTTGGCTGCCCTTCGGGCTGCCCCCGGCGTGGCGATGGTGGAGGAGGATCAGATAGTTCGGCTGGTGGATACCGAGCTGGACAATTCCTGGGGGGTCAAGCACATCGGCGCTGGCGAAGTTCACCCCGTCAATTCAGGGGAAGGCATCAAGGTTGCCATTCTGGACACTGGCATAGACTACGGGCACCCAGACCTCGATGACAACTACGCCGGCGGCTACGATTTCGTCAATGCGGATCCCTATCCTCTCGATGATCATTATCACGGCACGCTGGTGGCCGGGGCGGTGGCGGCGGAAGACAACGACAGCGGCGTGGTAGGAGTGGCCCCCGCAGCGGAGTTGTATGCCCTAAAGGTGCTCGATGATGAAGGCTCGGGCTGGAGCAGCGACATCATTGCCGCCCTTAACTGGGCCGTAAACAACGGTATGGATGTCGCCAACATGAGCTTTGGCGGCCCTGATTATTCGTGGAGCCTGGAAACAGCCGTCGCCAATGCCTACCAGGCGGGAGTCCTTCTCGTTGCTGCTGCCGGCAACGAGGGCACCTGCGGCGGCAGCGGCGACAATGTAGCTTATCCGGCCCGCTTCGACGAGGTAATCGCGGTGGGTGCCACCGACTCTGACGACCTCCGGCCCTGCTTCTCCAGCACGGGGCCAGCAGTGGAGCTTGCCGCGCCGGGCGTGTCGGTGAGGACGACCTACCTCGGTGGCGGCTATGTCTGGGCCAACGGTACGTCTTTGGCTTCACCTCACGTAGCGGGAGCGGCTGCTCTGGTCCTGGCCAGCGGCATATCGGACGGCAACGGAAATGGCAGGGTCAACGACGACGCCCGCCTGTGGCTTCAGGAGACGGCGGACGACCTGGGGGCCGCCGGCCGGGACAGCTGGTACGGCTTCGGGCTGGTGAATGTGCGAAGTCTTGCGAGTGCCAGCGCCGACAGCGATGAGGACGGATTCACCAACGCTGTCGAGACCTACATCGGGACTGACCCCTTCGACTCCTGCTCCGACAATCCTGGTGAGGATGCCTGGCCGCCGGACATCAACAACGACACCGAGGTCGACATCTTTGATGTGCTTTACTACAGGTGGAAGCTGGCGCCCAAGCCCTACGACAATCGCTATGACCTTAACGCGGACGGCAGCGTGGACATTCTGGACGTCCTGCTCTACAGGGGCCTTCTGGGAACGCAGTGCGCGTAGGGCCAGAGACCCAAGCAGGTCGCTAACGGACGGCGCTTCCCCTCCGAATTCCGCGATTCTAGGAATGCCGCGCGGCCATCATCGGGTCCCTGCTATCAGTGGCCAGGAAAAGGCAGAGGTATTGCCGTCGCCATCGGTGGCAGTGGCCGTAATATTGGGGCCGGATGCGCTGCCCTCGAAGATGAGGCCGCCATCGGCGTCGGCAACCGTCGAACCTTCGTAGACCTCCCCCTCATCGGCCGAATCGGAATAGATGTCGACGGTGCACTTGGGGCAGGCGCTGCCCCTTACCGGGCTCACGTCGCTGATAGCGGGAGGTTCCAACTGCCCGTTGCCTCCGTCCGTGGTCTGGATACCCTGCTGGCCGTTGGAGTGAATGGAGTTGCCCCGAATGGTGTTGCCCACGGTCTCCGGCCCCTCGACGTGCACCCCGTAGAGGCTGTTGCCTGAGATGACATTGCCCTCGCCCGCACCGGTCCCGCCGATAGTATTGTGGTGGGGACCTTTGAGGATCCATATGCCCAGGGCATTCCCTAACGGTTGGCTGCCGCTGGCGTCCGTCCCTATGTAATTTCCGATGATCGCGTTGCCGCTGGTATCGGCGCCGCGGATGAGCATCCCGGTGCCATTGGCAGAGATAACGTTGCCTTCCCCATGGCCGGAACCGCCGATGACGTTGTTCTGGGCCCCGTCGCCGATAACCAGGCCGTGAGGGTTGGCCAAAGCAGCACTGCCGCTGGCGTCAACGCCGATGTAGTTTCCCTTGACCACATTGCCAGTGGCACCGCGTCCGGAGATGCTTAGGCCAAAGAGGTCGTTGCCAGAGATGACGTTCCGCTCCTGGGCGCTGCTGCCGCCGATGATGTTGTCCCGGGCGTCGGGCGCGACCCATATTCCTTCCATTCCGTTGGGTATGGCCACAGTGCCGCTGGCGTCGGTGCCGATGTAGTTGCCCTGGACGATGTTGGCGCTACCCCTGATGGTGATGCCCACGCCCTTGTTGCCCGAAATGATGTTGCGGTCGCCTGGGTTGCTGCCGCCGATGAGATTCGCCCGCGCCTCTCCATGAATGTGCACGCCGTTGCGATTGTTCAAGGGGCTGCTGCCGCTGGTATCGACGCCGATGAGGTTGCCCCTCACCACGTTGCCGTCGGCGCCGGCACCGCCGATCACTATGCCTTCGTCATTGGCGGAGATAACGTTTCCTTCCCCTGCTGCTGAGCCGCCGATCACGTTCCCCTGGGCGCCCGCCTGGATCATCACCCCCACAAGGCAGTTCTTAATCTCCAACCCCTTTACAGCGTTATCGTTGGAACCAATTACCATGCACTCGAAGCTCTGATTGACTCCGTCGATTGTTACGCTGGCCTGCGAGCCGTCGATGCCGTCCGAGCCGGTGCTAAGCGACGGTAGCGGTGCGGCTAGGGAGATGGTGCCGCCACCCGACGCTGGAAAGGCCGAAGGATCAAAGGTAATCGTGTCCCTGGAATCAGGCCCGACCCGTTTGCCGACGTTGTCGGCCTCCCCCGAGTCCAGGTCGGCCACCGCCAGCTCGCCGCTGGCCAGCAGGATGGCCTCTCTCAGGGTCAGCACGCCATCGCGGCTATCGGTATCGGCGGTGCTATCAACGACGATGGTGGAAGGGGCCTCCTCGCCGCCGCAGCTAATGCCCGCTGATAGGAGCAGCGCTGCCAGCAGGACAGCAACCTTGGTCAGCCAGTTCACTTTCTCCCTCCTGCCGCTGCCGCTCATTTCCCCTACCACGGGTATTGATATTGGGCTACGTGGGCGGCGTGATTAAATGGCATGACTGAGCCCATGTCGGGGTAGAACAGCCACTCGAACCGCAGGGGATTATCGGCCGGGACGCTCTCTTCCTTTGTGCACTCAGCGAATACGCGCCAGCTTGTTGTCCTCTCACCCGCCGACCATCTGGGTGAATCCAGGCAGAAATCGTCAACCCGAGAGCCTAGCGCCACAATGGTGATTTCCCAAAGGCCGTCTGGGCGCTCGACGTGCTGTGCCACCTGATACTGCTGCACAAAGGCCACGATCTCACTGGAACTCATTTGCGCGCTGCCTGTCGCAGCGGGCGAAGGCTCGCCGTCGTGCCCGTTGCCAGCGCACGCCTGCAGTAGCACTGCTGCCAAGATCGCAGCTGTAAGCAGAGTCCGCATTCCTTGGTCTTGCCTCAGTCTTCGGCCCATTCTAGGGGTCAAACACCCACAGGGCGCCGCCTTCTTCGGTGACCAGGATAAGCACAGGGGTCAAAGACTCCAGTTGGCTCAGGGTGCTCACATTCGGCTTGTCAGGGACGAATCGCTTCCAGGTCTGGCCTGGGGCCAGAGTATAAGCAATTGCGAGCTGGCCCACGATCCCCTCGGTCGCCGTCGCGGCGTCCTTCGTCTGGCCGCTGTAGCACACGCTATTCCAGCCGAAGACGAGGTCGACGCTGGTAGGAGATTCGCCCCACGGTTCCTGAGGCCAGCCGCCATCGCCGGCCACGAGGAGAAACAAGGCGTCGTAGGGGTTGAGCACCTTCATCGTGCTCGCGTCGGGCTTACCCGGAAACCACCTGTCGTAACTCTGGTCCTGCCTTAGCCGGTATGCCGCCAGGACATCGCCGCCGATGGCCGCCAGGGCGTCTTCGGTGGCCTGGGAGGCACCAAGGTAGCAGGAGTACGTCCAGGCCGTGCTGGGACTGGGGGGTGCAGGCGCGACGGTTGGGCTGGGCGCGGGTGTTGGTAGCGGAGTGGGCGGAGGGCCGGGCGAAGCATCGCAAGCATCGCCCAGTCCATCGCCGTCAGAGTCAGTCTGGTCAGGATTGAAGTCCAGAGGGCAGTTATCGGCGCTGTCGGGGATGGTGTCGTTGTCGTCGTCGTCGTCGCAAGCATCGCCCACGCCGTCGTCGTCGGAGTCGGTCTGGTCGGGATTGGGGACCCCAAGGCAGTTATCGGTGCTGTCAGGGATGGTGTCGTTGTCGTCATCATCGTCGCAAGCATCGCCCAGGCCGTCGTCGTCGGAGTCGGTCTGGTCGACATTGGGGATCAGAGGGCAGTTGTCGTCGCTGTCGGGGATGGTGTCGTTGTCGTCGTCATCGTCGCAGGCGTCGCCCTCTGCGTCCCCCGGGGGATCCTCGTCGACGCGAGTATCGCCATCGTTGTCCATGCCGTCGATGGCGTCCTCGCCCTCCCGTCCGTCGCCGTCCTGGTCCCCGGCGTCGGTGTTGACCTGCTTGAAGTTGGGGACCGCGGGGCAGTTGTCCACGCCGTCGTCGATCCCATCTTCGTCTGCGTCCTCGCACGGCCCGACCACCGTAACTTCGGCGTCGGCCATCCCTACGCTGATGGACGTGGGAGGCGGATAGCCCCACAGGGTTGGGCCCTGGAGACCGGCCGAGCTCTCGCCGGTTCCGACCGCCGCCACCGTAAGTCTCGCCAATACGCCCGAACCGCTATCAGGCGCGGCAGGCTCGGCAACGTCTGCGGCTGCGACATCGTAGTAGCCGCCGCCCCAGCCGCCGGCCAGCCCTGGGTCCCCCAGCGACCTGTCCCGTACGTCGCTCCCTCCATTGGCCGCCTGAAACATCTGCACATCCTGTCCGGTAATCCTTAGGACGGAGGCGTCGTACTTCAGCGTTACTGACCAGGCCAACAGATCGGTAACATCTTGGATGAAGAGGTCTATCTCGAAGGTCTCGCCGCAGGCCACCGTTCGGGAGGCCTCAATGGAGCCCAGGGAGGTGGTCGTGTTGCCACTGGGGTCGGCATCCACGCCCAGGGTGACGTCCGGGCTGGCCTGGGTGGTCTCGTTCCCAGCGGCTAGAATCCATGCCCCGAGGGCGATGACCAAGAGGCAGCCGGCCAGCGTTACGGCCAGCAGCTTCGTCCTCGCCACCACACTTCCTCCTCCCTATCCGGCACGACGCCTTCTGACGCCAAGCAAGGCAGCTCCGCCCAGGAGCGCCGCTGCCAAGCCCCCCAGGACGTAGCCTATGATGGCCGGGCCGCCGGTCCATGCTGACCCTTCATCCTCTGTGGGGCTGGCTGCGGCTGTGGCTGTCGGGCTGGCTGGCGCTGTGGGGCTGGCCGGCACTGTGGGACTAGCTGCCGCCGTGGCTGTCGGTGTCCCCGTTGGGGTGGGGGAGACCGCATGCGCTGTAGGGGAGGCGGCGGGCGTACCGCCCGGACAAGCCGTATCTACTGCTATCTCGGCATTGGCAATCGGGCCATCAAAGAAGCCGTCGCCGTCTGCATCGCCGATGGACTCAGCCTCAATGTTCTTTAGGGAGGCACCAAGGTCTATCGTGCCATCCTCGTTTATATCGATAGGGGAAAGGCTCAGCGGGCTGACGCCTGGCCCGACGGCTTTCAGGGTGAGCCTGGCGAAGACGCCGGAGCCGCTATCGGGTGCAGGTGGGTCTGCTAGATCGACTCCGGCGGCCCGGTAGTAACCGTCGATGTCAGGTAGGCCTTCAGATACGTCGAACACGTTGCTGCCTGGGTTCGCCGCCTGGAACATCATGACGTCCCGGCTGACGATGTTGATGATTGACATGTCGTAGACAAAGTACGTCTCCCAGGCCAGAAGGTCGGCGACATCGGTGACAAAGATATCGGCTTGGAAGGTGTCACCGATGCTCACCGATATGCAGGCGTCAATAGGGCCGAGAGAAGTGGCTGTATTGCCCGCCGGTTCAACGTCCACGCCGATAGTCACAGCCTCTTGGGCGGCGCTGTTACCTTCGGCCACAACGCCCCCTGCCGATGCTGCCAGAGCTAACACCACTCCGGCTAACGCTCCACTGGCCAACATCATTTTCATCGATGCGGTCCTTTCAGCGACCCCTGGTCTTCCAGGCGTGAAGCGACCGCGGCACAAGGACGCTTCCCCCTGTGCCCTCGACTTACACAACGCACAACAGCCACCAAGGGTACGGAAACAGCCAACCCTAGGCGCGATCCTCCGACATCTGGGCGAGCCTTCGTGAACTCCGGCATTACGCACCGATTATAGCGGCGGTCGTTAGCCCATCCAACCCGAGGGCCGGGCCCTTATCCACGCCAATTCCAAAGACGCCTGTTGGAGGGGTTAGTTACGTCGGCTGACGGGAAAAGCCCCTGCCTTAGCCGTGGCCAAGACCTACGGCTCTCCTTCCGACGGGCGTATTTGGATGGTGGCAGAGGTGGTCAGCTGGCCGCAGTTCTCGTAGTTGGCGTCACAGTGGGAGCTTTCGGCTGCTATCTGGTAGTTGTCGGGCGGCACCTGCTGGCCATCGTTGTCTCGCTGGTCCCAGGTCTCAGCAAACGAAAGCATCTCGTTCGCCTCCAGCGGCACCTCCGCTGTGACCTGGGCGAAGGCGCGATCCCGCGACCAGCGCCAGACCTCCTCCCCTTGGGAATCGATGACCGTCAGGTCATAGCGCTGGCTAGTACGGTAATAAAGGGTCATCGGCTCTCGAACAGCGACGGTCATGCCCAGTTGGATGGGCTTACCCTGCTCGAAGAAGGCGCCGAAGGTGGTCAGGTCGATGCCTATGGCCCCTTCGAATTCGAAGGGGAATTCCGACGTAGGGGATGGTGTTGGCGTAGCCACCGTCGTTGGCGAAGGGCTGGGCTCTTCCTTGCCCTCCCCGCAAGCACACGCGACCACCAGCACAGCAGCCAGAAGGGCCACAAACGCCTTTGTCTTGATGATGTACCTTCTTCCTTTTCCCATTGCGCCTCCCTCCTGCTACTGGCTGCCCTCCCGGCGGGTCTGGAGCGCTCGTGGGGGCAGCCGTGGCGCCTTGATTGCCAGCTAGGCAGTGCTAGGGACGTACTTCCTTGTCCAGGGGGCAGTAATCGGGCTGTGGCTCGCCAGATGTGCACGGGTTTCGCCCGGTCAGAGCAAATAGGCCCCTACCGTTGGCGGCGGCAAACTCGTCCTTCTCCTCGTCGTAGTAGAACTCGCCTACCAGATCGGTCACCGTTGATGGCTCGGTCGAGCGGTCGACAACCCGCATGAATATCGTGACCTGCCATCTGGCATCACCCAGCCAGCGAGCCGTCACCCGGTGACCGTGACCGGCATCGGGTTTACCGGCACTGCGGAAGACCAGATCGGAGATGCTTTCCTCGTAGGTTGTGCCATCTTCCCAGGTGACCCGGCGCACGACGGTGTTTGCCACGCTTTCAACCTTCTCGCCCCTCGAGCTGATGTCCGTCGCTCTGGGAGTAATTGGGGTGCCCCCCGGGCCAGGGGTCGTGGGTTGGGGAGATGCTGGTGTCGCCTCTGGAGTTGTCGCCGTTGGCGTAGCAGCGATGTCTTTCTCTCCTCCTCCGCAGGCCGCCGCCATCACAACGCACAGGCATATGGCGCCAAGCTGGGCGATCAGAAGACTTCGATTCATGCTCTACTCCTTAGCAGATAATTGCTGCCGTGGCAAGGCACGACCATCCTGCGACTATCTCAGCGCTTCTCTTCCGGCAAACCTCGCCCCTGGCCCAAGTTCCTTCTCGATGCGCAGCAGGCGATTGTACTTGGCCGTTCGCTCGCCGCGGGCGGGGGCACCGCTCTTGATCTGACCGCAACCCGTGGCCACCGCCAGGTCGGCTATCGTCGTGTCCTCCGTTTCGCCGCTACGGTGGGAGATCATCGCCCGCCAGCCGCCGCGCTTGGCCGTATCGATGGCCGCCAGGGTCTCCGTCAACGTCCCGATCTGGTTCGGCTTGATGAGCACCGCGTTGGCCGCTCCCTCGCGAATGCCCTTCTGGATGCGCTCCACGTTGGTGACGAACAGGTCGTCGCCCACGATCTGCACCTTGCGCCCCAGCTCCGCCGTCAGCTTCCACCAGCCCGTCCAGTCGTCCTGGGCCATGCCGTCTTCGATGCTGACGATCGGGTAGCGGCCGCACCAGTCCTCCCAGAAGGCCACCATCTCGTCGGCGTCCTTGAAGGTGCGCCCCTCGCGAGCGAAAACGTACTGGCCATCGCGATAGTACTCGCTGGCCGCCGCGTCGATGGCGATGGCCACCTCCTCGCCCGGGCGGTAGCCGGCCGCCTCGATGGCCGCCAGCAGGAGGTTCATCGCCTCCTCGTTCTTGGGCAGGGGAGGCGCGAAGCCACCCTCGTCGCCCACGGTGGTGGGAAGGCCCTTGTCGGCCAGCACTTTGTGGAGGGAGTGGTAGACCTCGGCTCCCATGCGCAGGGCATCGCTGAAGGTCTTGGCTCCCACGGGCACAACCATGAACTCCTGGATATCCGTGCCACCAGGGGCATGCCTGCCGCCATTGATAATATTGAAGAAAGGCATCGGCAGCGTGCGGGCCGTCGGGCCGCCCAGGTATCGATAAAGGGGTAGGTTCAGGTAATTGGCGGCGGCATGGGCTACCGCCAGCGAGACGCCCAGGATGGCGTTGGCTCCCAGGCGGCTCTTGTTGGGGGTACCGTCCAGATCGGTCATGGCCTCGTCGATGGCCGCCTGCTCGAAGCAGGATACCCCCACCACCTTGAGGGCGATCTCCTGCCCGACGTTGGCCGCTGCCTTGAGGACGCCCTTGCCGCCGTAGCGGTCGGCGTCGCCATCGCGCAACTCCAGCGCCTCATGAACGCCGGTGCTAGCGCCCGAAGGGACGGCAGCCATCCCTACCGTCCCCTCGGCCAGCACCACCTCCACCTCCAGGGTGGGGTTGCTGCGGGAGTCGAGGATCTCGCGGGCCTCTATGCTATCGATTTCCACAAGCCTGCTCCTCTGCTAGCGGCGGGGCGCCTTCTGCGCCGCCGCAATCGCCTTCTCGGCGGCATCTACGGGGTCGTCGGCTCGCAGGATGCGATCGGCATCGTGCCCATGGTATGAGAATTCCCAGGTGTCTAGCCCAACGATGGGCACCTCGTGGATGAGGGCGTAGGCGATCTCGGTGAGGGTGCCATAGGCGCCATCGATGGCGATGACTGCCTGGCCAGAGAGCGCGACCATCGAGTTGCGGGCGAACCCCAGGCCGGTGAAGATAGGGAACTCTACGTAGTCATTGGGGGGCGATTCGGCTGCGTTGTGGCCGGGGAGGATGCCGATGGTATGGCCGCCCCTAGCGCGGGCACCCCGACAGGCGGCTTCCATCACGCCACTGCCGCCGCCGCAGACGACAGTGCAGCCTCGTCTGGCTAGCTCGCGCCCCACCTCTTCGGCCAGGCGGGCCATCTCGGCTGAAGCTTCCTCTCCGCCAATAACGGCGATGATCATGACGCGTTTCATCATACCTACGAGCCGACCCGCAGGCAAGGGCTCAGGGCTGCGCCGGCCGCAGGGAATAGCGATAGGCAGCCGTCTGGGTGGTGCCATCGCTGGCAGCAGCGACGACGATGACCGCCTTGTCCAGACTCGACCCGAAGCCCGAGAGCCGGACCTCGCCCCGGTTGATCTCGTCCAGGGGCAGCGGCTGCACGCTGGTGGTCTCGCCCATCTCGATGACCTCCACGATGAAGCGCTGGGGCAGGGGCGCGGTCAGGCGCTGGAAGCCCTGAGCCCGCCAGGGGTGGTCTTCTTCCCCATCGTCGAGGAAGGCCAGCTCGGGGATGGCGATGTCGTCGATGGCCCACCCGTCGAGGTTGACGCCCTCATCGGTGATGTACTCGAAGCGCAGGAGGATCTTCTGACCGGCGAAGGGGCTGAGGTCGATGCTCTCCTCCACCCAGGCAGGGCTGTCGCCGTCGCCGCTCTTGCCTGTGTAGGCGGGTCCATAGGCGAGGCCGAGCGGGTTCTCGTCGCTGGTCTGGCGGCCGCGCAGGATCTGCCACGTGCCGCCGCCGTCGCTGGAGGCCATGACGTAGGCGTAGTCCCAGTGCTTCTCGATGTCGTACCAGGTCCAGAAGGTGAGGGTGGCGCTCTCAAGGCCGGTCAGATCGAACTCGCCGGTGAGAGTGCTATCGATGGCATCGCCGCGGCCCGACCACCACTGGCCACGGCCGCTATGGGGTTCGTTGGCGATGGCCTTGACCGCCTCGCCGCCGTCGAAGGAGAAGACGGCATCGCCCTCGCCCAGCTTCACCTCGATGTAGTCGGCGGCGAACTGATGGACGCTATCCTCGCCCTCGCCGTAGTCCGCGAGGGTGATAGCCGACGATACCTCGACCTCGGCATCGGCGTGGCTGTAGGGCCCGCCCTCGGGGTCGTCCAGGTAGTTGGCGACCAGCCAGTCGGCGAAGACCTCCTCGAAGGTGACGCCGAAGGGGGCAAGGTAGGCATCTATGCCCTCGATGCCGTCGGCGGGCTCCTGCGCAAGCCGGCGGGCATCTTCCCAGCCGCCGTGGTGTTCCAGCAGGTAGCGGACGAACAGGTGGGAGGCTGCGTAGTGGGGGGCATTGCCGGCACCCAACGGTTCCCAGGCGTTGAGCTGGGTGTCGGGCGCTGCAACGGCGATCGGCGCGGCCCCTGGGCTGCCCTTGGCCAACTCGCGCGCCATCTCCGACAGGCCCTCGTTCACCCACGTCTCTTCGGTGGGGTCGGCCTTCCAGTGCACCAGGTGCTGGAGCTCATGGGCTACCAGGCCGTTGTAGCCATCGGAGCCCGGCCTTAGACCGCTAACATTTAGGTAGATCATCTCCCGCTCGTTGCTCGCGGGGCAGGCGGCGCGGGGGTGTTCGTCCCCATCGCTGAAGTAGCCACCCAAGCCGGGCAGGTCAGCGTGGAGAAGGGTGATGTGCTGGTCGCTGTCCACCCCCGGCGTCCACTCCTGCCCGAAATAGCGGGTGACTGTAGGGTAGACGATCTCTTCGAAGTCTCGTCCTGCCTCTTCAATATCCTCCTGGGAGACATCGAGGCCGTCCTGGAAGTAGAAGTAGGCGTGGGGGGTGATCAGGCGAAGGGTGGCGTTCACCGTCCGCAGGGAGGGCACCAAAGCATCCATGACGGTGAATTCGTGCTGCTGGCCCTCCCGATAGACTGGCGGCTCCTGGTGGGCAACAGGCGGCAGAGGGCCGCCGGTGCGACCCAGGCGAACGGCTAGCTCTAGGAGGTCGCGGTCTAAGGGACGGGTCTCGTCGGGCGGGGGCGGGGGTGTAGGGGAGGGCAGGGTTGAGGGCGATGGTGTAGGAGCGGGCGTGGACGTCTCTTGGGGCGTTTCCTGGGCGCAGGCCAGGCAGAGGATGACAAGCAATAGTAAAAGGGAGGTGACAGTTACCTTCACCTCCCTATAGGACATTGTTGGCCAAGGCTCGGGCTACACGGCGCGGGGATGGGCTTTCTCGTACACCTCCCGCACGTGCTCGGTCGCCAGATGCGTGTACACCTGAGTGGTCGAGATATTGGCGTGGCCCAGCATCTCTTGGACGTGACGCAGGGGCATTCCGCCCCGCAACATGTGGGTGGCAAAGCTGTGGCGCAGGGTGTGTGGCGTCACATCGTCGCGCAGGTTGGCCGCCTTAGCATATCCCTTAAGGATTAGCCAGAAGCCCTGACGGGTGAGCCGCTCGCCGCGGCGGTTGACAAACAGGGCTTTCTCGTTCTTGTTGCGGACTATGAGGGGCCGGGCTTCCGCCACGTATTCCGCCACGGCCTCGCTAGCTTGCTCGTGGATGGGGATGACCCGCTCCTTGGCTCCCTTGCCCGTGCAGCGAACGAAGGGATTCTTTCCGTCCACGCTGACGTTAGCCAAGTCCAGCGACACCAGCTCGGTGACTCGCATGCCGGTAGCGTATAGCAATTCCAGCATCGCCCGGTCTCGCCTGGCCTCAGGGGTGGCCCGCTTGCAGGGCTGTTCCAGCAGTTCATCCACCTCATTGGGGGTGATAGCCTTGGGGAGCATCTTGCCGACACGCGGCGAAGCCAGGCCCTCGGTGGGGTTGTCGGCTAGAATGCCTTCGGCGGCCAAGAAACCAAAGAAGGAACGGATGGCTGCCACCTTGCGGGCAACAGTCGTTTCGGCATACTTACGCTGCTTCAGGTTGAGGATGAAATCCTGAATGACCATGCGGTCGACCTTTTCCCAGCCCTTGCCATTACCGCTCGCCTTGAGGTAGTTGGCTAGTTGTTCCAGGTCATTACGATAGGCTGCGATAGTGTTGTTGGAGGCTCCCTTCTCCGCCGAGAGAAAGTCCAAGAATGTAGTCAGATGATTCTCCATGCCTTACCTCCGGCCGTCTTCTAATGCCTGACTTGAGGGTCGGATTACTCTACACACATCCTGTCTCTTGCCGTCTAAGCAAGCCAAAGAAAAATCTCAATGGCAAATCCTGACGATTTCTTCACCAATGTAGAACGCTTAGCGATGGGTTAAGTTAACCTAGCTATGCGGGGAAATTGACAAAATGTCCTGAAAAAGCAGCAAACCTTGGAGAGTCCGCTGCCGAAGAGAAAACTTCGAAGCTAAAGTTCGGGGAAACCGAAATCGGTGCTGGGCCAGCCGCCGGCCCCTACCAGGGGCACGAAACGGCAGGGGCCCAGGCGCTTGGTGGTGAGGCCGCCCGGGCTGTTGGTTACGAGAAGGAGCTCCTGCACGTCGTGGGTGCCGACGGGGATCACCAGCCGTCCCTGGGACGCCAACTGCTCGATCAGAGCGGGCGAGACGTCGGGTGCCGCAGCCGTGACCAGAATCCCTTCGTAAGGTGCCTCCTCCTGCCAGCCCAGGGTATCGCCGGCCGGGTGGACCTGGACGTTATGGTATCCCAGTTCCGCCAGGACGGCTGCCGCCTGCTCGGCCAGAGGGGCGATGCGCTCCACCGTCACCACTCGGGCTGTCAGCTCGGCCAGAATGGCCGCCTGGTAGCCGGAGCCGGTCCCCAGCTCGAGTACCTTCTCGTTGCCTTTGAGGTCGAGGGCTTCGGTCATCATAGCCACGATGAGGGGCTGGGAGATGGTCTGGCCGTGGCCGATGGGAAGGGGACGGTTCTCGTAGGCGAAGGCGCGCAGGTCATCGGAGACGAACTTCTCGCGGAGAACGCTGGCCATGGCCGCTAGCACTCGTTCGTCGCGGATGTCGTGGCGTAGCTCGGCGAAGAGTTGGCCCTTGGCTTTCTCCAGCAGGCTATAGGTAACTTTGGCCATGCAAGACGCCTACCCAGAAGCGAATTTCTAAACTAATTATACCATTGGGCGACTCCGATAGCGAGGCGGTTTTTGCTATAATCGCCACGACGGGGCATTGGCGGACAGGAGGGGATCGTGGGCGCTCGCTTCTGGATTGGCACCTCTGGCTGGCACTACGCTCACTGGCGGGGCCTGTTTTACCCCGAGGGTGTGCCCACCTCCGGCTGGCTGGCCCACTACATCCAGCACTTTCCCACGGTGGAGATCAACAACAGCTTCTACCGCCAGCCCAAGACCAGCGCCTGGCAGCTCTGGCGGCGCTCCGTCCCCGACGGGTTTCGCTTCGCTGTCAAGGTGAATCGTTTCATCACTCACATCAAGCGGCTGAAGGAGCCGGAGGAGCCAGTGCAGCGCTTCCTGGACGGCGCTCGCCTGCTCGAGGACCGCCTGGGCCCTCTTCTCTATCAGCTTCCGCCCAACTTTCATCGCACGGCCGAGAACGAGGCCAGGCTGGAGGCCTTCCTGGACATCCTGCCGTCGGGCCTGGAGCACGTCTTCGAGTTCCGGCACCAGTCCTGGTTTCAGGACGACGTCTTCCGCCTGCTGCGCCGCCACAACGTCGGCTTCTGCGCCTTCGATATGGTGGACATGGAGTGCCCCCTGGTGGCCACCTCCTCCTTCGCCTACATGCGCTTCCACGGCAGCGAGGCCCTTTACGCCAGCAACTACACCCCCGAGATGCTGGAGGCCCGGGCGGAGCGCTTGCGACAGCTGGCCGAGGGCCTGAACGACGTCTACGTCTACTTCAACAACGACGCCTTTGCCTATGCGGTGTACAACGCCCGGACCCTGGCCGAGCTGCTGTCAGCGCCGATGACGCTGGTGCAGGAGTGACGACTGTGGTCGCGTTTGCGGTGGGGTAGGGGCCCCTACAGCCCCTCTCCCACCTTCTCCGCCAACGCTCGGGTGAAGCCGGGCGTGGCGGAGATGTCGTCCAACCCCTTTCTCCTACGAGCTAGGGAGAAGAAGTTTCAGCCTCCGGGCCCTCTGGGCACATCATCCATCCCTCTGGGCCCGGCGGGCCCACGGGTATGCCGTCCTGGGCCCAAGGGTAGACCTCAGCGCAGTACTGCAGGCGATCGGGCGATGGCTGGTAGTGGAAGTCGCCGGGGTTCTGCTCCAGGCTATCTTGCATCGGCTCTCCGCTCAACGGGTTGTCCGGCCAGGCCAGCCCTTCCGATTCCAGCGCCTCTTGCAGGACGTTGGGAGTTAGCTCGTCGGGATAGAGACCATCGTGGCTGCGGGCATAGGCCTCCAGGGCTTTCGCCAACGGGTGCCACCGACGCTGTACTTCGTTGAACAGGGCATCCGCTTCCTCATACGGCATGGACGGCTCTGGCTTGGGTAGCTCGACCTCTCCGTAGTTGATGAAGACTAGCTCCTCCATTGAGTCTACTCTCGGAGCCCGTTCCATCTTGCTCACGAGGAAGGTTTCCGGATCGATCCAGAACCTGACCTCGTCCGGGGCGTCGCTCCGGGCTGACTCCTGATCTGGATACTTCGGGTACTTCTCCAGGAAGTCGGCGACATCTGACCGGCCGGTCACTACTCGGTGGGGCCTGCCGTCTAGGGCCTCCATGCCCTCGTCCCTGATGTCGGTGGCCATCCGCAACAGCTCCCGCGGGTCGTACCACAGGCGGAACAACTGCAGATTCGGACGGTCGGGCTCGTACACCCACTGTCTGCCGGACCTGGAGATGTAGACCTCGCTCCCGACCAGAAGGAGACGCGCTGGGTACTCGTACCCTCTCCCTGTCATCAGAAGGACATCCGGGGCGCCGAACCTAATGCTGTAGGGGGGCTGGCCCAGCTGAGGGACAGGGGGCTCTGGCGGAACGCTGAGAGCAAAGCTCTCCTGGGTCATGGCTTCATAGGCGCGGGTGACCAACTCGCTGGCGGACAGCGATTCGGGTTCCTCCCCTTTGCCGCCGCAGGACGCCGCGAGCACTAAGATGGCAGCGGTACTAAATGCCAGGATCTCTAATAGGCGCAACTCGCAGTTCCCCCGCTGGGCACTATATCAGGGCATCCGGTGGAAATCAAGTGTCTGCAATAAAAGCTGGTGGGCCCCTATCGGAGCCTACAGCCCTTCCCGCACCTTCTCCGCCAGCGCTCGCGTCAGCCTAGGCCCAGCCTATCGACTCGCTTCCCACATGGCGTACCAGATGTGGTTGGGGTAGCCCCATTGCCGGACCTCTGTCTCGTCCAGGGGAACGTCGGGAACGGCAAACTGCTGGCGGAAGTCCTGGCTCAGGGTAGTAGCCAGGTTGGCGAAGTCCAGCCCCGGGTCGCCCTCGCTGAAAAGCACGCCCACGTACACCGTCCTCTCCTGGCTTCCGGCCTGAACGCGGAAGCCGCCGGCCTGCCGGCTCTGGGGGTTCCACTGGTCATCGAAGCTAATCCAAACGTAGGAGACGTCGGTGCCCGGCGCCTGGGCGATCCGCTGCTCGGCATAAGAGAAGGCGTTCCAGAAGTGCTCGTTGGCCAGGGCCGGCTCCCCCGAGACGTAGAAGTCCAGGTACGACCCCAATCCCTCATTGGTAGCGGTGCCCGCCCACAGCGGTGGCTGCCCTTCGTCCAGCTTGGCCCAGAGGGTGTCCTCGGCCTTATAGACTTCGAACCCCTGGAGGGTAGAAAAGGGGGCCGCTGTCGGATTGGGGTCCCTGACAATGTGCAGCCTGGGCTGGGAGCCGTCGGGGAAGGTCGCCAGGAGCACGACCTCGACCATGGCCCCCTCGGCGCGCCTGAGCTGCGACAGGCGAAAACTAAACGTGGAAGCCTCAGGCACGAGGCCGCCGATGAGCTGTTCGACATCAGACCAGTATTCCTGTGCAGCCGGCGGAATTTCGGTGGGGGTGGCGGTCTGGCTGGGGGCAGGCGTCGCCGTGGGCGTCGGGGTGACCTGGCCTTCTTCCTGGCCACCGCACGCGATGAGGACGACTGCCAGATTGACCGTCAGGGCAGCGAGCACGATCCGGCGCACGGAGGATGCTATCTTCGGTCTCTGCCTCAAAGATATTCTCGCACCTTCTCCGCCAGCGCTCGCGTGAAGCCCGGCGTGGCGGCGATGTCGTCCAGCGAGGCCTGGCGGATGCGCTGCACCGACCCGAACTTGCGCAACAGCGCCCGCTTTCGCTTCGGCCCGATGCCGGGGATGGAATCGAGGGCCGATCGCATGCCCGCCTTCTGGCGCACGCCACGGTGGTAGGTGATGGCGAAGCGATGGGCCTCGTCGCGGATACGCTGCACCAGGTACAGGGCCTGCGATGTCCGCGGCAGCACGATCGGCTCCGACATGTCCTGCACGAACAGCTCCTCGTGCTGCTTGGCCAGCCCGGCGGTCGGAATATGGCCCACCCCTAGGTCGCGCATGACGTCCAGGGCGGCGTTGAGCTGCCCCTTGCCTCCGTCCACAATCACCAGGTCGGGCAGGACGCCCCAGAACTCATGATACCCTACCGCCCCTTCGTCCGCTCGTGGTTCGACAAGCTCACCACGAGCGGATGCCCGCTTGAAGCGACGGCGCAGCACCTCCTGGAGCATGGCGTAGTCGTCGGCGCCGGCCACCGTCTTGATGCGAAAGCGCCGGTACTCGGCGGAGCGAGGCCGTCCATCCAGGAAGACCACCATGCTCCCCACCGCCGCGGTGCCGCCGATGCTGGAGATGTCGTAGCACTCGATGCGCTGGGGCAGGCTCGGCAGGTTCATCTCCTCCTGTAGCTCCTCCAGGGCCGCTCGCGTCTTGCCGCTATCGGCCAGCCATCTGGCCCGCATCATCTGGAGGGCCTCGCGGGCGTTCTCCTCGGCCATCGCTACCAGCCGCCGCTTCTCGCCCCGCTGGGGCGTCACCAGCTCCGTCTTCCTGCCCCGCATCTGGGAGAGCCAGGCCTGGATGAGCGGCGCCTCTGCTACCCGACAGGGCAGGAGGATGCGGCGGGGAACGTAGGTGGCCGACTGGTAGAACTGCTTGAGGAAGCTGGCCACCACCTGCTCGTCTGTCTCGTCGCTCACCCCCTCCAGGGTGAAGGTGTCGCGCCCGATGACCTTGGTGGCCCGGATGAAGAACACCTGCACGCAGGCCTGATTGTCCTGGCGGGCCAGGCCGAAGACGTCGGTGTCGATGAAGTCGGTGGTGGCCATGGCCTGCCGCTCGGTCACCCGCTCCACGGCGCGGACCTGGTCGCGCAGGACGGCCGCCCGCTCGAACTCCCAGCCCTCGGCCGCCTCGGCCATCTTCTGGCGCAGCTCCTTGACCACCTCGTCCGCTCGCCCTTCCAGGAAGAGGATGACCTGGCGGATGACGTTGTCGTACTCCTCCCTGGTGCAGTAGCCGGAGCAGGGGGCGATGCAGCGATGGATGTAGTAGTCCAGGCAGGGGCGAGGGTCCTTGCCGGTGATGGCCTTGGTGCACGAGCGCCAGGGAAAAAGCTTCTTCACTAGGTCGAGCGTCTTGCGCACGGAGCCGGCGCTGGCATAGGGACCGAAGTAGCGGCTGCCGCCGTCGGGCTGAACGCGACGGGTGATCTCCACCCGCGGCCAGGGGTTGCCGAGGTCGATCTTCAGGTAGGGGTAGTGCTTGTCGTCCTTCAGCCGAACGTTGAAGAAGGGCTGGTGGCGCTTGACCAGGGTGGCCTCCAGGATGAGCGCCTCCTGGGCGGAGTCGGTGACGATGACCTCGAAGTCGGCGATCTGCTCCACCAGCCGCCGAACCTTGGTCTCGAAGCTGTGGGGCGAGCCGAAGTAGGAGCGGACGCGGCTGCGCAGGTTGGCTGCCTTGCCCACGTAGATGACCTCGCCCTCGCCGTTGCGCATGATATAGACGCCAGGGCGATTGGGAACAGCCGCCAGTTGGGCTTGCAGACGCTCGGCCGTTGTCGTTTGCATGGCGATCCCATTGTATCGCCTGGCCCAGAGTCCCCTCAACCGAGTCCTGCGGTAGCGCCCGTGCTTTACATTGTGGGGTCGAATGGCATACGATCGCTGAACACAAGGCATTCGTGGGAGGACGCACGATGTTGCCCAAGACTGTTCGACTAGGCTTGCTGGCTATCGCGAGCCTGATGCTGGCTCTCTTTATCCTGGCGGCGGCCTGTGGCGGGGGGGAGTCCGAGGAACCGACGGCGACCGCTACACCTATGGCAACCGTGACAGGAACGCCACTGGCGACGGTTACACCTGGGATGAGCACGCCGCCCGCCACGCCGTTGCCTGGCGCCTGTGTGCCCCAGGTGCCCACAGAGGGGCAAGCCAACCTGTTTCACAATTCGGACTTCGAGTCAGGCCGAGAGCCTTGGTGCTCCCTTCATCCTGGGGAAGTACCCCCCTTCGAAGTGAGCCAGGATTACGCTCACTCCGGGGAGTCGAGCGCCTTGCTGCGGATGCGCGTGCCGGCTGAGGAGGAGGGGCACGCGAAGGTGTTCTACCTCGTCCAGGAGGTACTGCCCGAGCAGTTTCCCGAGCTGATGTCAGGCTATTATCGTGTGGAGAACTGGACCAGGGGCACCTCCAAGCAGTACCTTCAGTTCGTTGTCATTGCCTTCGATGTCGCCAATCTGCCTGGCGACTACCCCAACCACCAGATGCGCTACCCCCTGGCAGGCATTAGCGAGGAGCCCTTCGCCATCGCCAATGCCTACTTCGTCTTTATTGGCAAGGGGGAGCCACGCCCTGGCGAGTGGGTCTACTTCGAGCGCAATATCAGCCAAGATTTCCAGCAATTCTGGGGAGCTGCGCCGGAGGACTTCTCCAAGATTCGCGTTCTGTTCGAGGTTCGCTACGATGATAAGGAGGCGGGCCCTGCTCCAGCGGAGGCCGACGTCTACTACGACGACCTGTACATGGGGCCTGCCAGCGAGAACCCCAACAAGCCTTGAAGTGTTACTGTAGTGTTTCAGTCTAGGTGAGAGATGGAGGGTCAGACGGCCTCTGGCCACTCATCCTGAGCTTGTCGAAGAAGCGGGGGTCATGGTTCGACAAGCTCACCATGAGCGGCTCCCCACGGACATTGAAAAGGGTCTTGCCTCTTGATATAATTCGTCTCGGCCGAGGCTGCCGGCGAAGGTGGGCTCGCAACCCAGGGTGGCAGCGTAGCTCAGTGGTAGAGCAGGGGACTCATAAGCCCTAGGTCGGGGGTTCGAATCCCTCCGCTGCCACCAGCGCCTGAAGATCGATGATTCCGCCCTAAGGCCCGTCGCAGAGGCGATGGGCCTTAGCCTTGTAAGTCAGCGGCGGGCGCCCATTGCTTGACTCCCTCTGGCCTGGGCGGTAGAATTTGGGCGCACGGCGGGGGGCGGTTAGCTCAGCGGGAGAGCGCTTGCTTCACACGCAAGAGGTCGCAGGTTCAAACCCTGCACCGCCCACCATCGCCGGGTGTCCGGATAGCGCCGAAGTGGCGGAATGGCAGACGCGCTACGTTCAGGGCGTAGTGTCCGCAAGGACGTGTGGGTTCAAGTCCCACCTTCGGCACCAAGCTCGAAAGCAGTACGCCGGCGTTCTGCCGGCGCTAGGTTCGGTCAAGTAGCGCGCTCGTAGCTCAGTTTGGATAGAGCGCAGCCCTGCGGAGGCTGAGGTCGTGGGTTCGAGTCCCGCCGAGCGCGCCATAACATTTGTTCTACTACCTCCGTTGCCAGGCTGGGGCGTGAACGTCGCCGTCTACAGCGAGGGCAGGATCCTAGAATTCGCGCGTTCAAGGCTGGGCCACGGGGAGTTCATCGTAGCGTTGGCGGCCGTGCGCTTGGCGTTCCACAGCGCATCCTCCGCTTTACTCACGGCTTGTTCGGCGGCGGCCACTGCATCGCCGCTTGCTGAATACAGGTTGCTGCGCGACTCCTCCGCCTTGGCTAGCTGCGACTCCGCTGAAGCCACGGTCAGCTCAGCCGAGCGCAGCTCAGTCTCGGAAGGCCCGTCTAGTAGGTCCTCCAGAGCGCCCTCGGTCTGATCGTAGTTCGCCTGCGCTTGCAAGAGGGTCTGGTCGGCCGAGGCGAGGTCGGACTCGCTGGGGCCCTCGAGGAGCTCGTCGAGCTTCGCCTGGGCGGAGGCAAGGTTCACTTCGGCGGTTACTAGGGCGCTCTGAAGTTCGTCTGACTCCATCTCGGCGAGCACGTCTCCCTGGTTGACCTCCTGCCCAAGGGTGACGTTCACGGCTGTGATACGCCCGGACTGGCCGAACGAAAGGTCCGCCGTTGACTGAGCGACGACGCCGCTGGTGCTGAGCGTGTTCGTGATGGAGCCTCGCCCCACCGTCGCCGTCTGGGTTTCCTCCCCGGACGAACCCTCACCGCTCAGCACCAGGGCCCACAGTGCGTAGGCACCCGCCGCGACCAACGCTGCGAGCACCACGAGGCCAATAAGGCGATTGCGCCAGCGGTGTTCGCCTTCCTCCAGCAGATCTTCGTAGTCGTTTGCCGATTCACTCATGGTCGATTCACCTCCCCGGTTCACGTTGCAGCCTGTCAATCCTCCATCCGTTTCCTCGTGGGTCAAGCAGGCAGCGGATGAGCGCCAAGCTTCCAGATGAGGCTCTCTTTGTATCGCCTACAAGCTAAGGTTACGGCGGCCCGAGAAAGAAAATCGTTTCGAAAGTGTGACAGCGCAGACCCTGTCTTTTTGCTGGCCGCGAAATACCGTCCCCCCATCGTCGTGCGAGGCCTTGCGCCTGGTAAAGGGTTCCTGTTCTCGGAACGGGACGAGACGGCGCTAGGGGGTTTCGAGGACCGGTGCGGCTGTTCGAGTTGAGGCCGAAAGGCTAGTCCCTTCCCAACGCCATCGCCTGGTTCGTGGTGGCGATGCGCTCGGAGTAGGCAAGCTCTCCCCTTGCCAACCCCCGCGCCTGCGAGTAGCATGGGGCTGCCCCGATTGTTCAGCATGTCGACAACAAAGGAGGCTGATGTGGCTATATGGAAGCTAGGAAAATTCTCGCTGATCTTCCTCGCCCTAGCAGCGCTGTTGCTGGTGCTGGCAGTGGCCTGCGAGGAGGAGGAAGAGGAGGGAACTCCCGCTGGCACACCTACCGCTGCGGTCACCGGCACCCCGGCCGCCGTGAGCGAGGTTCCCGGCATCACCGACACAGAGATAATCCTGGGCAGCCACTTCGCCCTTAGCGGCACCTATGGGGCAGTGTACGCTCCTGTCATCGCGGGCACCAAAGCCTACTTCAAGTACGTCAATGCGGAGGAAGGGGGCGTCTGCGGCCGCCAGATCGTCCTGAAGATAGAGGATGATCAGTACGACCCGGCCCACGCCGTCGAGGCCACCCGCAAGCTGGTGGAGCAGGACAAGGTGTTCGCCATGGTCGCTAACCTGGGGACGGCCGCCCACTCGGCCGTCTGGGAGTATCTGAACGAGGAGGGAATACCCGACTTGTGGATCATGACTGGGGCCCACAAGTGGGCCGCGGACCCCGAGGCGCACCCCTGGTCGGTTGCCATCCTGCCGGACTACTACGTTGAGGGGACGATCGTCGGCAAGTACATCTCCGAGAACCTGCCCGGCAAGAAGGTGGGCATCTTCTACCAGAACGACGACTACGGCAAGGACGAGCTGGCCGGTCTGAAGAACGGCCTCGATCCCGATAAGAACGAGCTGGTGTCCGAGCAAAGCTATGAGTCCACCGCCGTCGATATCCGCTCTCAGGTCACTAACCTGAAGAACGCTGGCGTAGAAGTGGTGCACGGCGCTTGCATCCCAGGCCACTGTGCTCAGGCCATCAAGGCGGCTTACCAGATGGGCTGGGATATCCAGTTCTTCATCGGCTACGTCAACTCTGATCCTATCATGTTCATGTATGCCCCGCCGGAGGCCATGGAAGGGGTCATTACTCTCCAGGCCATGAAGCTGACGGACTGGACCGATGACCCAGCGATAGCTGAGCACCACCGGATCATGCAAGAGTACGGTGACGTGGCTCCCGGTACATTCACCCTCATCGGCCAAGGGGCGGCGGAATTCACCGTCAAGGCCCTGCGCGCTACCTGTGATAACCTGACACGAGAGGGCCTGATGGATGCCATCCACTCCTCCTTCGAGGACTACCAGCCCGATTTCACCTTGCCAGGGGTCACCGTGACTCTCAGCCCCACAGACCACTTGTCCTTCGAAGCCATGAAGATGCTGAGGGCTACGGTGGTGGACGGCAAGGGCGAGTACGAGTACTTCGGCGACGTAATCTCGTTCAGGGACTAGGGGGCGACCCCTGGGCGCGGCCACATGCCGCTCAGGTCGCCGCCTGCGCCTGGACGGCCTTCGCATAGTAGGTGGCTACGTTGGCTA
The DNA here is from genome assembly GCA_034429995.1 of Dehalococcoidia bacterium. Lineage (GTDB taxonomy): Bacteria > Chloroflexota > Dehalococcoidia > SM23-28-2 > SM23-28-2 > SM23-28-2. The sequence goes on from DAOUEZ010000013.1 coordinate 38,929, forward strand.
TGGCCCTCGCTGCCCGCTCCAGCGTAGGGTACGAGGCGATCCTCATGCTGAGGTACTGGTCCCTTATCTCCCTCCGCCCCTGCTCGGCCTCGACCATCTCCAGTTCGTCGCCTCCCACCGGCAGGACAATGACAATAGGCTTTCCGAATCTGTCTCTCACTCTCGCTGGAGCCTCGATGAGACTCTGGAGGAAGCGCCCCCGTTCGCTAGGCGGAGGCCCGAGTGTTCCCCCGAGGACGTAGAACATCGCCTGTGTAGCGATGATCGTGTCGACGCAATCGGCGGAGGCGACGCTCTCCAGGACGCGCTGGAAGGCCTGGGGCGGTATCAGCGGTGCCCCAATATCCACAGGGTTTCTGACGCTGGTGCCGGCGGCGGGGAGGACTTCCCGCAGTTTCTGCTGAACATCGTCATCAAACGGAGGGACCTCCAGGCCCACACGATCGCAGGCGTCGGCAGCGGCGACGCTGATGCCGCCCCCTCCGCCAATCACCCCCACCCGCCGGCCCGTGGAAGCAGGCAGATGGAGAAAGGCGAGGACAGTATCGGCCAGTTCCTCTAGGCCGCGGACGGGGACGGCGGCGGTCTGTTTGAAGAGGGCGTCCCAGACGGCTTCCTCCCCTCCCAGGGACGCGGTATGAGAGTGTACCGCTCTTTCCCCTGCCCGGGTGAGCCCCGCCTTCCAGATGATGACCGGCTTCCGTGGGGCCAGATCTCTGACGAGCTGCGCGAACCGCCTTCCCTCGCGGGGGCCTTCAATGTACATGGCCACGATCTTGGTCTCGTCATCCTGGGCCATGTACTCAAGGAGATCAGCCTCGTTCAGATCGCAGCCATTACCATAGCTTATGACCCTGCTGAAGTGGATCCCTCGCCCCTTGGCCTCCCGGGCGAACTCGACGGCGTGACCACCGCTCTGAGAGATGAAGGCGACGGGACCGCTATCCCTGGGGAAGTCACCGCCCGGGAGAAGGGTAAGGCCGCTCCCGGGGCAGTAGATGCCGAAGCAGTTAGGCCCCACGATCCGGATGCCTCGTCGTGCAATGAGCGTGAGCTCGCGCTCGAGGGCCCTCCCCCGCTCGTTCCCGGTCTCCGCGAATCCTGAGGTGAAGACCTCAGCACCCTTCACGCCCCTGGCAAGGCAGTCCTCGAGCACTGAGGGGACAAGGGGCGCCGGCACCATGATGGCAGCCAGGTCGACAGGCTCAGGGACATCCCGAACGGTCGGATATGTCTTCAGCCCAAGGATCTCCGTCCCTTCTGGATTGACAGGGTAGATCTTCCCCTTGAAACCGAAGTCCAGCAGGGCCTGCAAGAAGAGGCCGCCAAACTTCCTCTCGTCTCTCGACACGCCCACCACCGCCAGCGCCCGCGGGTAGAAGATGGGACGCAGTTCCCCCAATCTGTCCGTTGGCAATCGGCCGCTCAGTTCGTGCGACGTCAAGCTGATCCAGCGCTCCTGGGGGCGTGGCCCTTCACATAGGCCACGATGTCCGCCAGCTTGGCTCCCGGCCGAAAGACCTCCCCCACGCCCATGGCCTTGAGCTTGGGAACGTCGTCCCTGGGGATGATGCCTCCCACCACCACCTGGGCGTGCTCCAATCCCCTTTCCTTCAGCCGCTCCATCAGCAGGGAGACAACAATGCGCGGCTCGCGGTCCATGATGCGGTAGCCGATGTAGTCCACGTCTTCCTGGGCCGCCGCCTCCACCATGCCTGACGGCTGCTGAAAGCCGCCCAGGATCACCTCGATGCCGGCCTCCCGCAGGGCCCTGGCCACCACGTAGTAGCCAGTAGTGTGACCGGGGGAATCGGCCACCAGCAGAAAGCGGATCTTCCTTTCCTCTGTCACAGTTCCCTCTAGTAGAGGAAGCTCAAATAGAAGCCGTGGCGCTTCTCCAGCTCGTCCAGGCCGTGCACTGCCGCCAGCACCTCGACGATTTCGCCGATGCTCAGATAGGCCTGCACCGCCTCCATCATCGGCTCGATGATATTCTCCCTGGCTTTATACGCCTCCGCCAGCCGCTTCTTGGCCGCCTCGAGCTTCTGGGCGTCGCGTTCCCGCTTCACCTTCTCCAGGCGGGCGATCTGCTTGTCCCGCCAGGTGGGGTCGTACTCGAAGACCTGGCCGACATCCAGCCCCAATGCCTTCTCCTCTTCTTCCTCCATCACGTAGCAGTTAACCCCTACCACCGCCCTTTCACCTCTATCGATGGCCTGCTGGCGGCGGTAGCCCGCCTGGTGGGCCTCTTCCCATATGTAAGCCCAGGCCTTCTCCCCACCCATCGCCTCTAGGTGGGCCAGGAGCTTTCCCGCCTCATCCTCCAGTTGGTTGGTCAGGGCCTCGATGCAGTAAGATCCTCCCAGCGGGTCGATCACGGCGGCCGCGTCTGTCTCGTGGAGGATGATCTGCTGAGTGCGCAGGGAGAGGATGGCCGCCGCCTCGGTGGGGATGGCGAGGACCTCATCAAAGGAGTTGACCGACATCGATTGGGCGCCACCAAGCACGGCGGCCAGGGCGTGGATCGTGGAGCGAATGATATTCTGCAGCGGCTGCTGGGCTGTGAGGCTGATGGCCGAGGTCTGGACGTGGAAGCGCATCAGCCAGGAGCGCGGGTCTTTGGTGCCGAACCGATCGCGCATCAGGCGGGCCCACATGCGCCGCGCCGCCCGATACTTGGCCACCTCCTCCAAGAATTCGTCCTCGGCGCTCAGGAAGAACGTCAAGCGAGGGGCTACGACATCAATGTCGATCCCTCGTGCCAGAGCCGCCCTGATTGTGCTCACTCCCCCGTAGATGCCAATGGCGATCTCTTGCACCGAGGAGATGCCCTGCTCGCGGATGTCGCGAGCGGATACGCTGGTGTGATTCCAGCGAGGCAGATGGTGGCAGCAGTACTCGACCACATCCACGCCGTGGTTGCCCCGCAGGTCCGGCCCCTCACCGCCCGGCAAGACCACGTTCTGAATGGTGCCCCGCAGGTTGGCAAAGGGAATGCCCTGCCGCCGGGCCTCCGAGAGGATCATGGCGAAGATCGCCACCGACTCACCGATCTGGTTGATCGTGATCTGCTCCATATCGATACCCTGGAACAGGGTCTCGATGTCGTACAGGGTGTCGATCCAGACGCCGCCACGACCTAGAATCCCCAGCGAGCGCTCATCGCTGGATTCGTAGGGAGCATAGCCCATGCCGCACACGCTGAAGCCCGTCTGGCCCTGCTGGAACAGGTAGCGCAGCCTCTCATTCGTCTCCTCGGCTGTACCCAGCCCCACCACCTGCCGCCGCGTCCATTCCTTCGTGCGATAACCCAAGGGTCTCACCCCGCGGGTAAGCGGGTAGCCGCCGGGGAAGCCCAGGTCGCGCACGTAGTCGTTGTCGGCGACATCCAGGGGTGTGTAGAGAGGCTTGAGGGGCAGGCCGAAGGTCGTTCGTCTCTCAGCCACCTCGGGGTAGCGGCTCAAGAACTGAGCAGCCAGCCTCTCGTGCTCTTGCTGTAGCGTCTCGATCTCTCGAAGCTTTTCTTCCTCAGACATACAACTCACCCCTCCGCAACGGAAGCCAGCCCAGCTTTGCCATTATAATAGGCTTGGCCGCTCTGGCGGTAGCCAACGCCCTCGTGAGGCTCGTGGTGGCGATGGGCTGGCCCTAGCCCGGTGCCCCGCTTCTTGCTAAACCCCGCGGCTGCGGGTAGGATGGGGACGCTACTACTGGCGCCAAAGGCACAAGGGGGGTGGACTTCCTGCGGACGCGAGAGCAACAGGAGGGGCGAGGCAAGCTTGATGGCGCCGGTTCTGACGGAGGTAGGCCATGCAATCAAGAGAGGCGATCGCAGAGGCGTTAGCAAAGAGGCTGCTTCTGGGGGAGTTGGTTGCCAGCAACGCCCGCAAATTCCCCGATAGAGAGGCCGTTGTCTTCGGCGATACACGCCTGACCTATGGTGAGTTTAACGCCCGCGTCAATCGCCTGGCTCATGCCCTCATGGATATTGGAATCAAGAAGGGGGAGAAGGTAGCCATCCTTCTCTTCAACTGCAACCAGTACCTGGAGGCCTACTTCGCCCTGGCCAAAATGGGCGCAATAGCCGTTCCCCTGAACTTTCGCCTCCACCCCGAGGAGATCAAGTATATCGTCAACAATGCCGATGCCGTGGCTTTCGTCCTGGGGGAGACCTTCGTTGGCACCATCAGGGGGATTCAGAAGGGCCTCCCCCAGGTTAAACAGTACATCTCGGTGACTGAGAAGCCGGTGGAAGGGATGCTTCACTTCGAGAGCCTTCTCCAGAAGTATCCGGACGATGAACCGCTCGTCCTGGTGGAGGAGGACGACCCCGCCTTCATCATGTACACCGCCGGAACCACCGGCAGGCCCAAGGGAGCCGTCCTTACCCATAAGGGTCAGGTTATGCTCTGGACTCTGGCCACCCTTGAGGTTAGCCGCGAACCCGATCTCGGTGACATGTCGGTCTGGCGAGCTTGCGCTGCCCCTCCCATCTTTCATCTAGCCTCCTTTGGCATGTGCCTCGCCTATCTCCTCTTTGGAGCGACGGTCATCTTGCCCACCCAAGTCTTCAATCCGGTGGAGGTGATGCAGCTCCTGGAGCAGGAGAAGTGCGACTCGGTTCTCCTGATCCCTGCCATGGCCAACTTCCTGCTGCAAATGCCCGACCTGAACAAGTACGACACCAGTTCTCTGAAGGCTTGGTTCTCAGGCGCGGCCATCCTGCCCACCGACCTGCGAAGACGGATCATGGAAGCCTTCCCCCAGGTGAAGATCTTCGACTGCTTTGGCCAGACGGAAACGAATGCGATGGTCTCCATGCTAAGGCCTTCGGATGCGGAGCGAAAGGTGGCCTCGGTGGGCAGAGCCCTTCCCTTCGTCGAGATACGGGTGGTGGACGAGGAGGACAGGGATGTGCCAGTAGGCGAGGTAGGGGAAGCCGTTTATCGCGGCCGCACGATCATGAAGGAATACTACAATAACCCAGAGGCGACGGCCGCGGCCTTCAGGAACGGTTGGTTCCACTCAGGTGATGCCGTCCGCCAGGATGAGGAAGGCTTCTTCTACGTTGTGGACCGCAAGACGGACATGATTGTCAGCGGCGGCGAGAATATCTATCCGGCGGAGGTGGAGGAGGTCCTCTTCAAGCACCCGAAGATCCTGGAGGCGGCGGTCATCGGCGTCCACGATGAGCAGTGGGGCGAGAACGTCAAAGCCATCGTGGTTACCAAGGCGGGGGAAACGCTGACCGAGGAGGAGGTTATCGAGTTCTGCAAGGGGCGCCTGGCCAGCTACAAGAAGCCCAGGTCGGTCGATTTCATCGATGCCCTGCCCCGGAATCCGGCGATGAAGGTTTTGAAGACGGTGCTGCGGGAGAGATACGGCAAGGCGGTAAGATACTAGAGCCCTCAGGACCTCAAGACCCCAATTCATTCGTCGGTATGCTCGTCGGTGACTGGCTCCTGGAGCACGGTATCGCGCCCTTCCTCGCCGCCGCCTTTCTGGCTACCACTGTGGCTTTCTGCCACAGCACCGTCATCAAGTGGGCCTGGGACCTGTGGGAGAGGTCGGTCAAATACCGTTGAGGTGCGGCTGCTGAGGCGGCCGGGCCCCTTGGCTTGACCGCCTAACTTGGCGGGGATAAGATTCCTGGAGGGGGCGATTAGCTCAGCCGGAAGAGCGTCTCTCTTACACAGAGAAGGTCAGAGGTTCGAATCCTCTATCGCCCACCACGGTTGTTGAGCTAAGCGCATGGCCGGGCCTAACGGCTCGGTTTTTTCGTCCGCCCTCTCGCCTTCGAGTCCCCTGGCGGACCTGTCGACATGGTCGGCGCCTTGCCGCTCGGCTGCCTGGCGTCTCGAAAGACGATGGGCAGGGTGTGCCGGTCCTGGAAGAGGACGAAAGCGGCCAGTAACAGGTAGACCCCGCCGTAGCCGTAGCGCACAGCGGGGTCGGTGAAGAAGAGCTGGGTGCCGAATAGCCCCAGGAGAAGAAACGCCTCTCGGGAGGAGATGCTCAGGCTGGCGAAGATAGCCACAGCGAACGCTGACTGGGCGGCGGTCAGGAAGACCTCCTCCGCCTGGCGGGAGTCCATGGGCAGCGGTCCGATGTCGGTGCCCGAGATGCTATAGGCCACCGGCAGGCTGCCGATGAGCAGCGTCCACTGGTTCACCTTGGAAGAGATGAGCATGACCATAGCGGCAAGGGCCCGACCCCGCGAGGCCAGGATGGCGGCCACGGTGAGCTCGGGGGCCTCCGAAGCCAGGGGCGCAAACCACTGGATGAGGACGAATTCGCTGATGCCTAGCTGCTCGCCTATGTCCTTCAGTCCCTCGACGAAGGGCTCGGCGGCGGAGAAGATGCTCAGGGCGGCATACAGGAAGAGGAGGGTGACCATGCCCCGGCGTCGTCTCCTGGGCAAGCCTCCCAGGGTGAGAGCAGGCCCCACCAGCTCCGGCTCGCGCGCAGGCATCCGCGAAACCAGGTAGATGTAGCTTCCGAAAAGGCTGAAGAGAACGGCCGAGTCGATCAGAGATATGTTGCCCTTGACGGGGATGACGAAGTTATAGAGGGTGGCTGCCCCCAGGAAGATGAGGCCCAGAGAGGTGTCGTGGCCGCTAACGCGCAGGGCGCCTTTCCTCGTGACCAGCCAGTACAGGAAGAACACCATCGGCCAGCCCACGCCCACCAGAAGACGATTGGCCCCCGTCATGTTGGCCGTAGCAAGCTGGGCATTCTCCTCGTTGCCGGGCGCCGTCCAGGCTAGGTAGAGGTCCACCGCATACTCAGGCAGGACGGCAATGAGGGCGATGGCCGCCAGGGCCAGGCCCTGGGAGATGTCCTTCTCGGCGGTCTCCGACGCCCAGGTGATCAGGAAGGCGGCGGCTACAATGGAGCCGCCGAAGATCAGCACCGACGGTACGCTTGCCAGATCTCCGACGACCCCCGTGACAAGGAGAAGGCGGAGGATGGGGGCGGGGGCGCAAATGGCCGCGGAGCCGCCTAGCAGCAGCCAGTTTCTCAAGGAGGCGGTCTCCTTCACTGGGCGGTCTTCTTGTTCGGATGGAGAAGGCATGGACAGGGGCGGCCCCTACCGAGAAGCCATTGCGGGCGCACCGAGGGCGACAACGGAGGGCAGGCGTTCTGAGGTCGATCCCATGCAACCACCTAGCGGCCGATTCCTGAGCATGAGTCTATTCGAGGGCCAGTATAGCATGCCCGTGGTCTATCATTGAATAGGGTTCCAAATTGACTCTCCCTATTGCCTGCGCTACACTTTCGCCGCAGGTTTTCCCTCTGCCTGAGGCGAAGGTAGCACACGAATCCTGGCAGGAGGGTGATGTGCCCAGTAGAAGCAAGAAAGAATGGAAGGATAGCACCCTGGCCCGCACCCTTGAGCGCCGGCCGGAGCGGGATGACCCCTTCGAGACCAGCTCCGGTCAGGAGGTGGGCACTCTCTATACGGCGGAAGACCTCGACGACTGGGACTACCAGGAGAAGCTGAGCTACCCCGGCGAGTTCCCCTACACCCGCGGCGTCCAGCCCAACATGTATCGCGGCCGCCTGTGGACGATGCGCCAGTACGCTGGCTTCGGCGCCGCCGAGGAGACAAACCGCCGCTATCATTATCTCCTCTCCCAGGGCCAGACCGGCCTCTCGGTCGCCTTCGACCTGCCCACTCAGATCGGCTACGACTCCGACGACCCGCAGGCCAGCGCGGAGGTGGGCAAGGTGGGGGTAGCCATCTCCAGCCTGGCCGACATGGAGATCCTCTTCCGGGAGATCCCCTTGGAGAAGGTGACCACCTCCATGACCATCAACGCCACCGCTGCCATCCTTCTCGCTATGTACGTGGCGATGGCCAGGAAGCAGGGGGCCGACCTGAGCAAGATCGGCGGTACCATCCAGAACGATATCCTCAAGGAGTACATCGCCCGCGGCACCTACATCTTCCCGCCCCGTCCTTCGATGCGTCTCATCACCGATACCTTCGCCTGGTGCAAGGACAATCTCCCCGCCTGGAACACCATCAGCGTCAGCGGCTACCACATGCGAGAGGCAGGGTCTACCGCCGTGCAGGAGGTGGCCTTCACCCTGGCCGACGCCATCGCCTACATTCAGGCGGCCCTGGATGCTGGCCTGGCCATCGACAGCTTCGCCCCTCGGGTGTCCTTCTTCTTCGCTGCCTACACCAACCTGCTGGAGGAGGTGGCCAAGTTCCGCGCTGCCCGCCGACTCTACGCCAGGATCATGCGCGACCGCTTCGGGGCCAAGGACCCCCGCTCCATGATGCTACGCTTCCACACCCAGACCGGCGGGGCCACCCTCACCGCTCAGCAGCCGGAGAACAACATCGTTCGCACCGCCCTTCAGGCCCTGGCGGCCGTCCTTGGCGGCACCCAATCGCTGCACACCAACTCCATGGATGAGGCCCTCTGCCTGCCCAGCGAGAAGGCGGTGCAGATCGCCCTGCGCACCCAGCAGCTCATCGCCTACGAGAGCGGCACCGCCGACGTGGTCGACCCCCTGGGCGGCTCCTACTACCTGGAGGAGCTCACCGACCGCATCGAAGAGGAGGCCCAGCGCTACCTCGACCGCATCGATGATATCGGCGGTGCCCTGGCGGCCATCGAGCAGGGCTTTCCCCAGCGGGAGATCCAGGAGAACTCCTACCGCATACAGAAGCAGATCGAGGCCAGCCGCCGCACGGTGGTCGGGCTCAACAAGTTCCAGACGGAGGAGCCGCCCCTGGAGGGCAGGTTCCGGCTCGACCCGGCGGTGGCTGAGCGCCAGTTCGAGCGGCTGAAGCAGGTGCGGGCCAGCCGCGACGAGCCCAGGGTGCGGCAGCTACTGGCCACGCTGGAGGAGGTGGCCGCCGGCGATCAGAACACCATGCCCATCTTTATCGAGTGCGTGGAGAACTACGCGACCCTGGGCGAGATCTGCAACGTGCTCCGCCGCGTCTTCGGCGAGCAGAAAGAGTTTATGGTCTTCTAGGATGGGCCGAATGAAACATCCCTGCGGATTTTAACCCGCAGAGGGCAATCAAATTGTCAAAGACCTTTGGGCCGCCGCGTCTTCGGCGAGCAAAAAGAGTTCATGGTCATCTAGGGCAAGGAGGGAAATTAGGGTGATTCAGAAGATCCACCACGTGGCCATCGCTGTCAAAGACCTGGACGAGGCCCTGCGCTTCTATCGTGACACCCTGGGCCTGTCTGTCCACGAGCAAGCGACGCAGGAGGACCAGGGCCTGAAGGCTGCCGTACTGACCATCGGCGAGAGCGAGATCGAGCTCCTGGAGCCCCTCGGCCCGGACACTCCCGTGGGGCGCTTCATCGAGCGGCGGGGCGAGGGCCTGCACCACATCTGCTTGCAGACCGACGACATCGACAAGGACCTGGCCGACCTTAAAGCCAAGGGCGTTGAGCTCATCGACCAGGAGCCGCGTCAGGGTCTGGTGGGACGCATCTGCTTCCTTCACCCCCGCTCCACCAACGGCGTGCTGGTGGAACTGGCCCAGCCGCCGGACTGAGGCCCTGGCACGGTTGAGCCGCCCGGCAGCTATTCGGCAAGTAGCGAGCACGGAGGACGAACAATGATCGAGATCTCCAAGACCATCAGCACGACGGCCCCCCCGGCCAAGGTCATGGAATGGTTCATGCGCTTCGACGAGCACTACGTGGAGATGTGGCCGGAGGCCCACAAGGAGTACCAGCGCACATCCGAAGGGCCGCCCGCACTGGGCGCCACCTTCCGCTTCGTGCAGGAGGTCAAGGGGCGCCGGAGTGCCGTCAAGGGCGTCATCACCAAGATGGAGCCGGCGGGCTTCGAGTGGAAGATGAAGCCCGTGGCCGTCATGGGTGGGGGCTATCGCTTCCGGCCCCTGGCAGACGGCGGCACCGAGATCACCCAGATAATATTGTATGGCCCGGCCTGGCCGGTCATAGGCGCACTCGTCACCTGGGTCATGGAGAGGCTTATCATGTCGCGGGGCACGCTGGAGGAGTTTGTGGAGGAGGAGATGGCCAAGCTCAAGCAAGCGCTGGAGGCAGGCGGGTAGGGCAACGAGCTGTCGAACGAGGTGGCTATGACGAAAGATAAGGTCAAGGTCATTATTGCCAAGCCCGGCCTGGACGGCCACGACCGCGGGGCCAAGGTGGTGGCCCGGGCCCTGCGCGACGCCGGCCTGGAGGTGGTCTACACCGGTCTCCGCCAGACGCCGGAGATGGTCGCCGAGGCAGCCCTCCAGGAGGACGTGGACCTCGTCGGGCTGTCCATCCTCTCCGGGGCGCACATGGAACTCTTCCCGCGCGTGGTAGACGAGATGAAGAAGCGCGGCCTGGACGACGTTGTCCTTCTCGCTGGCGGCATCATCCCCCAGGAGGATGTGGATGCCCTCCAGAAAATAGGCTTCCGCGCCATCTTCGGGCCCGGCGCCTCCACCGACGACATCGTGGCCTGGGTGCGGGCCAACGTCACCCCTCGCAGCCAGTAGGCGAGACTGCTCTCTCTTCTTTGAAACCCGAGGGCAATGTGCTATGATCACCATGGGTCGGCGGCCTGGCATCGCCGATTCGTTCTTTCCCCAGGCGACCGCCGGCGACCCTTCGGAAAGGGGCTGAACCTCTAGCAATGTACATAGGCGGGCCGTTCGGGGCGGCCCTCGACTTTCCCCACCAGGAATCGCTGTCCCTGGGGGGCGGAATTCTCGTTGTCAACTTCGTCGCCCTCGCCATAAGCCTCCTCCTTTTCGCCTTCTTCACCAGCGCCGAGGCCGTGGTCCTTGCCTCCGAGCGTATCCGCACCCGCCACCTGGCCGAGCAGGGCAGCAAGGGGGCGCAGGCCCTGGAGCGACTGCGGGCCCAGGAGGATCGCTTCTTCGCCGTCGTTATCCTGGGCCAGAACGCCTTCGTCATTATCGCTACCGCCCTCGGCACGACCATAGCCATAGACCTGCTAGGTGCGGTGGGCATCGTGCTGGCGCCTATCATCATGACCCTGGTGGCCGTCATTTTTGGGGAGATGACCCCCAAGATTCTCGCCGTGCGTGCCGGCGAGCGTTATGCCCTGCTGGCCGCCCGACCGGTGGAGATGGTTGTCATTCTCCTTACGCCGGTCGTTCGCCTTCTTGCCCTGGTTCCCAATGCCCTCTCTCGCCTCCTCGGCCTGGCCAAGCAGCCTCGCCGCCTTACCGTCACCGAGGGCGAGCTGCGCATGCTCATCGACATCGGCACCAGCGAAGGCGCCCTTCGCCAGGAGGAGGGGGCCATCCTGGAGCGCGTCTTCCACTTCCGCGAGCGGCAGGTCAATGAGGTGATGGTGCCCCGCACGGAGGTGGTCTGGCTGGAGAAGGGTACCACCATCGGCGACTTCTATCGCATCTTCGCCGAGCACTCCCACTCTCGCTTCCCTGTCTATAGCGATGGCATCGACAACGTGACCGGCATCGTGGGCATAAAGGACGTCCTGCGGGGCATCTCCCGCAACGAGGTGGGCATCGGCAGCCCCATCGAGACCTGCATGCGTCGCGCCTTCTACGTGCCGGAGACCAAGGCCATCGGTCCTCTCTTCTGGGAGATGCAGCGCGATGGCCACCAGATGGCCGTTGTCGTGGACGAGTACGGCGGCACGGCTGGCATCGTCACTATGGAGTTGCTCCTGGAGGAGATCGTGGGGGAGCTAGGCGACGAGCTACGCCCGGGTGAGCGCGAGTTCGAGGCGGTGGATGAGCGCACCGTCCAGGTGGACGGCGGCATGAGCATCCACGACGCCAACGAGGAACTGGAGCTGGGCCTGCCAGAGGGCGAGTACGAGACGGTGGCCGGCTTCGTCCTCAGCCAGCTAGGCCACGTCCCCCGCGAGGGGGAGAAGCTCTCCTACAACAGCCTGCGCCTGGTGGTCACCCGTATGCACGGTCGCAAGATCGAGCGCGTACTGGTGACGCGACTGTAGATGAAGGTTCAACGGCTTCGGGTTACCTTCTGCCGCGGCGAAGAGGTCAAGTACATCACCCACCTGGACCTCATGCGCTTCTGGGAGCGGGCCCTTCGGCGGGCGGAGATCCCCTTGGCCTACTCCCAGGGCTACAGCCCCAGCCCGCGCATCTCCTTGGCCGCTCCCCTGCCGGTGGGCGTCACCAGCTCCGGCGAGCTCCTGGACGTCTATCTCTCGCGGCGGGTCACCCCCTACGATTTCATCAAGGCCGTTAGCCAGCAGCTTCCGGCGGGCATCGCCATCCGCGAGGTGCAAGAGGTCGGCCTAGGCCTGCCGTCGTTGCAGTCGCAGGTGCGCTGGTCCGAATATGAGGTCGATGTCTCCACCGAACAGTCGGACGAGGAGGTGCAGAAGGCGCTGGCTAAGCTTCTGGCGGCTGAATCGCTGCCCTGGCAGCATCAGCGCGACAAGGAGGTGCGCCGCTACGACCTGCGCTCCCTGGTGCACGACCTCTGGCTAGAGGGCCTCGACGATGGCCTCTGCACTCTGGGGATGCGCCTGCGCACCGATAGCCAGGGCTCGGGTCGGGCCGAGCAGGTGGCGGCGGCTCTGGGCTTCAGCGAGCCGCCTCTGCGCATCCACCGCCGCAGGGTCATCTTGGAGGAGACCTCGCCTGCTGTCCAGGCCTGGCGCCGCCACGGGCAGCCGGGGTAGGGACGGCCTGGGGGAAGCCGATGCGCCTGATCCTCGTCCGACATGGCGAGACGGATACCAACAAGGCCCGCCTGGCCTTCGGTCGGGCCGACGTCGAGCTGAATGAGCACGGGCGCTGGCAGGCCCAGCGGTTGGCGACCTCCCTCAAGGACGAGCCGATCGCCGCCATCTACTCCAGCCCCCTGAAACGCGCCCTGGCTACCGCTGAGCCCATCGCCTCCTCTCACGGCCTGCAGGTGGAGGTCGACGAAGGCCTCATCGAGATGGACATCGGCCAGATGGAGGGCCTCACCTTTCAGCAGGTGGGCGAGCGCTATCCTCACTTTCTTCAGTTATGGCTGGGCGGCCAGGTGGCTCATGAGGCCATGCCCGGGGGCGAGCGCCTGCTGGACGTGCAGGAGAGGGCCTGGCAGGCCATCGAAAGGATACACCAGCGCCAGGGGCAGGGGACGGTGGCGGCGGTCACTCACAACTTCGTCATCATCACTCTCCTCTGCCGCGTCCTGGGGTTGGAGCTCGCTGACTTCCGTCGCCTTCGCCACAGCCTGGCGGCCAAGAGCGTTCTGGAGATGGGCCAGGACCGAATCATCGTCGTCGGCTTCAACGACACCTGCCACTTGGAGGCTGACCAGGGGCGACAGAAGGCGGCAGGGTAGGGGAGACCGGCGGCCTCGCTATTGTAAGAGTTTGCTAGGTTGTGCTACACTTGGCGACTGGTGGTGAGCTTTTAGTGGCCAAGGAGGCGGATCGCTGAGTCGTAGCTCCTGGCTATCGCCTAGGCGATTGGTGCTGCTGGTCACCGCTGTGGTGGTTGTCTATCTCGTCTTTACCGCCGCTAGCAATGCTATCCAATCGGTTCAGCTTGGGCAGGACGAGGACCGCCTTCGCGATGAGGTGCAGAGGCTAGAGGAGCGCTACCACCGCTTGTCCGCCCTGCGAGACTATCTGAATTCCGACGAGTACATCGAATGGGTAGCCCGCCGCGAACTGGGCTTGGTGGGCCCCGGGGAGACGGGTATCATAGTTCAGCCAGCTCCAACCCCTGCCCCCAGCGAAGGCGAGGGAGAGGCGGATCAGGGCTCGCAGGCCGAGCAGGGGCAGCAGCAAGGCCGCTGGTGGGAGGACATCATCGGCCGGTAGTCAAGGGAACCCTGATGGGCAGCAGTTGGAAAGGAATTGGGCGGCTAGGTGCCGCCCAAGTGTTTCCCTGACAGGCGTCATGAAGTCCAAAAGGGCGCAGAGTCATCCGGAAGCGCAAGCCCGCAGTCGCTTTGGCCAGCGGCTCGAGCGGAGGGTGCTTCGCTACATCCAGCGTCATGGTCTCTTCTCCACCGCTCAGCGGGCGCTGCTGGCCGTCTCCGGTGGCCCCGACTCGACTGCTCTTCTCCTGGCCTTGGCCCACCTGTCCGCCTCGGGCGGACTGAAGCTCGACCTTTGGCTGGCCCACTTCGATCACGGCCTGCGCCGTCGGGCGGAGAGGGAGGCCGAGAAGGCGTTCCTTTCCGGCTTGGCTGCCAAGCTCGGTCTTCCCTTCCTCTTTGGGCGGGGCGACGTGCGGGCCCATGCTCGCCAGCACCGCCTATCTCTGGAGGAGGCGGCGCGAGAGCTGCGCTATCGCTTCCTGGCTGAGCAGGCGGAGAAGGCGTCCATCAATGTGGTCGCTACCGGCCACACCGCCGACGATCAGGCAGAGACGGTGCTCATGCACCTCGTCCGTGGCAGCGGGCTGACTGGCCTGGCGGGGATGAGGCCCTCCTCCTCCTGGCCCTTGCCCGGCCACGAGGACCTGCTCCTCGTTCGCCCCCTGCTGGAGGTGAGCCGAGGGGAGACGGAGCGCTACTGTCAGGAGGAGGGGCTATCTCCCTGCCTGGATGTCACCAACCTTCTGCTGGGGCCTCTGCGCAACCGCATCCGCCACGAGCTACTGCCCTTGCTCCGCCGCTACAACCCCAAGATCGAGGGAGCCCTCCTTCGTCTGGCCGCCGCCACCGTCAGCGATCTGACCTATCTGGAGGAGACCGCCGCGGCCTCCTGGCGTGCCCTGGCCGTCGAAGACAAGGATAGCGTGGGATTTCGGCGCTCGCAGCTGGCGGCCCTGTCGCCGGCCATAAGAAACCGCCTCTTGCAGGCTGCCTGTCAGCAGCTTCTGGCCGACGCCCGCCAGATCGAAGCCGCCCACATCCGCTCCATGGTCGACGCCCTGGCCAAACCGGCGAGCGGCCGTCTCTCCTTGCCTGGCGGCCTGGCCTTCGCCGTCGATGATGAATTCGTGCGACTGACCCTGGGCCGGGAGGCGGCTGCCAAGGCTAGGCCCATCCCCGAGACGCCGCTGGCCGTACCCGGCCACACGACGGTGGCTGGCTGGCTGATCGAGGCCGAGATTCTGCCTAGCCGGAGGGTGGAGGTCGGCGCCGACCCCTACGAAGCTTTCCTGGATTACCAGGCGGTGGGCGCCCAGCTAATAATCCGTGGTCGCCGCCGCGGCGACCGCTTTCGGCCTCTGGGCCTGGGCGGCGAGAAGAAGCTCCAGGACTACCTGGTGGACGCCAAGGTGCCCAGAGACGAGCGAGACGGCGTGCCCCTGGTGTGCGCCTCCTGGGGCATCGCCTGGGTGGTCGGCCACCGCATCGACGAGCGGGCCAGGGTGGGGGAGAGCACACGAACGGTCCTGCACCTGAAGTTCCGTCGCCAGCCCACGCAGGACAGTTGACGCCCACTATCCAGACCTTGACAGGTGGTGGCAAGCGGTATATAGTAGGACTGGCTCGAGGTTCATTAACAGGTTGCGACGCGCCCGCGCTGTCAGCGCCTATTGACAAGCGCGAGTTGTTGTTGTAGTGTGTCCTTTTGGTGAACCTGGCACCTTAACAACTGAATAGCGGAAGGAAGAGTGTGGGCCCTTACGTTTGATTTCGATCCCGCGTAAGCGGGATTGAAATACCTGATGAGGGTTTGATCCTGGCTCAGGACGAACGCTGGCGGCGTGCCTTACGCATGCAAGTCGAGCGGGGTACAGGGCTTCGGCCTTGTACCTAGCGGCGGACGGCTGAGTAACACGTAAGCAACCTGCCCTCCAGCGGGGGATAACCCCTCGAAAGAGGGGCTAATACCGTATGCGTTCCCGGAGGGAAGTTCTCCGGGAGGAAAGCCTTCGGGCGCTGGAGGAGGGGCTTGCGGCCTATCAGGTAGTTGGTGGGGTAACGGCCTACCAAGCCTACGACGGGTAGCTGGTCTGAGAGGATGATCAGCCAGACGGGGACTGAGACACGGCCCCGACTCCTACGGGAGGCAGCAGCGAGGAATCTTGCGCAATGGGCGAAAGCCTGACGCAGCAACGCCGCGTGGGGGAAGAAGGCTTTCGAGTCGTAAACCCCTTTTGCAGGGGAAGAAGATCTGACGGTACCCTGCGAATAAGCCACGGCTAACTACGTGCCAGCAGCCGCGGTAATACGTAGGTGGCAAGCGTTGTCCGGATTTATTGGGCGTAAAGGGCGTGTAGGCGGTTCATTAAGTTCGGGGTGAAATCTCCCGGCTTAACTGGGAGCGGTCCCCGGATACTGATGGACTAGAGGGGGGTAGAGGAAGGCGGAATTCCCGGAGTAGCGGTGAAATGCGTAGATACCGGGAGGAACACCGGTGGCGAAGGCGGCCTTCTGGGCCTACCCTGACGCTGAGGCGCGAAAGCGTGGGGAGCGAACCGGATTAGATACCCGGGTAGTCCACGCCCTAAACGTTGGACACTAGGTGTGGGGGGTATCGACCCCTCCCGTGCCGTAGCTAACGCTTTAAGTGTCCCGCCTGGGAAGTACGGCCGCAAGGCTAAAACTCAAAGGAATTGACGGGGGCCCGCACAAGCGGCGGAGCGTGTGGTTTAATTCGATGCAACGCGAAGAACCTTACCAGGGTTTGACATGCCGGAAGTAGAAACCTGAAAGGGGGACGACCCGTAAAGTCCGGGAGCCGGCACAGGTGCTGCATGGCTGTCGTCAGCTCGTGCCGTGAGGTGTTGGGTTAAGTCCCGCAACGAGCGCAACCCCTGTTGCCAGTTAAACTTCTCTGGCGAGACCGCTGCGCTTAACGCAGAGGAAGGCGGGGATGACGTCAAGTCAGCATGGCCCTTACGCCCTGGGCTACACACACGCTACAATGGACGGTACAATGGGTCGCCAAGGCGCGAGCCGGAGCTAATCCTTTAAAGCCGTCCTCAGTTCAGATTGCAGGCTGCAACTCGCCTGCATGAAGGCGGAGTCGCTAGTAACTGCCGGTCAGCACACGGCGGTGAATACGTTCCCGGGCCTTGTACACACCGCCTGTCACGTCATGGAAGCTGGCAGCACCTAAAGTCGCTGGGCCAACCCTTCGGGGAGGCAGGCGCCTAGGGTGAGGTTGGTAACTGGGACGAAGTCATAACAAGGTAGCCGTACGGGAACGTGCGGCTGGATCACCTCCTTTCTAGGGAGATAACAGATCTCCTAGGTCGATCGATGTGCCTTTCGGGGCCATCGTTAAAGGCTCACCTTTTCCTTCCGCTATTCAGAGGTTAAGGGGCCATTAGCTCAGCTGGTTAGAGCGCGGTCCTGATAAGACCGAGGTCCCTGGTTCGAATCCAGGATGGCCCACCAGAGTGGGTCGTTGGTAGGGGCCGTAGCTCAACTGGGAGAGCGCCGCCTTTGCACGGCGGAGGTCGGGGGTTCGAATCCCCCCGGCTCCACCAGCCAAGGCGGTCGGCCAGAAAAGGGGTTTTGGGAAATTCGCCAAGCCTTGACAACAACTAAATAGACAGTAGACTAGGGCTGATGCACACAGAGCGGTCGGCTTAAAGCATCAAGCCGACCGTTTTGCATGGCAGCACAGCCCGGGTGGCGATGCCACCCAAAAGCACCTTAACAAAAGAACAGAGGAGCACCTTCGAGAACCCCTTGTGACAGGAGTGAGGGGTCGGTCAAGATGTTAAGGGCGCGTGGTGGATGCCTAGGCATTGGGGGCCGATGAAGGGCGCGGCAAGGCTGCGAAAAGCCTCGGTAAGCTGTCGTGCCAGCTAAGCCGGGGATGCCCGAATGGGGAAACCCGGTCCGCAGGCAATGGCGGGCCATCCGCCTCAGGCGGAGGGGAACCGGGGGAACTGAAACATCTAAGTACCCCGAGGAAAAGAGATTATTCCCCTAGTAGCGGCGAGCGAACGGGGAAAAGCCCAAACCCCAGGGGAAATAACGGCCCACAGGCTTTTATGCCCCTGGGGGGTTGTAAGGCAGCGATGGGGGGCTCTGTGGAGCCCCCAGGGAGTTACCAAACTCAACCCTAGCCGAAGGACCCTGGAAGGGGCCACCGTAGAGGGCGAACGTCCCGTAGGCGAAAGGGGATGAGTCTCCCGGGTTGTTGACCTTGAGTACCACGGGACACGAGAAATCCTGTGGGAAGCTGGGGGGACCACCCTCCAAGGCTAAATACCCCCAATGACCGATAGTGAACCAGTACCGTGAGGGAAAGGTGAAAAGCACCCCGGAAGGGGAGTGAAAAGTTCCTGAAACCACGTGCTCACAAGCCGTCGGAGCCTTGGCTTCGGCCAGGGTGACGGCGTGCCTATTGAAGAATGAGCCGGCGAGTAAGTCTTGGTGGCTTGGTTAAGCAAGGTAACTTGCGGAGCCGTAGCGAAAGCGAGTCTGAATAGGGCGCGCATTTGGTCGCCAGGATTTGACCCGAAACCGGGTGAGCTACCCATGGCCAGGGTGAAGCGGGGTTAAGTCTTCGTGAAGGCCCGAACCATTTAGGGTTGCAAACCTACTGGATGAGCTGTGGGTAGAGGTGATATGCCAAGCGAACCCGGAGATAGCTGGTTCTCCCCGAAATGCATTGAGGTGCAGCCTCAGGGAAGTGTCCTGGAGGTAGGGCTCTGGATGGGCTAGGGGGCAAAAAGCTTACCAAACTCAACCAAACCACCAATGCCAGGACATCGACCCCTGGGAGTGAGTCCGTGGGGGATAAGCTTCACGGTCGAGAGGGAAACAACCCAGACCACCGGCTAAGGTCCCTAAGTTTGCGGGCTAAGTGGAGAAGGATGTGGGGCGGCCCAGACAACCAGGAGGTTGGCTCAGAAGCAGCCATCCTTTAAAGAGTGCGTAACAGCTCACTGGTCGATGCTGGCCTGCGCCGAAAATGTAACGGGGCTCAAGCCCGCCACCGAAGCCGTGGGATGCGTCCCCTTGGGGATGCATCGGTAGGGGAGCGTTCCGTCCAGCGGCTGAAGTCTCGCCGTAAGGCAGGGATGGAGCGGACGGAAGTGAGAATGCCGGCATGAGTAGCGTCAGGTGGGGGAGGATCCCACCCACCGAAAGCCTAAGGTTTCCTACGCAAGGTTCATCCGCGTAGGGTTAGTCGGGCCTAAGCCTAAGGGGAATACCCGATGGCGATGGACAGCCGGTTATTATTCCGGCACCACCGCCCGATGCGTTTGAGACCGCGGGGTGACCCAGGAGGGTAGGTTGAGCGCGCCAACTGGACAGGGTGCGTCCCTGACCCGTAGGCGTCTGGGGAGAGGTAAATCCCTCCCCAGGTTAAGCGGAGGGGTCGGGGGGAGTAGAGACTTCGGTCAAAGCGACTCGGCTGAGCCCACGCTGGCCAGAAAAGCCTCGCCGTCGAGCTAGGGCGGTGCCCGTACCGCAAACCGACACTGGTAGGCTGGGGTAAGTGCCCTAAGGTGGACGAGTGATCCCTCGTTAAGGAACTCGGCAAATTGACCCCGTAACTTCGGGAGAAGGGGTGCCCCTGAGGGTGAAGGACTTAGCGTCTGGAGCACTTCGGGGGCCGCAGAGAACAGGCCCGGACGACTGTTTAACAAAAACACAGGTCTCTGCTAAGGGGAAACCCTAAGTATAGGGGCTGACACCTGCCCAGTGCCGGAAGGTTAAGGGGAGGAGTCACGGGGTACCCCACAAGGTCTTTGATCTTGCGGGGGCCCAATAAGCTCCGAACCGAAGCCCCGGTGAACGGCGGCCGTAACTATAACGGTCCTAAGGTAGCGAAATTCCTTGTCGGGTAAGTTCCGACCCGCACGAAAGGTGTCACGAGCTGGGCGCTGTCTCGACGAGGGGCTCGGCGAAATTGCAATGCCCGTGAAGATGCGGGCTACCCGCCACAGGACAAAAAGACCCCGTGGAGCTTTACTGCAGCTTGACGCTGGAGGCGGGCTAATGATGCGTAGGATAGGTGGGAGGCTATGAAATCGTCCTTTTGGGGGCGGTGGAGCCAACCTTGAAATACCACTCTTCCTTCGTTTGCCTCCTAACCTGGCGAAATGCCGGGGACAGCGTCTGGTGGGCAGTTTGACTGGGGCGGTCGCCTCCCAAAAAGTAACGGAGGCGTCCAAAGGTTCCCTCAGGGTGGATGGAAATCACCCGTGGAGTGCATTGGCATAAGGGAGCTTGACTGTGAGGCTCACAAGCCAAGCAGGGGCGAAAGCCGGGCAAAGTGATCCTACGGTACCGCGTGGAAGGGCCGTGGCTTAACGGATAAAAGCTACCCCGGGGATAACAGGCTTATCTGGCCCAAGAGTTCCTATCGACGGCCAGGTTTGGCACCTCGATGTCGGCTCGTCGCATCCTGGGGCTGGAGTAGGTCCCAAGGGTTGGGCTGTTCGCCCATTAAAGCGGCACGCGAGCTGGGTTCAGAACGTCGTGAGACAGTTTGGTCTCTATCCGTGGTGGGCGCAGGAGGCTTGCGGGGAGCTGCCCCTAGTACGAGAGGACCGGGGTGGACAGACCGCTGGTGTGTGGGTTGTCGTGCCAACGGCATCGCCCAGTAGCCATGTCTGGTCGGGATAAGCGCTGAAAGCATCTAAGCGCGAAGCCCCCCCCAAGATAAGGCCTCCCACTCCCCGACTTGTCGGGGAGGTAAGGCCGCGGGAAGACTACCCGCTATATAGGCGGCAGGTGCAAGGGGAGCGATCCCTTCAGCTGAGCCGTACTAATGGCCGAGGGCTTGACCGTCCCCTCACCCCTGCCATAAGGGGCTCTCAAGGTGACATACCTCTGTTCTTTTGGTATTCGACGCGGGATGGAGCAGTGGCAGCTCGTCGGGCTCATAACCCGAAGGTCGGGGGTTCGAATCCCTCTCCCGCTACCACGGCAATAAGGGTTGCGGGTCGAGACCCAACAGTCACGGCCCGTAGCCATTGTATACCGACCGGCGAAGTATGGTTCCTGGTGGCTAGAGCGAGGTGGAACCACCCGTTCCCATCCCGAACACGGAAGTGAAACGCCTCAGCGCTGACGATACTTGGGGGGCAACCCCCTGCGGAAAATAGGCCGCTGCCAGGAACCTTCCCAGAGCCCCCGCTACAGAGGGGGCTCTTTCCTTTTCCCCAAATTTTCCCCTATACTTAAGGCTAAGCTATGCTATAATGAGATACACGAGAAGCGGCTGCCAGGCCAGCTCTTAATCAACAGGGGAGGTACCCCAGATTTGATCACTGATCCGCATCATCCTACCGGTGGCCCCGCTGCCGAGCTGGGCGATGAGCCCAGCGAGAATATGGAGGACCTGCTAGGGGACGAGGCCCTCGGTCATCCTCAACTGCGGCGGGGCGACATCATCGAAGGGGTGGTCGTGGGGACCGACCGCGACGGCATCCTAGTCGACATCGGGGCAAAGTCCGAAGGCGTCATCCCTCCCCATGAGATGCAATCCCTACACCCCGAGGGTGCCGCAGCCCTTGAGCCAGGGGACAAGGTTCTCGTCTCCGTCCTTCAGCCGGAAACCCTCGAGGGCCAGATCATCGTCTCTCTCGATAGAGCCCGCGGCGAGAAGGGCTGGCGTCTCCTCCAGCAGTACTACGAGGAGGGCACAACCTTCGAAGGCGAAGTGACCGGCTTCAACAAAGGCGGCCTCCTGGTGGACGTGGAAGGGGTGCATGCTTTCGTGCCTCTCTCCCAGTTGGCGGGCGCCCGCTTCGGTCGCCCCTCCGACGAGTCGGGCGAGAAGGGTTTGGCCTCTTGGGTGGGCAAGACCCTTCGCATTAAGGTCATCGAGATTAACCGCCGCCGCAACCGGGTCATCCTGTCGGAGCGGGCGGCCATGCAGGAGTGGCGGGCCCAGCAAAAGGAGCGTCTGCTGGCCGAGCTGCGGGAGGGCGAGATCCAGCGCGGCAAGATCACCAGCATCCGCGAGTTTGGCATCTTCGTCGATCTGGGAGGGGCCGATGGCCTGGTTCATCTCTCGGAGCTCTCCTGGGACAGGGGTAAGTCGCCCGATGAGATGTTCCAGGTGGGTGACGAGGTGGATGTCTATATCCTGAAGGTGGACCAGGAGAACAAGAAGATCGCCCTTAGCCTGCGTCGGGCTCAGCCCGAGCAGTGGGAAGGACTTATCGATAAGTATGAGGTGGGGCAGATCGTCACTGGCCAGGTGACTAAGTTGGCGCCTTTCGGCGCCTTCGCCCGCATCGAGGGCCCCCTGGAGGGGCTGATCCACATATCGGAACTGGTGGATCGGCGGGTGGCTCACCCCCAAGAGGTGGTGAAGGAAGGCGACACCCTGCCCCTGAAGATCGTGCGCATCGAGCGCCACCGCCATCGCCTGGGCCTAAGCCTCAAGCAGGCGCGGCCCCAGGCGGAGGAAATGGGATATGTTTTCGATGAGAACGGCGGGGTCCTCGCCCTGCCGGGACAGGAGGGGGTGGAGCGCCCGCAGGAGGAAGTAGCCGTCGGGCTCGATGACGAGTCGGCGGCTGCCCTAGGAGCTCAGTTGACGCCCGAGATGCGAGAGCAGCTGGCGGCCGAGGTCGCTGAAGAGCCGTTGGCTGAGGAAGCTCCTGAGGAGGCGGTGGCTGAGGAGAGCGAGGAAGCCCCTGAGGAGGCGGTGGCTGAGGAGAGCGAGGAAGCTCCTGAGGAGGCGGTGGCTGAGGAGAGCGAGGAAGCTCCTGAGGAGGCGGTGGCTGAGGAGAGCAAGGAAGCTCCTGAGGAGGCGGTGGCTGAGGAGAGCGAGGAAGCTCCTGAGGAGGCGGTGGCTGAGGAGAGCGAGGAAGCTCCTGAGGAGGCGGTGGC
>DAOUEZ010000014.1:0-110645 GCA_034429995.1 Dehalococcoidia bacterium
AGAGGCCCTGGCCTGGGAGCACGTCTACAATACCGTGCGCCCCCACCAGGCCCTGGGATATAAGACGCCTAAGCAGTTCCTGGAGGACTTCGCCCTTGCGCGCCCTCCTTAGTGTCACTAATGTACTGGACGAGTACACCTCCTTGCCAACCCTCGCGGCTGCGGGTAGGATGGGGCCGAGACGCTATGCAGCCAAGATATCGCACGCCTCAGCCTAGCAGGAAGGGATGATGTCATGCGGACACCAAAGAAAGACTCCCGGCCTGGCGCTCAATATGCCCGCACCTTTTATGAGAAGTGGGAAACTGTTCAAAAGGCAGTCTGCCTCTATAGAGCGGGTATCGCCTGGAAGGGCGCTCGCATCGGGGTTCGGCTGGCGGGCAGCGACCACATCGATTGGCGCGGCAACCTCGAAGAGGATGCGCTCTCGGAGCTGCTGCTTGATTGGTTTATCGACGGCCAGACGACACTCACTTTCTCTTCTACGGTGCCCGTGCAGTTGGCTCCGCCAGGCACTCCTGGGTCCTTTGAGGTGATTGTCCAGACAGCTGGCGCACCGCCTTCGGAGAAGAGCGGGTTGACGCTCCTTTGGCCAGCATGTACCAACTTCGGGACAATCGAGCGAATGCGCGAACAGGCGAGAGCGGGGAACCCCCTCGCCCTACAAGTCCTGCGAATACTTCTGGGGGCTGCGTATTCGTCCCTTGGTCTGCGTGGCTGGGCGCTCGAAGCTCAGAGCGCCGCTGAAGCCGATGTGGAAACCGTGTGCTATGGCCTGCACTCGTTTGGGCTGTTCGTGCGCCAGCAGAGAGAAGATTTCAAGCTTTCCCTGCTTTGGAATCTCCGCGAACACTGGCGCAGCCAGGAGCCGGGTCTCTCTGACGTATTTCTTGAGTGGAACCGCGAATGGTTTCCGAACAGTCCGTTCGACGCATGGGTGGGAGTGTATGCGGCCTTTGAGCATTGCAGCCTCACGCTTGTCCGCTTTGGCAAGGAATACCCAGTCCAATTAAGGCAACTCGTGGAGTCTAAACTCCTCCCACGCCGCGTACTTGCTGGCTGGGAGGAGCTGGGCCTGTTGTAGGTAAACCCGACATCGGCTCTCAGACGCACCAGAATGGCAGGGAAAGTCCTCCGAGCGCCGAGCAGGACATTGATTGAGAAGCCTGCTGCTCGCTACTCGCTGTATATCTCCTCCAGGCGCTCGCGGAAGGGGCGCTCGGCGAAGCGGCCGTAGGACTCCTCCGAGCCGTACTCCTCGGTGCGCACCACCACCGGCATGGGCACGGCGTGGCCGAAGATGAGGGCCTGCTGCCGCGACTCCAGCCGCGCCAGCACCGACTTTAGCTCGCGCTTCTCGGCTACGCCCTCCAGCACTCGGTCCACGTCGCTCTCGTTGTCCAAGAGGCAGGAGATCTTGGTGCCAATCTGGGACATGACCTCGGGGTCGATGCCGCTGGGGCGCTGGTCAATGACCAGCAGGGTGACGTTGTACTTGCGCATCTCGCGGGCGATCTGGCCGAAGATCGTCTGGCTGGCCACCTGGGGGTTGAGGAACTTGTGGGCCTCCTCGATGGTGATCACCAGGTGGATAGGCTCCTGGGCGCGGTCGCCTATGGCCGCCTCCTTCTGCTGGCGATAGCGCTCGTGGATGCGGCGGGTGAGGAGGTTGGACACCAGGACGTAGGCGGTGATGTTATCGCCGTGGCGGCCGAACTCCAGCACCACATTCTTACCGCTCTGGAGGTAGTTGAGGATGGTCTGCACCGAGTTCTGCTCGCTGTGGGGGCGCATGAAGCTGAGGCGGGCCAGCCTTTCCAGGCCACGGCGCAGGCTGCGGAAGCTGCGGTCGTCTACGTTGCCGTCCTTCAGGACCTGGCGGCCTTCGTCGCTGCCTACGTCGAGGTCGAGCGCTTGCTGCATCCATCTTCGGCCGAAGCGGCGTTCGAGGCTGTAGGCGGCGTCGACCGCCAGCTCGGTCAGGTTCAGGCTCTCGCGGAGGACCTCGATGTCCTCCGGCTCCACCTCGTCGAAGCCGATCTCCACCACGGCGTCGGTGGCAACCTGGCGGCGACGGGAGCTCTCCAGGTCGAGGGTGAAGACAGCGACGCTGGCGGAGAAGAGCTGTTTGAGGGCTTTGACTTCGCCCGAGCCGCCCTCGCGGGTGCCCTTCCAGCCGTACTCGTTGTGCATATCGAACACCAGGTTCACCACTCGCTTATCGGCCTCGCGCTGGACGTTGCTCTTCATGATCAGGCTGGCCAGGACGATGCGGGCGAGGAAGGTCTTGCCCGTGCCGCTCTTGCCGAAGACGCCGTTGCTGCGCTCGGCGAAGCGCTGATAGTTCAGGCAGACCTTGACCTCCATGTCCAGGGGGCTGCCGATGACGAAATGGCTTTCGTCCTCCTGGCCGAAGATGCGCTCCACGTCCTCCTGGGAGGCCTCCCGCACCTCGGCGAAGTGAGCGGGCACCGTCTTGGCGGGCTCGGGCTGGGCGTCGGCGGTGGGGCCCACCTTCAGGTAGGGCACCACGTGCAGGCTGCCGAAGGTGGTCGTGCCGGCCATGACCTCGCGGGCGAAGTCGTCGGCTGTCTCCGGGAGGGACCAGGGGATGTCGCGGTTGACAGCGCGCAGCTCGACATCGGTGATGATGCTGAAGAAGCGAGAGCGCTGGCCCTGGATGGTCACGTAGCGGCCGACGGCTACGTCCTCCACCGAGCGACAGCTATCCAGCCTAACGTCGAGGCCGGCGGTGAGGGAGCCGCTCACCACCAGGCCCAGGCGCTGTGCTGTGTCTGATTCGGGCTTGTCGTGGTCAGTCATGGTCGGATCCTCCTGAGGATAGCGGTCAAGCGGTGGGGCTCGTTGGCCAGCAGGCGCGCCAGCTCTTTGCCCGCTGCCACCAGGAAGGCGCGGCGGTCGGCATGAGCAGCGCTGGCCAGGCGCAGGCAGGCTGCCGCTACCTCGTCGCTGTTGTCGGCGGCCGAGAGGAGCAGCTTGAGGAAGTCCAGGCTCTGGCTGAAGCGAGCCACCTCCTCCTGGGGGCAGAGACGCACGGGGGCGAAGATAGAGGTGGCGGAAGGAGGCAGGTAGTGGTGAAGGGCAGGGCCGTCCCCGTGGCCGACCACCACGGCCTCGAAGGTGGTGCGCAGGAGGTGGCGGAGGTGAGGGTTGGCGTCGAGGAACGATTCCAGATTCGTCTCGCCGGACAGGTGGGCGACGGGGCGTCGGCCCTCGACGCTCTCGGTGCGGGCGTCGCAGACGACGGCGTAGATGGGGCCGTCGGTCTGCACCAGGCTGCCCAGTGGTGGCGCCCCCTCGAGCTCGAGGCTCTGGGCGGTGAAGGAGGCGATATTCGTCGCCACTACCTGGCCGATGATCTCCGAACTCTCTTGTTTGTTCATAACCAGCGTGCTCGCTTACTAAGGGCCTTGCCGGAAGGGGCGGCGGAGAACCCTTCCGCCGTCACCTGGCCCTCGAGCAGTCGCCTGAAGGCCTCGCGCTCGGGGCCGCTGATCACCGCCTGCTCGTGGGCCTCCATGACCGCCAAGGGATAGCCCAGCCCACGGCGGCACTGGTCGACTAGGAGGGCGTGCAGAAGGCCGACCTTTTGCTCGTCCTGGGCGATCCACAGCGGCATCTCCACTCGTGCTATCTCGTCGGGCACACCGTCGGGCATGCGCAGGTAGAAGAAGGCCACGCTGTGCTGGCCATAGAACTGCTTTTCGATGGAGGTGGGCTCCAGGTTTGCTCGCCGAAAGACGGCGCTCCGCTCGCCCGGCGCCAGCAGCGCTGCAAATAGTGGGCGGTCGGCGGTCAGCCCGACGGCATCGCAGGGCCTGGGGTCGTCTGCCTCACGCGGGCAGCGTTGGCAGTCGATAGGCTGGGGCGGCTGGCCTTGGGGGAGGGGGCAAGAGGCCAGGCGCAGGGTGTGGGCGAGCTCGCTGCCACCGGGGCGGCTGATGTAGCTCCCTAGAGTGATGGACCTATCGCTGGCTACAGCCCTGATGCGATCCAACGCGGCGATGATGCCTTCATCTAGGAGGAGCCTCTTGATCTCGCCGCGGAACTCCTTCCCAGCCAGGCCCCAGAGCACGAGCGTGCCGTCGAGGAGGGCCAGGGTGGGCAGGCCGCTGTTCTCCTGGTCGGCGAGCTGGGCCAGCAGCTCTACCTCGCGCACGCTGCGCAGGGCGGCCAGAAGGTTGCCCGATAGCACATGTTCGCGGCTGGCGTCGCTGCGGTCGCCCAGTACCAGGCGCTCGTCCTCGAACGCTAGCTCTGGCTGGCTGGCCAGGTCGGCTTCGGGGCGGTTGCCATAGCGGATGCGGGCGCGGCCCATGTTCAGCAGGTAGCAAGAAATGGGGCTATGCCGGTCGACATCGATGTGAGAGCCGTCGCTGGCCAGGGCGACGTACTCGTCGGGGGTCGGAGGAGCAGGGAAGGCGGCGTCCATGCGCTCGCCCAGCGGTTCGGCCAGAAGCCAACTGGTGCTGGCTGCTTCCAGGCGCTCGCGTAGACTCTCGGGTCGGCCAGCCCAGGCACGGAAGGTGTCCAGAGCGTGAGCCAGGCGCGCCTGGCCCTCCTCGGCTCGTTCCCTCAGGTGGGGTGCCAGGTCATCTAGCTGTCTGGCCAGGCGCTCAAAGTCCAGCGTCATATTTGCGTAGCCTCCGGTCGGCGCAGGACCCGCTCGTCCCCCACGCGGCGGGTGATGCGCTGCTCGTCCAGGTACTCCAGGAGGGCCTGGGCATACTTGCGGCTGGTGGCGAACATGTCCCGCACCTGGGCCAGGGTGATGGTGTCCTGGGCCTTCAGGTGCTCCACAATGCGAGAGGTCATCTCTTGATAGGTCTCCGTGGTGAAGGCTATGTTGTCGGCCACGCGCACGATCTGGCCCTTTTCCTCAAGGTAGGCCAGGAGCTCGGGGTCGGGGAGACCTTGGGTCGACGGCGCGTAAGGCCTGGCCCGAAGAGAAGCAAGGAAGGCGTCGGCGGCTGCTTGCTGGGCGGCACTCAGACTCGGCGCATGTTCCGGCAGTGCCAGGGCGCCTGCCTCCTGACGGACGTCTCCTCGCGCCGCCCAGGTAGCCAGGGCGGCGTCGAAGGCTCGCGGCTCCAGCCTCAGGCGGCTGCGCAACTCCTCCCTGGCGACGCCCCGGCGCAGGGGACGCTGGCGGTGAGAGGTCGAGAGGATGTCCCTTGCCCGCGCGGTGAGATCGGCGAAACCTTGGGCGCTGTAGAGGAGCGAGGCGGGGCCAAGCTCTTGGGCGCCCAGGACGAGGGCACG
Organism: Dehalococcoidia bacterium; assembly: GCA_034429995.1. Taxonomy (GTDB): domain Bacteria; phylum Chloroflexota; class Dehalococcoidia; order SM23-28-2; family SM23-28-2; genus SM23-28-2. The sequence goes on from DAOUEZ010000014.1 coordinate 5,284, forward strand.
GCCGCTCTCCACCAGGCCGGCGGCCGCTGCCAGCACCTGCTCGGGGGTCAGCTCTGTGTGGCGGGCAAGCTGGCTCACCTCGCAGGGCTCCAGGCGCAACAGGGCGATCAGCGCCATGTCCTCCGGGGAGCCGCGGTCCAGCTTCTCCAGTGTCTCCAGGGTGGGCTGATGGAAGCGGCGGTGGCGCCGCACGTGGGTGTCCACCACCTTGCCGCCGCCGAGCGTGTCGTTGGGCGAGCGGATGACGAAGAAATCGCCGGGGGCCACCGCCAGCGGCTCCTCCAGGCGGATCTGGGCCCAGGCGGTCTGGCCGGTCGCCAGCTCATCGTGATCCAGAAGGAGGACGCGGCCGCTCGCCTCGCTGGAGCTGCTGTGGAAGGAGACCTGAAGGTTATGGCGAATCGGTCGCGGCAGATAGTTCACCGCCCGCAGGCGCACATCGATGGCTGTGGTCGGGCGAAGCCATCCGGGGGTGGTGACCACCATGCCCCGTCGCAGATCGCGGGGGGAGATGCCCGCCAGGTTCAGAGCTAACCGGCGGCCGGGCGAGGCCTCTTCTAGCTTGCGCTGGTGAGTCTGCATGCCGCGGATGCGCGACCTGGGGCCGCCGGGGACAACCTCCACCTCCTGGCCTGCCTTGAAGGAGCCGTCGACGATGGTGCCGGTCACCACAGTACCGAAGCCGGCCACTGTGAAGGCACGGTCGATGGGCAGACGGGGCCGGCCCAGGTCGCGCTTGGGGGCTGTCTGGGCCAGCTCCTTCTCGATGGCCTCCACCAGCTCCGTGAGCCCCTCGCCGGTCACAGCAGAGCAGGTCACGATGGGCGAGCCCTCCAGGGTGGTGGCGGCGATGACCTCGGCGGCGTCGACCTCCACCAGGGATAGCAGCTCGCTGTCCACCAGATCCTTCTTGGAGATAGCTACGACGCCTCGGCGCACGTCCAGCAGGTCGAGGATGGCCAGGTGCTCGCGGGTCTGGGGCATGACCCCCTCGTCGGCGGCGATGACCAGCAGGGCCAGGTCGATGCCGCCCACGCCGGCCAGCATGTTCTTGATGAAGCGCTCGTGGCCGGGGACATCGACGATGCTCACCTCCTGGCCGCTAGGAAGCTTGAGCCAGGCGAAGCCCAGGTCGATGGTCATCTCCCGGTCCTTCTCCTCCTGGAGACGGTCGGGGTCGATGCCGGTCAGGGCCTTCACCAGGGCCGACTTGCCATGATCCACGTGGCCAGCGGTGCCTATAACGTACATCAGTTCTATATACTACGACGGCTGTCAAGGGGGGTGGATGAGCCGAGTGACTCGCGGGCCGATCATAGCATAGGCCAGGGAGGGAACAAAGGTCTCTGTCAGGCGGGGCCGTTGTGGCTTGGGGGAGGCGTCTGCTACTATAGGACAGCGAGTCGATTATGGCACGCTTGGGCTGGGTCTACGACCCCTTCTACCTGGAACACGATACGGGCGAGCATCCGGAGAATTCTCGTCGATTGCTCTCCATCCTGGCGCTCCTGGAAGAGTGCGGCCTGCTCTCTTCTCTCACTCCTGTTCCTGCTGTCGATGCCAGCGAGGCCGACCTGGAGCTGGTGCACAATCCAGAGATGATCCGCTGGGTGCGCGAGAGGACGGAGTCTGGCCAGCGCTGGCTGGAGGTGGACACGGCGGTCTGCCCCAAGTCGTACGCGGTGGCCCTGCGAGCGGCGGGCGGCTGTCTGCAGGCGGTGGATGCTATCCTAAACGACAAGATCGACTCGGCCTTCTGCCTGGTGCGGCCGCCCGGCCACCACGCCACCGCCGACCGGCCGATGGGCTTCTGCTTGTTCAACAACGTGGCCATCGCCGCCAGGCACGCCCTGGTGCGACGGGGCCTGGAGCGGGTGGCCATCGTCGACTTCGATGTCCACCACGGCAACGGCACTCAAGACACCTTCTACGCCGATCCGTCCGTGCTCTACTTCTCGACCCATCAGTTCCCCTTCTATCCGGGCAGCGGCTCCTGGGGGGAGGCAGGCGAGGGCGAAGGCCACGGCTATACGGTGAACCTGCCCCTGCCGATGGGCAGCGGCGATGACCAGTATCGCCAGGTCTTTCGGGAGGTGCTGCTGCCGATACTGCATCGCTTTCGGCCCCAGCTCATCCTTGTCTCCGCCGGCTTCGACGCCCACTTCAGCGACCCCCTGGCCAGCATGCGCATGAGCTGCGCTGGCTACCGGGAGATGGCCCTCATCCTGCGGGGGGTGGCAGAGGAGCTGTGCCAGGGGCGGCTGCTGTTCGTCCTCGAGGGTGGCTATGCGGGCGATGCGCTGGCCTGGTCGCTGCGCACCTGCCTTGACGTGCTGCTGGGCAATCCCTTCGCGCCCGACCCGCTGGGCTCCGCTCTCCCTGCCCAAGGGCCGGACATCGAGCCCCTGCTGGCGGCGGTGAAGGAGCTGCACGGGCTGGCCTAGTCGGGCAGGAAGCGCTGGAAGGCCTCGTTGCCCAGCAGGCGGCCGTTGGCCGTGAGGCGAAGGCAGCCGTCGCCTCGCTCAAGTAGGCCGAGGGCCTCCAGCTCTTCCACCTGAGCGCCGTACACGGACATCAGCTCTTGGCCGAAGCGGCGGCGAAACTCCTCTAGGCGAAGCCCCTCTACCAGGCGCAGGCCGAGGACGACCGTCTCGGCGATGGCGCGAGCGGCCGTCATCTGTTCGGCGAAGGCGATGTGGTGCAGGCCGGTCAGAAAGGGAGCGAGGCCCTCGGCGGGGCGGCCACTGTCCTTCGCGCTTTCTTCCACCAGGGGGATGTAGCGGCGCGGGTCCTTGACGTTGGCGAAGCGGAAGCCACCGAAGCAAGAGTGAGCGCCGGCCCCCAATCCGAGGTACGGCTCGTTGAGCCAGTAGGCCAGGTTGTGGCGGCACTGGCGATCGGGGAGGGCCCAGTTGGAGATCTCGTAGTGCTGGTAGCCAGCCACCGCCAGCGCATCCTCGGCCCAGAGGTACATGTCGGCAGCCAGATCAGCGTCGGGCGGGGGCAGGCGGCCGCGGGCCACGTCGTCGGCCAGAGGGGTGCCTTCCTCCACCGTCAGGGCGTAGAGCGACAGGTGGTCGGGCCGCAGGGCCATCGCTTCCCGCACTGTATGCTGCCAGGCGGTCATTGTCTGGCAGGGCAGGCCGTAGATCAGGTCCAGGTTCACGTTGTCGAAGCCCGCCTGGCGCGCCGTATCATAGGCCTCGCGGGCCTCCGCGGCCGTGTGGATGCGGCCCAGCGTGGCCAGCTCATCATCGTGGAAGCTCTGCACGCCCAGGCTGAGGCGGTTCACTCCCAGCGAGCGCAGCCCCTGAAGGTAGGGGCGATCGACTGTCCCCGGGTTGGCCTCGCAGGAGACCTCGACGTCGGCGGCCAGGCGGAAGCGCTGGCGGAGGGCGGTCATGAGGCGCTCCACCTCTGCTAGGGGCAGGAGGCTGGGGGTGCCGCCGCCGAGGAAGACGGTGGGCAGGTTCATGTGGTGGGTGGGCTGTCGCCATAGCCCCATCTCGGCAAGCAGAGCGCCCACATAGGGCTCGATGAGCGACTCCAGCCCAGCGTAGGAGTTGAAGTCGCAGTAGGAGCACTTGGACTGGCAAAAGGGGATGTGGATGTACAGGCTGACGCTTCCCTCGCTCATGATACCCATTGGCATCGTAGCATCGCCCCTGAGGGGCGGCAACGTTGACTTTGCGTAGAGGCCATGCGAAACTCTGATTGTCATGAAAACGTATCTTAAGTCCCATAGCTGCGGCGAATTGCGCGCCGAACACGAAGGCCAGGAGGTAAGCCTGGCCGGCTGGGTGCACCGCCGTCGCGACCACGGCAGCCTCATTTTCATCGACCTGCGCGACCACGATGGCATCGTCCAGGTGGTGTTTAGCCCCAAGGAGGCCGAGGAGGCCCACAGGGTGGCCAGCGAGGTGCGGGGTGAGTACGTGATGCAGGTGAAGGGCACGGTGGCGCGGCGACCGGCGGGCACCGAGAACCGCGACATGGCCACCGGCGAGATCGAGGTGCGCGCCCAGGGCGCAACCCTTCTCAATCCGTCCAAGACGCCGCCCTTCTACATCAACGAGGAGACGGAAGTTGAAGACCTGCTGCGGCTGCGCTATCGCTACCTGGACCTGCGGCGCGAGCGCATGCACCGAAACATCGTCTTCCGTCACAAGGTGGTGCAGTTCATCCGCAGCTTCCTCAGCGAGCGGGGCTTCGTGGAGGTGGAGACGCCTATCCTCATCAAGAGCACGCCCGAGGGCGCCCGCGACTACCTGGTGCCCAGCCGCGTCAACCCCGGCCGCTTCTATGCTCTGCCCCAGTCGCCCCAGCAGCTCAAGCAGCTCCTGATGGTGGCTGGCTTCGAGCGCTACTTTCAGATCGCCCACTGCTTCCGCGATGAGGACCTGCGGGCCGACCGCCAGCCGGAGTTCACCCAGCTCGACATCGAGATAAGCTTTATAGATGAAGAGGACATGCTGAATCTGATGGAGGACCTCCACACGGCGATGGTGGAGACGCTTCGGCCCGACGTGCGGTTGGTCAAGCCCTTTCCTCGCCTCACCTACGCCGAGGCGATGCGCCGATTCGGCACCGACAAGCCGGACCTGCGCTACGGCATGGAGTTGGTGGACGTCTCCGACCTACTGGGCGAATCGGAGTTCAGCGTCTTCCAGCAGACACTAGCCGCCGGCGGTGTGGTACGGGGCATCTGCGCCCCCGGCGGTGCTGCCTTGAGCCGCCGCCAGATCGACGAGCTCACCGAATTCGTCAAGACCGTCGGCGGCAAGGGGCTCATATCCATCGGCTTGACCGGCGAAGGGCCTGTGGAAGAGCTGACCGCCGACGAGTTCCACTCGCCGATGCACCGCCACCTGCGCCTGGAGGAGGTGCGGGCTATCGCCGCCCGCGCCGAGGCCAAGCGCGGCGATCTGATCATCATGGTGGCTGACCAGGAGGAGCAGGCCAGCCAGGCCCTGGACGGCCTGCGGCGGGAGATGGCTCGCCGCCTGAATTTGATCGACGAGGGCCTGTTCGTCTTCTGTTTCACCACCGACTTCCCTCTCCTGGGATGGAACGAGGAGGAAGAGCGCTGGGACCCGGTGCATCACCCCTTCACCTCGCCCAAAGAAGAGGATTTGCCCCTGATGGATAGCGACCCCGGCCGGGTTCGCGCCCGCGCCTACGACCTGGTCTGCAACGGCTGGGAGATAGCCGGCGGCAGCATCCGAATTCATCACCGCGATGTGCAGGAGAAGATGTTCAGCCTGCTGCGCATTGCGCCCGAGGAGGCCCAGGACCGATTTGGCCACATGCTGGAGGCCTTCGAATACGGGGCGCCGCCCCACGGCGGCATTGCCACCGGCCTCGACCGCACGGTGATGATCCTGGCCGGCGAGCGGGACATTCGGGAGGTGATCGCCTTCCCCAAGACGAAGACCGCCTCCGACCCTCTGTTCGGCTCCCCCTCCACTGTCTCCGATGCCCAACTAAAGGAGCTGCACATAGCGCTCAGGCCGGGGGTGGTAGTCCCGAAGGAATCTCCTTGAAACTGTTCCTGCGTTGTAGCTGCCATGGGCTAGCTTTCGTCATGGGCAGGGGAAGTCTGTTACCTGCCGGGCGAGGGGTTCTTGGGTTGCGATGAGGAACCTGCTTCTGGTTCTGGGCGGCTTGGCCGTCGCGGTGGCTGTTGTCGTCGGCGTAGTGGCTGCGCTCGTCACCGGCGGCGGCGAAGAAGAAGGCTCGTCGGTCGAGGAGATACCGGCCGCACCCGTGGCCGGCGGCGAGTTGCGCCTACTGGGCAGAGACCCCTTGACTCTCGATCCCGCCTGTGCCAGCGACGTCGACTCTGCCAACTACATCGTGGAGGTCTTCGGCGGCCTGGTGACCATCGACCGCGAGCTGCAGATCGTGCCGGACATCGCCGAGGAGGTGCCTGAGGCGATCCAAAACCCGGACGGCACCGCCACGTATACCTTCCACCTGCGGCGAGGCGTTCTCTTTCACAAGGGGGATCGCCAGGCAACCGCCAACGACGTGAAGTACTCTATGGAGCGAGCCCTCGACCCCGACACCCAGTCCCCGGTGGCCGAGACCTACCTGGGGGACATCGTGGGGGTCAAGGAGTTTGTCGACGGCGACGCCGATGAGGTCACAGGCATTGAGGTGGTGGACGACTACACCCTTCGGATCACCATCGACGCGCCCAAGCCCTACTTCCTGGCCAAGCTGACCTACCCCACTGCCTTCGTGGTGGATCGCAATCAGGTCGCTGACAGCACCTGCTTCAGCGGCACCAACTGGCAGCGCCATCCCAACGCCACCGGGCCCTTTGAGCTGAAGGAGTGGGATCTGGGACAGCGCATCGTCTTGGAGCCCAACAGTCGTTATCACCTGGGGCCGCCCTCCCTGGGCCGCGTGGTGTACACCCTGGGCGGCGGCTCGGCGATCACCATGTACGAGAACGATGAGATCGATGTCACCGGCGTCGGCCTCAACGACATCGAGCGGGTGCGCGACTCGGCTGAGCCCCTTAACAAAGAGTTCCATGAAGCGCCGCGCATGGACATCTGGTACATCGGCTTCAACGTGGAGGAGGAGCCCTTCGATGACCCCAAGGTGCGCCAGGCTTTCGCCAACGCCGTTGACAAGGACAAGCTGATCGAGGTGGTGCTGCTGGATGCGGTGGTCGAGGCCGACGGCATCCTGCCGCCGGGCATCCCTGGCTTCAACGAGGACCTACAGGGCCTGGAGTTCGATCCGGAGAAGGCCCTACAACTCCTGGCGGAGTCCGACTATGGCGGGCCCGAGGGACTGCCTGACATCGAGATTGTCTCCTCGGGACGGGGAGCCAGCGTGGGGCCGGTGAGCGAGGCCATTCTGGCCATGTGGGAGGAGAATCTGGGGGTGAAGATCTCCACCCGCCAGACGGAGTTCGCCACCTTCCTCAACGATCTGCGCGATGGCAAGTTCCAGATGTTCGAGCTGGGCTGGGTGGCTGACTATCCTGATCCGGAGAACTTCCTGAGGATCAAATTCTACAGCGGCAGTGCTAACAACGACAGCCAATATGCCAACGCCGAGGTGGATCGCCTACTGGAGGAGGCGGACACGGAGATGGATGAGGCCAGGCGGCTGTCGTTATATCAGCAGGCGGAGCAGATTATCGTCAACGAGGCGCCCTGGATACCCCTGTTTCACGATAAGTTCAGCGTGCTCATCAAGCCCTACGTCGAGGACTACACCCTCCCTCCGTTCGTCATCCCTCGCCTCCGCTACGTCCACATCGAGGAGTAGGGCGCAGCGGCGACATGTAGCAAGAGATGCAGGGCATTCTCCCCTTTGTAGTACGGCGCCTGGTCTGGGCGCCGTTCGTTCTTCTGGCAGTGTCGCTGGCCACCTTCGCCCTGGGCCGCTTTGGCCCGGGCGACCCGGTGGAGACCCTGCAGGGGCACTATCACAACCCGGAGGTGGTGGAGCGCATCCGGCACGAGCGGGGCCTGGACGATCCCTTTTTTGTCCAGTACGGCAACTATATGTGGGACGTGCTCCACGGCGATCTGGGCACCAGCTTCACCTACCTGGGCGTGCCCGTGGAGGACATCATCTTCGACAAGATGTGGGTCACCATCCAGTACAATCTGGTGGCGCTGGTCATCATTTTCGCCATCGGCATCCCCGCAGGCATCTGGGCGGCCCTCAGGCAGGGAACCTGGCAGGACCCCTTAACGATTAGCGTTTTTCTATTCTTCAGATCTGTTCCCGTCCTGGTGACCATACCTATCTTGCAGTTCATATTTGCCATCAAGCTGGGCTGGCTACCCAGCAGCGGCTGGGTGGAGAGGGACATCCTTGGCCTGAAGATCGGCATCTTTGACAAGCGGATCATCATGCCTATTCTTGCCCTGTCCCTGCCGGGCATCGCCGCGGTGGCCCGCCTGATGCGCGCCCAGACCCTGGAAGTGCTGGACGAGGACTATGTGCGTACTGCGCGGGCTAAGGGCCTGCGGGAGGTGGTGGTAGTTAGCCGCCACGTCGCCCGCAATGCCCTTCTGCCCATGACCACCATCGTCGGCTTCGCTCTGGTGGGCCTGTTGGGCGGCTCGCTGTTCGTGGAGACGCTGTTCGGAATACCTGGCATCGGCCAGTTTATCTGGCGGGCCGTGTTCAACTACGACTATGACGTGATCATGGCCGTCACCCTGATAACAGCCACCGCTTTCATTGTGGCCAATTTGGTCACCGACATCGCCTATGGCCTAATCGATCCCCGCGTCCGCCTAGGTGGGGGAGGACCGAGGTACTAGCGTGGCGGAAGCAGAGCTGGGCCTGGAACAGCCGGTGGAAGAGGCACGCCCCCGCTTCGGCGGGATGGCCCTGCGGCGGCTCTTGCGCAAGCGGCTGGCAATGTTCTGCCTGGCGGTGATCGTTGTTATCTATCTGGCGGGCATCCTCGCTCCCTTGGTGGCGCCCTACGGCTACAACAAGCAGGATCTGGACAACACCTTCGCTGGCCCTAGCCTGGCCCACCCCTTGGGCACCGACCGTCTGGGCCGTGACATGCTTAGTCGAGTGATCTGGGCCTCGCAGACCACGGTCATCATCAGCGCCGCCGCCATCTTCACCGGCGGCCTGGTGCTGGGAGTAGGGCTGGGCCTGTTGGCGGGCTACGCTGGCGGGTGGCTGGACAACCTCATCATGCGGGTGGCCGACGCCTTCTTTGCCCTTCCCGATATCCTTCTCTTGCTTCTGATCACTGCCACCGTCAGACCGCGCGTTGAGGGCCTGTTCGACAAGTTCGAATCGTGGCCGGTGGCCGGGGGTCTGGTTGAAGCGGGCGCCCCCGACTACTTCCTGGTGTTTGGCGCCCTGGCCCTGTTCGGCTGGGTGGGCATCGCCCGCCTCATCCGCTCTCAGGTTCTGGCCCTGCGGGAGAGCGACTACGTGCTGGCGGCGCGGGCTTCGGGCGCCTCGCTGGGGCGCATCCTTGCCAGGCACCTCTTGCCCAACGTGGCTAATATCATCATCGTCAGCGTTACCTTGTCTCTGGGGGCCATGGCTGGCATGGAGATCATGCTCAGTTGGCTGGGCATCGGCATCACCTACCCCCATCCCAGCTTTGGCGCCATGATCTTCGCCGGCAGCGATCTGAGTAGCCTGCGCGCTCACCCCCATCTCCTCCTGGTGCCGGCGACGGTGGTGGCCCTGCTCCTGTTCGCTTTCAACCTCCTGGGCGACGCCCTCAACGACGTTCTGAGCCCGCGGCGGCGGTGAACCTGGTGGCTCCCTCCTAGAAGGGCGGCATGCTATAATACCCTGCGGAGGCTGTCCGCAAGGATGAAAGTTTCCACCGAACGCATTCCCGAAAGCCAGGTCGTTCTGGAGATCGAGGTCGAGCTCGAGCGTTTGGAGCGCTCGCTGGATCGTGCCTATCGGCGGCTGTCCCAGAAGACTCAGGTTCCCGGCTTTCGCAAGGGAAAGACACCACGCCACATGCTGGAGCGCTACCTGGGCCGCGACGCCGTCGTGCAGGAGGCGCTGGGGATGCTGATCCCGGAGGCCTACAATCAGGCCATCGGGGAAGAGAACATCGATGCCGTCGCCTATCCCGATATCGAGGTGGTGCAGCAGGAGCCGCTGATCTTCAGGGCCACCGTAGCCGTTCGCCCCAGCGTCGACCTGGGGAACTACCGAGAGGTGAGGGTGGAGCGAGAGCCGGTGACGGTGAGCGAGGAACGGGTGAACGAGAAGCTTGAGGAGCTCCGCTATCGCTACGCCATCCTGGAGCCTATGGACAGGCCCCTGCAGATGGGCGACCGGGTGCGAGCAGACGTTCGGGTAAGCGTGGACGGCCGCGAGGTCTTCTCCGAGGACGATGCCGAGTTCCGCCTGCGCCAGGGGGTGCCTGTCCTGATGCCCGGCTTCGTGGAGGAGCTTCTAGGGAGCGAGAAGGGCATCGAGCGGCAGTTCAGCATAGACCTGGCGCCGGACTACCCTCAGCAGGCGCTGGCGGGCAAGACCTGTCTGTGCACGGTTCTGGTGAGGGAGATCAAGGAGGAGAAGCTGCCGGAGCTGGATGACGCCTTCGCCGCTGACGTGGGGGAGGGCTTCCCCAGCCTAGAGGCTCTGCGAGAGCGGCTGGAGTCAGACCTGCGGCAGTCGGCCGAGCAGGAGGCGGAAGCCCGCTACCGGGATAAGGTGGTCGATGGGGTGGTGGCCGTCGCCTCCGTGGAGTTCCCGCCGGTGCTAGTGGAGCGGGAGGCGGAACAATTGCTACGCGAGCGGGTTAGCTCCAGCGGGGCTGGGGACATCGAGCGCTACTTGAAGCAGGTGGGCAAGTCGGAGGAGGACTTGCGCCAGGAGTTGCGCCTTCAGGCCGGCGAGCGGATCCAGGGCTCGCTGGTGCTGGGCAAGGTGGCTGAGGCGGAAGCGATCTCGGTGGGCGAAGAGGACGTCGATGCCGAGATGGAGCGCCTGGCGGCCTCATCGGGGCCGCGAGGGGATGAGGTGCGGAAGGTCTTCGGCAGCGCTGGCGGTCGCGAGGCCCTGGAGCGCTCGCTTCTCACCCGCAAGACCGTGGATCGACTAGTGGTCATCGCTTCGGGAGAGGAGGCGTCACCACCGGCCGAGGCCGCAGAAGAAGTTGGCAAGAGCGAGGTTGTCAGCAAGGAGTGAAGCCCATGCATAGCAAGCCTGGCATGATAATTCCCTACGTGGTTGAGACCAGCCCCCGGGGTGAGCGTGCCTTCGATATATACTCGCTGCTCCTGAAGGAACGGATTGTCTTCCTGGGCATGCCCATCGATGACCAGATAGCCAATCTCATCATCGCCCAGCTCCTCTACCTGGAGCGGGAGGACCCCGACAAGGACATCAACCTCTACATGAACTCGCCTGGCGGTGCCATCAGCGCCGGGTTGGCCATCTACGATACGATGCAACTGGCGCGCTGCGACGTCGCCACCATCTGCGTGGGCATGTGCGCCAGCATGGCCACCGTCCTTCTAGCGGCGGGCACCAAGGGGAAGCGTTACGCCCTGCCTCATTCCACGATTCACATCCACCAGGCGCATGGCGGAGCTACGGGAGAGGCCGCTGACATCGAGATCTATGCCAAGGAGATCCTGCGCAACCAGCAGGTGATCCGCGATATCTTGGCCAAGCACACCGGCCAGGAGCCGGAGCGCATCGCCCGCGACTCCGACCGCAACTTCTTTATGGACGTCGACCAGGCTAAAGAATATGGTGTCATAGACGAGATTTTCCTGCGGCCGTAGGTGAGCTTTTAGGGGCGCTTCGGCCCAGGGCGACTTTTGAATCCCTTATTCCCCGAGTGGCTTGTTATATCTTTGGATGGGTAAGCGTCTGTTATAATAGGCGGCAGTCGATTCTCTTGGGGGGACGATAGAAAGCTATGCCAGGTTCTCGCCGAAGCCGAACGCAGCAGTATTTTTGTTCCTTTTGCGGCAAGAACCAGGAGCAGGTGCGCCGCCTCATCGCTGGTCCTGGCTCTGTCTACATATGCGACGAGTGCGTTCAGCTCTGCCACGAGATTCTGCAGGAGGAGTCGGTTCACCGGGGCGGTAGCAAGGGTCCCTTCCAGCGGGTCCTGCCGCCTAAGGTAATCTATCAGCAGCTGAGCGAGTACGTGGTGGGCCAGGAGCAGGCCAAGAAGGTCCTGTCGGTGGCCGTCTATAATCACTACAAACGCATCGCCGCTGGCGACCGGCCCGCCGACGTCGAGCTGGAGAAGAGCAATATCCTGCTGTTGGGCCCCACCGGCTGCGGCAAGACCCTCCTCGCTCGCACCCTGGCCAACATTCTCGATGCCCCCTTCACCATCGCCGATGCTACTGCCCTCACCGAGGCGGGCTATGTCGGCGAGGACGTGGAAAATATCCTCCTGCGCCTCATCCAGGCGGCGGACTACGATATCCCACGGGCCGAGCGGGGAATCATCTATATCGACGAGATCGACAAGATCGCCCGCAAGAGCGGCGATAACCCCTCCATCACCCGCGACGTATCAGGAGAGGGGGTCCAGCAGGCGCTGCTGAAGATCATCGAGGGGTCGGTGGCCAATGTGCCCCCTCAGGGCGGTCGCAAGCATCCTCACCAGGACTTCATCCAGATCAGTACCACCAATATCCTCTTCATATGTGGTGGTGCCTTCCTGGGGCTCGATGCAGTCGTCGATAAGCGCCTGGGCACGGGCAAGCGCGCCCTTGGCTTTCGGGCGGGCCTGGCTCAAGAGGACGCGGCCAAGGCCCGCGATGAGCTTCTCACCCATGTGGCCCCCGATGACCTCCTGGAGTATGGTCTTATCCCCGAGTTCGTGGGCCGCCTGCCGGTGATCGTGCCTCTGCAATCGCTGGACAAGCAGGCCATGATGGCTATCCTTACCGAGCCCAAGAATGCCCTGGTGAAGCAGTTTCAGCGTTTCTTCGCTCTGGACGGCGTAGAGCTAGTATTCACCGAGGACGCTCTGGATGCGACGGCTGAGGAGGCGATGCGCCACAAGATGGGCGCTCGCAGTCTGCGCACGGTGGTGGAGGACACTCTGCTGGACGTGATGTACGAGATCCCGTCCCACCCCGACATCAAGAAGTGCGTGGTGGATGCCGAGGCCATTCGCGGTCGCCGCCGGGCTATCCTTCTCAGCGGCAGCGGCCAGGCGCTGGAGCCGTTGGAGGAAGAGGCCCGCGGCGAGACTGCCTAGCCTGGCCCTTCTAGCCACCTAGCCGACCATTGCCCTGAGCGCTTCGCCTTGACTTTCCTCTTTCTTCCTGCCTATGCTGAATTGCGTTCATGGCCAAGCGTCGCCTGGATACTCTATTGGTGGAGAGAGGTCTGGCCGAGAGCCGGGAGAAGGCGCGAGCGGTGGTCTTGGCCGGCAAGGTGCTGGTTGGAGACAGGGCGGTCGTTAAGCCGGGGATGCTCATCCCTGAGGCGGCCGAGGTGCGTTTGCTTGCCGGGGCTCCCTATGTGAGCCGCGGCGGCGAGAAGCTGGCGCACGCTCTGCGGGCATTTGGTGTCGATGTGCAGGATCTGGTAGCGGTGGACGTGGGGGCCTCCAGCGGTGGCTTCACCGATTGCCTCCTCCAGCACGGCGCTCGTTGTGTCTACGCCGTGGATGTGGGCTATGGCCAGTTGGACTATCGCCTCCGCCAAGACTCGCGGGTGGTGCCCATGGAGCGGGTGAACGTCCGCTACCTGCGCTCGCTGCCGCAAAAGGTGGACATGGCTACGGTCGACGTGTCGTTCATCGGGTTGGAGAAGGTCCTACCGGCGATAGCTCGACTCCTGAAAGCGGGGGGGGAGATCATCGCTTTGTTCAAGCCCCAGTTCCAGGCCCGCCGGCGGGAGGTGGGCAAGGGAGGGGTCGTTCGCGACCCTCTGCTCCAGGCCAGCCTCATCGGGCGCTTCCTGGCCTGGGCGGTCGAGCGGCGCTTCCGCATCCTTGGTCTGACCCCTTCTCCCCTGCTGGGGCCGGCCGGCAATCAGGAGTTCTTCTTCCTGCTCCTGCCGCCGGAGGTGGAGAGAAAGGCGGGGAGCGTCTCGTGAGGAAGGTGGGCATCTGTTTCCACCCTCAGTGGCCTGCCGCCCAGGCATTCGCTGAGGAGGTGAAGGTAGCCGTCGCTCCCCATGTGAGCGAGGTCTGGCTTACCTCGGCCTGGGACGAGGGAGAGGCTCGGCGCAACCTAGAGGGCACCGACCTCCTGATCTGCGTTGGCGGCGACGGGACGATGCTTTGGGCAGCCCGGCTGGTGATACTCCAGCACACGCTGCTGCTGGGGATCAACATGGGGCGTCTGGGCTTTCTGGCTGAGCTGAGGGCAGAGGACGCGCTGGCCAAGCTTCCTCAAATACTGGAAGGCGGGGTTCGCATCGAGGAACGCACACTGCTCCATGGAGAGTTTCTGGAGGCAACGGGCGCTCCTGCCGCTGAAGGCCGGAGATACCACGCGCTTAACGACATTATGGTTGGCCGCGGTGCTCCTGGGCGAGCAGTACATGTGGAAGCCTCTGTCGATGGCAAGCGCTTGGGCCACTATCGGGGCGACGCGGTGATCGTGGCCACGGCCACCGGTAGCACCGGCTACCTGCTATCTGTGGGTGGCCCGGTTCTTCACCCCGAGGCTCACGAGCTGGTGTTGATGCCTGTGGCTCCCCATCTGGCCGTCGCTCGGGCACTGGTGCTGCCTTCTTCGGTGGTGATTGAGCTGCGGGTAACCAGCGAGGAGAAGGCCATCCTTAGCGTGGACGGGCAGGTGAACAAGGAGCTGGCCAAGGGCGAAGGGGTGCGTGTGTTCCACAGCCCTCATCTCGCCCGCTTCTTGCGCCTCGGTTCGGCGCTCGACTATTATGCCGCTCTCAGCCAGCAGCTAGGGTGGCTCAACACGGGTAATGCCCCGGGGCCCTTCCTGCGGCCAGGCGCAGAGAATCTCTGAGGGTGGGGGACAGCAGTGAGCGAGCAGTTTCACATCGAGAAGGCCACCATGGCCGACGCCCCTGTGATCCAGCATCTGGTGAGCAGTTTTGCCGCTCTGGGGGAGATGCTGCCTCGCCCCCTGGCCGAGATCTATGAGCAACTGCGCGACTTCCTGGTAGTGCATGACAACGAGCGGCTGGTAGCATGTGCTGCCCTTCACATCATGTGGGAGGACCTGGCAGAAATTCGCTCCCTTGCCGTGCTTGACGAGTGGCAGGACAAAGGTGTCGGCGTCGTGTTGGTGGAGACCTGCCTTGACGAGGCGCGTGCTCTGGGTATCGCCACCGTCTTTGCCTTGACCCGACAGCCCAGCTTCTTCGAGAGGTTGGGCTTCCACCAGGCCGACGTGATGGCCCTACCCCGCAAGGTCTGGGGCGAGTGCCTCCGCTGTCCCAAGTTCCCCCACTGCGACGAGATAGCGATGATCATTGAGCTTAAGGCGCCACCACCCTCGTAGAGGCGGGATCTGTTGCAGGCGTCTCGAAACCCCTCGGATCAGGAGCAGGTGGTGGAAAGCAGCCGGGTATACGAGGGGCGGGTGGTGAGCCTGCGGGTGGATCGGGTGAAGCTCCCCGGTGGCCGCTCGACCGTCCGCGAGGTTGTGGAACACGCTCCCGTCGTAGCCATTGTTGCCCTGGACGGCCAGGGAAACGTCCTTCTGGTGCGCCAGTACCGCCTGCCCGCTCGGCAATCGCTGTTGGAGATCCCTGCGGGCGGCGTCGACCCTGGCGAGAGCGCGGAGGAGGCCGCTCAGCGGGAGCTCCAGGAGGAGACAGGCCAACGGGCCGGCCGCCTGGAGCGTCTGTGCAGTTTTTTCGCTTCCCCAGGCTACTGCGACGAGTACATGCACCTGTACCTGGCGACGGCGCTGGAGCCCAGTGCCATGGCGGCCGATGCGGATGAGAGCATCGAGGTGGTGCGCCTGCCGCTGTCCGAGGCCCTGCGGCTCATCGAGCGGGGCGAGATCTGTGACGCCAAGACCATTGTCGGTCTGTGGGCGGCGGCTCGTGGCGAAAGTTCATAATTTCACTATTGAACGTAAAATACCACGCTGGTAGACTGACTCGGAGGTGACTACGGTGCTGTCTCACGACGTGTTGGTAATTGGCGCTGGTCTAGCCGGAATGCGGGCGGCCCTGGAGGCCTCCCGCAATGGTGTCGACGTGGCTGTCCTGTCCAAGGTTCATCCTGTCAGGAGCCATTCCACTCAGGCTCAGGGAGGCATCAATGCCGCCCTGGGTGAGGACGATTCCTGGGAGAAGCACGGCTTCGACACGGTGAAGGGGAGTGACTACCTGGGGGATCAGGACGCCATTGAGCTCTTTGTCAAAGACGCGCCCGAGCGGGTCATCGAGCTGGAGCATATGGGCACCGTCTTCAACCGCCGCGACGACGGCCGCATCGCCGGGCGGCCCTTCGGCGGTGCTGCTTTTCCCCGCACCTGCTATGTGGCCGACATCACCGGTCAGGCTCTCCTTCACGTGTTGTACGACCAGATCTTGCAGGCGGGGGTGCGCGTCTACGAGGAATGGTTTGCCACATCGCTCATTGTCGAAGAGGGTGCCTGTCGCGGGGCGGTGGCAATGGAGATTCGCAGCGGCGAGTTGCATGCTATCGGCGCCAAGGCGGTGGTCATGGCCACGGGCGGCCTGGGCCGCATCTACGAGCCTTCGACCAACAGCCTGATCAGTACAGGCGACGGCGAGGCCCTTGCCTATCGCGCTGGTGCTCCTCTCATGGATATGGAGTTCGTCCAGTTTCACCCCACCACTTTTCGCAACGGTGTCTTGCTCACCGAGGGCGCCCGCGGTGAGGGGGGCTATCTCTTGAACTCTGAGGGCGAGCGCTTCATGGCGAAGTACGCCCCGGAGCGCATGGAGTTAGGCCCTCGCGATGTTGTGGCCCGGGCTGAGCAAACGGAGATCGACGAGGGGCGGGGTGTCGACGGCTTCATCCTCCTGGACCTGCGTCACCTGGGCCGCCAGAAGATACTGGAGCGCCTGCCTCAGATCCACGAGCTTGCTCTGGATATCACAGGGCGCGATGCCATCAAGGAGCCTATACCCATTCGGCCAGGCATGCACTATTTCATGGGCGGCATCAAGACGGACCTCCACGGCGCCAGCCCTCTGCCCGGCCTGTACGCTGCCGGCGAGTGTGCCTGCGTTAGTGTTCACGGGGCGAACCGCCTGGGCGGCAATTCGCTGCTGGAGACGCAGGTCTTCGGCCGCCGTGCCGGTGCGGCTGCTGCCGAGTACGCTGGTGGAGTCGCTCCCGTCAACGTCCCAGAAGCGCTGGCCACCCGCGAGCAGGACAAGATCAAGGCGATCGTCGAGCGGCCCGATAGCGGCGAAACGGTCGCTCACATCCGGATGGACATGGGTCAAACGATGAACAAGTACGTAGGAATGTTTCGCACCGAGCAGGAGATGGAAACGGCCGTGGCCAAGATGGTGGAGCTCAAAGATCGCTACCGGCGGGTAGGGGTGAAGGACAAGGGTCGACTGTTCAATACGAGTTTGCTGTTCCACCTGGAGCTAGGCAATATGCTCGACCTGGCGGAGGCTATCGCCCTGGCCGCCCTCAATCGCAAAGAGAGCCGCGGCGCTCAGTTTCGACGCGATTTCCCTGAGCGGGACGACGAGAACTGGCTGAAGCACACTGTCGTCCGATACACCCTGGAGGGGCCCAGCTTAGATTACTCTCCCGTCACCATCACCCGCTGGCAGCCGAAGAGGAGGGTGTACTGATGCTTGCTCGGCTCAAGGTTAGGCGCTACCAGCCGGAGACGGGTCAGGAGCCCTATTATCAGACTTTCGAGGTCGATGTGGCGGAGGACGCGACAGTGCTGGACGCCCTTCTCGAGGTCCGCGAGTACCTGGATGGAACTCTAACTTTCCGGGCCTCCTGTCGCAGTTCCATCTGCGGCTCATGTGGCATGCGCATCAACGGTGTGTCCCGCCTGGCCTGCAAGACCCACGTGGTGGACGTGGCACCCCGGGGCGGTGAGATCACTATAGAGCCGCTGGCTAACCTGCCGGTGATCAGGGACCTGGTGGCAGATATGGATCCCTTCTGGCGCAAGTGGCGCGAGGTTACGCCGTGGCTGGTCACTGATGAGGGGGGAGAGAAGCCCGCCCGCGAGCATCTGATGGCTAATAAGCTGGCCCTTTATCTTAAGCAGTTCGCTGGTTGCATTGCCTGCGGCGTTTGCTATTCAGCTTGCCCCATCGTGGCCATCGACGACGATTACCTCGGCCCGGCGGCCCTGGCCAAGGCTCTGCGCTATTGCTACGACCCACGCGACCACGGCAAGCGGCGGCGGCTGGCGAGGCTGGCCGAGGAGCAAGGACTCTGGCGCTGCCACACTATCTTTAGTTGTGCTGAGCAGTGCCCGAAGGGGGTGAACCCCACCGAGGCTATCCAGCAACTCAAGAAGATGGCTATCCTAGCACGGCTCAGACTGGCCCGCTAGGCGGGCCTAGGCGCTCCGAAAGGAGGGGGGATGTACAAGCCTGTCGATGCTCAGTTTCAGGCCCGTGCCATGCGCACCGGTACGGTGGCTTGGCTCCTCCAGCGGCTCTCTGGCATATTCCTCACCATCTACCTCATAATCCACATCATCGTCATTGGTAACTCGGTGCGGGGCGAGGACGCCTTCGACGACCTGCTAGGGATCTTCGAGAACCCGCTCATGTTGGTGCTGGATGCCGGCTTGGTGGGGGTTGTGGCCTTCCACGCCCTCAACGGTATCCGGCTGATCCTGTTCGATCTGGCCATCGGGCTGCGCTACCAGAAGGTGCTGTTCTGGATAGCCTTTATCGTTGCTCTGGGTGTCTTCATCGGTTCAGCGGTAGCGGTGCGCAATATCATCGTCGACTAGGGGGAAGCCATGGCGCAGGTAGAGCTGGAAGAGAAGATTCGGGAAGCACCAACGCCTGTTGCAGGTCTCAGTTTCTGGCCCTGGTTTCTTCAGCGGGTGACAGGAGGGGCGCTGCTAATCCTCCTTACCCTCCATATAGTGGTCAATCACATCTTCAACATCGCCGAGGTGGAGGACGACATCCTGCCGGGCCTGGTGATTTTCTCCGACGTGGCCGACCGCTTCGAGACACCCGCCTACTGGGTCATCGCCCTCCTCCTTCTTTCCTTCGCGCTCTTTCACGGCCTCAATGGCATCCGCAACATCCTCCTGGACTACGGTCTGCGGGGCACGGGGGACAAAATTGTCACCGGTGCGTTGCTGGGGGTGGGGATGGCAGCCTTCACCTTTGGCATCATCGCTCTGGCCGCTTTCATCGCCTAGGCCCAAGAGCGGACAGGGAGATAGGGAGAGGGTTTTGGGTGACCCTCTCCTCTTGTTTTCCGCATGAAGGCCCTGGTTCGTTCGTCGGGGTTTTGGGGTGGGGCAGCCCTATGGGGTGGCATCTGGCTTGTCCTGCTCGCTGGCGCGATCGTCTTGAGCGTGCTGGCCGGTCTGCACTCGCGGCTGCCGGGCGACCTCGATATCAGCGAGTGGGTACAGGGGTCCCTGTTCCCTGGCATGGGCGTGTCGCGGTTGGTGCGGACGGTTGGAAGCACCGAGGTGGTGCTGGGCACGGGAGGGGCGGTTGCGGTCGTCCTCTGGCTGATGGGCAGACGGCGTCAGGCTCTGCTATTGGGCCTGGGGCTGGTGGTGCTGCCGTTTCTCCAGCACAGCCTGAAGGAGTTGGTCGATAGGCCTCGCCCTACGCAGGACCTTGTCGACCTGCGGGCGGGCTTTTCCAGCCCCTCCTTCCCCTCGGGACACGTGATGAGCCCGGCTCTGCTTTACGGCTTCCTGCTATACGCATCGCCGCGAATGGCCTTACCCAGCGTGCTGAAGGCGGTGCTCCTGGGGTGGTGCGGCTTTATGCTGGTCATCACCGGCCCGGCCCAGGTCTACGTGGGGGTGCACTGGCCCAGCGACGTAGTAGGCGGATACGCCTGGGCTGCCGTGCTGCTCCTTCCGCTGGTCTGCGCGGACCAGATTATGAGCCGACGGCTGTGGTGGTGATGCCCTCCCGCTGGCAGACGGCCTGCCTTGCTATCCCCGAGTTACAGTGACACCGGGCCGGTTGAAGTGAGACCCTTCGCTACGCTCAGGGTGACAGCGATGGCCACCGTCATTCTGAGCGAAGCGAAGAATCCGGGCGTCGCCACATATCGGAGACAATAAGCCCTAGGTCACGGCGAGCTTGTAGCGCTCTTTCCCTTCCTGCAGCAGGTCGCTGCCGTAGATGTCGTTGCAGACGATGACCGGAAAGTCCTCCACCTCCAGACGGCGCACGGCTTCAGTGCCTAGATCCTCGTAGGCCACTACGTCCACCTTCTTGATGTGGCGGGCCAGCAGGGCGCCCGCGCCGCCTATGGCGATGAAATATACCCCCTTGTACTGCTTGAGAGCCTCTCGCACCGCCGGGCCGCGGCCGCCCTTGCCGATGATCCCCTTTAGGCCGGCGGCCAGGAGTGAGGGTGTGTAGGGGTCAAGTCGCATGGATGTGGTCGGCCCCGCCGAGCCGATGACCTGGCCCGGCTTGGCGGGCGTTGGCCCCACGTAGTAGATGACCTGGCCGCGGATATCGAAGGGCAGAGATTCGCCCTTATCCAGGGTCTCGACCATCCGCCGATGGGCAGCGTCGCGGGCGGTGTAGATCACCCCTGTGAAACGCACATCATCGCCAGCGTGGAGCTTCTCCACACTCTCGTCGGTCAGGGGAAGCTTGATGTTCATGTTCGGTCTCCCGTCTAGAGCACTGCTTCCTTGAGGCGGGCGCTGTGGCACTGAAGGTTCACCGCCACCGGCAGGGACGTGATGTGGGTGGGATGGACCTCCACATGCACCGCCAGGGCAGTGATTCGTCCGCCCACCGCCTGCGGCCCCAGGCCCAGGGCGTTCACCTTCTCCAGGAGCTCCCCCTCCAGCTCCGCCACCTCGGCGTCGGCGCTAGGCTGGCCCACCTTGCGGGTGAGGGCCTTCTTGGCCAGGGACACGGCCATTTCAGCGGTGCCACCGATCCCCACGCCGACGATGACCGGCGGGCAGGGGTTACCGCCCGCCTCCTCCACCGCTCGCAGGACGAAATCGGTAACGCCCTTCTTGCCCTCGGCGGGCAGGAGGATGGCGAGGCGGGTCATGTTCTCACAGCCGCCGCCTTTGGGCATCACCTGGATCCTCAGCTTGTCGCCGGGCACGATCTCGGTGTGGACGACGGGTGGGGTGTTGTCCTGGGTGTTGATGCGGGCGGAGAAGGGCCTGTCCACGATGGACTTTCGCAGGTAGCCCTTGGTGTAGCCCTCGCTCACGCCCTGCTTTATGCACTCGTTCAGGTCGCCACCCACGATGTGCGAGTCTTGGCCGAGCTCCAGGAAGACCACCGTCGTGCCGGTATCCTGGCAGAGGGGGAGCATTTCCTTCCTGGCCAGTTCGGCGTTCTCCAGGATCTGGTCGAGGATCTGCTGGCCCAGGGGCGATTCCTCCTTCTCCCGCGCCTGCTTTAGCGCCTGGAGAACGTCCTCGGGCAGGAGGGAGGCCGCCTCCTGGCAAAGGCGTGCTATTGTTTCCTTGATCGTCTGGCAGTCGATGTCCCGCATGTCACCTCGATTCTGGCCGTTTGCTGCCGTGGACTAGGGCTTGATCAGGGCGACCAACTCAAGTACGGCGTCGGCGGCCTTCTTCAGGCCGGCGAGCTCGTCCGGCTCCAGCTCGACCTCAATGACCTTCTCCAGTCCGCTGGCGCCTAGCTGGGCCAGCACTCCCACGAAGGAGCCCTTGATGCCGTATTCGCCATCCAGGAAGATGCTACAGGGCAGGATGCGCTTGCGGTCCAGCAGGATGGATTCCACCATTTCCACTGTGCCCCAGGCCGGGGAGTACCAGGCGCTGGTGCCCAGAAGACCGACGATCTCCGTCCCCGCCTGGCGTGTCCGCTCAACGATGGCATCGATGCGCTCCTTGGGCAGAAGCTGGCGCAGGGGCACGCCCCCCACGAAGGCGTGGCTGACGATGGGGACCATGGTGGCGTCGGTGTGGCCACCCAGAACGTAGGCATCGACGTCCTTGACCGACGCTCCCAGCTCCCAGGCCAGGAAGGTGCGGTAGCGGGTGCTGTCAAGCATGCCCCCCTGGCCGATGATGCGGTTGCGGGGCAGGTTCGTGGCCTGCTTGGCAACAGTTGCCATGGCATCCATGGGGTTGGCGAACTCGACGATGATGGTATCAGGGGAGTGTTTAATGGCCGCCTGGGCTACGTCTCGCACGATGCCGGCGTTGATGTTCACCAGGTCCTCGCGGCTCATGCCCGGCTTTCGGGGAACGCCGGAGGTGAGCACCACCACGTCCGAGCCGGCGGTGTCCTTCCAGTCGTTGGTGCCGATGATGCGGGCGTCGGAACCCACCAGAGGCCCTGCGTGGGCCAGGTCCAGGGCCTTGCCCTGGGGCAAGCCCTCGATGATATCCAGGAGGACGATGTCGCAATAGCCCTTCTCCTGGAGGATCTGGACCATCGATCCGCCGGTAGCCCCAGCCCCGACGATGGTTACCTTTTTGCGCATAGCAGCTTACCTCTCCTTTCTTCTGGTCTAGCTTTGGGAGCTGCGAACCTGGTTCAGCAGCCCGCCAGCCAGCGCAATCTCCACTTGACGCGGGGTTAGATCATGACGAGCGGTAAATTCGTATCCTTGGGTGACGTTGCGTACCGTGATTTGGTCTCCATCTCTTATTGCTTGTCGCACGTTGGCGATCTCCAGCACGTCGGCGGGGTTCAGGCGCTCGTAGTCTGCGTCGTCGATGAAGCGCAGGGGTACGATGCCGAAGTTGATGAGGTTGGTGTGGTGCATGCGGGCGAACGTCTTAGCGAACACCGCTTTCACTCCCAGGTACATGGGGGCGAGGGCGGCGTGCTCGCGGCTGGAGCCCTGGCCGTAGTTGGCTCCGCCCACGATCATGCTGGCGCCTGCCTGCTTGGCGCGCTGGGGGAGGGTGGAGTCTACGTAGCCGAAGACGTACTGGGAGATGGCAGGGATGTTGGAGCGGAGGGGCAGGATCTTGGCCCCCGCTGGCAGGATGGTGTCGGTGCTGATGTTGTCGCCCACCTTGAGGAGGAGTTCGCCCCGGATGACCTCCGGCATCGGCTCCGCCAGCGGCAGGGGGGCGATGTTGGGCCCGCGAACGATCTCGACCTCCTCCGGCTTGTCGGTGGGCGGGATGATCATGGAGTCATCGATGATGAACTCGCGTGGCAGCTCGATCCGAGGCGGTTCACCCAGCTCGCGGGGGTCGCTGATGACCCCCCGCAGGGCGGTAGCGGCCGCTACCTCGGGGCTGGCCAGATGGACGCGGTCGTCGGGGGTGCCGCTGCGGCTGGGGAAGTTGCGATTGAAGGTGCGCAGGGAGACCGCGCCGGTAGGGGGCGCCTGACCCATGCCGATGCAGGGGCCGCAGGCTGATTCCAGGATGCGAACGCCCGCCTCGATCAGGTCGGCCAAAGCGCCGGAGCGGGCGATCATGGTGAACACCTGGCGGGAGCCGGGACTTATCGTCATGCTCAGCCGGGGGTGCACCGTGTGGCCCTTGAGGACGCTGGCCACCACCATCAGGTCGTGATAGGAAGAGTTGGTGCAGCTACCCACACAGACCTGCGCCACTTCTGTCCCGGCCACCTCGCGTACGGGAACGACCGCATCGGGACTGGAGGGGCAGGCGATAAGCGGTTCCAGAGTGCTGAGGTCGATCTCGACCACCTCATCGTACTCGGCGTCGGGGTCGGCGGCCAGCGGGCGCCATACCTCCTCGCGCTTCTGGGCGCGCAGGTATTCGCGGGTCCGCTCGTCGCTAGGGAAGATGGAGGTGGTGGCTCCCAGCTCGGCCCCCATGTTGGTAATGGTGGCCCGCTCGGGCACGGAGAGGGTCTCCACGCTTGGCCCGCCGTACTCGAAGACTCTGCCCAGGCCGCCCTTCACCGTCTGGCGGCGGAGCACCTCCAGAATGATGTCCTTGCCCGAGACCCAGGGCGGCAGGCTGCCGGTGAGGCGCACCAGCACCACCCTGGGTGCTATCACGTAGAAGGGCTGGCCGCCCATGGCCACTGCCACATCCAGGCCGCCGGCGCCGATGGCGATCATGCCCAGGCCGCCGCCGGTCGGTGTGTGGCTGTCGGACCCTACGAGCGTTTGGCCGGGCACGCCGAAGCGCTCCAGATGCACCTGGTGGCAGATGCCGTTGCCCGGGCGGGAGAAGTAGATCCCATACTTGGCGGCGATGCCCTGGAGGAAGCGGTGATCATCGGCATTCTCGAAGCCGGTCTGGAGCATGTTGTGGTCGACGTAGCTCACTGAGAGCTTGGTGCGCACCCGGGGGATGCCCATGGCCTCGAACTGAAGGTAAGCCATGGTGCCGGTAGCGTCCTGGGTAAGGGTCTGATCAATTCGGATACCTATCTCGGTTCCGGGCTCTAGCTTCCCGGAGAGTAGGTGCTCTTCCAGGATCTTGTAGGTCAAACTCTTAGCCAAGGTCTTGAGCCCCCTTCTCAGACTCCGCCTGGCAACAGACCAGTAGCTTCAGCCTGCAAGCGTTGCCGCGAAACCCTAGCTGGCGCTGTAGTATAATGGGCCGTAAGTTTGGTTGTCCCAGGTAGGAGTTGTATTCGTGATGATAAAGGCCTATGTCTTGATAGTGACCGATCCCGGGACGACCAAAGGAATCATTGACATTCTGCGCGGCATCCCGGGGGTCACGGAAACTCACGAGGTGATGGGGCCCTACGATATCGTTGTCGAAGTCCAGGTGGAGAACCTGACTGACATGCCCCCGGTGCTGGGAGAGAAGATTCGCAAGATCCCAGGGATTCAGAGCACTACCTCCCTGATTACCCTTCCTCGCTGAGGCTTGAAGCCCTTCACTGTTCTCTGCTTGACCTTTCAGAAGGAGTGTCTGCTACTGCCGCGCTGCCTTAGGGACTGATTATGGCCATGACCGCATCTTTGGCTACCGAATCCCCAGGGCCAAAGTTTATCGCCTTGACCGTTCCGTCGATGGGGCTGGGAATACTGTTCTGCATCTTCATCGCTTCGAAGACGACGACCACATCGCCAGCCTTGACTCGGTCGCCTATGTTGACCTCATAACGAATGATCATCCCCGGCATAGCCGCTACAATCGCTGCCTCTCCGGGAGCGGCCTCTGCGGCCGGTGGTGGAGCTTCTTTCTTCTCCGTCGGCGGGACTGGTGGTGCCGCAGTGGGCGTAGGGTTTCTGGCCGTCGAGGAGGCCACAGGGGTCGGCGGGGAGCCTCCAACTGGTTCTACATCCACCTGGTAGTACTCATCGCCAACAAACACGTTGAAAGTGCGGGTACCGGGGCCTTTCGCAGGCACTACCACTTCCCGCTTCTCCACCAGTTTGCCCGCTTTGGCCAGCTCGATAAGCTCGTCTTCTTTCTGCACTTCCTCCAGGGTCCTCGGCGCCTTGGGCGGCTTCCAATCGTCGGGGATCTCCTTATCCAGGCCGTACTTCAGCCTCAGGAATCTCATCCCGGTAGTGGGGTAGAGAGCATAAATAAGGGTATCAGGAGTATTCTTGGCAACATCCTTGGTGTCTTCCTTAGCCTTGTCCAACTCCGGCTCAAGCATGTCGGCGGCGCGAACAGTGATCGGCTCCTCGCCTCGCTCATAGCCCTTGAGGGCCTTCTTTTGCACCTTGGGGTCAATTGGGAGTGGTGACTTGCCGTAAAGGCCCCAGCAGTAATCCTTCACCTCTTTAGTGATCATCTTGTAGTGCCCGGCGAGGACGTTCTGCACTGCCTGGACCCCGACGATCTGGCTGGTAGGGGTGACCAATGGCGGAACGCCGAGGTCCTCGCGCACCCTCATCGTCTCCTCGTGGCATTCGTGCAGTCGATCAAGGGCACCAGCGGCCTTCAATTGAGCGATGAAGTTGGAGGTCATGCCGCCAGGGATCTGGTGGGACAGCACCTCAGGATCGATAACCGCCATCCTGGAAGTGTCGAGGAAGTCCTTGTACTTGGGGGCGATTTGCTCGAGCATTCGATCGCACTTGACCAGTTGATCAACATCGAGCCCGGTATCCCTCTCTGTTCCGTAGAGTGCTACCACGAGCGGCTCGATCGCCGGGTGGGAAGTACGGTGAGCAAACGGAGCCAGGGAGGTGTCGACGACATCGACGCCGGCCTCGATGGCTTTGAGGTGGGCCATGCTAGCCTGCCCGCTGGTATAGTGAGTGTGGAGCTGAACGGGCACCCGCAGACGTTCCTTGAGCGCCTTGACCAAGTCATACGCATCGTAGGGCGATATCAGCCCGGCTTGGTCCTTAATGCAGATGGAGTCAGCCCCCATCTCCTGAAGGATGAGCGCCTTGTTGACAAAGTACTCGATGTTGTAGACGGGTCCACCCAGGCGGGGCTGTGTAAGTGAATAGCATATCGCTCCCTGGATGTGCTTGCCGGTCTCCTTGATAGCCTTGTAGGCTGTCTCGTGATTGCGCTCATCGTTTACGGCATCGAATACCCTGAAGATGTCGATCCCCGCCTCAGCCGCCTCGTGGACGAAGGCTCTGACTACATCGTCGGGGTAGTTACGATAGCCAACCAGGTTTTGCCCCCGCAGCAGCATCATGAGCTGGGTATTGGGCATGAGCTTCTTTAGGATTCGTGGTCTCTCCCAGGGGTCCTCACCCAGGAAGCGGTGGGGGACATCGAAGGTGGCTCCGCCCCAGACCTCCATGGCGTAGAAGCCGCACTTGTTCAACTCATCGGCAAGGAATTCCATATCCTCGGTGCGCATTCGTGTGGCCAGGAGGGACTGATGGCCATCCCGGAGGGTGATGTCACAGATCTTGACCGGGTTTTTTGCCTTCGGTCTCGTCTTTACCTTTTCAGTGGTCAATTCGCTTGCCGGAATCATGTTTCCATCCTCCTCCCTGCCCTTCTCTAGACCATTCTCCGGCGCCATGAAGCTCGCGGCCTCATTGCTTCCCGACGGCCAAAAACCCGCCACAGGCTGAGTGGTGCGACGGGTCTGGGCTCTGGCGCCACGGCTAAACGGGCCCTCTCTTCCTCTTCCAGATAAGCAGTGACGGCGGCCGTGATGGCTGCCATTACCCCTCCGTTATCCTTCAAGGTCGTCACCACGCAGCTACTATTAAACAAAAAATCTGCCACCCTCTTCGGATGGTCCGGCATCCCGTTTGGCGTTCAGGATGTGCGGTTATGAGCAATTCTGGGGCCTCTCCGCGCTCCTTTGTGGCCTATCCTCCTCCAAGAGCTGCGGCCCTGGCCGCTCATCCCGGAGCGCTACTGAGGGCAGCCGGGACCTATAAGGGTATGTTGCCGTGCTTCTTAGATGGGTTGGTGTCGGTCTTGTTCTGTAGCATCTCCAGGGCGCGAATGATCTGGTAGCGCGTTTGCCGCGGGTCGATGACATCATCGATGAAGCCGCGGGAAGCAGTGACATAAGGGTTGGCGAACCTGGCCCGATACTCCTCGGTGAGTTGCTGGCGTTTCTCCTCGGGGTTCTTGGCCCGCTCGAGCTCCCGATGGAAGATGATGTTCACCGCGCCATCGGGCCCCATGACGGCGATCTCGGCGGAGGGCCAGGCGTAATTGATATCGCCGCGCAGGTGCTTGCTGCCCATGACGACGTAGGCGCCGCCGTAGGCCTTGCGCGCAATGACGGTGACCTTGGGGACGGTGGCCTCGGCGTAGGCATAGATAAGCTTGGCGCCGTGAGTGATGATGCCGCCGTGCTCTTGTCCAGTGCCGGGCATGTAGCCGGGAACGTCGGTCAGGGTGACGATGGGGATGTTGAAGGCATCGCAGAAGCGGACGAAGCGGGCCCCCTTGCGGGAGGACTGGATGTCCAGGACGCCCGCAAGCTCCTGGGGATTGTTGGCCACGATACCCACTGGCCACCCATTCATGCGGGCGAAGCCCACGATGATGCTCTGCGCCCAGGAGGAGTGCACCTCCATGAAGTCGCCATTGTCGATGATGCGGTAGATGACCTCGTGCATGTCGTAGGATTGGGAGGGGTCGCTTGGCACAATGGTCGACATGTCGTCAGCCGTCCGCCCGGGGTCGTCTTCGGGCTCGAGAAGCGGTGGGTCTTCCATATTGTTGGAAGGGAGGAAGGAGAGAAGCCGCCGCACTTCGCTCAGGCAGGCCTCCTCGCCAGCGACGGCGAAGTGGCAGACGCCGCTCTGGCTGGAGTGGGGCTTAGCGCCGCCTAGATCCTGGTGGCTCACCTCTTCGCCGGTGACGGCGAGGACGACCTCGGGGCCAGTGATATACATCCGGCTGGTGTCCTCTACCATGAAGACGAAATCGGTGATGGCGGGAGAGTAGACGGTGCCGCCGGCGCAGGGCCCCATGATCACCGAGATCTGGGGTACAACCCCCGAGGCTAGAACGTTGTGTAGGAAGATATCGCCGTAGCCCTTGAGGCTGGCCACCCCCTCCTGGATGCGAGCACCCCCTGAGTCGTTAATGCCGATAATGGGGGCGCCCACCTTCATGGCCAGGTTCATGATCTTGATGATCTTCTCGCTCACCGCCTCCGACAGGGAGCCGCCGACGACAGTGAAGTCCTGGGCGAAGACCAGAACAAGGCGGCCATCGATCTTGCCGTAGCCGGTCACTACGGCGTCGCCGTAGAAGCGTTGCTTGTCGATGCCGAACTCGGTGCCCCGATGGACAACCAGGGCATCGAGCTCTTCGAAGCTGCCTTCGTCAAGGAGAAGGCTGAGGCGCTCTCGCGCTGTCAGCTTGCCGCGGCCGTGCTGGGCTTCGATACGCTCCTTGCCGCCGCCCAGCCTGGCCTGTTCCTTCAGCTTGTTTAGCTCAGCGAACTTGTCCTCAATAACCATCGTTTCTCAGGAGAAATGCGCAATCCTTCTGGGATTCCTGATGCTAGCATGCCTCCCTATATAGCGCAAGAGGATTCGGCTTAGCACTGTCTATATAATCCATCAACCTCAGGGCGAAGGCGTAGCAGTGGGTATTATGAGTTCTTGTCCCACTGTAAGGCTTGTAGGGTCGGTAATACCGTTGGCCTCCATCAGTTCTTCAGCAGAGATGCCAAACTGCTCGGCAATAGAGCCCGGGTAGTCGCCTTCCTGAACGATGTAGACCCCCTCGGCGCTGGGCGTGGCGGTGGCAGCCTCGCCCTCTGGGGTTGCGGCGCCCTCCGGTACCCGACCGGGCTCCTGGCCGGGGATGACGAGCTTTTGCCCTACAGCTAGGCTGGCTGGATCAGTGATCTCGTTGGCCTCCATGAGCTCTTCCACGCTCACCCCGAAGCGCTGGGCGATGTCGTAGGGGGTGTCCCCTGCCTGAACGGTGTACGTTCCGCCCCCTGGTCCCACAGCGCCTGGGCCCCCCTCGACGTAGACTACGGGTGGAGGCGTTGCCCAGGGCGTAGATGTGGCAACCGTGGCAGGATCGGTGAGACCCTGGGCGCCGCCAGCGCCTCCCGTCTCCTCCTCGCCACAAGCTACCGCCAGGAGGATGGCAGCCACGCAGAGCGCCGACAAAAGAAGCTTGATAGACACCATCATCTTCCCCTCCCCTGGCACTGCCTGACCAAGCGTTTCGGGGGCATATTACAATAAACGACTGGCCAGCGGCAAGGAGTTGACCTAAGAGTCTTGAGAGATCCTTTGCGGCATGTTTCAGGGGCTTGCCAGTTCGGCCAGTGCTAGGAGGGTCAGCTTTGCTGCCTCTTCCAAGAGCTGTGGCTCGACGAACTCGGCTCGGTCGGATTCTGTGTGGTAACGGGGATCTTCGAAGCGATGGATGAGGATGGCTGGGATGCCCGCGTCCATGAAGCTGAGGTGGTCGCCGCTGAGGTGACGGCTGGTTGGCACCGGGTCTAGCCCCAACGCTGCCGCCGCTTGGTCGATCTTCTCTATCAGGCCGGGCGAGCCCATGAGCTGCCACTCGCTGCCCACCCCTACCATGTCCAGATTGACCATCGCCCGTGGGCTGGGCTGATCTTGAGGAGTGAGGGTGGTGACGAAGTGGCGGCTGCCGAACAGCCCTGGCTCCTCGGCGCCAAAGGCGACAAAGCACACCCCTTGCTCCTGACCGCTCAGGTCGAGCACGCGGGCTATCTCCAGGAGGGTGGCGCTGCCCGAGGCGTTGTCGTTGGCTCCCGGCCCCGCCGCCACCGAGTCATAGTGGGCGCCCACAATGACCTGGCAATCGTCCTGCGGCGGGCGGCCGATGACGTTCTGGGATGTGCGAGTCTCCTGGCCCGACTGTGCGGACAGGTGCACCGTCAGCGGGCCCTCCTCCAGCAGGGCCTGCAGGTGGCGGCCTTCGGCTTGCGATAGGGAAAGCGCTGGTATGGTGCTCTCCTCCTGGAGGTCGCCCCTGAGGGAGCCCTCAACGTTGTTGTAGATGACCACCGCCGCGGCGCCGGCGGCAGTGGCGTTGGTCACCTTGTCCGAGAAAGACAGTTCTCCTCTTTCGATGAGGGCGATACGGCCTTTCAACCCCTCGGGCGGGAAATCCTGGGGTCTCCCTAAACCTGTCGGCACCAGCTCAGCCGTCACTTCTCCACCGGTGCTCAGCCGAAGGGGGCGGGGGTTCAGTGTGGGGGGCGCGGGACCTAGCACCTCCAGGGTAGGGCTCTGCTCGACATAATACGCAAGCCTGAATTGCTGCACCTGTGTCTGATAGCCGTAGGTGGCGAGGTGGTGGGAGATGTATTGGGCAGCCTGGCGCTCGGGGTCGCTGCCGGCCGGTCGCGAGCCGATGTCCTCGGCGAGAGCGAGCACATGGCCGTAGGCCTGGTCGCCGTTGGCCAGGGAGGTCAGGGAGGAGGAGGGGCTGACTGTGGGGGTAGGGCTGGCCGTGGAGGATGGCTCTGTGCCTTGGCAGGCCGCCAGGGCGAGGCAGCTAAGGATGAGGGCCCAGAGGAATGAGAAGCGGGACAGAGGGGGAGTGAACCTGGAAGGGGTCAACAGGTTGGGGAAGGAATCGCTAGCGATGGGTTCGCCCCCGTGAGCGCCAGCGAGCCCACCACGAGCGGAGGCGCTGGCCCACACCCGGCTCGCTGAGTTCTACCGTCTGGCCGCGCCAACGCTTCTCCACGTAGCGGGGGCGGCGGCGTAGCGAGAAGATGAACGCCGCTACGAAGAGGATCAGGCCGGCGACTAGCACCATCTGGGTGGCGGATTTGCCGCCGAAGCCGAACCAGGCCGCTATGATCATGGCCACGCCCACCAGCATCACCCGGCCCACGGTGATGCGCGGCAGGTGGGAAGCCCACCACCGACTCATGCTGCTGAGCCAACGGGACAACCTGCGGCGGATGCGTCGCCAGAGGGGTTCTCTCAGAGGGAACCTCTTATACTTGCCGAGGATCTCTTCGATCTCCTGCTGTATCCTGTCCGACATGGTTGTCTCGCTCCCCAAGGCTTGCCTGGACGCCACTATTTTACAATGGCCTCGTCAGGGGGTCTAGATAGGAGGGCCTATCTGTATGACAATTGCTCTCGGGGCAGGGCCTTGGCAGACCGCCCTGAGCGCATATAATAGTAGCCGCTGTTGTCGGCGGCAGTTTGGCTCGCTTGGGGGACAGAAGGATGGACTGGCGCGAGGAATATCAACGCAAGTTGATGTCAGCGGACGAGGCGGTGAAGGCGGTGAAGGAGGGTGACAGAGTGGTGGTGCCGCTGGGAACGCCCAGGGTTCTGCCTGCCGCCCTCGCTCGCCGCCGCCAGGAACTGGGCCGCATCGACCTGCGGCTGTCCGCTCCCGCCGTCGACCCCGGCTGGCTCCAGCCGGGCTGGCAGAACGTATTCGACATCGAGTTCGAGTTCTTTATTGGCGACTTCGCCCGTCACGTCACCGACGACCGCCGTGGCACCTACCTGCCCAGCAGCTTCTCCCTCAGCTTCAAGGCCCTGGACGAGGGGCGGTTGGAAAGGGAGGAGATAGACGTGTTGCTGGTGGCTGTCACCCCTCCCGACGAGCGCGGCTACTGCACCTTCGGCCCTCACTACTGGAGCAAGGGCAGCCACGTTCGGCGGGCCAGGACGGTCATCGCCGAGGTCGATCCCCTACTGCCGAGGATGTGCGGCAAGTGCTTCGTGCACGTCTCCGAGTTGGACCACATCGTGGAACTGCCGGATACCCCCGTCACGCGGGAGATGGTGGAGCAATGGCTGGCTCCCCTGCCGCCGGAGCGCCGGGCCGACATGATGAGCATCCTTGAGCTGGCAGGGGACTTCAGTCGCCTGGCGCCCGTAGGGCCCCTTATCGCCTTCGTGGAGCCCGACGTCCTGCGACGCTACATGGGCCTTCTGGAGCCGCCTGATGAGGCCAGGGCTATCGCCGGTTATCTGAATGAGTTGGTGCCCGATGGAGCTACCATCCAGATAGGGATAGGCGAGCCCAGCGCACTTATGGTCAAGGCGGGCGCTTTCGACAACAAGGTGGATCTGGGCCTGCACACGGAGATGGTGGCGCCGGATCTGGCCAAGCTGGTGGCGGCTGGGGTCATCAACGGCAAGCGCAAGACCATTCATAAGGGGAAGGCAGTGGCGGTGGCCTGGTCTGGCGCCACCGATGAGGACCTGGCGATCATCGAAGACAACCCTGCCTTCGAGCTGTATGACCCCGAGTACCTGCTGGACATCAGGGTCATCGCCCAGAATGATAACTACTACGCCATAAACAACGCCCTGTCAGTGGACCTTACCGGCCAGATCAATTCCGAGAGTGTGTTCGGGGCGCGGATGATCAATGGGCCCGGCGGTCAGCCGGAGACTCACCTGGGGGCGCTGCTCTCCAAGGGTGGGCGGGCCATCACGCTCCTGCCGTCGACGGCCCTGGGTGGCAGCGTCTCTCGCGTCGTCGCTCAGCAGGAAGAGGGCTCCCTCATCACCATACCTCGCTTCTTCGCCGACGTGGTGATCAGCGAGTACGGCGTGGCACGACTCCTGGGCAAGAATCACCGTCAGCGAGCCGAGGAGTTGATCGCCATTGCCCATCCGGACTTCCGCGCCGAGTTGAGGAAGGAAGCGCAGCGGCTATTCTACCCGTAGGAGATGAAACTGCTATCAGGCGGGTGAAGGAGGCGGAAGGATGAGGATCGGCGCCCACGTTTCTACAGCCGGAGGGCTGGAAAAGGGCATCGAGCGGGCCCAGGCCATAGGGGCGGAGACCATCCAGATCTTCGGTGCCCCTCCTCAGAGCTGGCGAAGAAGAGACTGTTCCCCGCAGGAGGCTGAGGCCTTTCGGGCGCGGGCGGCGGCGGCCGACATCTGGCCGGTGTTCATCCACGGCGCTTACCTGGTGAACCTGGCCACAAGCAACCCCGAGAGCCTGATCAAGTCCCAGAACGCCCTCATCGCCGATATGGTGCTCAGCTCGGCCATTGGAGCCAAGGGGCTCGTCTTCCACGTCGGCAGTCATCGGGGGGCGGGCTTCCAGCAGGTGTTCGGCCAGATCGTGGATTCAGTCCGCCGTGTGCTGGTCGAGACGCCTGAAGATACCTGGCTCATCCTGGAGAACAGCGCCGGCATGGGCGACAGCGTTGGCCGCAAGCTCGGCGAGCTGGCGGCTATCATGAAGGAGGTGGCCAGCCCGCGGCTGAAGGTCTGCTTCGACACCCAGCATGCCTTCTCCGCCGGCTATGACGTGGCGACGGCGGACGGGCTGGCGGCGACCGTGGACGAATTCGAGCGTGAGGTGGGGCTGGCTCACCTGGTGGCCATCCATGCTAACGACTCCAAGTGCCCCCTGGCGGGCGGCGTCGACCGCCACGAGAACATCGGCGAGGGCTACATCGGCCACGCGGGGTTCGAGGTGATCGTGGCCCACCCCGCCTTCCACGACCTGCCCTTCCTGTTGGAGGTGCCCGGCTTCCCCAAGGAGGGCAAGAAGCCAGGGGGACCAGACAAGGAGAACGTGGATCGGCTTAAGGCGATCGCGGCAGCGGTGGGCTAGCGGGCCTCCTATCGGGCCGTCGAGCCGGCCGGAAGCTCAAACCCGTAGATGGACTGGAGAACCTCCAGGAAGGCCTGAACGGTGCGGGCCTGTTTGCGGCTCTTGCGGTAGATGAGGGCGATCTGGCGGCTGATGGCTGGCGCGTTGGTGATGGCCACCTCTGCCAGGAGGCCCCCCTTCAGCTCACGCTCCAGGCATACCTTGGGCAGGAGGGCGATCCCCAGCCCCTCCTCCACCATCCGCTTCGTGGCCTCCATGCTGTCCAGCTCCATGACTACGTTGGGCACAACCCCTGCCTGACGGAACAAGCCGTGGATGAGGCCGTAGTAGCTGGAGCCGCGGTCGGCGAGAATGACTGACTGGCTGCCAACCTCCTCGATGGTGGCCTGACGGTTGGCGGCGAAGGGGTGATCGGGGTTGGCCACCAGGATCACCTCGTCGGCGTAGAGGTCGACGGTCTCCACATCGGGGTGGATGAGGGAGCGCACCAGTCCCACCTGTACCTCGTCGCTGAGCAGCATATTGAGCACCTGATCCGAACGGCCGGTGCGTACCACTACCTCCACACCGGGGTAGCGGGAGTGGAAGGTGTGCAGGATGCGGGGCAGGACGTAGGTGCTGATGGTGAGGGCGGAGCCTAGATGCAGGCTGCCCGCCTGGACGCTGCGCACCTCTTCTACGCTTTCCTTAGCCTCCCGTAGCATCTGGAGCATGCGTTCGGCGTAGGGAAGGAGGATGGTGCCAGCGTCAGTCAGGCGCACGCTGCGACCGCCCCGCTCGAACATCTTCTCGCCCAGCTCTCGCTCCAGGGCCTGGATGCGAGCAGTGATAGAGGGCTGGGTAAGCTGAAGAATCTCGGCTGCGCGGCTGAAGCTGTGGTGAGCTGCCACCTGAACGAAAGCTTCCAACTGCCCGAAGTCCAAAGCGCTGCCCTTCAAACCTGTCTGTCGCCAGCAGACCTATTGGTCTGTTCTATGGGAACGGTTCGAAAATGGTGAGCAAATTATACCACCAGGCGGGATGCAATACCCGGGGGAGGAAAGCGCTTGCCCTGGCGCTGATGCTGTGACTGACGGCTGGCCATCCCTTATACTAAGGCGGAATCGAGCTGGGCATGGTGGTTGAGGGAAGGAGGAGGGATGAAGGCGATCCCCGTGGGGCACAGTAACGAGATGACCATCGTCACTACGCCGGAGATGGGCATCGCTCACCTGGGGCCGGGGGCGTCCTTCTACTCCACGCCAGCCATGGTGGGACACATCGAGATTACGTCCCTCCAGAGCCTTCTGCCTTTCCTGGACCCGGGGGAGCAGTCGGTGGGCGTTCGCATAAACGTCGCCCATACGGCACCGACGCCGATCGGCATGAAGGTTACCATCAGGACGACGGTGCAGGAGGTGGATGGCCGCCGCTGTGTGTTTGCCGTGGAGGTCCATAACGAGGGCGGAGTGAAGATCGGCGAGGGCACCCACGAGCGGCGGATCATCGACATCGGTCGCTTCGCCGGAGCCGCGAAGGGACAATAGGATAACTCGCATAGTGCCATTGACAGATCGTCCTTTTTGTGCGATTCATATTGGGAGCCTTGCCTCAAGCGGGAGAGGAACCTAGAGTGTGAACAAGGCCATCGAAGCGTTGGAGAAGGGTCACCAGTTTTCAGCTACGTCCTTCGTTCTGGACGAGGAGGCGGTGGCCCGCTATTTGGAGGCGGTGGAGGACGAAGCGCTGCCCCGTTTGGCTCAGGCAGAAGGCAAGGCCTGGGCGCCGCCTATGGCGGTGGCGGCTCTAGCTCTGCAGTCGCTGATGGAGGAGATGACGCTGCCGGCGGGTGCTATTCATGCCTCCCAGGAGTTCGAGTTCCTGCAGGCGGTGGAGGTGGGCGAGCGAATCGCCTGCCGTGTCTGGCTGAGCCGTTGTTCGCAGCGAGCCGGGTGGTGGGTTCTGGCCGTGGAGATGGAGGGCACGGATGAGTCCGGCCAAGCAGTGCTGGCGGGTCGATTGACTGTGATGGTGCCTCAATGAACCAGGAAGCAGTAGGCAAGGAGCACTGGGTCGTGGGGGCAGAGCTGCCGTCACTAGCTAAGGCGCTCAGCCAGGAGAAGATCGACCGCTACGCTCGTGCCAGCGGCGACTTTAACCCCATCCACGTGGACCCGGCGTTCGCCGCCCAGACGCCTTTCGGTGGGACTATCGCCCACGGTATGCTCCTACTGGCCTACCTGTCGGAGATGCTGACGGCGGCTTTCGGCCGGGCCTGGCTCTCTGGCGGGCGGCTGAAGATACGCTTCAAGGGGGCAGCCCGGTCGGAGGAGACAGTCACTGTCGGCGGCCATGTCCAACGAGTGCAAGAGGGGCATGAGGGACGCCGCCTGTGGTGTGCTGTCGAATGCTTGAACCAGCAGGGTGGGGTTCTCGTTGCTGGCCAGGTGGAAGTGAAGCTGTGAGCCGAGTGGTAATCACCGGCATCGGGGTGATAAGCCCGATTGGCCTTACGGTGGAGGAGTTCTGGCACAACCTGACCCACGGCGTCTCTGGCGTGGGGCCGGTCACTGCCTTCGACGCCAGCCCCTACACCTGTCGCATCGCCGGCGAGGTGAAGGACTTCGAGCCTGGGCAGTACATGGAGGCCAAGGCCGCTCGCCGCGCCTCCCGCTTCGTCCAGTTTGCCGTGGCTGCCACCAAGATGGCCGTCGCTGACGCCCGCCTGATGATCGACGAGCACAACCGTGACTCGGTGGGCGTGGTGATGAACACGGGCGGCGGCGGTATGCCCGACGTGGTGGAAGGGGAGAGGGTCTTCCTTACCAAGGGCCCCAGTCGCGTTAGCCCCCTGCTGATACCTGCCCTGATCCCTAACATGGCCTCCTGTCAGGTATCGATGCTATGGGGCATCCACGGGCCGGTCATTACCTCCATCGAGGCCTGCGCCAGCGGCATCTATGCCTTGGTGGAGGCTAAGCGCCTCATCGACCTGGGCGAGGCGACGGCGGTCATCGCCGGCAGTTCGGAGGCGGCCCTCATTCCTGTGGTCTTCGCCGCGTTCTGCAACATGAGAGCTCTGTCCACCCGCAACGGTGAGCCCCAGAGGGCCTGCCGTCCCTTCGACCTGCACCGCGACGGCTTCGTTCCTGGCGAGGGGGCGGGGGTGATGATCCTGGAGCGCTACGAGGATGCCAGGCGGCGGGGTGCGCCCATCTACGCCGAGATAGTGGGGGGTAGCCTCACTGCCGACGGCTATCACGTAACCATGCCCGATCCTAACGGCTATGGGGCAGCTCTGGCTATGAGCCGCGCCCTTAAGTCGGCCGGCCTGGGCCCTGAAGACATCGATTACATCTGTGCCCACGGCACGGGCACTCCCCTCAACGACGTTTCGGAGACCCTGAGTATCAAGAAGGTGTTCGGGGAGCACGCCTATAGGGTGCCGATCAGTTCGCCCAAGTCCATGGTGGGGCACCTGATGGGCGCCGCGGGGGCTATTTCGTCCATTGCTTGCGTGCTGGCCATCCGCGATGGCATCATCCCGCCCACCATCAATCTGGAGACGCCAGACCCCGAGTGTGACCTGGACTACGTGCCCAACGTGGCCCGCCAGGCGCCGGTACGGACGGCTATGGCCAACGGCTTTGGTTTCGGCGGACAGAACTCGGTGGCCGTTTTCAAAGCCTGCGAGGAGTAGGACATGCCAGGGGAAATCGCTGCTAGACGGTATTGCTTCGGTTGCGGCGACCTCAATCCCGCTGGTCTAAAGCTGGAGTTTCGCTTCGAGGGAAACAAGGCGGTGGCCGATTTGCTGCCTCAGGAGCGGCATCAGGGATATCCTGGCCTTATGCATGGCGGCGTGACGGCTGCCGCTCTGGACGAGGCCATGGGCTGGGCGATGTACGGGCTGGGTGTGTGGGCGGTGACCGGCAAGATGGAGGTGAAATTCCGTCAGCCCCTGCCATTGCATCAAAAGGCTGTGGTCTCGGGAGAGGTTATCCGCAACCGCGGCCGCTGGCTGGAGGTGCGGGGAGAGATCCGTAGCGAGGAAGGAAGGCTGATGGTGGAATCGTATGGCTTGTTCATGCGACTGCCCGAGGAGAAAGTGCGGGAGCTGGAGGAGACATACGCCGAGGGGCGATCCTAATCGCAAAACATTGTGACATTGGCGAGGACGATCGGCTGTTTGCCTAGGGGGCGCTTGAACGAAGATGGCAATTAACATCGAAGAGAGGGTAGCAGTGTCTCAAAATAGGCACCATGGGATGGTGGAGTCCTGGTTGTACCCGGCAAATGTGGCTCTGGCCAAGCTGGTGCCTCTGAGCTTGGCCTACCATGTCTCGTTGCCCATCGCCGACCTATGCTATTGGCTTTGGACCAGCAAGCGAGAGGGCGCTTTGCGGAACTACGCCCGCATGCTCGGCTGCCCGACCGATGACGAAAGG
The DNA here is from genome assembly GCA_034429995.1 of Dehalococcoidia bacterium. Classification (GTDB taxonomy): domain Bacteria; phylum Chloroflexota; class Dehalococcoidia; order SM23-28-2; family SM23-28-2; genus SM23-28-2. Next base: position 43,184 of record DAOUEZ010000014.1, read on the forward strand.
GTTCAGCGCCTGGCCCGCAGCTCCTTCCGCAACTTTGGTAGGTACGTCGTCGAGCTGCTGCATGTGCAGGGCTGGTCGACGGGGCAGTTCCAGCGGGTGACCATCGAGGGCGACGAGCACTTCGACGAGGCGCTGCGGCACGGCAAAGGGGTTATCTTCGCCAGCGCCCACATGGGTAGCATCGAGGTGGGTAGTGCTCTGGTTATGGCGAAGGGCTTTCGCATCACCTCCGTTATGGAGCAGTTGCGGCCTAAGGTTATGATGGACTGGATCGTGACCTGCCGGGCGAAGATGGGGGTGACCCTCCTGCCGACGGCCGGAACCGGTCTCCAGCTACTGCGAGCCCTCCGTCGAGAGGAGATGGTGGCTCTGATAGTGGACGTGGGCTATCGGGACAACGGCGGTGTGCCGGTGAACTTCCTGGGTCATCCTACTTACTTTCCCGCTGGCCCGGCGCGCCTGGCCCGCATCAGCGGTGCCCCTATCGTGTTCGGGGTGGCGGTGCGGCGGCCTAGCAATCGTTTCATCGCCTACGGCAGTCCTCCTATTCTCTCCGACAGGACAAAAGATGCCGAGGAGGACATTCGCGATCTGACTCAGCAGTTGGTGGACATCTTCGAGCGCTTTGTTCGGCGCTACCCCGATCAATGGTACGTGTTTCGCGACATGTGGCCGGGCGAAGGATAGGGGCCAAGAGTTGGCCGGTCCTATGGCTATCGCATTTCGGTCCGCGGTTCATGCATTGTTATCGCTTGCTTCATGGAGCTGCTTCTTCAGGCCTGAGCCCGCTGGCGGTCGATGTCGCCCAGGGTCACTACCTCGCCGGTGTAGCTGGGGTCGCGGCTGATCAGCCAGAGGGCGGCTTCGCCTACCACTTCCGGCTTGTCCCAGGTGGAGTGATTGGTGCCGGGGGTAAGATACAGAAAACCCTCACTAGCCACGAAGCGCTCGATCTGAAGGGCATTGACGGCGATGTTGTAGGGCTGCACCTCAGCGGCCAGGCCGGTGGTCAGCCTCTCCAGGGCTGCCTTGGACACGGAATAGGCCAGGCCCCAGCTTCCTTCCGCCTGGGAGGCGTAGGAGGAGATATTGATGATGGAGCCGGCGCGCTGCTCGATCATGGTGGGCAGAAAGGCCCTAGTGCAGAGGTAGACGCCCCGCAGGTTGACGTTCATCACCAGGTCCCAGTGCTTGAGGGGCACGTCCAGGAAGGAGCCGGGGGCGCTGACGGCGGCGTTGTTTACCAGAATGTCTATCCGCCCGAACTCCGCCAGGGTGCGGTGGGCCATCGCCTCTATCTCTTCGTCCTTGGCGAGGTTCATGGGGATGGCCAGGGCACGGCGGCCCAGGGCCTCGACCTCGCGGGCGGTCTGGTCGATGGTGCCGGGAAGCTTGGATGGGCTGGCCTCACTGGAGCGGGCGGTGCAAACGACGTCAGCGCCGGCGGCGGCCAGGGCGATGGCTATTGCCCTGCCGATACCGCGGCTGGCGCCGGTGACCACGGCTACCTTATTTTGGACATCCATGCTGACTCTCCACTATTGCTGCCTTTGTGCCTGCTCAACAGGCTTAACGCCAAGGGTGATATTACTACACTTCCGCTGTTTGCCTCCAACTGAAGGCGTCAGGAAGCATATCTGTCCGATATGGCAGGACTTTTTATCCGGGTTTCGCGCCCTGCCTGTGTCGGACGAGCTTGGTCACTTCTTCAAGAACTATTGGCTCGCCTTTGAGGCAATACTTGGTCTGTTGTTCCCTGATTTGGCGGCCCTTCAGACCAAAAAGGATGTCTTCCAAAGCGTTTCTGAGCTGCTCGGGCTTGGCTGAGTACGGTAGGGTCACACAGAGCCCTAGTTCCTCGAACGGCTCAACCTCAAAGGCCTCAGAATGCTTGACGCTCCTGTCCATTTCCGGAACGAAGGAGATCGCCGGCACATTTGCCATGACCGCTTTGGCCAGCGTGCCCATTCCGTGATGACTGACGAGGCAGGAGGAGGCTGCAAGGTAGCGATCGAACTCCTTGTCATCGGCAAGCCACTTTATGCTTGTTACGTCAGGCCTGCTTACCTCGCGATCTGAGATAAGAACGGTCCGTACGTTGCGCCTCTGCTTGGTCAACTGGCCTGTGGCTTCCAGCAGTGGTTCAAGCAAGAAATCTCTGAACGTCACGCCTCTGCCAAAATAGGCGAAAATCAGCTTCTCGCCTGCTGGCGCCAGTTGGTGCCTCACCGAATCCAGATCCTCTTGACTGAACTGATATCCGGAAGGAATAAAGCCAACAGGCTGCACTCTTGGGTCGTTGATGACATAATTCCGATTCTTGTTGAAGATTTCTGTGGGGAATACAACGAAGAACCTGTCGAAGAAAGCTGGCATGTTTTGGAAAAGCCAGTTGGAGTCGAGTGAGACGATCAGGCAATCGGGGTTCTTTTTGGGAAGGAACATCTTATCGGTTGTCTTTGAATTGCAGCAGAATACCGCGTCGGGGCAATATTGTTCGATCGTCCTGTCAATATGATGTCGAAGCTCGGTCGTAGGCAGTTCGGCGGAGTATAGGATGTCTTCGAATCCAAAGCCAGCGATGTAGTCGTGGCATTGTGGGGTTGTGCTCACGAACTTGACATCCGTTCCCTTTTCCCTGGCGTAGAGAGCCACGGCCGTGCCCTGCGCTGCTTCTCCCAGCCCTGTGACCAGAAACAAGAACTTCATGAAACAGCCTCCCCTCCGCTCCGGCTCGGTGGATCGCACTGGCGGAGGATTTCATCTCATAGCGGGCCAGCGGCCTGCCACCGATACCTTCAGGCGGCCACGGGTGGCCAGAACCTCGGTTCGCGTGCGAGTGCCATGGCGGGAGAAGAGGAGATCGGCGCTGCCTTGGCCCACGCGCAAGTTCCTCACCTGAACATTGTCCAGCCAGTAAGGCAAGCGGGGCCGCACGATGAGCAGTTCGTCCTCAGGGGCGTTGGGAGCCAGGCCGAGGATGGCTTGAAGGATGAGGGGGAAGGAGCCGGCTGCCCAGGCCTGGGGTCGGCAGGCGACGGGATAGGGGACGGGCGTGTACTGGATGGAGCGAGCACTGCCAGCGTACAGTTCGGGCAGGCGGTAGTAGGCAAAGGAGCGGGCGGCGTCGAAGAGGGCGGTGGCCACCTCGTTCAACTCATCCTCGAACCCGTATTTCTTGAAGCCCATGGCGATCATGGAGTTGTCGTGGGGCCAGACGGTGCCCAGATGGTAGCCCAATGGGTTGAAGCGGTTGGAAGCGGCACTGAGGGTGCGGATGCCCCAACCGCTGAACATGTCGTTGCGCATCAGGACGTCGCCAACCGCCTCCGCCGGGCGCCGCTGGACGATCCCTGTCCAGAGGGCCTGCCCTGGGTTAGAGGTGATGGCGGCCACCTGATGGTTGTCGCCGTCCAGGGCCAGGGCAAGGAAGTTACTCTCCGGCAGCCAGAAGTCGCGGTTGAAGCGTCGCTTAAGCTGAGTTGCCTCCCGACTCAACCGTTGGGCTAGCTCTTGGTCTCCCAGGGCAGCGAAGACCGGGGCCAGCTTCTTCTTGGCCGCGTAGACATAGCCCTGGACCTCCACCAGGGCGATGGGCGGCTTGGCGAGGGTGCCATCGGCATTAATGATGGCGTCGGGGGAGTCCTTCCAGCCCTGGTTGACCAGGCCGGTGGCCGAGCGTGCTTTGTACTCTATGTAGCCGTCGTCATCGATATCAGCCAGGGAATCGATCCAGCGGAGGGCTGCCCGCAGGTTGGGTTCCAGCTCTCGCAGCACCTCCAGGTCGGCCGTCCAGGCGTAGTATTCGCCGGCGAGGAGGAGGAAAAGGGGGGTGGAGTCGACGGTGCCATAGTAGGGGGAGAAGGGCAGCTCGCCGGCGGCCGTCATCTCATCCTGACGCCACTCGTGGAGGATCTTGCCTGGCTCCTCGTCCCGCCAGGGGTCGGCCTTCTTGCCCTGCCAGCGGGCCAGCATCTTCAAAGAATGGCGAGCGATCTCTGGCTTGTATGCCAATACTTGCATGGCCACGATAGCGCTGTCTCGGCCGAAGAAGGTATCGTACCAGGGTGTCCCTGCCGCCAGGTAGCCGCCATCGCCGCTCTGGTTCCAGAGCATGCGCAGGTCGGTGAAGGAGCGTTCCAGAACGGCGTTGAAGAACTCGTTGTTGGTGATCACCTGGGTGCCGCTCTCCATCCACTGGCGGTAGCGGGAGGAGAGAGTTGCCAAACGTTCCATGCCGCGGGCGGCCTTCGATCTTCCATCGGTAGTGACCAGCAAGCGGATGGTTGTGCTCTCTCGATGGCCTACGGAGAGGCGGAAGGTCACTCGTCCCTCCTTGGTGGAGAAGGGGGGTTGGGAGAAGCTGACCCTCGTTTCCCTTCTACGGCCGTCGAGGCCATCGTAGGCGAAGATCATTGTGCCGTCTTCCATGCGGGGCGGCAGGACCTGGCCCCGCTTCTCTCTCTTGCTCCCGCGCACCTCGAAGATATCGGCGAAGTCGGCGTCCAGGGTGTAGACTACGTCGATCTCGATGGGGAAAATGTTGTAGTTGGTGACACGCAGGGTTTCCTCCAGCACGTCTTCCACCACTCGCTGCCGCCGTGCCTCTATGCTGCCAGGGGGGAGGATTCGGCCCTGCACGCAGGGCATAGCGGGGTTAGTGAGCACCTGCTCCTCACTAAAGCCCAACTCAGCGGTGGACAGCAGAACTACCGGCCGGGCGTCGGCGAAGGAGAAGTCGTAGACAGATAGGTAGCGGGTGTCGAGATAGTAAAGGCCGAAGCCACTGGGATTGTCGGGCGGGACGTTGCCGAAGCGATTGGTGAGGAGAAAGATGTCCTGTTCTCTGATCACCAGGGCATCGCGTATGTGCCGAATAAGCATGGGCTCACTCTCGGGGAGGAGCCCTTTCTTTCTCGCCCTGGGATTGGGAGGGGTTGGGGATGTGGTCATAGACGAAAGGCTAGCATCGCTAGCCTGCAAAGGCAAGCAACGGCTGGCAGAAAAACTTCACGATACGGCGAGGTGTTGGTTGTGGGAGGAGGATTCCTCGGCGATGAGACGATTGACGACATCGCGTATGTGGGGATGCCAGCGGACCAGGTCCTCGGCGAGCTGGCGGAGAGGCTCGGACAATACCTTGCCCCGTAGATAAGCTATCCCCCTCTCCACCTCTACGCTGATCTGCCAGGGCGCCACGCCAAGGCAATACTGGAGATGCTGCTCGAGATGCTGACCTATGTCCCGTTCCTCAGGGCCGCTGACGTAGGCCACCTGCAGCCTGTTGAGCACCTGACGAACGCCCCTCACAGACCAAGCGGCATCTTCGGCGTGCAGACGCAGGGAGGGCCGTTCCACCGTCCCCGACAGCTCGATGATGCCCTCTCTGCAGCGCACAGAGATGGAGCCACTTCTGAGCAAGGGATGGCTTTGGATGGACCAGCGCACCCTCTCGGCTAGCGTTTCATCTTGGACAAGAGCAGCCGGCACCACCCGCGAGCGATTGACCACCTTGCGCAGGCCGGGCGCAGAGGCAGCTAGGCGGGTGATGGTCTTCTTCGCCCGGTAGTTGCCAACGTGACCATCAATGTAGACTACGCTCTCAACCACCAGCACCCTCAGCGCCTCGATGTCTGTCAGGTGGGCCTTGTTGAAGGTGCTGAGGATTGTCTCCTCCAATTGCCGGTCGTGATAAGTTGTTACCATCACAGACGACCCTACTTACATAGGCCAGCTTCGCAGGTTAAATGTCTTCCTAGGCTACTCTCATACCCTGAGAGGGAACGATTGGCACGGGCCTAGCCTCGACCTGGAGAGTCTCCCAGGCAAGGATACGCTCGTAGACCTCGAGATAGCGCTGAACCATGATCGGGGTGTCGAAGTTCTCCTGCACGTGCTGACGGCAGCGGTGAGGGTCGAGGCGATCGAGACGGCCTACAGCGTCGGCCATCTCATCGGCATCGCGAACTATATAGCCAGTCTCCCCGTCCACTATTAGCTCGGGAGCGGAGCCGCGATTGAAGGCGATGACCGGCGTACCACAGGCCATTGCCTCAGCCATGACCAGGCCGAAGGGCTCCTCCCAGCAGATGGGCATGAGCAGGCAGCGGGCATTTGCGTACAGCTCCCGCTTCTCATAGCCGACCTCGCCGAGAAACTGGATCTGCTTTCCGTCGATGTACGGCTCGATTGTCTCCGCAAAGTACTGCCTGTTTCTAGGGTCGACCTTGCCAGCAATGATCAGCCGCATGCCGAGCCTTCTGGCTACCTCGACGGCTAGGTGCGCACCCTTTATCGATGCTATCTGGCCGATGAACAACAGGTAGTCTTCCTTGGCGGCGTGGAAGGGAAAGCTTGCCACGTCCACCGCGTTGTAGACGACGCCTGCAAAGCGCGGGCCTTCAAGGGGAGGAATGGTTGCTCGCTCCGCTTGGCTGATGGTGTTGAAGAAGCCGCGGTAGCGCTCCCAGATAAATCTCGTGTCCGGACCGATCAGGCAGTGCATGGTGGTTAGCATGGGCACATCGGTCAGGCCGGCCAGGGCCATCACCTGCTCGCCGTCATGATTGTGGATGATATCGAAGTCGTGGGCGTCCTTGATTGCCTCAACCGCGTGCACCCACTCGTAGGGGTGTGGGTCAGCCACGGCCGGATCCAGCCGCAGGCCATGCAGGTAGACCGACCGCAACTCAGCCAGGGTGAGGGAGTCACCGGAAGCCCAGAGGGTAACCTCGTGGCCCGCCCGCACCAGGCCATCAGCGAGCAGGCCTACCACTGCCTCAGTGCCACCATAGCGGGTCGGCGGCACTCTCTCCGCCAGCGGCGCGATCTGCAGGATTCTCATTGCTCCACCTCTACAGACGGTCGACGATAGCAACACTCCTCGCCAGGGGCGAAGCTACCACCAAATCCTGCCACCGCCGGGGAGGTGGCCTTGGCTCAAAGGTTGGCTAGGAGGTTTTCTTCAGGGTCGCCAATGGTACAGCTAACCATGTTGCCAAACCCCACTGGAGACCCGCGAGAAAGGGGTCAGAGACAAGCTTTCTAGCCGCCCAAGTGCTTCATCTAGCTTACACCAAAAAGATAGCGATTTCAATATATCAATCGCGAGAATTTGCAGTAAATTTCGCGGTCAAGAGCATCTCCGGGCGGATTGAGTACGCGGACCTGGGCGCAGTCTGGGGCAGATGCAGGGGTGGGGCAATCGCTACATGAACTGGTAGCCGCCACGGACGCCCGGTGGCTCGGGGTCGGTGATGACGTTGACGCAGGCCGGCTTGCCGGAGGCGAAGGCCCGCTCCAGGGCTGGGCGGATGTCCTGGGGCCGCTCCACGAACTCCCCGTGGCCGCCTAGTCCTTCCACCACCTTGTCGTAGCGGGCGTTGTCTCTCAGCAGGCTGGCGATGGCCCGATCGGGGCCGTACATCATCCGCTGGCCCACGGCGACTTGGCCCCACTGGCGGTCGTTACCCACCACAGAGACCACGGGCAGGTCGAAGCGGACGAAGGTGTCGAATTCGAAGCCGTTGAGGCCGAAGGTGCCGTCGCCGTTGACCATCAGGACCTTCTTTTGGGGGAGGGCCGTTTTCACGGCCATGGCGAAGCCGGTGCCCACCCCCAGGGTCCCCATGGGGCCGGGGTCGTACCACTGGCCAGGGTAGTTGATGGGCAGCACCTGGGCGGCTAGGTTGACGGTGTCGCCGCCATCGCCGATGACGATCGTGTTCTCGTCCACGAAGGCGGCTATCTCCTTGCACAGGCGCAGAGGGTGGATGGGGACGGCATCGGAGTTGAGGAACTCCTGGCGAGCGGCCAGGGTCTTCTCCTCCTCCTCGCGCAGGGTCTTGAGCCAGCTATCGTGGTCGGGCCTAGCGTCGCCCAGTTCGGCCAGCAGTTGCTCAAGCACAGCGCCAGCATCGCCCTCGACGCAGACGTCGATATCGCGATTGCGGCCGAGCTCTGTGGGGTCGATGTCCACCTGGATGATCTTGGCCTGGGGGTTGAAGGGCTTGCCATAGGCCAGGCGGAAGTCCAGAGGGGTGCCAACGATGAGGATGACGTCGGCGCGAGCCAGGGCACCGCGACGGGTGCGGGAGAAGAACAGGGGGTGATCCTGGCGGATGGAGCCGCGGGCCATGGCGTTGAGGTATACGGGCGCCTGGATCCTTTCGATGAGCTGGCGCAGGCGATCGTGGGCGGCCGACCAGTAGACGAGGCTGCCAGCCACGACCAGCGGCTGCTGGGCCGAGGCCAGGAGCCGGGCTGCCTGGCGGACGACGCTGGGGTCGGCTTGGACACGTCCCTGGGGTCGGTAGCTGGAGGGAAAAGTGACCTCGTTCTCCTCCACCCGCCGAAAGAGGATGTCCGCGGGCATCTCCAGAAACACGGGGCCGTAGCGGCCGCTAAGGGCGTGGCGGAAGGCCATGGCCATGTACTCGGGGATGCGTTTGGTGTCGTACAGGCAGCGGGCCCACTTGGTCAAGGGGCGCAGAAACTCCACTTGGTCCATCTCCTGGAGGGCGCCCTTCTCGAAATCGGCCAGGGGGCTGCGGCCGCCGATGACCAGCATGGGACTGCGGTTCTGGTAGGCGTTGGCCATGGCGGTGACCACGTCGGTGACGCCGGGGCCGGCGGTGACCACCGCCACGCCGCACTTGCGGGTGGCCCGCGACCAGCCCTCGGCGGCGTGGCCGGCCGCCTGCTCGTGGCGGACGTCGATCACCTTGATGTTCTCGTCGATGCAGGCGTCGTAGATGGCCTGGACGTGGCCGCCGCAGAGGGTGAAGATGACATCCACCCCTTCCTGCTTGAGGCAGCGGGCCACCAGGTCGCCGCCGTCCACCATGGCCATGGTATATCTCCCTCCTAAGACAGCCGGACGACCGGGGCTAGAACAGCACCCCCGCTATCACCAGCTGGGCCATCTCCTCGTCGTCCATCTGGAGGACCTCCTTGCACACGCGCTCCGTGTGCTCCCCGAGCATCGGCGCCGGCTGAAGCCTGCCCGGCGTCTTCGACAGGCGGAAGCCGGGGCCATCGTAGGCGGTGCGGCCGGCCTCGGGGTGATCGAGGTAGACGTAGTAGCCGCGCTCCTTGAGGTGAGGGTCGTTCTCCAGCACGTCGCGGGCGTTCTGGACGACGCCGGCGGCCACGCCCGCCGCCTGGAGGGTCTCCATCACCTCCTCGGCTGTCCTGGTGCTGGTCCAAGCCTCGATCAGGCGGCCCAGCTCGTCCTCGTTCTCCTTGCGGCCCTGAAGCGTGGCGAAGCGCTCTTCATGGCACCACTGGGGGTCGCCGGTAGCCTGGCAGAGGGCCCGCCACTGCTCGTCGTTGAAGACGGCGATGACGCACCAGCGGTCTTCGCCCTGGCAGCGGTAGGCCCCGTGGGGGGCGGCGTAGGGGAGGCGATTGCCCTGGCGGTTCTGGACGCGGCCGTTGACAGCATAGTCCAGGATGGCCGTGCCCACTACGCACACCGACGACTCCACCTGGGCCACCTCGACGAGCTGTCCCTTGCCGGTGCGGTTGCGATAGCGCAGGGCGGCTAGAGTGGCGATGATAGTGTGGCCGGGATTGATGACGTAGTCGGTGTAGTGAGTGCCCAGGCCCACGGGCACCCGCTCGGGGGAGCCGGTGAGATGGCTGAGGCCCGCTAGGGGGGAGATGACCGCCCCGAAGCCGCCGAAGTTGGCATGGGGGCCATCGCTACCCTGCATGGGCTCTCGCACCAGGATGATGTCGGGCTTGACCTCCTGAAGCTTCTGGTAGGTGAGGCCCCACTTCTCGAGGGTGCCGGGGGTGTAGTTCTCGGCGACGATGTCGCTGACGGCCACGAGGCGGAGGGCGACATCCAACGCTTTGGGGTGTTTCATGTTGACAGTGAAGGAGAGCTTGCTGGCGTTGAAGTTGTTGTAGTAGCCGCTGACGTTGAGGGTGTACTTGCCCTCCGGCATGGGATGGGCAGCCCTGAGGCCGTCGATGTGCGCCTGCGATTCCACCCGGACGACCTGGGCGCCGTGGTTGGCCAGGCTCTCGGTGTAAATGGGCCCGGCACCGAACCAGGAGAAGTCGGCCACTCGGATGCCTTCCAGGGGTAGCCTATTGGCCTGCATTGGGCTAACCTCCTTCGGCCTCAGACGATCCCGGCGCCGGTCAGGGCCGCCAGTTGCTCCTGGGATAGGCCCAGCTCGCCGCAGTAGACCTCCTGGTTGTGCTCGCCGATGCGGGGCGGGCGGCGGCGGATGCGCCAGGGGGCCTCGCCCAACCGGTAGGGCGGGCCGGGGTAGGTAATGGTGGTCTCCAGCTCGGGGTGCTCTACCGGCGTGAACCAGCGGCGGTAGTTGAGCTGAGGGTTCTCCAGCAGGTCTTGGGGGGTGTTTACGGGCGCCACCAGCAGGCCCCGTCGCTGTCCTTCGTCATAGAGGTGCTCCTTCGTATAGCTCTTGATGAACCTCACCAGAACATCGTCGATGTGGGACAGGCGGGGCACCCAGGTTGCCACCAGCTCGGTGTCGGTTCCGAAGTAGAGCTCGGCTATCAGGCGCATGTCGAGTTGGCCGAACAGATTCTGCCATCGCTCTTCAAGCAGGTCCTCGGCCTTGCCTTCGTCGACCATCCAGCGCATGAGCTCTGGCCAGGGGGAGCCGAAGCCCGGCACGCCCACCATGAACATGACGTAGCCGTTCTGGCACTCGTAGACGCCGATGGCCGGCAGCCGCCGCTCGTTCCCCACTCGCCCACGCAGGTCCTTGCGGATGTCCCAGTATGGGACGGCCGTCTCCTGGTTCAGCAACAGGGCCTCCTGCATGGAGACCTCCACCTGCTGACCCTCGCTGGTGGCGTCCCGATGGAGGAGGGCCATGAGGATGCCGGTGGTGGCCTGGATGGAGGCGCAGTAGTTGGTCTGATTACCGTAGGGCCGGTCGGGCGCCTCAGCAGGGAAACCGGCGATGTACATCATGCCGCTCATGGCAATGGCCACGATGTCGGGCGCTTTGTAGTGGCTGTGCGGTCCCCACTGGCCGAAGCCGCTGATGGAGCAGTGGATAATATCGGGCTTGATCTGGCTAAGGGTGTCGTATCCCAAGCCGATGCTCTCCAGATAGCCTGGAGGGAAGGTCTCCACCACCACGTCGGCTGTGGCCAGCAGACGTTCGAATAGGGCCTGGCCATCGGCGGTGGCGATATCGAGGGTGATGGCCCGTTTGCTGGAGTTGAGGCCGAAGAAGTAGAGGCTCTTGTTGGGGTCAACCTCGTCGTGGAAGAAGGGGCCAATGCGGCGAGCCGGGTCGCCGCCCGGCGGCTCGATCTTGATTACGTCCGCCCCCAGCTCGGCCAGGAGCTTGCCGCAGTACATGCCTGGCTCGCCCGCCAGGTCGAGGACGCGTATGTCATCAAGGGCGGAGGGCATGTCGGCGGGGTCTGCCATGGGTTCCTCCTGTGGCTGCGCTCGCGAGGGCCGAATCGCGAACATTATAGCTGGTGAAGTGGCTCGGTTCAAAGCCGAGGTGTTTCAGGACATGTGAGAGATCATAGGTGGCGATTCTCCATTTGTCGGGCCTAATCGCTGTGGTCGAACATCGCAGCCTCCCTCTCCTGCAGCCGCTCATGGTGAGCTTGTCGAACCATGAGCCCCCGCTCGTCCTTCGACAAGCTCAGGATGAGCGGGCAGAGGCAACCTCACCCTCCGCCTCTGACCCGAGAGGCTGCTTCTCGTGAACAAGAGTGCCGGGCACAATCAGGTCTTTGCCGGCGTCACCGACGATACGGCATCGACGATCTTCTGAGCGTTGGGAAGGTAGGCCTCCTCGAGGGGGGCGCTGAAGGGGACAGGGCTGAAGGGGGCAGCTACCCGCACAGGAGGGGCTTCCAGGGCGTCGAAGGCTGCCTCGGCGATCTGGGCGGCGATCTCCGCTCCGACACCACAGAACTTCACCGCCTCGTGCACGATTACCACTCGATGGGTCTTGCGCACGGAGGTGAGGATAGCGTCTATGTCCAGGGGCAGCAGCGTGCGGGGGTCTATCACCTCCGCCTCGATGCCTCGCTGGGCCAGCTCCTCGGCGGCTTTGAGCGCCTCATGCACCATATAAGACGTTGCCACGATGGTGACGTCGCTGCCGGGCCGCTTGACCTCGGCCACGCCCAGAGGCAGTTCGTACTGCTCCTGGGGCACGTCGCCGGGGAGGGTGTAGCACTTCTTGTGCTCAAGGCAGAAGACGGGGTTGTCGTCGCGGATGGCGGCGGTGAGGAGCCCCTTGGCGTCGTAGGGGGTGGCTGGCATGACCACCTTGAGGCCGGGGATGTGACAGAGTATAGCCTCCAGGCTCTGGGAGTGCTGGGCGGCCATTTGGTAGCCGCCACCGCAGGGGCAGCGCACCACGATGGGCAACTTGGCCTTGCCGCCAAACATGTAGCGCATCTTGGCCATCTGATTGATGACTTGGTCGAAGGCCACGAACAGGAAGTCCATGAACATGATCTCCACCACCGGCCGCAGGCCGGCGGCGGCCGCTCCCACGGCCAGGCCGAGGATGGCCGATTCGGAGATGGGGGTGTCAACCACCCGCTGGGGGCCGAACCTCTGAAGCAGGCCCAGGGTGACGCCCATGGGCGGATGCTGGCCCACGTCCTCGCCGGTAACGAAGACGGTGGGGTCGCGTTCCATCTCCTGCTGGAGGGCTTCATTGAGGGCCATGAGATAGATAGTCGGGCGCATTGTCTTGCTCCTCGTGCTCTCAGGCATAGACGTCGGTCAGAAGGTCGTCCTCTGTCGGCAGGGGGCTGGCCTCGGCGAAGGCGATGGCCTCCTCGATGCGGGCGGCCACCCGCCGGTCGATATCCTCGGCTTCTGCTTCGGTGAGGGCCTCCGTCTGGATAAGATGGCGGCGGAAGCGCACAATGGCATCTTTTGCCCGCCACTCCTCCATCTCCTCGGCTGGTCGGTCGGCGACGCCGTCGCCCACGCCTTGGTGGTCGAAGTAGCGGTAGGTCTTGCACTCGACGAGGGATGGCCCCTCCCCGCGGCGGGCCCGCTCCACTGCTTCGCTGACCGCCTCATGCACGGCCAGCACATCCATGCCGTCCACAGTGACGCCGGGTATGGCGTAGGCCTTGGCCCGCACGGCGGTGTCCTTGATGGTCTGGTGGCGGTCCTGGCGGGTGTACTCGCCGTAGAGGTTGTTTTCGCAGATGAAGACCACTGGCAGCTTGAGGACGGCGGCCAGGTTCAGGGCCTCGTGGACGGTGCCCTGATTGGTGGCGCCGTCGCCGAAGAAGCAGAGGGAGACCCCTCGCTCGCCCTTGTACTGGGCGGCGAAGGCAGCACCCACGGCGATCGGCGGACCGGCTCCGACGATGCCGTTAGCCCCCAGGATGCCCAGGTCCAGGTCAGCGATGTGCATGGAGCCTCCCTTGCCATGGCAGTAGCCGTCCCGGCGGCCGAAGAGCTCGCCGTACATGTTCTTGGGGTCGCCGCCTTTGGCAATGAGGTGGCCGTGACCGCGGTGGTGGCTGGCAATGTAGTCGTCCTTGCCGATAGCGAAGCAGGCCCCGACGGCCACCGCTTCCTGGCCGGCATAGAGGTGGATGAAGCCCTTGATGCGGCCGTCGCGCATCAGGCCGGCCGCCCCTTCCTCGAACCGGCGGATGGTCACCATGCGCTCGTACATCTCGATGAGCTTTTCCCTAGGGATGTCCATAGCTTCCTCCTTGCTGGGCAGAGGAATCATAAGGCCTGCCTTTTCGGCAAGTCAACAGAGTCCGGCCCGTCTGCCCGCGGTTTTCGTAGCACTGCCAGCAGGCGGTCGCCGGGGCGCACCAGGCGCTCGATGACCTCCAGGAAGCGCCGCTCCAGCTCGCCCTCAGCCGAGGGCCCGTAGAAGCGGCGCAGCAGCTCTCGCTCGCGCCAGCGTAGCTTTTCCATGCCGACCTCTATGATAGTCCCCCGGCGCAAGCGCGTAGCCGCACATCATGCAGACGTTTTTTCTGCTATAATTGTCCACGCTTCTGGTTCATTTGCTTAGGCTTCGCGGGAGGGGAGCATGTTTAACACACTTCTCAACGTGCTTGCAAGGATTCTCGCCTTCCCCTTCGTGTTGGTCGCCCTTGCCGTAAGGTTTGTCTTGGAATCTATTCGGGGAGGCGGTGCTGGGCGTCAGGAGGAGGCCCTGCGGGAGTTGCAAGGGAGCATTCAGGCACTAGAGGGCCGAGTCGCTGGGATCCAAGGCAACGTCTCCGGGATCCTGCAATGGAGCGGGGGCTCCCTACAGGCGGTAGCCGAGCGCCTGGGTGAAGTGTCCCGATCGGCCCAACAGATGGTGGAGGTAGGCGACGACATTTCCTCCCTCCAGGAGCTGCTGCGGCCGCCGCGGCTGCGCGGGTTTATTGGCGAGGTCTGGCTTGATCAATTCCTCGGCCAGTTCCTCCCCGCTGAGATCTACCAGATGCAGTATTCGTTCAGCTGCGGCCTGAAGGTCGACGCGATCATTCGCCTCCGTGACTGGCTCGTGCCCGTAGACTCGAAGTTTCCGCTCGATAACTTTAGGCGGCTGTCGGGCGCCGCAACCGACGACGAGGAGGAGCACGCGAGGCGCGCGTTTCGCAGGGATGTGCGAAATCACATTGACGCGGTCGCCAGATACATCCTACCGGATGAGGGCACCTTCCCGTTCGCGTTCATGTATATCCCCGCAGAGAATGTTTACTACGAGGTGCTGACTGGCCATGAAGGGGTAGGCGAAACGAGCGGCCTAGTCTCCTACGCTCTGGACAAGAGGGTAATTCCCGTATCGCCCAACACTTTCTTTGCCTATCTCCAGTGCGTTGTGCTCGGGCTGAAAGGCCTCCACATCGAGGAGCACGCCCGCCAGATCATCGACCACCTTGGACGTCTCAACCAGGACTTTGGTCGGGTCCAAAGTGAATTTGTCACTCTCGGCACCCACATTTCTCGCGCCAAGACCAAATACGATGACCTCGATAAGAGTATGGGCCGGTTTGGGGACCGGCTGACTCTGCCCCTTCAGGCCGAATTGCCTCAGCTTGCGCCCACGGATGAAGCGCAGACGACCGATGAGGAGTGAGCTTTAGGCTCGCAGTGCCCGATGCTATAATTCCTGTGTGAGCGAGAAGGGCGGCAAGCCTCTGCTGGTTCTTCTGGACGGCCACGGCATCATCCACCGCGCCTATCACGCTGTGAAGGAGCCCCTCACCGTGCGCAAGACGGGCGAGGTGGTGACCGCCGCTTATGGCTTTGCTAACACGCTGCTCTCCGTCCTGCACGAGCTCAAACCCACCCACCTGGCGGTGGCTCTGGACAAGGGGAGGGTCACCTTCCGCCACGAGCAGGAGCCCACCTACAAGGCTCATCGCGCCGAGATGCCCGAGGACCTGCGGGCTCAGATAGGCCGCTGTCGTGAGGTCATCGAGACGTTCGGCATCCCCATCTACGAGCTGGAGGCCTATGAAGCCGATGACGTGCTGGGCACCCTGGCCCGCCAGGCGGCGGAGCAGGGCATCGAGACCTACCTGGTGTCCCTGGACAGCGACATCGCCCAGCTAGTGCAGCCGGGGGTCCATCTGTTCATGTTTCGCCCTTACCAGCGGGACACGGTGATATACGAAGACGCCGAGGACGTGCACCAGCGCTACGGTGTATGGCCCCAGCAGATAACCGACCTCAAGGGCCTTAAGGGCGATGCCTCTGACAACATCCCCGGCGTGCCCGGTGTGGGGGACAAGACGGCTATTAAGCTGATCGAGCAATACGGGGGCGTGGAGGGTGTCCTGGAGCACATCGATGAGGTGGAGCCGCAGCGGCTGCGGGAGGCTCTGCGCAGCCACCGCGAGCAGGCCCTCAAGAGCAAGGCCTTGGCCACCATCGTCACCGACGCCCCCGTGACCCTCGATCTGGAGGCCTGCCACTTCGAGCGGTACGGCCGCGACAAGGTGCTCGACCTCTTCCGCGAGCTGGAGTTTCGCAGCCTGATTGCGCGCCTGCCCGACCTGGAGCCGCCGGCGGGGGAGGCGCGCCCAGCGCCGGCGATGGAAGAAGCCGCCGCTGAGGTGGACTACCGTCTGGTGCAGACAGAGGAGGAACTGGAGGCCCTGGCGCGGCGCATCGAGGCCCAGAGGGCGTTCACCTTCGACACCGAGACCACCGACATCGACGCCATGCGGGCGCGTCCGGTGGGCATCGCCATCGCCCTGGGGCCGGGCCAGGCCTGCTACATCCCCGTCGGCCACCGCCTGGCCGCCGATCAGCTTCCGCTGGAGACGGTGCTGCGGCGGCTGGGGCCTCTGTTCGAGGACGAGGGCATCGAGAAGGTGGCCCACAATGCCAAGTACGACATGCTGATCCTGGCCGGTGAGGGCGTCTGGACGCGCAACCTGACCTTCGACACGATGATCGCCGCCTACCTACTGGGCGAGGGCGGCGGTGGCAGCTACCGCCCCGGCGAGGGCGCTCTCTCCCTCAAGTGGCTGGCCTCCAAGCGCCTGGGCATCGAGATGACCCCTATCAGCGACCTCATCGGCAAAGGGAGCAAGCAGCTCTCCATGGCTGAGGTGGACGTGGAGATGGCTGGCCGCTACGCCTGCGCTGACGCCGACATGACCGGCCGCCTGCGCTCGCTGATGGAGGAGGAGCTGCGCCAGCAGAACCTTTGGCCGCTGTTCGTGGAGGTGGAGATGCCCCTAGTGCCGGTGCTGGCCCGCATGGAGATGGCGGGCGTGGCCCTGGACGCGGGTGTGCTGCGGGAGATGTCTCAGGCTCTGGCTGGCGAGATCGCCAGGGTCGAGGAGGAGGTCTACGGGGAGGTGGGCCACCGCTTTAACATCGGCTCGCCCCAGCAGCTCAGCCAGGTGCTCTTCGAGCAACTGGGGCTGCCCAAGACGCGCAAGACCAAGCTGGGCTACTCCACCGACGCTCAGTCCCTGGAGGGTCTGCGGGGGCTCCATCCGGTCATCGACCAGATCCACGAATACCGAGAGCTGACCAAGCTCAAGTCCACCTACGTCGATGCCCTGCCGGGCCTGATCAACCCCCGCACAGGCCGCCTCCACACCGACTTCAACCAGACGGCGACTGCCACCGGCCGCCTCTCCTCAAGCAACCCTAACCTCCAGAACATCCCCGTGCGCACGGAGCTGGGCGGCCACGTGCGGCGGGCCTTCGTGGCTGGCGACGTCGGGCCCGACCCCCTGCTTCTCTCGGCTGACTACTCCCAGATCGAGTTGCGGATCGTGGCTCACATCACCGAGGACCCTGGGCTGGTCGGTGCATTCGAGCGGGACGAGGACATCCACGCCGCCACCGCCTCTCAGGTGTTCGGCGTGCCCCTGCCTGAGGTGGCGCTGGAGATGCGGCGGCGGGCCAAGGTATTTAACTTCGGCGTGCTCTATGGCCTCACCGAGTTCGGCTTGTCGCAGCGGGAGGGCATCTCGCGGGAGGAGGCAGCGGAGTTCATCAAGACCTACTTCGCCAAGTATCCCGGCATCCGCAAGTACAGCGAGGAGACGGTGCAGCGGACGCGGGAGCGGGGCTACGCCGAGACGCTTCTGGGCCGTCGGCGCTACATCCCCGAGATCAACTCGCCCAACGTCAATGTCCGCCAGGCTGCCGAGCGGGCGGCGATAAACATGCCGGTGCAGGGCACCGCCGCCGACATCATCAAGATCGCCATGAACCGCATCGACGCTGAGATGCGGGCACGCCGTCTAGTCAGCCGCATGATCCTCCAGGTGCACGACGAGCTGATCTTCGAGTGTCCGGCCAGGGAGGTCGACGCTGTGCGGGAGCTGGCGGTGGATATCATGCCTCGCTCCTTGGAGCTGAAGGTGCCCCTGAAGGTGGACATAAAGGTGGGCGAGAACTGGGGGGAGATGGAGTACGGCGAGGGGCACGGCCTGGGCGAACTGGCATAGGGCTGGGGCGGGTCACTGCTCCAAAAGGGAGTGTGCTACGTGCCGGGCGAGTACACTTGCTTGCGGGCTTTTATCGATTGATGCTATGCTGAGCGTGGAGGGAACGTAGGGAGGGACTTATGCCGTCCTTGGTCTTTCAAAGCTTTGGCTGGCCCGAGCTGCTTATCATCCTGGCGGTCCTCATTGTCGTCTTCGGGGTGAGCAAACTGGCCGACGTGGGTGGAGTCCTGGGGCGCTCAATCCGCGAGTTCCGCCGCGAGCTGAGAGAGGGCCAGGATGAGGAGCAGAGGGAGGAGGCAGGGAAGGTGGAGGGAAAGAGCGAGGAGGAGAAGAAGAGCTAAGCGAGAGCGCTCGTCTTTATCGGAAAGCATGTAAGCCAGCCCTAGGCTGGCTTATTCTGTCGGTGTGGGCGTCTCCTCACCCTCTTCGATGGTCACAGAAAGTATCTCGTCGCCGGGCGGTGCGTTCTGGTCGCGCCATCCTCTCGGCGTGAGGGATCGGACTAGGTTCATGCTCTCTTCGTCAGCCACCCGCCCGAATACCGTATTATGATCGCCCAGTTGGGGCAGATCCTGAAGGGCAATGAAGAACTGGCTGCCGTTGGTGGCGTAGGTCTCTGTGTCCTCGGCCATGGCTACCGATCCGGCGACGTGCTTCTTCGCGTTCGTCTCCTTGGGCAGGGTATAGCCAGGCCCATCTTCGCCGCTACAGGTGATGGCGGCGCTCGTCGTGCAGGTGGGGTCCCCTGTCTGAGCCGCTAGCTCAGGATCGACGAAATGGAAGGTGAGGCCATCGTAGAAGCCATCGCGCGCCAGGAACACGAAGTTGTTCACCGTTTGCGGCGCCTCATCAGCGAATAGCTCCAGGCGGATGTTTCCCTCCTCGGTCTCGATCACGGCGGAGTAGTGCTTACTGGTGTCGATGGTCATCTCGGGTGGGCTGGAGTAAGTCTTCACCTGGTACGGCTCGGCCTCGGGAGTGCCTTCTTCGGCTTGCTGCGTTACTGTCGGCGTGGGCGTGATGGTAGATTGTGGGCTGCCGCCGCCTCCCATGGTTCCCGCCATGATGGCGCCGCCGGCTATGCTGCCCCCCATGGCTATGAGAGCAATGATGTAGAAGGCGCGAACGTTGAACAGAAGGGATACGGGGAAGGGGGGCTTAGCCCGCGTCTGAGCAGCCAGCGACTCTCGCCTCAACCGCCCTCGTAGTCGCCCCTGCCGTCGCTTTTCTCTGCCCAGAGTCGATCACCCCTTTGTCAGTGGTACCCCCGGCGGGACTCGAACCCACGCACCCGGCTCCGGAGGCCGGCGCTCTATCCAACTGAGCTACGGGGGCTTATTTCAATAATAGCCTCGTTGTCCCTCGCCGACAAGTCTAGCCAGCAGGCGAGCGTCTAGAGGAGGTAGCGAAGCCACACGTAGACGGTGGCTATAGCCAGTGCAACTGAGGTCACCAGCAGGCCATAGCGTAGAAACTGGAGGAAGGTGACTTTGTAGCCGGCCCGCTCGGCCACGCCGATGACATACACATTGGCGGCAGCCGCTACGGGGGTGAAGTTAGCCCCCAGGCCTGTCCCCAGGGCCAGGGTCCACCACAGGGGGTTGTCGGCCGAGGCGCCTACCGGCAAGCCCTTGCTCATCTCGTGCACCACCGGGATCATCGCCGCTGCGTATGGTATCTGGTTGACTATGCTGGATAGGATGCCCGCTGGCCAAAGAACAAGCATGGCCGCTGCCCAGAGGTGACCGCCGCTGGCATCGGCCATCCTCTCGCCGATATCCTCTAGAAGGCCCGCCTTGTCTGCACCCCCCACCACCATGAACAAGCCCACAAAGAAGAAGATAGTAGACCACTCCACTTCCAGCAGCACCTCGTGCGGGTGCTGACGGCTGACTAGGATGAGAGCGGTGGCTCCACCCAGAGCTACCGTGGCTGGCTCGTAGTCCAGGGGGCCGTGGAGGAGAAAGCCGACGACAACTAGGGCAAGGATGACGAGCGACTTGTACAGAAGGCTGCGATCGGTAAGGACCTCGCTCTCGTCCAGCTCCATGATGCGGTGCTGAAGCTCGGGGCGTGTTTGCAGTTGACGGCGAAAAAGGAAGAACACCATGATTAAGAGAACGGCTAGAATCAGGAGAATGACTGGCATGAGATGAATCAGGAAGTCCAGGAAGTCGAGGTCAGCACCGCTGCCGATGATGATGTTGGGCGGGTCGCCGATGAGGGTGCCTGTGCCGCCGACGTTGGAGGCCATGATCAGGGTCAGCAGGAAGGGTACCGGGTTCACCTGCAGAATGCTGGCTACAAACAGGCTGAGGGGAGCCATCAGGACGACAGTGGTGACGTTGTCCAGGAAAGCGGATGCCACGGCTGTAAGGACTGCCATGAACAACAGGATTCGAATAGGATTCCCTTTGGCTAGCTTGGCTCCTCGAATGGCCAGCCACTGGAAGGCGCCCGTCTTGCCCAGGGTGTTGGCTATGATCATCATGCCTATCAGGAGGAAGATGACATTGAAATCGATAGCCGCGAAGGCCTCCTCTTGGTCGAGGATGCGAAAGGCGATCATTACCAGACCGCCGGCTAGGGCGGCGGTTGTTTTGTGAATTCGTTCGGAGATGATGAGAAGATAGGTGATGGAGAAGATTAGGGAGGCGATGGCCAGGTCGTTCAACCGCCTCCCTCCGTGCTCCCTTGCCCGGGCTGCCGCCGACCTTTGCCGCCTTTAGCCCATTCCCGATGCTTCTGGAGCCAGAGACGTACGAGTTGCAAGCGGGTCAGACAGCCCACTACCCTCATTTCCTTGTCCACGACGGCCAGGCTGTCCAGCTTGTGCTCATGCATCTGGATGAAAGCTTCCCTTACGCTATCTTCCATAGTGACGCAGGCAGGGGGCTCCATCAACTCCTTGGCCGTGCGCGCCCGGCTGATCTTGCCGAACTCCTCGATATTCTTGAAGGCCCGCATGCCCACCAGGAACTCCTCGGGAGCCACATGCAGATAGAGTTCGGCCAGGAGTAAGCGTATGGGGATCACCCCCACCAGGCGCCCCTCCTTATCGACCACAGCCGCCGTGTGGGTGCCTAGCTTGGCAGCCATGGACTCGGTCACCTGGAGGAGATCGTCCTCGTCCTTCACGACGCATGCTGAGATGCCCACTCGGCTCAGGGCCTCGCGCACCGAGGTCTCGCGGGTGATGGTGTCAGCCTCCTCCCGCAGGGGCCGGCTGCTAGGCAGTTCCTCTTTGTCTCCAGTCATTCGTCCCCCCAATCCTGACACCTAGCGCCGATTATATCACGCCCGCCACGTAGCGCCTGTCGGCAGGCAGGGACCCCAGTTCAGGTTGACAGGCTTCACTGTTTGGGGCATGCTGGCAAGAGAAAAATAATGGAGAGCCGCCAATCCTACTTCGACAAGAAACAAGAGCGATTTCAGGAACTGTGCCAGCGAGTGCTGGCCGAACGTCGTCTGATCGTTGCCAGCAATCGAGGACCTGTAGACTACACCCTAGCCCCTGATGGTAGCTTGCGCGGCCAACCGGGTGGTGGTGGACTGGTCACCGCCCTCAGCTCTGTCAGTCGCTTAATCCCCCTGACTTGGGTGACCAGCGCCGTGAGCGAGGGCGATCGCCGCCTGGCCAAGGAGGCCGGCGGTCGGATAAGGGCACCCCTCCCCGAGCAGGAGATATACCTGCGCTATGTGGTGGTGCCTCGCTCTGTCTACCATCGCTTTTACTCGGTCTTCTCCAACCCCCTTCTGTGGTTCATCCAGCACTACATGTGGAATACTCCCCGCACGCCTAGCATCGGCCGCCCCGTATACGAGGCCTGGGAACAGGGATACGTACCGGTCAATCGCGCCTTCGCTCAGGCGGTGGCTGAGGAGGCACGAGGGGAGAGCCGCACGCCCTTCATCCTGCTCCACGACTATCATCTATATCTGGCGCCCGCTGAGGTTCGCCAGCTTCTGCCCGATGCGCCCATCCTCCACTTCACCCATATCCCCTGGCCGGGGCCCAGGTACTGGAGCATCCTGCCGGAGTTCATGCGCCGCGAGATCCACCAGAAGATCTGCGCCGCCGACATCGTTAGCTTTCAGACCATGCATGACGTGCGCGATTTTCTCCTCTGCTGCGAGGAGTTCCTGAAGGGAGCCACAGTCGATCATCGAGCCTGCACGGTCCTCCAGGACGACTGGCTGACTCGCGTCACTTACTACCCCATCTCCATAGACGCTGCCGGCCTGTGCCAGTTTGCCGTTTCCCCCGAGGTTCGGCAGTATGAGGAAAGCCTAGGGCGGCTCCGCCGGGAGATAACCATCGTGCGGGTAGACCGCGCCGAGCCCAGCAAGAACATCATCCGCGGTTTCAGAGCCTATGAAACCTTGCTAGAGCGCTACCCCGGCCTGCGCCAGCGGGTCGTCTTTCTGGCCTTTCTGGTGCCCTCCCGTGGGGAAGTATCCATCTATCGGACCTACGCCAGGGATCTACTGGAGTTGGCTGAGGCCATCAATGACAAGTACGGTGATGACGAATGGCAGCCCATCCACGTCTTCTACGAAGACAACTACGCTCAGGCTATCGCCGCCATGCGCCTCTACGATGTTCTGCTGGTGAACCCCCTCATGGACGGCATGAATTTGGTGGCTAAGGAGGGCCCGCTGGTAAATACCAGAGATGGGGTGCTTGTCCTTTCGGAGATGGCGGGAGCCCACGAGCAACTGGGCGAGTATGCTTTATCGGTTTGTCCCACCGACCTGGAGGGCACGGTGCGCGCTCTCTCCTCCGCCATCACCATGCCCGTCGAGGAGAAGAGGCGACGAGCCGCTGCACTCCGCAGGGCTGTCCAGGAGGAAGACATCACCTTCTGGATGCAGCGCCAGTTTCGCGACCTCATGGCCGTTTCCCGCCGACGACACTAGCTATCGCGCCTAGCAGCCACTCCACTCCAGGGATGCTATCAACCCAATAGTCGGCTTCCTTCATCACCTCTGGCCCGCTCTCCGGGTTGGCAACAGCAACGGCGGCGCCGCTCACCTTGCCCTCCTGTCGCCAGTGGCGCAGCACCTTGAACGCTTCCACATCGGTCAAATCATCCCCTAGGTAGAGGATGCCGCCCAGGCGGTATGTCTCCATGAGGCGGGCCAGGGCGGTGCCTTTGTGGATGTCCAGGGGCGGGCCCAACTCGAAGACGAGTCGCCCTTCCCGTATGCGCATACCTTGCGTCCTCCAGGGGGCTAGGGCATCCAGAATGGCCAGACGAGCGGCCTGGCGATCGGCACACTGGCGGTAGTGCAGGGCGAGGATGGGTCCCTTGTCTTCCAGGAGGAGACCGGGCAGGTCGAGACGGGCGGCCAGCTTCCTCTTCGCCTCCCTGACCATCGTTTCGTAGGGCGCTGCCTCGGCCGGCGTTTCCTGCCGGCCCTGCCGCCACCAGGACAGGCCGTGGTTGCCAATGTAGACTAGCTTCTCTAGTCCCACCAGGCGGCGAGCAACCTCGGGGGCACGCCCGCTTATCACCGCTACTACTTCCACCCGCCGCGTTATCTCCTGAAGATAGCGGCGGCAGAGGGGGGTAACTGCCGCTGCGTCCGGCCTATCGACTATAGGGCTGAGGGTGCCGTCGATATCCGTCGCCAGACCGAAGGGGCGCTGGGCGAGGATGGGCTTCAGAGGACCGATGTCGTTGAGGCGAACGGCCATCACGGCTAGAAGGATAGCACATCCGCCCTGCGGTCCGCCTGTCTCCGGTGGTGAATGATGCTTGCCTGCCGGCCAGGCCTGTCCCGCAGGCATTGGTGACATAATGGCTGAGAGCCTGCGGCGTTACTAGCGGGGGAAGCAGGTGCGCTTGGCTCCTGAGGAAAGGGATGAATCGGTGGGACGCTATCGAGGTAGGCTTGCGGTTGACCTGAGGGCGGGATGGTGCTACGTTTGCTGCAGGAGTTGTTTGCTAAGAGTTCAATGCCTTTCTTCGTGCTGCAAGCAGGTAGGGACGGAGCAAGACGGGCGTTTAGCGATGGCGCAGTAGTGGCGTCATCGCTGGCATTTTGGGGAGCTTCCTAATGCGCTTCCCGCTCATCCCTAAGAACTATCGCTTCTACGACCTCTTCGAGCAGAGCGCGCATAATCTGGTGAGCGCCGCTGAAGTGATGGCGGACCTGATGGAGCACTTCGAGAACGTGGACATGAAGACGGCTCGCATGAAGGAGCTGGAGCGCGTTGGCGACGGCATAATCCACCAGATCGTCGAGCAGCTTCACAGGACCTTCGTGACGCCCCTCGAGCGCGAGGACATAACCGCCCTGGCCCAAAACATGGACGATGTGATGGACTACATGGAGGGTGCCACCACCGCCATCCGCATCTACGGCATGAAGCGCCCCACGGCGGCCGCTCGCGCTGTGGCTGACCTCGTCCGTCTACAGACTGTGCAGGTGGAGAAGGCTGTACCCAAGCTGCGGCAGCGGTCGCAGCTCAAGAGCGTGCTGGAGCACTGCGTGGAGATCCAGCGCCTGGAGAATGAGGCCGACACCCTCTTCCTGGATGCCATGGCCAGGCTCTTCGACGAAGAGCCCAGCGCGGTGGAGATCATCAAGTGGCGGGAGGTCTACGACCAACTGGAGCGGGCTACCGATAGCTGCGAGCATGTTGCCAACGTTCTTGAGGGAATCGTCCTGAAGTATGCCTAGGCCCCTCCACGTCTATGGAGCCGATACGAGAGGAAGCCCGCCGCTTCCTCTTTTCTTATGCCGTTCGCTCCAGAGACGAGCATGACCGACACCTTCGCTTTTCTGGTTATCACCTTCATCATAGTCCTGGGCTTCGAGGCCGTAAACGGCTGGACAGACGCCCCCAACGCCATCGCCACCGTGGTCTCCACGCGGGTGTTGGCGCCCGCGGCGGCCGTGGCTATGGCCGCCTTCTTCAATCTTGTGGGGGCCCTCTCGGGCACAGCGGTGGCTACCACCATAGGCAGAGATATCATCGACTTGGACGTGGTGCCCCTGGAGGTGCTGGCAGCGGGGGCACTGTCGGTCATCATCTGGAGCACCTTCGCCTGGTACTTTGGTCTCCCCACCAGCGAGAGCCATGGACTTGTAGCCGGCCTGGCCGGCGCTGCCGTAGCGGTGGCAGGCACCGACGTCCTCCTTTTGGGCGGGTGGCTAAAGGTCTTGGCAGGGGTGGGTCTAGCAGTGACGGTGGGTTTTGGGGGTGGCTTGGTAGTGATGAACCTGCTCTTGCGGCTCATTCGAACGCTGAGCTCCTCGGCCGTCAGACGTATCTTCAGCCACTTGCAGATAGCCTCGGCGGCGTTCATGGCCTGGGGCCACGGCACCGCCGACGGGCAGAAGTCCATAGGCGTGCTGGCGGCTGCCATCGCCATCTACGAGGGCAAGGGCACTGAGGGGTTCGAGGTGCCCCTGTGGATCATCTTTCTGGCAGCTTCAACTATGGCTGTGAGCACAGCCCTGGGTGGCTGGCGGATCATCCGCACTCTGGGGACGCGCCTGACTCACCTGGAGCCCGTGCACGGTTTCGCCGCCGAGGCGACGGCGGCGAGTACCCTGGGCGTCACCTCCCACTTCGGCTTCGGCATCCCCCTCAGCACCACCCACACCATCGGCTCGGCTATCATGGGTGTGGGCGCCAGCAAGAGGCTCTCGGCGGTGCGCTGGGGCATCGGCTACAACATCGTCGGCGCCTGGATCCTTACCTTCCCCATCTGCTTCGGCCTGGGCTGGCTCATTGCCTCGCTCGTCCACCTAGCTGCCTAGGTTCCTTCAGGCAGCCTCCGCCGTATTGGGGCCGACTGCCAGGGCATTCTTGCCGGCAGCGCTGGGTGTGTAACATGATAGTCTTGGTAGCATGACCCGTTGTATCATTCACGCCGATCTCGATGCCTTCTTTGCCTCGGTGGAGCAGCTCGACAACCCCGAGCTGCGCGGCCGGCCGGTGGTGGTGGGGGGCCCTCCCGAGTCGCGGGGGGTGGTCGCGGCCGCCTCCTATGAGGCTCGCGCCTATGGCATCCATTCTGCCATGCCCATGCGCATCGCTCTGAGCCTCTGCCCGCAGGCGGTGCGGCTCTCGCCCCGCTTCCAGCGCTATGCCGACATATCGAAGCGGGTGATGGACATCTTCCGCCAGGTCACACCCCTGGTGGAGCAGGTCTCGCTGGACGAGGCTTTCCTGGACGTGAGTGAGCGCGTTGGCAAGGGTTGCGCTCCTGAAGAGGCGGCCAGCACAGTGAAGGAGCGGGTGCGCCAGGAGGTCGGGCTTACGGTCTCGGTGGGCGTGGCTTCATCCAAGTCGGTAGCCAAGATCGCCTCCGGGCTGAACAAGCCCGATGGTCTTACTGTGGTGGCGCCAGGGGGTGAGCGGCAGTTCCTGGCTCCCCTCCCTGTCCAGAGCCTCTGGGGTGTAGGGCCCAAGACCGCCGAACGCCTGGCTGGCGATTCGATCACCACAATAGGGGACCTGGCGGGGAAGTCCGAGGAGTGGGCGAGGAGCCGCTTCGGTGCCCGCGGTCTCTATTTCTTGAGCCTGGCCAAGGGCATCGACAATAGTCCGGTGATGGTCGAGCACGAAACAAAGTCGGTCAGCACGGAGACAACCTTCCCCCGGGATGTGGACGACCCAAAGGCACTGGAGGCTAGCCTGCGCAAGCTGGCCGGGAATACGGCCCGCCGCCTGCGAGCCAGCGGTCTGAAGGGAAGGACGATAAAGCTGAAGCTTCGGCTGGCGGATTTCACCACATTCACCCGTCAGACCACCATAGCCCGTCCTACCAATACAGCGGAGGTTATCCTGGCAGAGGCTTCCCACCTTCTGGCCAGGGAGCTACACGCCGGCCGTCGTTTCCGCCTCCTGGGAGTGGGCGTATCCAACTTCCGCGAGGGAGAGGCGGAGAGCCAGCCCTCCCTGTTCCGCTTGAGCTAGACCTTCAGTCCCCCTGCCGGTGGCAATGTGCTCCTTAGACGACGAGGGGTCTTAGTGATGGGGGATGCAGCAGATGAAGCGCAACACATCCGAGCCGGTGTTGATGAAACAGTGCTCCTCATCGCCGGGCACGTAGACGGCGTCGCCGGGGGCCAGTTCCCATTCGCCCTCACTCCCACGCAGCTTGCCCCGTCCGGCAAGTATGAACACCTCGTGCTCCCACCAGTGGGAATGAAAGGGCGTCGAGGCACCTGGCTGTACCTCAAACACCCGCATAGCGAAGTGGGGGGCGCCATCCTGGGCGGAGATGACCAGGTGGAGGGCTACCCCAGGGATCTCGGTATCCGGCGAGACGTCTCGGTAGTTACAAACCTTCATCTCGGAGCCCACTCCTTTCATAGCGGCTGGTCGTGCTATCGATCCTAGCGGTCTGCCATGGGGTGTCAAGAGGCGGTCAAGGAGTGTCCATATATAAGCGAGCGTGTATAATGGCGCAGAGCAAGCCTTGTAATCCGGAGACCTAAGGGGGGAAGGGACCATTGCTGGAGCACGTGGATGTAGGACCGAGGCCACTGAGGCAGTACGAGCCCATTATTGGCGAGGAGGCTCTGGAGGAGATAACAGAGTTAGCAGCCCCCCTTAGGGGGGCGCGGATAGCCCACATCAACGCCACCACCTACGGTGGCGGCGTCTCCGAGCTGCTGAGGTCGATCGTGCCCCTGTACCGCGGCCTGGGCATTCAGGCCGACTGGAAGCTTATCTCAGCCGGCCCGAAGTTCTTTACCGTCACCAAGGCCCTTCACAATGCCCTCCAGGGTGCACCCTACGAGCTAAAGCAGGCTGCTCGGGAAAGGTACCTCATGTCCAGCACCTACAACGCCCAGCTCTTGGACGAGGAGTACGACTTCATCATCGTGCATGATCCCCAGCCAGCGGCCATCCGCTACTTTCGGGGGCGAGCGGGGGCGAGGTGGATCTGGCGCTGCCACATCGATACCTCCCAACCCAATGAGGCCGTCATGGAGTTCATGTTGCCATTCCTGGCCGAATATGACGCTCTGGTGTTTACCATGGACCGTTTTGTGCCACCGGGGCTGGAGCACCGGCGGGTGGTCACGATGACCCCGGCCATCGATCCCCTGAGCCCCAAGAACATGCCTCTTCCTGAAGAGCTTTGTGATGAGATCCGCGCCTGGCGGGGCATCGACCCTGATCGACCCCTGGTGATCCAGGTGTCGCGGTTCGACCCCTGGAAGGACCCTATGGGCGTTATTGACGTCTACCGACTGGTGCGGAAGGAGGTACCGGGGCTCCAGCTGGCTTTGCTGAGTACCATAGCTCACGATGACCCCGAAGTATGGGACGTGTACAAGGAGCTTGTAGATGAGGTTAGGGGCGACGATGACATCCACCTCCTCACTAACCTCATCGGCGTGGGCGACATGGAGGTGAACGTCTTCCAGCGTTGCTCCGATGTGGTCCTCCAGAAATCCGTCCGAGAGGGCTTCGGCCTGGTGGTCTGTGAGACGATGTGGAAGGGCACGCCGGTAGTGGCCAATCGCTCCGGCGGCATTCCCCTCCAGATGGGCGACGGGGTGGGAGGCTTCTTGGTGGATAATAACGAAGAGTGCGCCGAGCGAACCCTATATTTGCTTCGCCACCGGCAGGAGGCGAGGACTCTGGGCCTGGCTGGGCGGGAAAGGGTGCGGCGTCACTTCATCATCACCCGCCTGCTCGCCGATGAGCTGCGTATGCTGGCCAGCCTGGACCTGCGCTCAACGTAGGAGTTGGCGCCAGAGGAAGGCGGGCTTCATGTCCGGAGCCCAGGGGGCGGCTCGCCAAGGCGGGCCCATATCTCCGCTTCCTCCAGCCCGTCCACGAAGACCACCTTCTGGCGAGAGGTTGCCCCGCGGACGATGCGCAACCGCCGCCGCTTTATCCCCAAAGCGGCGGCCAGCAGACATAAGATCGCCTCGTTGGCCTTTCCTCGCTGGGCCGGGGCAGTGACGCGAAGGCGCAGCACGTCTCCCTGCCAGCCCACCACGGCGTCGCGGCTGGCGCTGGGGGTCACTCGCAGGCTAATGGAGGCCATTGCTCTGGCTGCTATCCGATGAGGCACTGGCGGAGGAACTGGGCCACCACCCCGGCCAGCTCCTTCTCGTAAGCCCACCAGAAGTGGTCGGCCCCGCGAATGAGCGCGACTTGGCACCGGGGCCCAATCATGCGAGCCAGCGTGGTCAGGCTGGCGGCCGGGGCGATCTCATCCTGCTCGCCCGATATGAGAAGGGTGGGACAGCGGATGGTCAGGTCGGGGAGGCCTTGGTCAAAGGCGGGGGTGGAGATGGCGGCCAGTGCTGCAAGCCGTTCGTCCGCTGCCATCAGGGCCACCGTCGCCCCGAAGGAGTAGCCGATAATGCCCACGCTGTCCTGCTCGACCTGGGCGAGCTGGCGCAGGTAGGCTAGGGCAGCGGCAGCGTCGGTGCGCTCGCCAAGGCTGTCGCCATACTTCCCTTCGCTGCGGCCGACGCCTCGGTAGTTAAAGCGGAGGCTGGCGATGCCCGCCTCGGCCAGGGCCTGGCAGACGGCGACGACCACGTTGTTATTCATGTCGCCGCCGTATAGCGGATGTGGGTGGCAGACGGCGGCAGCGGGAAAGGGAGCGGAGACGGGCTGGTGGAGGATGCCTTCCAGGGTTAGGCCTTCGCTGGTGAAGCTGATCGGTATGCTGGCTGCTTCTTGCAAATGCTGACTCCCCGCGGAAGGAACTACTGGCCCTCGACTGACGGAGCAGTAGGGGTTAACCGCCAGGGGCCGTACGGGTGGGCTACGTCAGGGTGCCGGTTGTCAACTGACCTGGGAGCAGGCTGGGCGGCTGCCAAGATACCACTTTCTGACTCCCGGGGTCAACGGAATGTCCTCCAGCATGAGGGCTGGTCGCGAGGCTGTCGCCTGTTGGCTAGAGGCCAAACACCGTCGAAGGCCGTGCGGCAGAGGAGCGAAGCCCAGGGTGGCTTATGTTCTGGCGGACTCAGTGCAAGGCCTATGCCGGCCGGAGGGATGGGACAGTGCCGTTTGCGAGCTTAGTCGTTAGCTCAAGGAGGCCGGCGCGTGGGGAGCTCTATCGCAGCTCGGCGCCGGCCAGCAGGAAAACGCCGGTCCCAAAGCGCTCAACGCCGACCGGGATGCTGTTGTAATGCGCGGCGTCGCCGGGGAGCGTTCCGCCGCTTACGCCAGTGAAGTCGCCGTCCGGCGAAACGTAGCCCTGCACAGCCTGCCAGGCCCGAGCGGCAACGGGCCGCAACTCCGACAACAGGACGCCGCAGCGGACGCCCTTCCCTATCGCTAGGGCAAAGGCAGCGGCGCAGGACGATTCCAGGTAAGTGGACGGGGCATCCAGCACCGTGTGCCACAGACCACTGCGATCCTGGAGGGGCACCAGCGCAGCGACCTGCTGCTGGAGGAGAGGGACGGCCCGGCGCCGGAGGGCATCGTCCTCCGGGCGCGTCTCGCAGATGGCCGCCAGCGTCATCGCCATCCAGGCGTTCCCTCGCGCCCATAGGCAGGGGGAGCGCTGGCCCGCCCCTTCGTCCCAGGCATGGAAAAAGAGGCCGGAATCGTCTCGCAGCTTGTCCATATGCGCTTCTAGCTGGAGGACAGCCTCCTCCCGGAACTGCTCCTGCCCCGTCGCCTCGGCGAGGCTCAGCCAGCCCGGAACGACGAAGTAAACGCTGTCCACGAATGCCTGGGGCGCCAGCGGGTGCATGTAGATGGCGCCGTCGGCCGAGCGAGGCGCCCGCTTGCTGACATCCTCGGCGAGGGAGACGGCGGCGCTCAAGTAGCGCTGGCTGTCCAGGCGATGGTATAGCATCACCAGCGGCGATACGAGGCCGAACCACATGATCACCGGTGCCGAGCGGCCGAAGGTTATCCTGGTCTCCGGCGTGAAACCTGCGGGCGTCTTGAGCGGCTTCGCCACCGCTTCCACGTGGCGGCGCCCGTCCAGCGCCTCGATGCGGAGGTCGAGGATCTGCCTGGCTAGCTCGAGGTAGCCCTGACGGCCGGAGAGATCGGTTGCAGCTATGAGGCCCTCAGCGAGGACGAAATCGCCCCACTCTGGCCAGTTCACCAGGTCCTCCCTCTGAGAGAGACAGCGGTCGGCAACCTTGAGAAAGGCTTCGTTCATGGGCATGCGTCAAACAGAACGGAGCGCCAGATCTGATAGCCAGGATCCTCGCTGGGCGTCCCAATTATCGATGGCACCGCAGGGACTGTCAAACCAGGCAGGCGATTTTCGGATGCATGGGGCATCCTTGCCGAAGGGCCCATGCTCCACCACCGCGACCGAGAGCCCGCGTGCGACCGCTTCCGATGAGACCTCCAGGCAGGAGCCCGAACCGATGACTATCAGATCGAAGGACCGCATGGCGTGCCTCTCATATGGCTCAGGCCAGCGGCTTGGTCATGGCGAGGTCTTCATATGCTTCGATTCCCTGCTCTCTCATCGCTGGCAAGAAGGCTTCCGGGTCCAGACAGGCCTCCGGGGCGTAGACGCCCCCTTCCTTGACGGTTAGCTCTTTGCGGGCCAGCATCTGTGTCCCTGCGGAGAGGCAGATGGCGGTGGCTTCGCGCATCTGGCCGACGCCACATATCATCCGATGCACCCTTGCTCCGTCCTTTTCGCCCCACACGTCGACGCGCAGGGCCCCCGGCGCTGGCTGCTGCCCGGCCGTGAGGCGCTCGATGGGTGCAAAAAGGCGAGCCGTGCGGTCGATGCGAGTCCCGCTGGCGAACAGGCCTCGCTGCGCCGGCCATATGAACAGCCTGGCGCCTCGGCCAAAGCCCATGAAGAAGCTACACTCCTCCACCCCAGGGATGAAGTGGGGAACGGTCACCGGTTCACTGTGGCCCATATTCCACACCGTGATACGGCCGAAACGGGGGAACTCCACCAGCCGCTCTTCGCTGCACGCTGGCACCATCACTTGTCTCCCCTCGCGCCAGACAGCCACTTCCCCGGTGATGATGTGCAACATGTGCTTGAGCACCGCCTCGCCTCCGCCTGCGTTCAGGGGCTGGAACACGCTCACATCCACCCGCCGCGCTCGATCCATCTGCTGGGCCAGGTAGCGGATACAGACGTTGGAGAGGCCGGGGCTGGTACCCAGGCCGGTGATAATGATGCGCCCCGCTTGCCGAGCAGGCTGGTCGAACTCGGCCAGCACGGCCTGGGCGGCGCTCCACTCGTCGCAGATACTGGCGTAGTCGACGCCCGCTTCGATGGCCGCCCTGACCAGGTTGGTCTCGAATTGGTAGAAGGGGCCCAAGGTGGAAGCGGCCACATCGTAACCCTGCATTGCGCCGACGAGAGCGTTATGGTCGTTGGCGTCCACCGTCTTGACGTCCACCTGAGCCCCTCGGCCGCGCAGGGTGGCGGCAAGCTTGTCGGCTGCAGCGACATTGCGGTCAGCGATGGTCACGTGGTCGACGCCGGACGCGCTCACCAGGTCCTCGACCGTCCTGCTGCCCACGTCTCCGGCGCCTCCGAAAACGATGATCCTCATCCCTTGCCTCCTTTGGCTTGAGTCCTGAGCGTAATCGCTTACCCTCACATTACATCATAACAGCGTCTAGGCCGACGTGGTGTGTAACCGGGCTCGGAATGTCGCCAGTAGGTCGCCCTCGACCTGCGACCGGTTGGCTTCGGTCAGCAGTATGACTTCCACTTCGGGACGGGCCTTGATAGCGTCTGCCCAGGGATGGGGGGCCAGCATGATGCTGCCCAGTATGGGCTTGCCGCTCTCCAGGGCCGATAGCACCGCTTGACGAAATCGGTTTGAAAACAGCTCCATCTTGCCGATCTCGTCAATCACCACCAGGGCGGCCTCTGCCGTGGCCCGCTCGATGGCCGGCACGCCTACCCCGTCGATGGACTCCAGGTCCACCCCGTACTTGCTCACCCTCCGACGGCTGGGGCTGTGGACGCTGGCCAGGGTGGCGGTCTGACCGTCGAGGGTGATGAGAGCGAAGCCCTCACGCCGACCACCGCGGCGGATCTCCTCGGTGTAGAAGCCGCCAGCGGGCACGCCCAGGCCCTCGACCAGGCGACGGATGAGGGTGGTCTTACCGCAGCCGGGGCGGCCGGTCAGCAGAAAGGCGGTCTTGCTCTGAGGCATGGCCTGGTGGGTCAACAACCTGGCCGCTCAGCCGGTGCCGGTGCCCTGAGTGGACCGCCACATCCTCTCGAAGGCCTGGTAGGCCGGCTGGTCGTAGAGGACGAAGACGATGCGCTCCAGGCTGGTGCCGCTGGCGCTGTGCCTGCGCACGGCGTCCAGCATGATGCGAGCGCACTCTTCGAGGGAGAAGCCGCCCACGCCGGTGCCAAGGGCGGGAAAGGCGATGCTCTTCAGTGCCAACTCGTCGGCCCGCCGCAGGCTGTTGTGGGTGGCCTGGCGGATCTTGTCGGCGTCGGTGCGCAGGTCGCGGCCCATCACCGCCGCGTGGATGACGTAGCGGGCCTTGAGGCGGCCAGCGCCGGTGACCGCGGCCTCGCCGATGGGGATCGGCCCCTTGGCTACCGCTTCCTCCTCGATCTCCCTGCCGCCGGCGCGCTTGATGGCCCCGGCTACGCCTGCTCCCATCCAGAGCTGGTTGTTGGCGGCGTTGACGATGGCCTCGGCGTCCTGCTGGGCGATGTCCCCGCGGGTAAGAAGAATCTCCATAGTGAACCTCCACCAGAGGTGGGTCAGCCTTGGGCTGACGGCATGAGTATAGAGCAGCCCTGGGTGGTGTCAAGGCGGGCTGACGGCTAACGGGAGATCAGGAAGAGGGTGCCCGACATGGCGGTGACTACCAGCCAGTGGAAGACGATGCAGCTGGCCAGATTGCCGGTGCGCTGACGCAAGAGGCCCAGGAAGAGGCCGCCCAGGACCAGGCCAAACAGGGAGGCCGTCTGGGCGAGGGCAGCCAAGGCGGCGGGGGAGGCTACCTCCGTGTTCTGGATGGTGCGAAAGTTGATGACCAGGTGCCAGAGGGCAAAGGTAAGGCTGGAGGCCAGGAGGGCCTGTCGCTGACCCCAGGCGACGGTCATCTTGGCCAGCAGAACGCCTCGAAAGAGGACCTCTTCGAAGAAGGCGGTACCCAGCGGTTGGTGCACCAAGGCCCAGAGGAGGAACCCTCCCCATGTCTCTTCTTCCAGGTTCTCGTAGCCGATGCCGTCGTCCAGGCCCAGGGGGAATATGAAGTAAAGGACGACGGGGAGGATAACGACGGCTCCCAAGGCTGCTCCCAGTAGGGCGCTCCTGCCAGCGTTGGCAAAGGTGATGCCCAGGGTGGGGAGGGGCATCCCTTCGATTCTCACCGCCCACAGGATTAGCAGAGCCAGAAAAGTGAGGCTTCCCAGGATGAAGGCCCAATCGAATGCAGTTCGCAGGCCGTCGGGGGGAAGAGAGACCAGATTGCCGTAGGCGATGATGAGCAAGGCCAGGGCCACGGCGGTCGCCGTCTCTCGCCCAATGAGGGGGCGAGCACTGGCTCGGATCGCAGGCCCGACGCCCGTGTTCGTTCCTTGGTCACCGATGGGCGGTTGCAGAGTCACGACCTTCGTATACTATAGACGCAACTTCCCCTAGCGCCAATACCGCCTACTGGTCGTCACTTCATCTTTGGGAAGGTGGCAGGGGTGGTGATGTGGGAGCCGAAGGTGCCGGGGGACAGGCTACAGCACGCGAAGGTCGGTAAGAGCTAAAAAGAAAGCTCCCAAGGAACCTTCCTGCTTCCTCCGTCCTTCGGGTTGCCGGCGAACCGTCGGCTTGCGCCTCCGCTTCGCCGCCTCCCCTTTGGGCGGCTCCGCCTACCGAGCCCCTTGGGAGCAACAAATATTATCTCCCAAAACCCGCTAGGATGTCAAGAAGGGTAACAGCGCCTAACAGGCGCTGAGACCAAAATGTTCGGCGCTAGCCTGCCATCTTGCCCCGTTATCTAGCATAAAGCCGAAATTCCGCCCCACTAACCTACGACAGGGACTCCTGTTTCAGTACGCCAATGAAGGGAAGATTACGGTAGCGCTGGTGATAGTCCAGGCCGTATCCCACCACAAACTCGTCGGGGACCTCGAAGCCGATGTAGTCCAGAGGCACGTCCACCAGGCGGCGTGCTCGTTTGTCCAGGAGGGCGCAAACCTTGAGCGAGGCCGGTCGGTGCGACCGCAGGCGCTCCAGAATACGGTTGAGCGTCATGCCAGTGTCGACGATGTCCTCCACCAGGAGGACGTGCTGCTCAGCGATACTCAGGTCGAGGTCTTTGAGGATCTTCACCGCTCCACCACTATTCCCCTCGTATGAGGAGATGGCCATGAAGTCTACCGATATGGGCAGGGAGATGTGACGGAGAAGGTCGGCCATGAAGAAGAAGACGCCCTTGAGAACACCGACCGCCATTGGCGCTTGGCCGCTGTAATCGCGGGAGATCTGAGCGCCCAGCTCGCCCACGCGTCGTTGGATCTTGCTGGCGCTGATCAGGACGCGGTCGATGTCCGGCAGTTTTTTCGCCTCGGGTGGGCCATAGCCGTACTTGGCCAGCAGGCGCAGGTAGTCTTTCTTATTGAGCAGCTTGACGTTGACCTGCGGGTAGCGCTCGCGCAACAGGCGCACCTTGCGGTTCTTCTCGGTGGTCAGCTTCTGTCTGAGGGTGGTGAGCTCTATGTAGAGATTGAGGTCAGGCAGGAAGAAGTCGGGGGTGAACGCCTCCAGGATGCGTTCGCCCTTCCGGCGTAGAGGGAAGGAGCGGGGCTCGTATAGCCAGGAGATGCCGTAGAAATCGAGGATGTGGGCGAACTCGGCCTCGCTCTCGTGGGCGAACTGCACCCGCGCGGCCCGGACAGAGGCGGGCGGCGGCACAGGCTTGGCCGCCGTCGCTGAGCGCCCTGCTGCCGAACGTTTGGCCATTCCAACTACATTTTAACTCGTTCACAAGCTATGTTCCACTGAAGGCCGTTGCTCACCCTTCCAATGGTTGCTAGGGCTCGTCCAGTCGTATATTATGATCAGGTTATAGTGCGAGGTTTTCCTTTACGGTATCGAGATATGCTACGAGCTCTACGGCGAAGGGGGCTGCTGATGGTGGCCGGGGACGGCGCTGGATAACTTGGGCCTATAGGGATGTATTCGCCAGGCCAATCGATGGGAGGCGTCACCATGCAGGAGAAATTCCGCACTATCCACTACGGTATCGGTGCCGTCGGCAGCGAGGTTCTTAAGGTGGCGTTGCAACGGCAGGATATCCAGGTGGTGGGGGCCATCGATACCCATCCGGCCAAGGCTGGCCGCGAGCTGGGGGAAGTCCTCGGCCTCGGTCGCCACCTAGGCATCACCGTCAGCTATGATGCCGAGTCTCTGCTTCGGGGCACGTCGGCAGACGTGGTGGTGCAAGCGACCACCTCCCACCTGATGACGGTCTATCCCCAGTTGGTGCAGGCGGTGGCTAGCGAGAAGAACGTTATCTCTACTTGTGAGGAGTTGTCCTATCCCTGGACTGGCCAGGGCGAGCTGGCCCGCAAGCTGGACAGGAGAGCCAAGGAATCTGGTGTCACTGTCTTGGGGGCGGGGGTGAACCCCGGCTTTGTGATGGATACGCTGCCTCTGGTGCTTACCAGCCCCTGTCAGGAGGTGCAGTCGATAGCTGTCACCCGGGTGGTGGACACATCGACACGGCGGCTGCAACTGCAGATAAAGATGGGTACGGGGCTATCTCCCGCCGAGTTTCGGTTTCGGATCTCCGATGGGTCGATAGGTCACGTAGGGCTCAAGGAGTCGCTCTTTCTGATTGCTGAGACGATGGGCTGGCAGCTCGACGAGGTGAAGGAGTCGATAGAGCCGATTCTGGCCACGCGGCGTTGGGAGACAGGCGCCTTTATCGTGGAGAAGGGGCGCGTGGCTGGGATGCGTCAGACAGCGGTCGCTATGGCAGGCAACCGCGAGGCTATTCGCCTCGACCTCCAGATGTCGCTGGGGGCTGAGCAACCTCACGATTCGATAGTCATCGATGGCAAGCCTCCCATCAAGCTAACCATTGCCGGCGGCATCCAGGGCGATCAGGCCGGGGCGGCCATAGTTGTGAACTTGATCCCGGCGGTGGTGAGGGCCCGACCCGGCCTGCTGACCATGCGCGACCTTCCCTTCATCCCCTGGTGGAGCGCTCGCGGTTGGTGGAAGGAAGTGCCCGATGACGAGCATCTTAGGGTCCTATAGCAGCTTGCATCCCCGCTCGGCCCAACTCTACCAGCGGGCCCGCCAGGCATTCCCCAGCGGTGTCACTCACGACGTCCGCTTCCTGCTGCCCTTCCCCCTGTACATCGAACGAGCCCAGGGGTGCCGCAAGTGGGACGTGGACGGCAATGAGATCACCGACTACGTTATGGGCCATGGTGCCCTCATCCTGGGGCACAGCCATCCGCTGCTGGTGGAGGCGGTGAATAGCCAGATAGCGAAGGGCACCCACTACGGCGCTTGCCACGAGCTGGAGCTGGCCTGGGCGGGCTGGGTGCAGCAGCTCATCCCTTCGGCGGAGAGGGTGCGCTTCACCAACTCGGGCACGGAAGCCACCCTCATGGCCATCCGCTTGGCCCGGGCCTACACTGGCCGTGATAAGATCCTGAAGTTCAGCTATCACTTCCACGGCTGGCACGACACTGTAGTGGGCGCTCGCTATGGCCAGCCCGAGTTGCAGCGGGTCTCCGGTGTGCCGGCAGCCACCCTGGCCAACCGGGTGACTATCCCCCAGAACGATATCGCCCTTGTGGAGCGCACCCTGGCCGACGATGGTGATATCGCTGCTATTATCATCGAGCCTAGCGGTGCCTCCTGGGGCACCCTGCCCGTGATCAGCGGCTTCCTTGTTCAACTGCGCGAGGTGACTCAGCGTTACGGAGTGCTGCTGATCTTCGACGAGGTGGTCACTGGCTTCCGCCTCTCGCCGGGTGGCGCCCAGAAGCTTTACGGTGTCATGCCTGACCTTACCTGCCTGGCCAAGATCCTGGGGGGCGGCCTGCCCGGCGGGGCGGTGGCCGGCCGCCGCGACATTCTCTCTCTCATCGAGTTCACCCAGGACATGGAATGGAACCTCTCCCGCCGCATTCTCCATCCGGGCACCTTTAACGCCAACCCCCTGTCGGCGGCTGCTGGCTCGGCCATGCTCTCCTTCATCGCCGATGGCCAGCCCCAGGCCCACGCTGACGCCATGGCCCAGCGCTTGGTGCCGGCAATGAACGAGGCGTTGGAGGGGAGGAAGATCCCCGGCTGCGTCTACGGCCTCTCCTCCATGTTCCACATCGTGCTGGGCAAGGATTGCCCCCGCCCCAGGGAGGGCATCGAGTGGCCCTGGGATGCTGCCAACGGCGCTCCGCCCCCGCACACGAACCTGGAGGTGGCGCTGGCCCTCAAGTGGGGCTGCCTCAATAACGGCATCGATCTGATGGGCTTCGATGGCGGGCTGATCTCCGCCGTCCATCAGCCGGCGGATATCGACGCCACCATCGAGGCCTTCGACAGGACCTTGGCTCAGATGCAGGAGGAAGGGATCCTCTAGCGGGTGCTGTGACTCCTGCCGAACGCCGCATCATCGCTTACACCTCTGCTGCCCATAGCCTCATCCACATCCTAGAGTGGACCTATGCTGCCCTGCTGATAGAGATCGGCGACGAGTTTGGCATAGGCTTCTTCGCTCTCGGCGCTCTGGGTAACGTCTTTGCCTACACCTTCGGCTTTGGTGCCCTGCCCTCTGGCCTTCTGACCGACCGTCTTGGTTCGCCGCGGGTCCTCTACATTTGCCTCCTCGGCAGCGGCCTCAGCTCTGTGCTGGTAGGTATCTCTCAAACGTCGGTTATGCTGGCTATCGCCCTGGCCCTGATGGGCCTGGCGATGGGACTCTACCATCCGGCGGGCATTGCCCTCATCGCTCAGAGGGTTCGTCAGCGGGGGATGGGCCTGGGCCTGCATGGCGTCGCGGGGAACCTGGGCGTCGCTGTCACGCCCTTGCTGGCGGGCGGCTTGGCTTTCGCCTTTGGCTGGCGCTCAGCTTATTTCTTCCTGGCCGCTGTGATGATAGCCCTGGGCCTCTTCCTGCGGGCGGTCAGCCTGAGCGGCGAGCCCGAGCATGGGCAAACGGTGGCAGCACCTGACCAGCCCTCCCAACCGGGTAGCAGCCCCCTCGTGCCTCTCATCCTGATCTACAGCGTCTTCGTCCTCAACGGCTTCGTCTACAGTGGCAGCCGCACCTTCCTGCCCGCACACATAAGCTCGGAGGGGGGCGAAGCCATCGGCGATTCCCTGACTACGCTGGTCCTGCTTATGGGGGCGGTGGGACAGTACATAGGCGGATCCCTATCCCAGCGCTTTCCCTTAGAGCGCCTAGCGCCTCTGATAGCGATAATGGTGGTGCCTTGTCTTATCGGCATGGGGGCCACAAGCGGGGTACTGTTGGTGGTGGCCTCGGCTGGCTTTGTCTTCTTCAGCTTTGGCGGCCAGCCCATATACACTGGCCTCATCGCTGACTACACGCCCGGTCGACTCCTGGGACGCAGTTACGGCATCTCCTTTTTCGCCGCGTTCGGGCTGGCCTCGGTGGGCTCCACCTACGCCGGCTTCTTTGCCGGTAGGTGGGAGAGTACATCGGCGGT
Organism: Dehalococcoidia bacterium; assembly: GCA_034429995.1. GTDB lineage: Bacteria > Chloroflexota > Dehalococcoidia > SM23-28-2 > SM23-28-2 > SM23-28-2. The sequence continues at coordinate 82,717 of DAOUEZ010000014.1, forward strand.
GTTCGTGGCTCTGGCTCCCTTCGCTGCGGTGGCATTCCTCATGGGCGTCGGCCTGTGGCTCATCTGGCGGCGACGGCGCCTGCCTCGGGAAACGGTGCAGAGGCAGCCGTCGCCATCGCTGTGAGGGGAATTTTCATGGCGTTTGTAGGCTAAATAGTGTTACATTATTGTGCCTTCGGTCGTCTAATGTTCGATGGCACGAGCAACGTACATGACAAATAATAGAGAAGCCCAGCAGGCTGGCCTGGAGCGGGCTGACATCCGTCAGAGGGTGTTGCAGGCCGTCAGCCGCTTGCCCGGGCGCCAGCGGCGCCTTCTCCTCTTACGTGAGCTGGAGGGCTTGAGCTATGCTCAGATCGGGGAGGTGATGGGCATCTCCCCGAACAAGCTGGCAAAGATGCTGCATCGGGCCCGCCTGGGGTTCAGGCAAGCCTACTCCGGCCAGGTGGGGGGCAGGGAGGGGAAGGGTAAGTGCCGCCGCCTGGGGCATCTCCTTTCCGCCCTTTATGATGGTGAGCTGCTGGGGCCGGAGCGGCGGAGAGCGGTCGAACACCTGGCTGAATGCCCTGACTGCCGCAGGATGCAGGACAGGCTCGCTTCGATCTCTGAACTTCTGGCCATCCTGGTGCCCACACCGGCGCCACCTGGACTAGCCGACAGGATCCTGGCTCGAACGGCCATGAGCAGGGTTTCGCTGGCTGCTGGCGGCGGCACGATCTGGAAACTTCCCCTCATGCTGCTAGCTGGTGGCGGCTTCATCGCCGCTGTGGTGGCGGTGATCCTCTTCCTATGGCACGACTCGCAGTCTACCAGTCCCTTGCTTCTGCCGCTGACGGTCACCCCTACTGCTACCCCTACGGCCATCGCCGTTGCTAGCGCTACGGCAGCACCTTTGGTGCCTCCGGTTCTCACTCCGGCAGTGACGCCCCTCCCCGAGGAGACGATCACGCCCAGCCCCTCGGCGACGGCTTCACCCACACCCGTACTGACGCCGACTCCTACCCCTACGCCAAGTCCCTCACTCACGTCCAGCCCTACCCCTACAGTCACACCCACGCCTAGTCCTACTCCATCGCCCACAGCCGTCCCTGGGCCAGGTGGCATACAGGGCTCGGTGATCTGCCAGGGCCAGGCGGTGGGTGGGGCCCAGGTGACCGTATCCGGTCTGTCTCCCCAGGCAGGGCAGGTCTGGTCCGGGGTGACAGGAGGGGATGGAACCTTCAGTACGGGATTCATCCTCGACACCGGTTCTTACGTTATAGGCATTATCTCGTCTGGTGCCAGCTATGACAGTATGCCTGTGACGGTGGCCGCTGGCAGCTATGTCAGTGTGTTGGCCCAGTGCACCCTAGTATACGGGCCTGGCTACTAGAGGTGGTAAGAAACGACCGCTAGCCGCGGATTCGTTTTGGTCCGGTCGGCTTGTCCTCTGGTATCGATCCAGTCACGCCCGGAAGAGCCCGCGAGCGTGGGTGGAGAAGTGGGAGCCGCGGTCTAAGGGTCGCTAGTCTGCTGCCCTCTAGTGCCTAGCAGCCAGCAGCTCCTGGAGACTCTGGCCGGCCTGGTACATCCCGTCCAGAACGGCCTGGGCTTCCTCTGCTTCCAGGGGCACGGGGCGGGCGTAGTTCTCGATCCGAACGGGCACGAACTGGGCATCCGCGAGCTCGCTGTCGTAAAAGATGTAGCGGCCAATGACCCCGATTGTCGTTTGGTAGCTCCACATCTGGTCGAAAATGAAATTGCCGTGGGCGTAGGCGATGAGCTTGCCGCTGTATATCTCGACTGCTTGCACCCAGTGGGGGTGATTCCCCAGGATGAGGTCAGCGCCGGCGTCCACCGCCAGGTGGGCTATCTCCACCGGGTCGTCGGGGGATACACCCGGGGCTGCCTGGGGGATGGCCACGTACTCCGCGCCCCAGTGAAAGGCCACCACCAGAACGTCGACTTGTTCGGCAGCCTCCTCGATGCGCAGGCGCACCAGCTCCCGGTCGAAGGTCTCTCCCACGCCGTTGAAGGCCAGGAAGCCAAAGCGGAGCCCTCGCACATCGCGCACGGCTAGAGTGTGGCGGTCGGCGTAGTCGATGCCGCTGGCGGTGAGCAGGGCCTTGGTGGCGGCGATGCCCTCCGGCCCGAAGTTAGCGATGTGGTTGTTCTCCAGGGTGGCCACGTCCACGCCGGCCTCCCGCAGAGCGTCGGCGAAGCCCGGCTGGCCGCAGAAGGTGAAGCCCTCGTGGGTGGGCGGGCAGCCCTCCACCAGGGGCGCTTCCAGGTTTATGACGGTCAAGTCTGCCTGCCGCAGGATGTCGGCGGTGGCCGAAAGGGGATAGAAGAAGTCGTTGTCGCGAGCAATGATCTGGTTGTTTACACCTCTGGCAGGGATTACGTCACCGGTGGCGACCAGAGTTCGCAGCCTGGCGGGGTTCAGGCCCGATTCGTCGCCGCCTGCTGTGAAGATGCGCTCCAGGGAGAGAGCCGGCGGCTCTTCGGCGGCGGCCTGAGGCGTCGGTGTGGACTGCGGGGTAGAGGTGGTAACCGGAGCCAGCAGCGTGGCGGTGGGGGCAGGAGTCGGCTCGCGGGCTTGATTGCCGCAGGCCGCAGCGAGAAGGGCGAGCACCAGCAGGAAAGCTACTCTTCTCATGTGACACCCTGAAGAGGACAGTATAGTTTACCACCGTCCAGAAGCGCCCGGCGGCTGCGGGCATGAGCGTGCTCGGCCTACGTGGGCAGCTGATGCCTGAATCTACCTGGGTGCCGGTAGCTGGGCGCTTCCAGAGATACTGCCTGCTTGTCGCTGATCTGACCGATTGGGCCTTGGCAAGCGCTATCCAATGTAACGTCGGTCATTGGCTCCACGTCTCTTCTATCGAGACCCCCAACGTTATCAGCGTGGGGGGCAAGAGCGGGTTTGTCTTGTTTGATGCCTGAAGGCAGGAGGGAACAAGGGTGGAACCTTACGACGACGGCAACCAAGACGAGGGAATTCCCCTTATTGGCGAAGACAATGTGGAGTCTGGTCGCCCTTCCTCAGCCTGGTCGGCCGACGAGCTTGATGCTCGGGGGTCTTCGCAGGCCGTGACGGCTGAGGAGGAAGAAGCGGTGACTTTCTTTCCTCCGCAGCCGCGGACGCTGGCCGACACCGGTTTGTCGCTGGCCTTTCTCACCGACCTTGCCCTCAAGACCATCCACTACGCAGGATTGCCCTCGGCCACTCATTTGACCGAGAGAATGGCCCTGCCGCCCGCTATCGTCCAGCAGCTTCTGGCCGTGCTGGCTGACGATCACCTTTGCGAAGTGACCAGCTCCACCAACATGATGGCCGGGAATTACCGCTACCGTCTCACAGCCGGGGGAATCAGCAGAGTCAGGGATGCCCTGGAGAGGTCTCGATACGCTGGGCCGGCACCGGTGACTATAGACCAGTACATCAAGGTGATGGAACACCAGCGAGGAGAGAGGCCGCAGCCATCGCGGCAGAGCATCGAGGCCGCCCTGTCGGAACTGGTGCTGCCTCCGGAAGTGACCGACTCCCTGGCGCGGACCCTCCACTCTGGGCGCTGCTCTCTCCTCTATGGACCCTCCGGCAACGGCAAGACGTGCGTGTTAGAGGCATTTGCCCGCCACCTGGAGGGTCAGGTGCTCGTTCCCTTCGCCATATACGCCTATGGCCATATCATCCGCGTCTTTGACTCCTCTATACACATCCGCGCTCAGGAGAGAGCAAGGGCAGGGCTGCCCCCTGTGAGCCCCGACGAACCCAGCGAGACGGACAGGCCTGACGAGCGCTGGACCGTTGTTCGTAGGCCAGCGGTGATAGTGGGCGGCGAGCTGGGTCAGGAGTCCTTGGAGTTGGCTTACGACCCCGTGTCCCGTTTCTATCAGGCGCCGGCCCACCTCAAGGCCCAGGGCGGCATGCTAGCGGTGGACGACTTCGGCCGCCAGAGGATCCGGCCCGAGGACCTGCTCAACCGATGGCTAACTCCCCTAGAGCGGGGCTGGTACTCCCTCACCTTCCACACCGGGGAAAAGATCTCGGTACCTTTCGACGTTCAGCTCCTTTTCGCGACCAATCTCAAGGTAGAGCTTCTTCTCGATCAGCCCTTTCTACGGCGAATCCTCTACAAGGTGGAGATTCCCAACCCTGGCCCGGCCGAATTTCGAGAGATTTTGCGACGGACGTGCGAGGAGCGTTCTATCACAGCCAGTGAGGAAACCCTGAAGTACATCGTTCAACGGCTGTACGGGAATGCCGCCGACAGGCCACGGGCCTCCTACGCTCGTGACCTGCTGGATATCGTTGTAGAGAGCGCCAAGTACGACAACGCCGAGGCTGTCCTCACCACCGAAACTTTCGAGAAGGCCCATCGCCTATTTATTCCCGGGCGGGCATAGAGCGTACCCGACATGCCATCCGATCAGGGCCAGAGGATGGCGCTCCCCAGACCGCTTGAGCAAGGCCCAGGCCTGACGCAATCGTAGCCTGGGCCTCTGGTTGTATTCTTGCCGCCACGGCCCGGCAGGGCATCGAGGCCGTTACCTAGATCAGGCGGCTGGCGTCGGCGGCTTCGTATCTCTTCAGTTTGCCCTCGTCTAGCTCAATCCCCAGGCCCGGCCCCTGGGGCACCTTTACATATCCCTCTTCGTCGATGCGGAACGGCTCCGCCAGCACGAAGTCCCGCGCTTCGGGCGTCCAGTTGGGCGGGTCATAGGGGAATTCTAGATAGGGGCAAAGGCCCAGGGAGGCGGCGAAGTGAAGGTTGGCGGCAAAGCCGATGCCGTTAGTCCAGGTGTGGGGGGTGATCGCCTTGCCGCGGGCCTGCACCATGGCGGCGATCTGGCGGCACTGGAAGAAGCCCCCGGCGAAGGTGACATCGGGCTGGTAGACGTCGAAGCAGCCTTTCTCCAGCAAGATGTTGAACTCGTGGAAGCCCTGGTTCAGCTCGGCGCCAGCAATGCGCAGGTTCACCTGGCGGCGCAGTTCGGCTAGGCCGTCGTAGTCGTAGCAGTAAAGGGGCTCCTCCAGCCAGTAGACGCCTAGCTCCTCCATGGCCCTGGCCATCGATATGGCCGTGCGCAGATCCCAGCGCTGAGGCGCCCGGTCGGGGGCAATGAACCAGCCGTAGTTGGCATCCACCATGATATCCATGCTGTCGCCCACCGCCTTGCGCACCGCCTCCAGCACCCGCAGGTCGTCCCTGGGGTTCGTGTGGTGGAAGCGCAGCTTCAGGGCGCGGAACCCTTCGTCGCGGAGGCGTTGGGCATCGTCCACCCGCTGCTCGGGCGAGCGCAACTCGCCGGTGCTGGCGTAGGCCTTGAGGCGCTCCTGGCCGCCGCCCAGGAGCTTGTAGATGGGCTGGCCGGTGGCCTTGCCGATGATGTCCCACAGGGCTACTTCCAGCGGCCAGGGGCGGCCGATGAAGAAGGCGAAGCTGCGCATGTTCTGAACGTGCTGCTCGATGGCAAAGGGGTCCTGCCCTAGAAGGAACAGGCGGGCAACATCCCAGCGGGCGGGCACGCCGCCGGAGCCGACGCCGGTTATTCCCTCGTCCGTGTGGATGAAGACGATGTGTACGCGGTGGTTCACGGTGGGCATAGGCTGCCAGGTGGAGACGAAGGGCCGCTCCAGAGGGTACTCCAGGGCCCGGATCTCGATGTCGGTGATGTGCATCGTTGCCTCCTTCAGGCGCGTGGGCCGACGATCACGCCCGCCGCTGCGAGCTCGTCCAGTTCCTCCGCCGAAAGCCCCAACAGGGACGAAAGCACCTCGTAGGTGTCTTGCCCCAATGCCGGCGATGGCCCCTTGATGCCGCCCGGGGTGCGGGAGAGCTTGACGGGCGTATCGGGCAGCTTCAGGCGGCCGATGCGGGGGTGCTCCACCTCCGCCAGCATGCGGCGGGCCAGCACCTGGGGGTGCTCGGCGGCCTGGGCGATGTTATTCAGGGGCCCGCACGGCAGGCCGATGGCGTCGAACTCCCGCAGCCACTCGTCGGTGTTCTTCTGGCGCATGGCCTCGTTGAGGATGGGCTCTAGCTCGGCGTGATGCTCAGTGCGCAGGGGGCCAGTATCGAAGCGGGGGTCGTCGATCAGGTCCACCCGGCCGATGGTAGCGCAGAACAGTTCCCACTGATTCTCCACCCCCCAACTGAGGGCGAGGACGATCCAGCCGTCCTTGGTGGGGAAGGCCTGAAAGGGGGTGGCGATAGGATGGCGGCTGCCGATGGGTTTGGGCAGCTCGCCGGTGGCAAAGTAACGGATGAAGGCGTTCTCCAGGATGGCGATCTGGCAATCCAGCATGGCTATGTCGATCATCTGGCCGTGGCCGCTCCTTTCCCGCTCCTGGAGGGCGGCCAGGACGCCGATGGCGGTGTACAGGCCAGCGGCGATGTCGCCCAGGGAAACCCCGGGGCGCACCGGGGGGCCATCGGGCTCGCCGGTGATGCTCATGACGCCGCCCATCCCCTGCACCACGATGTCCAGAGCTGGCCGCAGCCGATCGGGCCCCGTCTGGCCGAAGCCAGAGGTGGAGGCATAGATGAGGCGAGGGTTGCGTTTCTGGAGGACGTCGTAGCCCAGGCCCAGCTTGTCCATGGTGCCCGGCGTGAAGTTCTCCATGACCACGTCGGATAGGTCCACCAGGCGCAAGAAGAGCTTCTTGCCTCGTTCTGCCTTCAGGTCAAGGCAGGCGCTCTTCTTGCCGCGGTTGATGCTGAAGAAGTAGCAGCTCTCGCCGTTGACGATCGGGCCGGTGGTGCGGGCGGCGTCACCGTAGGGGAGCCGCTCCACCTTGATGACGTCCGCCCCCAGATCGCAGAGGATCATGCTGGCGAAGGGCCCGGCCAGCACCCAGGTGAGGTCGAGGACTCTGATTCCTTCTAGGGGCCCCGACATTTCCCCCTCCTCGCACGGTTGGATTAGGCGGGCATATGATAGCAGGGGAAAGGGGTCAAAGCCCAGGCCCCACGGTCAGGCTAAGGGTACAGGCAGACGAGATGAGGAGCCTCTACCTGATGGCGAGAGCGGTCCGACTAGGCTGGGGGTTCCCCCTGCGTGCTGAGGGTAAAGCGCGGGCCGGTGGGGGTGTCCTGCATGTCGATGGTGGCATCTCCCAGAAGCTCAGACACGTCGGTCCCCACGAGGAGAACGTCGGTGTCGCCGCTCTGGACGACCTGGTCGCCCTCGCGGCGCTCATCGAAGGCGAATTCGAAACTGCCGTCTCGATTCACCAGCCGCACGACCTTGGTGGCACTCTCCTCGTGTCCTTCCTGGATCTCTTTTAGAAGCTGGGCGGCGTGCTCAGTCACTGTGACCATCAGCAACCTCCTCCCTGTGGAGCCATCCTATTCGGCCATTGTTACCAACGGGGACGGTTGGCCCTTTGCTTGGCGAAGCACTCGTCGCAGTAGACGGGCTTGTCCAGCCTCGGCTCGAAGGGAACCTGACAAGGAGCACCGCAGCCGCTGCAGATGGCATCGTACATGACGCGCTCGCCGCCGCCGCGCCCCCCGTAGCCGCCGCGCTCGGACCGCCTGGCCTGGCGGCAGGCGGGACAGCGCTTGGGGTCCTGATACCCTCTGCTAGCGTGAAACTCCTGGTCTTCCGCCGAGAAGGTGAATTCAGCGCCGCAATCGACGCAAACTAGGGTCTTATCTTCAAAGGCCACTCGATGACCTCCTTCGCTAATCTCGGTTAAGCCTCGGTCATCGAGCGACTATCGTTGTCGGGCGTTGCCCTCTGGAGCTGCCGACGCCGGAACGTTAACCTGGATCTATGCTAGCACGGGAGTTGTGCCCCTGACAAGGTATTGCGCTGAGGAATCACCAGCGCATCGCCACGACGAACGACGCGAAGGCGCTAGGCAGCAGGAGGAGGGGCAGGGTTTGGATGAGGGCGAACCGCAGGCTAGGAGTGGTTCGGGGCTAGACTAGCCCTTGGGATGGAGCGGCCCTCAGCCGGGGCGGAGGTCGGGGTTGCCATCGTCGCGCTCGGCCACCACCACCACCGCCCGCATCCCCAGATGGCCGGCGGAACGTAGGCGCAGGAAACGGGTCACCATCATATAATGACAGTAGCCACTGGCCATTACCCTAAGGCATCGACCTGATAGTGCCAAGCCTGGAGGGATAGCCTTGCTGGAGGAAGAGATCATCGGCCTGCTGGTGCAAAGGGGCAAGATGCTGGCGGTGGCCGAGTCCTGCACAGGTGGGCTCATCGGCCACCGTCTCACCCAGGTGTCGGGTAGCTCGGTCGCCTTTCTCGGGGGCGTGGTCGCCTATCACAATTCGGTGAAGGAGAAGACCCTGGGGGTGCCAGCCGACGTTCTGGAGCGAGAGGGGGCGGTGAGCGAGGCCACGGCGCTGGCCATGGCCGAGGGCGTGCGACGCTTGCTGGGGGCAGACATCGCCCTGGCCGTCACCGGCATCGCCGGCCCGACGGGCGGCACGGAGGACAGGCCAGTGGGGCTGACCTACATCGCCCTGTCGGCAGCGCCGGATGTCCTCATCTGTGAGAGGCATCTGTGGCGGGGCAAGCGCCAGGAGAACAAGGACAGCTCGGCGACAGCGGCTCTGTCCCTCCTGCTGCGCCACCTGAGGGGGGCTACGACGAGCCGATGACCGGCTGGGTGATGGGCTTTAGCGAGCCGTCGACCGCCAAGCAGATGAAGTCGATGGCAGTGTAGAGGCCAGGGTCGAAGCCGCGCAGGGCGGTGGAGACGTTCTCCTGGTCGGCATACTGGTAGGTGCCCAGGATGACAAGAGCCGTCAGGTCCGTTCCTGCCGAGGCCAGCCTGGGGCTGGCGTCGCTGAGGATGCGGCGGAGGTTGCGGCGTACGCCAATGCCCAGGTCTGACGTCAGCTCCGGCGGCGCGCCCACGATGATCAGGCCCTGTCCCTGCCGCAAGCGCTGGATGGTCCAGGCATCGGCTGCATCGATGGATTGCCAGTGGCCCCGTCGCTCGATGCGACCAGCCTCCGCACAGATTCGATCGATGAGCTCTTGTTGCTTCTCCTCCGATTCCGGCAGGCGGTGGATGGCGGTGCTATCAAGGTCGAAGGAGCCCGTCATGCGCTCGCTCATGCTTACCCAGTAGGCGTCGAGGCTCCCAACGACCGACATGAGGGAGCCCTGATCGCTACTCTTGCGCAGGTGCAGCTTGACGGGCAGGCTTAGCTGGCCTCGCTGTCCAGGTTCAAGAGCTAGGGCTGCCTGCCGCACCTGCTGAACGAAGCCGCCCGCGTATTCTGCCCCCGCCGGGATGTCCGCTCCCGGCGGCAGCCACAGGGCAAAGGCGCCCGCCAGACCCTTGCTGATCTCCTCCTCCAGCTCGTGGCGGTACGACTGCCAAACCTGCGGCTCGGAGGGGTCCAGGAGCGGGCGCACCTCCACGGCCATGGTGCGCTGGCCATCGGAGCAGCGGGCGGTGAGCTCGCCGAAGGGGCGGTGCTCCACCTCGAACTGGCGGCCATGGGCTTCGGCCAGCCAGCCCAGGAAGAGCTCGAGGCAAATGTCCTGCTCGTTGATGCTCATCTAGGCCACTCGCTCGACGATCATGGCCATGCCCTGGCCACCGCCGATGCAGAGGGTGGTCAGGCCACGCTGAGCCTGCCGCCGCTGCATCTCGTAGAGGAGGGTGGTGAGAATGCGGGCACCGCTGGCCCCGATGGGATGGCCGAGGGCGATGGCGCCGCCATTGACGTTCACTCGCTCCCAATCCCAGTCCAGCTCTCGCCCCACGGCCAGCGACTGGGAGGCAAAGGCCTCGTTGGATTCGATGAGGTCGATGTCCTTCAGCTCCAGGCCGGCCTTGGCCAGAGCCTTGCGAGTGGCCGGCACTGGCCCCATGCCGGTAATGCGCGGCTCCACTCCGGCCGAGGCATAGCAGCGAATCGATGCCAGGGGGGTGATGCCCAGTGCCTCTGCCTTCTGGCGCGAGGTGACCACCACCGCGGCGCCGCCGTCGTTGATGCCGGAGGCGTTGCCGGCCGTCACCGTGCCATCGGGCTTGAAAGCTGGCCGCAACGAGGCCAGCTTCTCGACGGTGGTGTCCGGGCGGAAATGCTCGTCCTTCTCGACGGCGACGGGCGGGCCCTTGCGCTGGGGCACCTCCACCGCCACCACCTCCTGAGCCATAACCCCTGTGTCCCAGGCGCGGGCCGCCTTCTGGTGGCTGGCGGCGGCAAATTCGTCCTGATCCTGGCGCGAGACCTCGAATTCAACGGCGATGTTCTCGGCCCACATCCCCATGTGTTGATCCTCGAAGGCGCACCACAGGCCTTCCTCGATCATGCTGTCGGTGAGGGTGTCGTGGCCCATGCGATAGCCAAAGCGGGCCTTGGCAAGCAGGTAGGGGGCGCAGTCCATGCTCTCCATGCCGCCGGCCACGACAATATCGGCGTCGCCCAGAGCGACGGCCTGGGCAGCCAGGGCCACCGCCTTCAGGCCCGAGCCGCACACCTTGTTGACGGTGGTGGAGGGTGTGGCCACGGGGATGTCGGCGGCCATGGCCGCCTGGCGGGCCGGCCCCTGTCCAACGCCCGCCGACAGCACCATGCCCATGATCACCTCGTCCACCTGGTCGGGCTGGAGGCCCGCTCGGCGCAAGGCCTCGGCGATGGCCACCGCCCCCAGCTTGACCGCCGGCACCGCGGCCAGCCTGCCTCCGAGGGTTCCCACCGGCGTGCGGGCTGCGCTCAGGATCACTACGTCGTTCACGTCGACCTCCGTTAGGTTACTAGGCTGGGCCTGCCCGGCGCTCGGGCAGGCTCGCTGCTTGTTGCATCGCTCTCGTCAACAACGAGGGTATCTCCGACGTCCGCTGCCTTTGCTGGAGAGGGAAGCCAAAACGGGCCCTGCCGCGTGCCCTAGGACTCTGGCACGAGCACCATCTTGCCCATGACCTCGTTGTTCTCCATCATCGTTTGGGCTGTGCCCGCTTCCTGCAGGGGGAAGGTGTGCGACACCACCGGCTTGATGTGGCCGCTCTCCACCCAGCGCAGGCCTTCAAGAAGGTCGGTCTTGTTGCCCATGTGCGAGCCGAGAAAGTTCATCTGTTTGTTCCAGAGGAGGCGAAGGTCGGTAGGCGCTTCGAAGCCAGTGGTGGCGCCGCAGGTGACCAGGGTTCCTCCCCACTTCAAGCTAGCCACGCTCTGCTCCCAGGTGGCGTTGCCCACATGCTCGAAAACCACGTCCACCCCACGGCGACCGGTGATCTCGCGGACTCTCTCCAGCACGTCCTGCTTCTTGCGGTTTATCAGGTGTTCGGCCCCCAACCTGCGGCAGAACTCCACCTTTTCATCGCTGCTGGCCACGGCGATGGGCTGGGCGCCGAAGATGCGGCAGATCTGAACGGCCATGCTGCCCAGACCACCGGCCGCTCCCCACACCAGAACGAGGTCGCCCGCGCGAATTCGTGCCCGCCCCACCAGCATTCGCCAGGAGGTGAGGAGGACCAGGGCCAGGGAGCCCGCTTCCTCCCAGCCCAGTCCCTTGGGCTTGGGGATGACGTTGAAGGCGGGCACCTTGGCGAACTCGGCGTGGCCGCCGTCGAGAGGGCCGGTCTGGAAGCCCCAGATCTTGTATTGGCGGCAAAAGGTATCCTGGCCATTGGCGCAAAACTGGCAGGTGCGGCAGCTCAGGCCGGGATAGATGATCACCTCGTCGCCACTCTTGATGTCGGCCACCTCGCTGCCGACCTCCACCACCTCGCCGGCCGCGTCGCTGCCGGAGATGTGGGGCATGCTAACCCGCATGCCCGGCATGCCGCGCCGAGCCCAGATGTCGTTGTAGTTGCAGCTGGCCGCCCTGACCTTGATCAGCACATCGTTGGGCCCGATCTTGGGCTCGGCCACCTCCTTGTACTGAAGGACGTCCACCCCACCGTGCTCTTCGAAGACCACCGCCTTCATCGGCCTTCCCTTCTAACTATCGCTGACAGCCATCGTTGGCCTATTTGGCAACTGCCGCCTTACTGCTGGTACTCATGGTTTCGGGTGTCCTGAACCGGACTGGCTCCACGGCCAGAAATATAATCGACAGCGGCTAGCTACGCAAGTGTCGGCGCTGCTAGCTCCTCTGGGAGTCGACTCTAGCCAGGAAGGATAGCAGCGCCTCGTTGAACTCCAAGGGCTTCTCCAGGGTGGGAGTATGACCGGCGCCTGCGATGATAGCGAGCTGGCTGTCAACGATCCTCTGGTGCATTCGCAGCGACGGCTCCAGGAAAGGCTCGTCGAGCTCGCCGCAGATGATCAGGGTGGGCACGCGGATCTGCGGGAGCTCTTCCAGCAGGGGGCGGCGGTTAGCGATGGCCTGACCGCAGTAGAGGTAGCCTTCCAGCGAGGTCATAAGGAACTGCTCTCGCCAAACCTCGATAAGCTGGGGGTTCTCTTCAACTAGCTGGCCTCCCAGGGGCGGAGTTTGTGCCATCTCCTCGAACACCGCCTCCATGCCCTCAGTGCGAGCCAGCTCCATCAGCCGCGCTCGCTCCTGCCAGGGGATGGCCTGGGGCACGTCAGCCGCCGTGTCCACCAGAACGAGGGCCTTCACCATCTCTGGATGGCGTAGTATGAACTCCTGGGCGACCATGCCCCCCATGGAATGGCCAACCAGGTAGCACTCGGGCACAGCCAGCGCGTCGAGGAGGCCGTAGGCGTCGGCGGCGAAGAGCTCGAGGGAGTAGTCCTCGCGGCGGGTGGGCTTGACCGACAGGCCGTGGCCGCGCAGGTCCGGGGATATGGTGCGGTACCTCTGGGTGAGGGCCCGCACCTGGAGGGCCCAGTTCCGCAGGTTGCCGGTGTACCCGTGGATGAGGACTATAGGGAAGCCCTGGCCTTTCTCCTTGTAGTGAATGTCAAGGCCCTCGATGGATAGATGAGGCATCTCGAAGCCCAGTATAGCACCAGTTGCTGAGGCCGTCAGCACCGGTAAGAAGTGGCGACATTCCCCCTATGCCTGTTGACACACGAACCCGCCGCCCTCAAAATTCGTGGCGAGCGGCAAACTATTGCAATTGCAACAATTTGCACAATGACCTCTCAGGCTACTATTGTCGAATCGCTGCGGCAGGAGGGCTATCGTCTGACCCCTCAGCGGTTGATGATCCTCAGCATCATCAACGATAGCGTGAGCCATATCAGCGCCGAGGAGATCCACCAGAAGGTGTGCGAGCGCTACCCCTTCGTCAACATATCCACCATCTACCGTACCCTGAACCTGCTCAAGAAGCTGCGCGTGATAAGCGAAACGGACCTGGGCGAGGGTTACGTGCGCTACGAGCTGCTGGAGAGGGTGCGCTTGGCGCTGGAGCAGGTAGGGATGGTGGGCTTCGAGGAGCGCTTGCCTCATCACCTCAGCTTGGGCCAGAAGAAGCGCATTGCCATCGCCACTGTTCTGTCGATGAGCCCGGCGATCCTCGCCCTGGACGAGCCTTTCTCAAGCCTTGATCCGAGTGCCCGCCGTGAGCTGATGGATCTACTGCAGGCATTGCCCCAGACGATGATCGTCTCCACCCACCACATAGCGATCATCCGCCACCTGTTCCCTCGGACGGTGGTTATGGATGACGGCTGCATCGTCGCCGATGGCGACACGGAGGCGATCCTAGCCGATGCAGCCCTCCTCGAGGCCCACGGCCTCGAGGTGTTCTAGACAGCCGGCGAGAGAGCCGCCAGCGCGGACCAGCGTCAAGATTCGCCGCCTTGACACTCATTGGAGGCGATCCTAGAATTGGGCTGGCTGGCCGAGGTAGCTCAGGTGGTAGAGCACGTGACTGAAAATCACGGTGTCGGCAGTTCGACTCTGCCCCTCGGCACCAGGTAACATGGGGGCTGGGGCCTGGCCGTCCTTCCCAGGAACGTCGCCGATCGGCGCCGTCGGTCGTGACCTGGCCCCCTCCATTTTTCGAACGCCTGTCTGATTGACAGGCTGGCGCTGGGGGTCTAGCATCGGGGCATCCTGGGAAGGAGGTGCGCCGATGTCATCGGACAACGGTCGTCGTTCTGTCGTCGTCCCCTCACACACACACCACACCACCACCACACCACCACCAACACCACCAACACCACCAACACCACCACCAAACGCCCCTGGCCTTACGCGCGATCAGCAGGCGCTTGTGCATCACCTGCGGGGCTACGGGTTCGTGGGGGCGGTCGGCTTCGTGCGGCGGGTGCCCAACTGGGCGGTGTGGGATGCCCTGGTGGAGGTGGACATGATGGGCGAGGAAGAGCGAGCGCAGATTCGGTCGCTGGGGGCGCTGATCCGCTACCTGGTGGGGCAGGCCTGCCGTGAGTAACGAGAACGAGGTTGCCTGCGTCTGTACTTCGAAGTGCGCTGCCTGTGGGACACCGATCTACTGGCAGAAGACGTTGGCGGGTCGGTGGATGCCGGTGGAGGAGGACGGGACACCTCACTTCGCTACCTGCCCTGCAGCGGACCGCTTTAGGAGGCCGAGACGGAGACCGCCGCCCAGTCAACTGTCGTTTCTACCGCCAGAGCCCTCGGACAGTTCCTGACGTCCTGCCGGGCGCGGGGGCTGTCGGACGTCACCGTCGAGTGGTACGAGCGGCTGCTGGGGGCGTTTTCACGCGCTGAGCCCGAGCTTCCCCTAGACCCGGCGACGGTGGAGGGGTTTCTCGGCCATCTCAGGGGCTCTGAGGCGACCCGCCATGCCTACTTTCGGTGCCTGCGGGTGTTCTACCGCTGGCTGGCGGCCCGCGAGGGCCTGGCCTGCCCGATGGACGCGATTCGTCCCCCTCGGCTGAGGCGATGTCCGCCGCTGGTGCTGAGCCTGCCGCAGGTGAGGCGGGTGATGGCCGCAGCCATGACGCGCCGAGACAAGGCGCTGCTGGCGCTGCTGTTCGACACAGGGATTCGTTTGGGAGAGGTGCACACGTTGACCTGGGCGGCGGTGGGCGAGGAGACGATCGTCGTCGACGGCAAGACCGGCCGGCGCGAGGTGCCCATCTCCCCCTGGACGAAGTGGGTGCTGCTGGGCGAGCAGCTGCCGCTGAGGTCAGCGCGAGGGACGCCGCTGACGGCCAACGGTCTCTATCAGGCGGTGCGGCGGTGCCTGCGGCGGGCTGGCGTGGCCAGGGGCGGCCCCCACCTGCTGCGCCACTCCTTCGCCCGGCAGTACATCCTCAACGGCGGGGACGTGTTCAGCCTGCAGCGCATCCTGGGCCACCGTGACCTGGCCACCACGAGGATCTACGTCGACATGGACATGGCGGACGTGATCGCTCAGCACCGGCTCTACAGCCCCCTTGTCGGCCTGCTGGAGGCGGCTGCTACTGGTTAGGGAGGCGGGCGGGACGGCCCGAAAGACGGCAGCGAAGGGCCGTGCAAGCCCCTGCGCGGTTTTGGGGCAAGGAGAGGCCCCAGGGGAAGGCAGCCCCGCGAACCCCCAGGGCCTCGTGGCGGGGGTACACCCGCCACCTAGACGGTAGCAGGCTGGCCAAGCCAGCGGAAGGTGCCAGGGATGAACTTGTTGTAGTCTGGGCAGTCCCTGTTGATGCACTTCCTGGCCTTGAACTCCCGCCCGCTCTTGCGGGCGACCTCCTGGATGAACATGCCCTGCTCCCCGCAGGTGGGGCAGCGGTGCTCTGGCGGGTCAGCGGGGCGGAAGCCGCCGTTGTCTGGTGGTGGAGCGGCCGGCGGAACGTCCTCTGTGATGCCTGGCTTGACGCGGCCGTTGCCGACCCTGCTGACCAGGACGCGCAGCTTCTCCACGGAGATTTCCACCTTGAGAGCCTGCCCGCAGGACGGGCAGGTGACGCCGTAGTTGACCATGATGAACCCCCTTTCAGCCGCCAACGCGGGCCAGGCCGATGGCCTGGGTGCCCGTTTTGACGGCGACGAACAACGAATTGCAGCGCGGGCAGAACAGGTAGCCCGGGGGGACTACCCACAGGGCCAGGTGGCCGCAGGTGCAGAAGAACCCCAAGCCCCAGGGCGAGCGTGGCCCCCAGTGGACGCCGTTCTGCCGACCGAAACCTTCGAGCATGGTGTACCCCCTTCCTCGCCCCCCCTGCGGGGGCTTACTGGCCCCCCCTAGGGCGGGGGGGCCGCAGGCACCCGAAGGGCCGAAACGAAGAGGAGGAGGCGGAGCCTTGCCGCAGGCCCGCCCGCCCGTAGAATTGGCCAGGCCCCCGCAGGGGTAAATGGTGCGGGCCGTCTCGGCCCGACCCCCTAGACGCCCTCAGCCGTGCGCACCCTCGTTGACCAGTTTCTGGTGTAGTGGACATCGGAGCGAGCGGCGATGGTGGGAGGAGGAGCCGCGAGCGGTGGCGTGAGTCGGTCGCGGGCGAGAGGGTACAGTTACTGGAACAACCTGGGCAAGGCTGGCGGCGAGGCCGGCGAGCGACGGTGGGAGGAGGGAGCGAGCGCCGAGCCGCCCATGGTGGACGGCAGCGGTTGCCGCCCGAGGAGCACCGCGGCCGCCGGCGGATCTCGGGAGCCGGGCCGGCGATTCGTATCTGCGGGTCGTGAGCTGGTGACCGTCGCAGCCGATGGACGGCGGCAATCGTTGCCGCCTACGGCAGGGGGAGGAAGGCCTTGGCTGCCTCGTAGAGGTCAGGGTCGAGGATGCCGAGGGAGATCGCTGCGCCCATGCCGACAAGGACCAGGGCGAGCAGGGTCCAGGAGATGGGGGTGCGCATGGCGGTCTAGACGGTCGAGTCGGGCTCGGACTGGCAGCGGATGTGGAGGGTGTCGGCGGCGATGGCCCGTCCGATCGCGGTGGTGGCGTCCCCGCTGGTGCTGGGCTTGGTCTGGGTGTAGCGGCCAGCGGTGGCACCTTCGGCCACGTAGACCGCCGCGTCGAGGGTGGCGCCGCTGAACCGGCCGCCGCCGCGCTCCTCGCCGCCCACCAGGTAGACGGGCGTCGGGGCGAGGATGACCTCACGGGCCACCTGGATGACGTCGCCTTCCTCGCCCGACTCGAGGGCGACGTAGCGGGCCTGGACGACGCTGCCGACGGTGGCGAGCGCCCTCACCCACCCGGAGTCGTACCCGATCGGGTCGCCCAGCTGGACGGGGCCAGCGAGGGTGACGTGGACGAACTGGGGTTCGGCGGCAAGGACGAGGACGTCGACGCCGCCTGCGTCTCCGAAGGCCATGTTGTGCTCCTCTCTAGGTGTGCTCTGCTTCTGGGCCGATGAGCAGGGGGACTTCTCGGACTTCGTAGTCGGCGGGCAGGTAGCGGACTTCGACGGCGGGCACCATGGCGATGGTGAGGCTGGGCGGGTAGCGTCGGAGGGTCAGGATCGTGGAGACGTGGCCCTTGTGGAGGCGGTCGAAGTCGGCCTCCGTGATGGGCAGGCGGTAGGTGGTGGCACCTGCCCCGTCTTGTCGGCGGGTGGCGTCGAAATGGCTCCTCACCAGGCCAGCACTCCCCTCAGCTTTGACCACTATTCTACAGCATCGGGCGGATAGAGGGTCATGCCCAGCTGACGCACGGTGTCGGCGAGGGACTCGGCCAGCTGCTCGGTCTGGGCGGGGGACATGCGGTAGTGGGCGGCGGAGAGTCGGGCGAGGAGGGCGAGGCCGGTGATCAGGGCCTGGAGGTCTGAGGGGCTGAGGGCGCTGAGGCGTGCGCGCAGGGTGGCGATCTCCTCGGTCAGGTCGGTTGGAGGGAGCCGACGGGCCTCCTGGAGCGCCTGGCGGGCCGTCTCGGGGAGGGCTGCGGAGTAGAGGCCATGCTTGAGGGCGTTCTGGTTGCCTGGCTGGCCGCCTCTCTGGCGGCGACGGTGAGCGCCGCGTTCAGCAGGATGAGGGCTGCCAGGTGCATGTTGCCGTCGGCCAGGGCTCGTTCGAGATGGCTTGTGCGCATCGGACACTGCCCAGGGTAGGCTGACGAGAACGAAAAACGAAGGGCTGCGCGGCGCTGAGGCCAGGTGACTGAAAATCACGGTGTCGGCAGTTCGACTCTGCCCCTCGGCACCAGGTAACAATGTAATTATCTCCTTGACGTAGGTAGCCTTCGCTGCTACCGCAGAATGGTCGAAGGACGGAGTTGCGTTGGATATGCATTCTTCTGCAGTGAGCCACACGAGGCTAAGATGCCACGAATAGGTGATCAGTTCTTAGATTGTGTCATCTACTTGTATCCGACGGTAGATGCTGCGAATGCAGGCATGGCGGTAGGGGGAACGGGCTTTCTAGTGGGTATCCCCTACAAGCGAGCGAAAGGCTACTCTCACCGATATGCCGTTACGAATAGTCATGTCATTAGGCGAGGCTCGCCCATTGTCCGACTAAATACTAGGGATGGCAAGTTCGACGTGCTTGATATCGATCCGCAAGCGTGGATCCACCATCCCGATGGAGACGACGTAGCGGTGTGCCCCCTTTCTCTTCCAGCAGAATTCTACCGATACAAGATGTTACCAGCGGACAAGATATTCATCACCAAGGAGATCATAGGGCAACGTGATATTGGCCCAGGTGACGAGGCATTCTTTGTAGGGCGATTCATTACCCACGAGGGGCGGCAAAGGAATCTTCCCTCCGCGCGCTTCGGCAATATAGCCATGATGCCCGACGAACGAGTAAGAAATTACAGGACTGGTCTCGATCAAGAGAGCTTTTTGGTCGAGGCTAGATCACTCAGCGGGTATAGTGGCTCGCCTGTTTTTGTCTACATATCGGCTTTTGCCCACCGCCCTGGGCAAGCAACAACGATAAGTAGCGGGGGGCACGGACCGTGGCTCCTCGGTATCGACTGGGGGCACGTTGCGGGGAGCCAGCCAGTACTGGAAAGGGATGGAGAGACACCAGTTCAAGAGGGCTGGCGAGTACCGCAGAATTCTGGCATGATGGCCGTAGTACCTGCGTGGAAGTTGGCCGAACTTCTAGAATCGCAGGAACTAGTCGAGATGAGGCAACAAAGAGAGGAGCAGCAGAAATTGGAGGCGGGGCATAGCAAGACGGCAGATTAGTGTGCATCCCAGTGCACGTAATAACGCGGCTTCAGCCCTGGATGACGCGGTGGTGATCCAGGGCTTTTCTGTTTCTCTGCGGGCCACTGGGGGTCAAAGGCCGCTGGAGCGCAGGACTTTCGCTCCTCAGGGCGGCGGTCGCAGCGGCTGCGGACGGTCGCCAGCGGCGTAGCGGCGAAGCCACTGGGCCATCTGGGGGTCCCGCAGGCTGGGGGCGTGGAGGCGCTGCTCCAGGTCGATCCCTTCGGCCAGGGGCAGGGCGAGCCCCTCCAGGGCGGCGCGACGGTCGTCGAGGAGGGCGGTCTGTGGGTAGGAGGAGAGGGTGTGGGCGACCTCCAGAGCGCGGGCCAGGGCCTCCCCCTGGGGCACGACCTCCTGGACCAGGCCCATGCGCAGGGCTTGTTCGGCCTCGATCAGGACGCCGGTTTCGATGAGGTAGAGGGCGTTAGGCAGGCCGACGATGCGGGGCAGGCGCTGGGTGCCGCCGTCCAACAGGGGGACGCCCCAGCGGCGGTTGAGCACGCCGAACTGAGCGTTGCGGGCGGCGATGCGAAAGTCGCACCAGCAGGCGAGCTCTAGGCCGCCGGCGGTGCAGTAGCCGTTGACCGCAGCGATGGTGGGTTTGGAGACGTCGGCGATGCGGGTAAAGCCCATGGGGCCGGACTTGCGGGAGCCGGGCCGGGAGCCCAGGCCGTCGATGTCCCGAAGGTCGGCGCCGGAGCAAAAGGCGACATCGCCGGCGCCGGTGAGGATGAGGATGTCCAGAGAGTCGTCTCCGCGGAACTGGTCTACTGCCTCGAACAGCAACTGTGCCGTCTCGGCGTCGACGCAGTTGCGCACCTCGGGCCGGTTGATGGTGACCAGAAGGGCTCGCTGATGGCGCTCGGTCAGGACCTTGGGCATGGCTTCAACGGCTATAGATTATCACAGATGGGCCCGGCGTGTGCCACGTCTAGCGCCCCGCCCAATTCGCTCTCTAGAGCAGTTACATTGGGCTCGCAAAAAGAGAAAAAGGCGACGCTGCGACAGTGCGACTTCAAACCACACTGCTCGCCCGCGCACCGCATGCCGCCAGCGTCGCCAAGGAAATAGATGCCGAATATGACTGGCTGTTACAGAGGGTTGCCGGAGCTGCCCCGGCGCCTGGCTACTGACGAGAATCGGGCCACATAACGGGTGGATTTCTCCGGCCTCGACACGCTGGCTGTTGACAACGTATTCTTCGAGTGCGATGATTATATCGCTGTGGTACCTGCCCTGCGCTGGCGAACGGGGCGTCGTTGGGTCAGGCGACAGCAAGAGGAAACGATGAGCGGTCTGCCGTCACCGGAATGTCTACAGGGCATCTTAGACATCGTGGATGTCGCGGTTGCCTGCATGGACCTCCAAGGCCGGGTTCAGCTCTGGAACCGGGCGTCCGAGCAGTTGAGCGGATGGAGCAGAGAGGAAATGGTAGGCTCCACGGTAGATCGAGTGGTTCCTCCAGATGCGCGGGAGGAGAGGAGGGAGGTCGTCGCTCGCACCTTGGCCGAGGGACAGGCCGTAGGGACGTATCGCCGCGTCCTCAAGGACGGCACGCTCTTGCACATCGAGATGCGTATGCACCTGGTCCGCGACAAGCAGGGAGAGCCACTGTGCATCGTCGTTTTGGTTAAGCCGCTGCCGGGACACGGAGTTTCCTTGACCCCCAGGCAGAAGGAAGTGCTTGAGCATATCGCCACCGGACGGACGAACGACGAGATTGCGAGGAGCCTGGTTGTAAGTCGGCGCACAGTGGAGAGGCATGTAGCGGAGATCCTGGAGAAGTTCGGTGTGGAGAACAGAGCGGCTGCGGCCGCCATAGCGGTCGCAGCCGGACTTGCGCAACCGAAGGGTACTTCGGCCTAGGATCGTGGCAGTGGCACGTTAGGAGCCCGGTCGCTCAAGGGCTTCGGTGAGCTTTTCCATCGCGGCGGTCCGCAGTTTTTCGGTCTTCGCATGCAGATCCCGCAGTTCCTCGTCCGTGAGGGCAGAGAGGGCCTCTTCGGCCAGCCGATTCGCGACGGGCATAGCTTCCGCGCACTTGCGCTCGCCCTTCTCGGTTAGGCGTATCCAGGTCTTGCGGCGATCACTCCTGTCAAAGACCCGCTCCACCAGTCCCGGTTCTTCCAGCCTGTCCGCCAGCCCGGTGATGGTCTGGCTGGCCTTGACCATTGCCCGACCAATTTCGCCGGTAGTGAGGATGCCCCCAGCCTGCTTCAGAATAGACAACATATGTAACTGCGGAAAAGACAGATTGTGAGGCAGCAGAGCCAGTTCGGTCAGCTTGAACATGGCGCTGTAGGGCTGCGAGAGGCTAACCCACTCGGCCATGCCTCTCGTCCCGTCTTCGGGCTGCAACTGCTTGCGTGCTTGAGTCGTCATTTCACTCTCCTCCTCTGCCCCAGTGGTGGGGCACTTCTTCCCCTTTTCTCCGTCCATTCTCCGTTGGCATGGGACATACCGTCTACGTCGGAAAGTACCCATCTTTCGTCCAAGTTTGGAGCGGGTGCGATTCGCTGAGCGTCGAGGTGAGATGAGCGGCGGGTGCCGCGCTGCACGCATAGCGCGGCCATGTGGTCATAACGAGGCTTTGACGGAAACTGCATGCCCTACTTGACCGTAAACGCTTGACAAACCGTCGGCGTTAATCTAACGTATTGTCGAGGTCGGGAAAATCCCGGCCCGAGCACTGAGAGAGCTTTTGTGGCCGCACCCCCGAAGGCTCTCTCTTTCTTTAGAAGCCACGCTGGCGAGGATGGCACAGGGCAAAATGAGTATTCTCCGTCTTGAGGAAGGTGGCCCACTGACTGAGAATGACGTGCAACGTTGGGGGTGCGGCCAAGGACTCCTGACGTGCTCGGGGTGGGGAGATGGTTCATCCAGGTCGGCTCTTCCCGCCCCTTTTGTGTCGGAAACCGGGCTGAGACCGAGGCCCTAGTTGCCGCCCTCAGTCACCCCCTCAGGCGGGAGTGAACGCGACAACGCCTCTCAGACGCACCATGAGAGCCGCAGGGCCGGGTTGCTACCGAGTGTCCTAGGTGAACCCGTCAAGAAATTCGGTGAAGTAGCTATTGGTGGCAAGAGTTATGGCGGTCACTGCCATCACGCCCGCCATGACGACTATAGCGAGCACCAGTGCGTACTCGGCGATAGTCTGTCCAGACTGTCGCCCAATAGCGGCCAGCAGGAGTAACAAGCGCTTGGTCCAAGGCTCTGCACGATCCAGAGCAGACAAGGCGGCGATGGTTGAAGACTGGTTGAAGAACGGTTGAAACTGCGCGTCAGGTGAAAGCGGAGGGTGCGGAAAGCGACTAGGGCTGGCGCACCTCCTCTAATGTGTGAACCAGCCCATCAAGAGACGCCGGGAGTGAGCCAGCGATTGTGAGGCCCACATATGAATCTCCTCGTCTTTTAGACGCAAAAGATCGGCTAATTGTTACCGTCCTGCCACCGCTGTGCGAGTGCCGGGGAGATCCACCGAAACGGCGTGCTAAGTGAAGGCGAGGAGAGCGAACACAGGTTGACTTACCCACCTCAGGCTTTAGAATACTCACTGATGACTCGCGTTCAGCAAAGCTAGGCTAAGTCTCAGAGGTTGGCCGATGAAAGCCGCCATCGTTCATTACAGCTGCCCGCCGGTCATAGGCGGGGTAGAGATCGTGATGGACCTGCAGGCCAGGTTCCTGGCGCGGGAGGGATTCGAGGTGACCATTGTGGCCGGTCGAGGGGACCAGACGGCCACCATCGGTGCAGCCATTGTTCCCGAGCTTTCCTCCGAGTACCCGCCGTACGCGAAGATGGAGCCGCAGCTCAGGGAGGGCCTGGTACCGGACGAGTTCTCCGCTCTCAAGGACAGGATCAGGGAGAAGCTGCGACCCCTTCTTGCCGGCGCTCATTCTTGCATCGTCCACAACCTTCTCACTATGCACCTCAATCTTGCTGCCACCGCCGCCCTGGCCGAGCTGGCCGCCGAGAAGGCCAGCCATTACCTCGCCTGGACTCACGACGCTACCTATCTGGACCCCGACTGCACTATCCCTCACTACGGCTATCCCTGGGATATCCTTCGAGGGCCCGTGCCCGGTGTGGCCTATGTGGCTATCAGCGACTTCCGACGCAAGAACCTGGCCAGGCTCTTCGGCGTTCGCGCCTCTCGCATCACGGTGGTTCCCAACCCGGTGGACTTACCCTTCTGGCTTGCCCTGTCGGAGACCGGTCGCTGGCTGCACCAAGAGCTGCGTTTGTGGGACCAGGATCTTGTCCTCTTCACCCCCACCCGCGTGTCGCGCACCAAGAACATCGACCTGGGCATCGACATTCTCCCCGAGCTCAAGAAGCTGGTGGGAAAGGTCAAGCTGCTGGTCACCGGTGCTCCCGACCCCCATGCCCCGGAGGCTATCGCGCAGCTTGAGGGCCTGCGGCGAAGGGCCAAAGAGCGGGGCGTGGCCAGAGACGTAATCTTTCTGAGCAAGATGACCTCTCCCGATGGAACTCCCCTGACTCGCTCGCGGGAGGTGGTACGAGACGTCTACACCCTGGCGGATGCCGTCTTCCTTCCCAGCCGCTACGAAGGTGCCTCCCTCCCCCTGCTGGAGGCCGGCCTGCTGAGGCTGCCAGCTATCTGCTCCGATATCGAGGTCTTTCAGGAGGTAGCGGGCAAAGGCAACGCCCTCTTCGTATCCCTCAAGGAGCGGCCGGAGGTCATCGCCGGCAAGATCGTGGAGTTCGTCCGCTCCATACCCACGGCAGGCCTCTACCGGCGCGTCCTCAGGGATTCTGTTTGGGAAACGACCACCAACAAGCGTTCCCTCCTTCGTCTGCTGGGTGGGCGAAGGTGACCATCGGTTGAGCGCTCCTTGGTCCGAGAGTTCGGCAGCCCAAAATTGCCAGCGGGCCAGGTCATCCCTCTATCCCAGGGCGGGCGTTATGTGTATCATACGGAATTGGGCTGCCGAACTCTCGGGCGCTCGACAGCAAGGGTAGCGTTTTGGCAATTCGAGAGAAGAAACCCCAGGCTCAGTAGCAAAAGGCAATCGCATGCCCCTGGCAAGGGGAAGGAGGGATGAATTATGGCGATTGATCTCAGCTTGGTCGGTCAGAAGCTACCGCCCACGACCTTCGAATACGACGACAGGGACGTCATGCTGTACGCTTTGGGCGTAGGCGCTCGCACCGACGAGCTCCAATACGTCTTCGAGAGAGGTCTCAAGGTTATCCCCACCTTCGGCGTTGTCCCCGCCTTTCCGGCCCTTATGAGCCTGGTGACCGTGGGCAAGATCAACCCGGTGATGTTGCTTCACGGTGAGCAGCGCATCGAGCTGAAGAAGCCTTTCCCCGTCGCCGCTAAGGTCACCACCGTGGGTACGGTTAGGGCCATATACGACAAGGGACGTGGCGCCCTAGTAGTGACCGATGCTGAGACGACCGATGAGGCGGGGGAGGTCATCTGCGTCAATACCTTTGGCGCCTTCATCCGCGGCGAGGGCGGATTCGGGGGTGAGCGGGGCCCCAGCGGTCCCAGGAACGTGCCGCCAGAGCGACCACCGGATGAGGTGGTGGAGATGGAGACCCTGCCTCAGCAGGCAGCCATCTACCGCCTCTCGGGCGACCGCAACCCGCTGCACATCGACCCCAGCTTCGCCAAGATGGCCGGCTACGATCGGCCTATCCTTCATGGCCTGTGCAGCTTCGGCCATGTGGGCCGGGCCGTGATCCAGAAGTACTGCGGCGGCGACCCCGACCGATTCAAGGCGCTGGACGTGCGCTTCTCGGGTGTGGTTTTCCCCGGCGACAAGATCATCACCGAGATGTGGAAGGAGAGCGACACCCAGATCATCCTCCAGGCCAAGACCCAGCGGGGCGAGGTGGTCTTGAGCAGTGCGGCGGCCACCGTCGCCGCATAGGGATAGGCTAGCGTTTAAGCGATTCTCTAGGCCCCGCCGGCGCTGATTCGTGCGGCAGCGGAGGAATGAGAATGCCTGTATTGCTCGTCTCTTCTCTGCGGCCTCTCGTGGGCAAGACGGCCGTCTCTGTGGCCATCGCCCAGCGTCTTGACCAGGACGGCTATCCCTTCAGGCTCGCTCGACTGGCAACGGCTGAGCCGGACGAGGCCGCCCACGCCGACGCTCGCTGCTTCGGTTTCCTTTCGCTCTCCGCCGAAAAGGGGGATCAGCCCCTCTCTCTGGACGAGGTCGCTGAGCTAGTGAAGGCGGCTAGCTCCTCCGATGCCGTCTTCATCGTGGAACTACCATCGGGCTTCCCCCCAAGTGAGGCGGTTCAAACCCTGGGCGGCGCAGTGGTTCTGGTCGAACGCTGCGCTGATCTGGCCGCCGACCAGGTCGCCGCCCTTCAGAAGGAGCTGAGGCAGGCCTTCGCCGGCCTTGTCCTCACCGCCGTCCCTCGAGCGCGGACGGCTGCCATTGCCGACACGCTAGCTCAGAAGGGGGTCGCCAGCCTGGCTCTCCTCCCCGAGGATAGATTGCTCTCGTCGCCCAGCATCGCGGAGATGGCTCAGGCCCTACAGGCCGAGACGCTCTTTGCCGACGGTCGCACGGAGGAGGTGATAGAGCGTCTGACCATCGCTTCCATCAGCGCCGACCCTGGCCAGGATTACTTCGCCCGCTTCGGCCGCCAGGCGGTCGTCGTCCGCTGCGACAAACCCGACCTCCAGCTAGCTGCCCTGAACGCCGGCAGCCGCTGCCTCATCCTCAGCGGCGGCTGCATACCCCTGGCCTACGTCAGCGAGCGGGCGGAAGCGGAGGGGGTACCCTTGCTGATCACCGGCAAGGGCACAGTTGTCGCCCTTCAAGCTCTGGAGGACCTCTACTTCAAGAGCCGCTTCGGCCATCAGAAGGCGGAGCGCATCGGCCAGCTTATGGCCGAGCACCTGGACTACGAGAGGCTCCTGGGGACATTGGGACTGCGTCAGAAAGGGCCGGGCGGCAGCTAGAAGGAGCCAGCCTTAGGGCTCCAGCGAGCTTCGGGGCGAGGCGGCGCGCTGCTTCTCGGGGCTCTCCACAGCCTCCTCGCCCTGCGAGACTTTGCTCACCTCTTTCTGGGCTGAGGCGGCTCTCGTCTTCGGGGTCATGCAGTAGGGGCAAGCCACCCAGTTGAAGTTCAGGAGGCGGCCGCAGTTGGCGCAGGGCTCCTTGAGTTGGGTGCGGCAATAGGGGCAGATGACGAAATCGGCGCTCACGTAGCGCTTGCAGGAGGGGCAAATGCCCTGCTCCTCCAGCTCCTGGAGGAGAGCCTCCTCCTCCAGGGAGCGGGCATAGGCCCCGGCAAGCGTCTCGCTGGGCCGAAGGATCATGTAGATGAACCAGCCCGGGATGTTGAACACCAGGACGAGGAGGACAGCCACTATCTGGAAGGCGGTGTCGCGCGTCCTGTCGCGGATGTCACGATAGGTCCAGGCGATGATGCCTATCCAGAGGACCAGCACGTAGGCCCCGGCAACGGTGCCCGCCAGGGTTGCTACGTTTTCCCAGTTGTCCATACTCTTGCCCTCGTCTCCTAAGCTGGCCGATTATACCATGCCTTCTCTGGCACTGTCATCTCAGGATTACCCTGGCGATGGGGGCGCTTTGAGGATAAACTTGGAATGGACTGCTTCAAGCGTAAGCCCCATGAAAGAGAAGACTAGAGCCGTTGACACCAGAGAGGCCGAAAAGCTGCGCCTGAGCCTGACCGGCATGGCTTTCGAGGGAGGGGCAATCGGTCGCCACGACGGCCAGGTGGTGTTCGTCACCTACGGCATCCCTGGCGAGGAGGCCGTGGTGGAGATCGAGCGGCGCAGCAAGGACTACCTCATGGGCCGGGTTGTGGAGGTGCTCTCTCCCTCGCCCCATCGGGTGGAGGCCCCCTGCCCCTACTACGGCAGCTGCGGCGGCTGCCAGTGGCAGCACATCGACTACCCCTTCCAGGTTGAGCTGAAGGGCCGCATTGTCGGCGAGCAGTTGCGCCGCATCGGCAAGTTCGAGGAGCCACCGGTAGCAGCCACGGTGACAGCGGAAGAGCGCTGGCACTATCGCAATCACGCTCGCTTCAGCACCGACCGCCAGGGCCAACTGGGCTTCGTTAGCCTGCTGAGACGTCGCTTCGTTCGCATCGACCACTGCCGCATCATGCACCCCTGGATCAACGGCGTACTGGAGCGCCTCCAGGGCAAGTGCGCTGGCCTGCATCAGGTGGCCATCCGCTACGGCGTCAGGACGGAGCAGGCTCTCATCCACCCCTCGCTGAAGGAGATCGACGATTCGATCCCGTCGGGCCAGACCTCCTACGAGG
The DNA here is from genome assembly GCA_034429995.1 of Dehalococcoidia bacterium. Taxonomy (GTDB): domain Bacteria; phylum Chloroflexota; class Dehalococcoidia; order SM23-28-2; family SM23-28-2; genus SM23-28-2. The sequence continues at coordinate 109,953 of DAOUEZ010000014.1, forward strand.
AGGAGCTTCTGGGCAAGCGCTTCCGCATTTCGGGCGCTTCCTTCTTCCAGGTGAACAGCCGCCAGGCAGAGGTGCTGATAGAGGTCGTGCGCGAGAAGCTGGCCCTTGCCCAGGACCAACTACTGCTGGACGCCTACGCCGGCGTGGGCACCTTCGCCGTGCTGCTTGCGCCCTACGTCAAGAGGGTGATAGCCATCGAGGAGTCGCCGGCGGCGGTGGCCGATGCGGTGATCAACCAAGCGGGGATCAAGAACATTGTCTTCTATCAGGGGAAGGTGGAGCAGATCCTGCCGGAGCTGCGCCAGCGCCCCCAGGCCGCCATCCTCGACCCGCCCCGCGTGGGCTGCCACCCCGATGTCATCGCCGCCGTCCTCAAGCGACCACCGGCCAGGCTGGTCTATGTCTCCTGCGACCCAGCCACCTTGGCCCGCGACCTGCGCGCCCTCTGCCAGGGGGGCTATCGCCTGCAAGAGGTGCAGCCGGTGGACATGTTCCCCCAGACCTTCCACATCGAGAGCGTGGCGACGCTGGTGCGGGACTAGATGACGCCGCGCCTCATCCTCGCCTCCCGCTCGCCCCGCCGGCGCCAGCTCCTGGCCCACCTGGGCCTGCCCTTCCGAGTGGTTGTCCCCCGGGTCGAGGAGGACGTTGCACCATCGTCTTCGGGAAGGCCCGAGGAGCTGGCCGAGGCTC
>DAOUEZ010000015.1:0-27975 GCA_034429995.1 Dehalococcoidia bacterium
GAGGCCCTGGCCTGGGAGCACGTCTACAATACCGTGCGCCCCCACCAGGCCCTGGGATATAAGACGCCTAAGCAGTTCCTGGAGGACTTCGCCCTTGCGCGCCCTCCTTAGTGTCACTAATGTACTGGACGAGTACACGGGGTTGCAAATTATCGTCACCGATACGATAATACAGTCCTGTCGCTTTGCTCTAACGTGGCCAGCTCACCATGCCTCACGTATCCACCAACGACATCGCCACCTTCTACGAGGCCACCGGCCGCGGCCCGCCGGTGGTGCTCATCCACGGCCACAGCCTCAACCTCCGCATGTGGGACGCCCAGGTTGCTCCCCTCGTGGACGCCGGCTACCGGGTCGTCCGCTACGACGTGCGCGGCCACGGCCAAAGCGAAGGCCCTGCCAGCGGCTACACCTGGCAGAACTACTCCCTCGACCTGCGCAACCTCCTCGACCGCCTGCACATCGACGCACCTGCGCACCTGGTGGGGCTGTCCATGGGCGGCGGCATCGCCCTTCAGTTCGCCGTCGACCACCCCCAGCGCGTCGCCTCCCTGGTGCTTGTCGACTCCACTGTGCCCGGCTTCGACTACTCGCCGGAGTACACCCAGGCCGTCGAGGAGTTGGTGCAGGCCGTGCGCACAGAGGGGCCCCGACCAGCCCTCGAGCGGGTTTGGCTAACGCATCCCCTCTTAGAAGGCATCCGCCGCTTCCCCGAGCGCTTCCAGTTCGTCAAGAGCATGGTCCTCGCCTACTCCGCCCGCGACTATCTCGACGAAACCGAGTACCCCCAGCCGCAGTGGCAGGTCACCGACCGCCTGTCGGAGGTCCGGGCGCCGACGCTGGTGCTGGTGGGCGAGGACGACCTGCCCGACTTCCGCCTCATCGCCGAGATCCTGGCCGCCAATATCTCGGCCGCCCGCCAGGAGGTCATCGCTGACGCCGGCCACCTGCTCAACCTGGAGCAGCCGGAAGCCTTCAACCGAGTGCTGCTGGCCTTCCTGGCCAGGCAGCCCCGCGACTGACCCCTAGCACTGGCGTTCGCAGCCCCAGCGAGCGATAATAGGGGCGAAATGCCAACCAAGAAGGGCAAAGGCAAACCTTCCGACATGTTCGCCACCCAGGCGCGGGCCCGCACCCAGCGAGAGGCCCCGCTGGCAGCCCGCATGCGCCCCCGCAGCTTCGACGAGTTCATGGGCCAGGAGCACCTGGTGGCCGAGGGCCGCATGCTGCGCAAGAGCATCGAGACCGACCAGGTGCCCTCGATGGTTTTCTGGGGACCGCCGGGCAGCGGCAAGACCACCCTCGCTCGCATCGTCGCCAGCCTCACCCAGTCCCACTTCGCCCCCATCTCCGCCGTCACCGCCGGCGTCGCCGACCTGCGCCAGATCGTCGACGAGGCCCAGGAGCGCCGCGGCATGCACGGCCAGCGCACCATTCTCTTCATCGACGAGATCCATCGCTTCAACAAGGCCCAGCAGGACGTGATCCTGCCTTATGTCGAGGACGGTGTGGTCACCCTCATCGGCGCCACCACCGAGAACCCCTCCTTCGAGGTCATCTCCCCTCTGCTCTCCCGCTGCCGCGTCTACACCCTCAACCCCCTCTCGCCCGAGCAGATCGAGGTCATCCTCCGCCGGGCGATGACCGACGACGAGCGCGGCCTCGCCCACCTGAAGCTCGACATCGACGGCGACGCCCTCAGCGGCCTCGCCCAGGCCTCCGGCGGCGACGCCCGCGTCGCCCTCAACGCCCTCGATCTCGCCGCCGCCACCGTCCAGCCCGACGACCGCGGCCTGCGCCCCATCGCCCTGTCCGACTTCGAGGAGGCCCTCCAGCGCCGCACCGCCGTCTACGACAAGGCCGGCGACTACCACTACGACACCATCTCCGCCTTCATCAAGTCCATGCGCGGCTCCGACCCCGATGCCGCCCTCTACTGGCTGGCCCGCATGCTGGAGGCCGGCGAGGACCCCCTGTTCGTCGCCCGGCGCATGGTCATCCTGGCCGCCGAGGACGTCGGCCTGGCCGACCCTCAGGCCCTGGTGGTGGCCATGGCCGCCCAGCAGGCGGTGCACTTCGTGGGCATGCCCGAGGGCTTCCTGCCCCTGGCCGAGGCGGTCATCTACCTGGCCTCCGCCCCCAAGAGCAACTCCGCTCTCGCCGCCTATCAGAAAGCCCGCAAGGACGTGCGCGAGACCCGCAACGAGCCGGTGCCCCTCCACCTGCGCAATCCGGTGACCGACATGATGAAGGAGATGGGCTACGGCAAGGACTACAGGTACGCCCACAAGTTCCCCGGCCACTACGTGCCCCAGCAGTTCCTCCCCGATAAGCTCCGCGGCCGCCGCTACTACCAGCCCTCCGACCAGGGCTTCGAGCGCACCATCCGCGAGCGCTTGCGCCGGCTGAGGGACGAAGGCGAGCCCCAGGAATAGCGCCTATGCCCGCCCAACTGCCCCAAGGCTCGACCTGGGAGGACCGAGAGCACGCCGTCCACCGCCAGGCCTGGCAGTACCACAGCGACGAGGTCGCCCTCGCCGACGATCTGCTCAGCCACCTGATGCGCGGCTTTCGCGAGCTGGAGGCGGTCAAGTCCCTGGATGATGCCCAGGAGCTGACCCTCACTCTGGTGGGGGGCGCCGCCAATTTCCTCCGCTCCGCCCACAACCTCGCCTTCGACGGCTACTATGTGCAGGGCCTCTCACTGGTCCGCAACGCATACGAGTACTGGCTGGCGGGGACGTGGCTGAACTCCAGCCCCCAGGACGCCGCCAAGCTCAAGCAGGAGAGCGCCGCCTGGCCGAGCCCATCCCGCATGGAGCAGGCCCTCGCCCAGGACGCGCGCGACGACGACAGCGTGGGGCCCGCCGAGGAGGGGATCTACGACCACCTTAGCAGCTTCACCTACCCGTCTTCCGCCTCCGTCTCCGGCGCCCTCGACAGCAAGGGCACCCTTCGCAGCGGGCCCTTCTACCAGCGCCGACGCCTGCTCACCTTCCTCGACCTGGCCTACAGGACGGCGACGCTGCTCCACCGTCTGCTGGAGCAGTCCTTCCCCTCCCTGCGCGAGAGCGAGTGGAGCCGCCGCAGCGCCGAGCTATCGACAAAGGTGGCCGCCTGGGCTGCCCGCCAGGCAGCGGCGGAGCCGGAGGGAGAGCAGTGAGCGAGGAGGCGTCACCCTCGAATACGTCATGGCCACGAGCCGGCTCGCCGCTTATTAGAACACCTATCCCAAAGTTACTGGCCTTGACGACCGCGAGCCATTATGCTATGTTTATCGAGAGATTGGAGCGCCAATCCCGTGGAGCACGAAGAGATCTTGAACAGTATCAATGACAAACTTGGCGACTTGCTCGGTCTTTATAAGCTGATGCACCGCGCGCAGATCGAGTCTGCGAAGGCGCGTTTCTTAGGTGAAGCCACGAGAAAGAAAGTCTATGACCTGTGTGACGGCGAGACCCGCGTCACCCAGATGGCCAAAACCCTCGGCGTCTCGCAGCCCGCTGTCTCCCAACATCTCGCGGTCTTGGCTGAGGCCGGACTTATAGGAGTCCAAACCTCTGGAGGAAAGCGATTCTACGTTAAGCGACTGGAGCGGTAACTATGAGAGATCCGGCGGAGATTCTTGAAGATATTCTCAACGAGCACCGCACTACCAATGTTCTGCTTCGCGCAGCATCAAGAACACAGCTGGACGATTTGCTCAAAGAAGTCAGCGCAGACAAGATAGACCTCGCCATAATTCGAACGCTCGTGGATCACCGAAAGCCCTCGCCCACGCTGATGAAAGCCGTCACCGAGCAGGCAAACGTGACGAGGAGAGCCGTCCAGATACACGTAGCGCAACTTATGGACAAGGGAGTCATCCAAAGATTGGGCAGCGGCAATCGCATCGACTACCGACTAACGCCCATCTTCTCATCATCACAACTCTCCAGGTTCAAGCGCAGCGTCCCGGAGAATGGCACAAGCAGGGAAGCGCTGCATGAGGAACAGACTCTGGAGTGACGCCGCATGGTCATTGATCGCGACTCGTGGGAGAAGCTTCAAAACGATGTCGAGATCGTTAAGACCCGCGTGAGTAGCCTGGACCGCATAGCCGTGCTGCAAAACCGCCAATTGATCATAGACGACCTGACAGAACTCGTTGGCAAGTCCACCTATCAAGCGGCGGTGCTGCACCTCACTAAGGACGAGATAGCCCGACAGGAGCTTGCTGAAGCGCTGGGCACAGACCCCAGAAACCTCAACAAGTTCACTAAGCCCCTCCTCGGGAACAAAGGCTACCTCAACGAATTCAGGCGAGCGGGCAGGATCTACTACAAGCGCGACGAGAAGATAGATCTCATTGATTTCGACAATATCGAGCCCTTCAAGACCTTGATACAACGATGGAAGGCCAAACCGGAGGGCGCGCAGTAGTGTTCATACCCTTCCTGTGGCTAATCGGGCTATTCATTTACGCTTCCGTGACGGTCTTGTTCCTAGCATACCCCTTCAACTTCGACCGCCTCGTCAAGCGCAACGCCATTCACGTGTTGCTGCGCGTCAATTTCACTCTCGCCTTCGTCCCGGCCACCGTCTTATGCATTTACCTTGTTTGGGGCCCGCCAGGCTATCACGTCTCCGGTGAGCCCATACAATATACATGGATGCTCCTAACGGTCATTGGAGGCCACATACTCTTCGTTCAAGTTCCTGGCGCGGTTATTTCAAACCTTAGGGATCGGGATACAGCGACGAGATTGTCGGTGCTCGCCGATGCCGTCGGCGATATGCTCTACGGCCCAGATAGGGCCGGAGCTCTACAAACACTAAGACGGGTTATCACTGACAATGAGGATTTGCTCAGGGACTACGGCCTCATCCAAATAGCGCGCCACTTCTCGGACGCATCGATTGACTATCCACTCGGTGAAGTCGCTGAATACCTGCTCCGGAGAATTGAAGCACGCCGCTCACAGTTGAGTGCTCTCCAATCCCCCTTCAGAGAACTCAACTTCATCTTCTCCGTCACGGGCGCATCCGCACTGGCCGGAATAGCTCTCGCCATCGCTGAAAGCTAAGGAGATGGAAATGACCACCGAAGACATCCTAGCCGAACTCCGAGAAATTAAGTTTCACTTGTCGCTACTTACGTATGAACTCCGCTGCAGGGCCTTTGCCCTCTTCGAGCGTGAGATCCTAGGCACGCAGCGCCGCATCGACATGTTCCGCGCGTTTGACGACAACCGTAGCCCGGCTCAGATCGCCAACATCGCCGGCGTTTCAGACCAGGCCGTCCGGAATGTTATTAGAGACCTTCAAGCCCAAGAATTCGTCTCCGTTCGCATCGTCAGTGGGGCCCAGGTGGCCTCCCGCAACATGGACAGAATCCTGGATTGGTACTTCTCCCGTCCAGAAAGCCACCCCCAGTAAGCCACACGCCCCGACTCCCATTGCCCGCTTCGCGTTTGCCCGCCCGCTCGCCTGAGCTAGACCTACCATGGAAGTCAGCCTGCCGTACACAGCCCTGGGGCCCGCGCCCCAGCGCCCAAAACAATCAAAGGCCCGCCTATCTGGCGGCCCACTCACCAAATACCAGCGCGAAGATTTTTCGCGAACACAATCAAATCGGCTCTACCCCTCGCCTTCCCCCTTCGGTAGCTCCATGCCGCAGTGGGGGCAGTAGCGGGCGCCCAGGGGCGGCAGGGGAGCGCCGCAGCCCGGGCAGGCCGTCGCCAGCCGCGCCCCGCACTCCGAGCAGTACTGCCAGTGCTGAGGGTTCTCCGCCTGGCACGCCTGGCACTCCACCACGAACTTCCCCAGAAGCTCCAGCCTGCGCACAAGCTCCTTCTCCGTCGGCCCCCGCTCTCGCCGCCTTCGTCTCGGCCGTCTTCCAGAAACGTTCGACACCCTTGCCTCACTCCCCTTCCTTCAGGTGACAGACGTCGTTCAGCGAGACCAGTACGCCGGGCGGAGCGCCCGGCCACCGCTGCGTCGCCGTCTCCACCACCGTAATCGAGCCGTTGTCCAGGATGAACGGCAGCCGCCGCCGATACGCCAGCCCCAGCACGTCCAGCAGGAACACCAATATGGCCGCAGCGTGGGTCACCACCGCCACCGTCTCCCTGTCGTGCCCCTCCTGCAGGCCCCACAGCGCGCCGCAGACCCGCTGGCGGAACCGCTCGCGGCCCTCCTCGCCCGGATAGTCGGGAAACTCCCCGCCGCGAGAGGCCATCGCCGCCGTCACCTCCGGCGCCCGCTGGTGAATCTCCGTCCAGGTCAGGCCGGACAGCTCCCCGAAGTCGTACTCCTCGACGCCCGGCAGGGCCCGCGCCGCCAGCCCCAGCCTCCGCGCGACGGCCTGCGCCGTCTCCCACGCCCGCCGAATCGGGCTGCTGTACACAGCGGCGACATCCATGCCGGCCAGCCGTCGCGCCAGCAGCTCGGCCTGGAGGCAGCCGCGCTCGCTCAGGGGGAACTCCTGCTGACCCTGGAGCCGCCACTCCAGGTTCCCCACCGACTCGCCATGCCGAATCAGCAGCCAGCGCATTTAGAACACCATACCATCAAGGGCGCCGCCGCCAGAGGCAACGCCCTCGCCCATGTCCGCCGCCATCGTCGATCACCCTTCGCTGGCGGCCAGACGGTCGAAGAAGCCCTTGAAGATGCGAGCAGTGGCCCCCCAGATGCGATAGTTGCCGTAGTGATAGGAGAGGAATGGCAGCCAGCGATCGCCATAGTGCCGCGCCCCTCGCTCCAGATTGCGCTCGTCCATCAGGTGGCCCAAGGGAACCTCCACCAGCTCCGCCACCTCCTCCGCACTCACAGCGAAGGGATATGACCACGTGCGCAGGAGCCCCACGAAGGGGCTCACCAAGAAGCCGGTGACGGTGACGATGTCGTCCAGTTGGCCCAGGACCTCGACGTCCTCTGGCCGAACGCCGATCTCCTCCTCCGTCTCCCGCAGGGCGGTGGTAAGCAGGTCGCCGTCACTGGGATCGAACGCCCCGCCGGGGAAGGAGGTCTCCCCCTTGTGGTGCTCCACGTCCTCGGTGCGCCTGGTCAGGACGATATAAGGCTCGTCTGCCTTCTCGTAGAGGAGGAGAAGAACCGCCGCCGGGGTCGCTTCATTCTGGCGAAGGCGTTGCGGCCGGTAGTCGGACAAGAAGTCCCGTATTTGCTGAAGCAGACTAGCCCCGCCCGCCATCATCCCTGAGCCTCCGATAGCATAATAACGTATCGGCGGCCCCCAGGGCCAGCCAATGGTGGGCCCGGGAGGATTCGAACCTCCGACCAACCGGTTATGAGCCGGTCGCTCTGCCGCTGAGCTACGAGCCCACCCTTGTCATGATAGCACCTCGGGCGGCGATTTCAACCGTGGACGCCCTGGATGTAACGGACTGCCCAAGACTAGCGTCCATTCATTGAGCACTCCAAAAGGTATCGATTCGCTGTTATGCGGCCTCCAAACCCCCTCTACGGCGGGCGGAGGGTGGCAGGCAGTTTGTTGTAGTCGGAGAAAGGTTAGCAGGCGAATGCCCGGTTTGCGATCGGTGCGCGTACGGATCGTCGCCACGTTCTCGCTTTTGACGTTACTCCTCATTGGCATCTCGCTGGTATCCGTCTTCCGCTTTGGGAACGATCAAGCCGACCAAGTCGACGTGGACGCCATAGAAAAGGCCTCCCGTACCGCCGCCGCCTTGGCCGACATCGATGCCGAATTCACCCTCCAGCTTGAGACCCTGCGGGCCTTTCCCGTCACCAAGGACTGGAGCTTTGCCGACGCGTTCCGTGACTCCATTGCCAGGGTTGAGGCAGACATCCAAGAGGCTCAAGCTCTGCAAAGCGACTCCGGCGACCCCCAAGCGCTGGCCGCACTAGACGACATCGCCAGCGAGGTTCGGCAGATCGCAATTCACGGCGAAGGCGCGTTCTTGTTCACGGATGTCGATGCTGCCGAACAGGCGACGGAGGCCCGCTCTCAGGTGGAAGGCTCGATCGCTAGCCTGAGCCCGGTGGTCGCCGAACTGATCAGCGAACAGCAACGCCAGATGGACCTCGCCCTCCCTTCGACGGCTGGCGATGGAGACCTGCTGCTTTGGGCCCTGCTAGGTTCCGCCGGCCTCGTCCTCATCGTGGGCGGCTGGTCGGCGCTGACCTTGACGCGAAGCATTCTTCGACCGCTGGCAGCCCTTCGAGCGAGCGCCAGGGCAATTGCCAGTGGGAATGTCGCCACCAGGCCCGAAGTATCGGGGTCGGCGGAGTTCGAGTCCCTAGCCAGGGATCTCGACCGGATGATCGTTGCCCTGCTCGCCAAAGAAACGGCCAAGACCGGCGTGGCCAAGGCTGAGGCAAGATATCGCCAACTGGCGGAACGTACCGCTGACCTGGTCTTCCGAGTAGACATCCAGAAGGGCCTTACCTACGCCAACCCGGCCTGGGAGAAGGTGACGGGCTTTACCCTGGAGGAGCTGGCCTCCGGCCCGGAGATCGTCGGTCGGCTTGTCCACCCCGACCACTGGCAGTCCTTCGTCGCCCTATGGAAAGCAATGCTTTCCGGCAGAATGCCCGAAGGTCCGCTAGCCCTGAAGTGCCTGCATAAGGATGGCCAGACAATATGGCTGACCTTTAGCTTCCTGCCCATCTATGCTGAGGACGGCCGCCTGGTAGCCATTGAAGGCGCTGGCCGAGATACCACAATGCTCAGTCACCTGGTCAAGGAGGTGCGGCAGCGCGACGACCAGCTTCGTCTCTTCCTCAACCTATCGAACGCTGCCGCCACAGCCATCGGGTTTGACGAAGCGGCTGACATAGCCCTGGAAGCCGTCCTCGACCTCTTGCCGCGAGCCGAGGCCGGGTTCCTCATGGCCTACAACCGGCATAGAGACCTGCTGGATGTTCGCGCTGTGCGCGGTCTGGATCAGAAAGTGATGTCCAGACTGGTAGCCAAGCCCGGCGAAGGCCTGATCGGCGAGGCCTTCCAGTCAGGCGAAACACAGCTGTATTCTTCGATAGAGGAACTTGTAGCGGCGGGAGGCCTCACCCCTGAGAATGAGGACCTTTTCAAACAGGCCACTGGAGAATCGGGCCTGCCCCAGAGCATCGTGTGTGCGCCGTTGGGCATCGGCGAAAGGCCCTTCGGCTGCCTCGTGCTTGTCACCTTTTCGGAGGGCTCCTCCTTCCAGGCGTCGGACCTGGATCTCCTACAGGCCGCTGCCGCTCAGGTCGCTCTGCCCCTGGAGAATGCTCACCTGCGGGCGGAGACAGAACTGAGAGCGATCACCGATGCTCTCACAGGTTTGTATAACCGCGCCTACTTCCACCAGCGCCTTGGCGAGGAGATCGAGCGTGCCAAGCGCTACGAGCACAGCCTTGTGGTGATGATCGCTGACATCGACAACTTCAAGAGCTATAACGATGCTCAGGGGCACGCAGCCGGTGATAAGGTGCTCTGCCTTGCTGCCGATTCCATCCGCTCGCAAATGCGCCGCTCAGACATCGCCTGTCGCTACAGCGGCGACGAGTTCGCCGCCATATTGATGCACACCGACTCAAGTCGGGTCCAGACCCTAGTCAACCGGATAGCCAAGTCCCTGGCCAGCAAGCTCAAGGAGCTGAATGATCCCGCCACGGCTGACCTGAGCCTGAACGCTGGGCTAGCTTGCTATCCCAATGATGCCACCACCGTCGACGACCTGGTGAGGTTAGCAGACATTTCCCTTTACAGCGGCAAACTAACCGATCCCAAGGCAGCCCACAAAGTGTAGCGACGCTACGAAACCGCTTGCCTTCCGAACACCCCCGTCAGTCCATCATCGCGATGGCTCTTTCGGCTTCGGCTGCTTGCGTCGCTCCCAGTTGTCCTGAAGCTTCATCCCTCTGCGGATACCCTGAACCACTGCGAACCGGATCGGCTCCGGCGGAAGTGGAATCAGCCGCCGGTTGACGAAGAACAGATCGGTGAGCTCCGTCTCCTGCTCTCTCACCAGATCGCGCAGGATCTGCCCGGCCATGTTGGCAAGCGCTACCCCATGGCCAACGCAGCCCAGGTTGTAGATCACCCGTCGGTCACCGCCCAGATAGCCCATCGCCGGGAAGAAGTCCAGTGGCACCGAGATCGGCCCGCCCCACCGATGGCTAATGCCAATGCCAGCCAGCCCGGGGAAGGTCCCGCTGATCGTGCGCTCCAGATTTTGGAAGGTGGGCCAATGCTGATCCGTATCCACCTTGCCGCCATAGTAGTACATGACGTCCTCTCCGCCCATGAGCAAGCGGTTGTCGGCGGTCAGCCGGTAGTAGTGGATCAGGTTGCGGGCGTCCTCGATACCCTGGCGGTTTCCCCAGCCAATGCTGGATAACTGCTGCTCGCTCAGGGGCTCCGTGAGGACGATGTAGGTGAAGACGGGGAAAGCCTTGGAATGAAGCTGAGGAAAACGCTGGGTGAAGGCGTTGGTAGCGAAGACCACTTTCTGGGCAGCGACGCTCCCCTGGGGCGTCTCCAGCCTGATGCGGGGCTTCAGGTGAGCCGCCTCCACGGGTGTGCGCTCGTAGATTTCGGCACCAGCGCCCTCGGCCAGGTTCTTCATCCCTCGTACCAGCTTGGCGGGGTTGACCAGAGCGCACTCCTCCTCCGCTCTCGCCCCCACGTAGAGGGGAGAGCTCACCTCCTCTCGCAACTCGCCGGCCTCCAGCCAGCGCACCCCCTCGATGCCCAGCTCGTGAGCCAGGCGGATCTCCGCCTGCAGCCGATTCACCTGGGCTGGATTGCTAGCCACCGTGAGCAGGCCGTTCTTCTCGTAATCGCACTCGATGCCCTGCTTCTCGACCAGCTCGCCAACGTGTCTCACAGCGCGCACCATGAAATCGTGGGCCTGGCGTGTCTTTTGCTTGCCGAAGCGCCTGGCCGTCAACGATAGAGTTAGCCCCATCAAGGTCATGGCGAACCCGCCGTTGCGGCCGCTGGCTCCATAGCCCACGACATCCGACTCCAAGACAACCACTCGCAGCGACGGGTCGGCCTGACGCAGATAGTAGGCCGTGGACAAGCCAGTGAAGCCCGCGCCCACGATGGCCACGTCGGCGCGGATATCCTCCTCCAGGGCCGGATTCTCTGTGTAGGGTGTCGCCCCCAGCCAGAAGCTCTTCGCTGCCCAGTCATTCATCTGCTCCACCTCCTGCAAAAGGTGGTGGGCCCATCAGATCGCAACAGCACCGGCCGCCAGGCCCCCCGAAGATCCGACTCGCCTTCTCACACTGTGCCGATTATGTCGTACTCCGCCCGACCTGGCGGGGACACGTTGGCTTCCTGGTCCACCACCACCTGGATCACGGCCGGCAGACCCGATTTCGCCGCCGCCTCCAGGGCGGGCCGTATCTCCGCCGGGTCCTCCACGTAGGCTCCAAAGCAGCCGAAAGCCTTGGCCACCTGATCGTAGCGCGGCCGCGAGTGGTCAACGCCCACCAGATTGCCGGCCCCGAAAGCACGAATCTGACCGGGTACCTCCATGCCCCAGCGGTAGTCGCAGCTGACAACGCAAATGAAGGGAAGCTTTTCGCGGTAGGCCGTCTCCAGCTCCTGAATGTTGAGGCCGAAGGCGGAGTCGCCTGCGACCAGAATCACCGGCCGGTCCGGGTTGGCTAGCTTGGCAGCCATGGCGTAGGGTATCCCTACGCCCAGGTGCCCGAACTCGGACGTCCAGAGGAAGCTGCGCGGCTCATAGACCCGCTGGTACTGGAAGCAGTAGAGGCCCGTGTTGCCGCCATCCATCACCAGGATGCCATTTCGGGGAAAGAAGTTGGCCACTTCCATCATCAGCTTGGCCGGATGCACGGGCTTGCCCTCGCGGGCCAGACCCGCCAGGTTGCGCTCCCAGGCCTGACTCTGGTGACGGAATTCGTCTAGCCGCTCGGATGGGGGTCGCGGCGCGGTGATGGCTTCGACTTCCTCAAGCAAGCTGGCCAGGGTGGCCCCGGCATCGCCCACCAGCCCCAGGTCGACGGGGCGGTTACGGCCGATAGCCTCAGGGTCCACGTCCACCTGGATGATCTTCTGCTGGTCCGGCAAGCCCCAGATGGGTGGCCTTCCATAGTTCTCGTGCTGGCCGAGCTGAGTCCCGACCAGCAGAATCACGTCCGCCTCGCGGCGCAGGGACATGGCTCCGGTAGACAGGGGGATGAAGCAGAGGGGATGGTCCTCGGGCAGGACACCTCGAGCCGATGTGCCGAGGAGGACCGGGCAGGCCAGATGCTCCGCCAGCCGTTGCACTTCCGTCGAGGCGCCCGAATGGCGAGCCCCACCACCGACGAAGACCGCTGGGAGAGCGGCCTCAGTCAGCATGGCCGCCGCTTCCCTAACCAGAGCCCTGTCCGCGGCCATGGGCCGGGTCATTCGATAGCGCTGCCGCGGCTCAACCACCACCCCCTCCTCCTCCACCTCGGCACCCAGGATATCTTCAGGAATGTCGAGCTGAACGGGGCCAGGCCTGTCGCTCATCGCCACCCGAAAAGCCTTCTGCACCAGTTCGGGAATCCGTTTCGGGTCAGACACATAGGCATTCCATTTGGTGGCCCCCTCGAATAGCCTCATCTGGTCGGCGTACTGAAAGACGCCACCGCGGTCGGGATAGATGGCGCCGCTGGGACATTGGGCAGTGATGGCGATGACCGGGCTGCCCTCCGACCTAGCAGTGATGATTCCCGATAGGAGGTTGGCGGTTCCCGGACCGGCACCCGCCATGCAGACGCCCGGCTCTCCCGTGGCCCGTGACCAGGCGTCGGCCATGTGGGCAGCGGCGGCCTCGTGGCGCGGCGGTATCAGCCGCACGCCGTATTCCTTGAGCTTCCCCAGAACCGAGTTGTAGGCGCCGTCGGGGACAGCGAAGATGACGCGAACGTTCTCCTGAACGAGGCACTTTAGGAGAAGTTCACCCCCTTTGATGCTGGACATTGGCAAACTCCTTTCAACGTCTCCAGGGCAGCACCATCGCCGCTAGCGAGCTTCGCCCCCCATGTTACTGGCCGAAGTGTAGCTGCGCAACGCTGCCAAGCCCCTGACCCTTCGCCAACTTCTAGGCGATTCGCTGGCCCGAAAGCGGCGGCGAGGCGCTATATACCTCCTCAACGGCCACCACCCCAGCCAACCGCCCGAGGCTCCGCTCTGCCTCCACGAATTGGCCCTTTATCTGATAGGCCAACGGCTCGAAGGTGAGCACCGAGGCCGCCACCTTTGCGCCGGGGCTCAGCCCTGCCAGGGCCGGCGCCGCCAGGCTGCTGCTGAAGACGAAGGTCTGCTCATCGGCCGGTATGAGGGAGAGAACAGGCACGATGTCCGGGTAGCCATCGTCATCCAGATAAGCCAGGAACTTGGCGGCCTGAAGGCGGGCGAACTTCTGACGCACCTGGATAGGGACTGTGACCGCGGCGCTACCCCGTCGGCGGGCGCGGCGGGCGAACCACCGGGCACGGGCCATGTCCAGCAGGACTGTGAGCCGAGATAAGGCGAAGGCCCGTACTACGCTCACCACCCGAATCACCCCGGCGTTGCGGATGCCAGCGTAGGCGTTGTAGCGGAACATGTCGCTGGCCATGATCCGGTCGAAGTAGGGCCCGCTCCGCTGGAACTCCTGGAAGTCTCCCTTGATGACCCAGCCCTGGCTGGCCGTCATTACTGCTAGGGACACGCGAGGATTGACCTCCAGATTGCGCCTTGTCTTCCAGATCATGAACTCGCCAAAGATGACGGTGCTTTCATCCACCGCCTGCAGCGACATGATGGGCACTACATTGGGCACGCCCTCGGAGTTGAGGGTGGCCAGGAACTTTGGTGTCCTCTCGCCCGCCAGGGCCTCGACGATGACTGGGCTCAGATTGGTGACAGCCACGTTTGCTCCCCGCTTACTAATCCCGCACCGCTCCCGACCACATGGCAACGTCCACTCCACCGCCGAGGGCCAGCGTCTGCAGCCGCTCCATCTTGGCCCGCGTTGGCAGCTCTGCGCCGTCCAGGGGATAGGGCCGGCCCAATCGATAATACTTGGGCTGGCCGAGGTTGGTGTAAGCCAAGAGTTCCCAGCGCTCGACGGTGCTCAGTTCGTCGCGGATGTAGACGGCCAGACGGACAATGTTGTCCTCGTCGTCAGTGTAGCCGGGGACGACTGGCGTGCGAACCCACATCGGGATTCCCTGCTGAGCGATGCGCCTGGCGTTCTCCAGAATGCGGTCCGGATAGACACCGGTAGCCTCCCGATGCCGCTCCCGGTCGATGATCTTCAGGTCGTAGAGGACGAGGTCGACGAAGGGGACAAGCCGCTCGTAGATCCCCCAGTCAGCGTGGCCGCAGGTGTCCAGGGCGGTATGTATTTCCCCCTCCCGACAAAGGCGCAAAAAGGCCTCAACGAATTCGGCCTGCATGACGGGCTCACCACCCGATACCGTGACTCCCCCGCCGGATGTCTCGTAGAAAGCGCTATCCTTGGCCACCTCGGCATAGAGCGCCTCGGCCGTCCACTCCCGGCCGATAACCTCCAGGGCACCCGCGGGGCAGGCTTCCTGGCACAGGCCGCACACCGTGCAGCGCTGCCTGTCCAGGCGCATCCCCTCCGGCATCAGCTCCAGGGCGTCCTCGGGGCAAACCTTGAGGCACTCGCGGGCACCGATGCAACGCACGTCGTACCATACCAGCTCCGGCTGGGGAGAGAGCCCCTCGGGGTTATGGCACCACTTGCAGCGCAGGGGGCAGCCCTTCATGAAGACGGTGGTACGAATGCCCGGCCCGTCCTCGGTGCTGAAGCGCTGGACGTTGAAAGTGATGCCGCTGGGCATAACTCACTCGTACACTTTCTCTTCAACTTGGTCGGCCTCAGGCGCATCGGCCTCTACGTCGCGGCCCTGCTGAGGGAAGCCCAGCTCTCGGTAGTACTCATGCTGGATGATGAGATCCATGATCTCGCTGGTGCCGGTCCAGATCATGGACAATCGCGCGTCACGGAGCAGTCGCTCAATGGGATAGACGTTGGTATAACCGATCCCGCCCATGATCTGCATAGCGTGGTTAATGATCTCCCAGGCTGCCTCGGTGGCGAACTTCTTCGCCTCGGACACTAGGCGGCGGAGGCGACCCGGCTCGTCGCCGGCGTCGATGCAGCGGGCGGTGAGGTCGACCAGCGCCCGGCTGGCGTCGAGGAGAGTGATGCTGTCGGCCACCTTGAAGCTAACCGCCTCGAAGGCCCGGATCTTCCGGCCGAAAGCCTTGCGCTGGTCGCTGTAGCGGCCGGCGATCTCCAGGGCAGCCTGCGCCCCACCCAGCGCGCCTGCCGCACTGGTCATCCGCTCGGGGATCATCATCTGATAGAAGATCTCGGCCCCGCCGTGCTCCCGGCCGATGAGGTTCTCCCTGGGCACGTAGACGTCCCGGAAGTAGACCCGTCCAGCCCCACCGCCGCGCGTGCCCAGCAGCCCATAGACGTGCTGAACCTCGACGCCGGGCCCCTTCTCGACGATGAAGGCGCTGAGCGCTTCGCGCGAGGAGCCGTCAGGGTTGGTACGCGCATACACCAGGAAGTAGTCAGCCCCTTCGGCACCCACGATGAATCGTTTCTGGCCGTTGAGCACGTAGACATCGCCATCGCGTCGCGCCGTGGTCGTCGCCCCGAAGAAGTCGGAGCCGCCCCGCGGCTCGGTGAGGGCCTCGGCCACGGTGAGCTTGCCCTCAAGGGCTGGGCGCAACCACCTGGCCTTCTGCTCCGGCGTGCCAAAGACGTGCAACGCCTCACCGACGATGCTGACGAGAGAGTAGAGACAGCTGAGCGAGCCTCCTACCACACCCACCTCCGCCAGGGCCACCACCTCGTCTGCCCAACCCAACCCCCGGCCGCCGTATTCCTCCGGGAAGCGCAGGCCCAGCAGCCGGCGGCGGGCAGCCGCTTCTATGAACTGGCGAGGATAGTGCACCCGCTCATCATCCATGTCCAGGATGAGCTGGCGCGGCACATCGTCGCGCACGAAAGCCCGCACCTCGTCCTGCAGCTTCTTCTGTTCCTCAGTCAGTAAAGCGTCCAGCATTATTGCACCTCCTTTGGCAGTTACAGCCGTCCCTTCGCTCTCCGGGCGCGCCAAGGCACCCCCGGCAACCACCTACACTCCGTGCGCCTCGCGGGCAATGATCTCGTCCTGGATCTCCTTCCCCAGCATGACGAAGTAGGCGTTATATCCGGTCACCCGCACCAGCAGATTGCGGTAGGTCTCCGGATCGGCTTGAGCCTCCCGCAGGGTGGCAGGGTCCACCATATTGATCTGCAAGCAGGTGCCGCCGACTCGGCCGTAGGCCCGCAGCAGGGCGACAAGCTTGGCCCGATGCTCGGCATCTCGAACCATAGACGGGCTGATGCTCAGGGTGTGAGAGGCACCGTTGGGGGCGGTCTCCATTCCCAGGTGGCCCACCGATTTGATGACCGCCGTAGGGCCCTGGCGGTCGCCGCCGTTGACCGGGCAAACGCCGTTGGAAAGAAAGGTGCCCCGCTTGCGCCCGTCCGGAGTAGCGGCCGTGGAGGGAGCGTAGGCAACCCAGTAGTTCCAAGAGAGATAGCCCCCCCGATAGCGCCGTCCGCTGGCCGGCGAGGTGTGCTTGAAAGCCTCCTTCGTCCAGAACTGGGACACCTCCCGAGCGATCTCATCCACATAGGGGTCGTCGTTACCGAACTTGGGCGCCTTGTTGACCAGCGTCTGGCGCAGCGCCTCGTACTCTTCGAAGTCGGCTCGGACGGCCGCCAGCAGCTCGTCCATGCTAACACTCTTGTCGTCATAGACCAGCTTCTTGACGGCTGCCAGAGAGTCCACCGCCGTGGCCAGGGCGATACCCTCCACAGTGATGTAGTTGTGTACCGCCCCGCCGGCGGTGATATCGCGGCCACTATCGGCGCAGCCGTCCACCAGGGCGCTCAGGTAGGGCGTGGGCTCCAGGGCAGCGCGGATGGCATCAGCTCCATTGTTACAGTCGATCAAGCTCTCCATGAGCGCTTTGAGCTGAGCCTTGAAGACAGCGAAGAAGGCAGGGAAGTCGGCGAAGCCCCTGGGGTCGCCGGTGGCTGGCCCAACCCGCTTGCCTGTCTGCATGTCCCTGCCGTCGTTCAGAGCCAGCTCCGCCGCCTTGGCGATGTTGAGGTTGACATCCACCGTGCCCGATCGATCGTTGCCCTGCAAGGTGTTCTCCAGGCAACCGACCGGCGCGTAGTCCCAGAGCTCGTCCCTGGGCAGCCCCTGCCATTCGAGCCCCCGTATGGAGGCCTCGTCAAAGTTAAGGAGAAAGGGAGCGCCCTGGACCTTGGAGATGATTCCCACCACTCGCTGGAGCAGGTCGTCCGGCGTGTCGTGGTGAAGGCGGATGTTGGGCTTCGGCTCCACAACGTTCATGTCCTCGATCACGTCCAGCATGAGCCAGGTGAGGGGATTGCTGGCGTCCTCACCGTGGGGGCCCAGACCGCCCAGGGTGATAAGCTGCCCGAAGCCGGAGTTGATCCCCTGGTTGGTTCCCACCCGGCCTTGGTAGTCGTAGGCATAGTTGTGCTTGAGCCAGTAGCACTGAAGGAGTTCCCGCGCCTCGTCGCGCGTCATCTGCCCCGAGTCGATGTCGCGCTGATAGTAAGGATAGAGATACTGGTCAATGCGACCGGGGGAAAGGCCGGCCCCCGGGTACGATTCGGCGGCCATCACCAGCATGTGGGTGAACCACAGGGCCTGGAGCGCCTCTCGGAACGACTGGGCCGGGTTCCAGGGCACCTTGCGGCAGATGGCAGCGATCTGTTGTAGCTCCTCACGGCGGCTCTCGTCAGGCTCCTCCGCCACCAGCCGCTCGGCCTCAGCGGCATAGCGGGAGGCAAAGACAGCCGCCGCCTGGCAGGAGATAATCAGCGCCCGCAAGAAGTTCTTCCTCTTCTTGCCTCGCGCTTGCCGAAGCTTCTCCTCCAGTTCAGCCACAATCCCTCGAAAGCCGAGCCGCAAGACCTTGGGGTAGTTGGGAATGATGTGGCCAGGCACAGCCCCGCAGTTGCCGACGCCCAAGCCATTGAGTTCCTCCGCCTTCCGACGCCAGCGCTCGACCTTCCTTTTCCAGCTTCGCCCCTCTCGCCGGCTGTGCGTCTTGGACAGGGCGGTGTTGAAGTGGGAGCCAACGATCAACTCACCATCCAGGATCCTGACCGGCAGGCCCCTCTCCAGAACCGTTCGGAAGAAGAGAGCCCGCCGCACCACCAGCGGTTCCCGCCAGAAGCCCGGCGGCAGTTCCACCCGCTCGGCAGCAGCCAGCAGGCTATCCTGGTAGGCGGACAGGAAAGGATACAGCTCGGGGGCCACTGTCCAGTTGTGGGGCGACCAAACCTGGTCCCAAGGCGTCCCACTGGTGTAAGAACGAACCTCGTTGCGGAAATAGTCCCGCGAGTAGAAGGAAAAGAACTCCTCCCGCAGGCGGCGGACGCGCGGCGAAAGAGAGGCAGAGGCAGACCAAACAGTGGAGCTAGCTATCACCATTCCTCCTCTGCCGCGACTTGAACCATGAGGCGCGGCTACCCAGGTAGATTATAGCAGCTTTGGGCGATTATTCTCCAATCACCTTGACCACCACCCGCTTCCGGCGCTGGCCGTCGAACTCGGCGTAGAAGACCTGCTCCCAGGGCCCCAGGTCCAGCTTGCCCGCGGTGACGGGCAGCACGACCTGATGGTGGATCAACGACCGCTTCAGGTGGGCGTCGCCGTTGTCCTCGCCAGCGCGATGGTGCTTATAGTCCTTCCGATAAGGGGCGAGTCTCTCCAGCCACTCCCAGAAGTCCTGCCACAGGCCCTCTTCGTGGTCGTTAACCCAGATGCCAGCGGTAATGTGCATGGCGCTCACCAGGCAAAAGCCCTCTCGAACGCCCGACTTGTGGAGCACGGCCTCCACCTCGCTGGTGATGTTCGCCAGATCGCGTCGGGCCCCGGTATTGAACCATAGGTATTCGGTATAACTCTTCATGCGTTACCCTCACTACATCAATGTGCCCTGATCGGCACCCTCTGCGGCCTTTCGGTCGATGTTCACCGCTGGCCCTGGCCGCTGTCAAGCCCGCCAGAGCGCTAGACTCGAAGCCCAGCCGGTCGCGGCCAAGCGTCGCCCCAATGATATGCTAGAGTAGAGCTTCTTGGTCTTGCCTGTCCGGCCCATCCCCAGTGCTGGCTTCGCCTGGTATAATGCTACAGGTACGCTAGAAGGGTTGCACATGGCGGGCCGTCGGCTGCAAAGGAGGCAACGGTGGACTTCCGGTTTAGTGAAGAGGAGGAAGCCTTCCGCAAGGAGGTAAGAGAGTTCCTTCGGAAGGAGTGGACTCTAACCGACTATGATCTGGACAATCCCGAGCACTGGGATGCAGCCAAGGAGTTGGAGAAGAAGCTTGGTGCCAAGGGATGGCTCTGCATAGCCTGGCCCAAGGAATACGGCGGCCTGGGCGCTGGCCACATTCACCAACTGGTGTTCCAAGAGGAAATGGCCTATGCCCGGGCACCCATCCTGAACGGTCAGGGTGTGTACATGGTAGGGCCCTGCCTGATGTTGCAGGGCACTGAAGAACAGAGGCAACGCTTCCTGCCGCCCATAGCCCGCAGTGAAGTTGTCTGGGTCCAAGGGTACAGCGAGCCCAATGCCGGCTCCGACCTGGCCAGCCTCCAGACCCGCGCGGTGCTCGATGGGGATGACTACGTGGTCAACGGACAGAAGACCTGGAGCACCAACGCCCATCGCGGCGACTGGATACACGTTATGGTCAGAACAGACCCCAATGCGCCAAAGCATCGCGGCATTTCCTACCTCCTAGCAGACATGCGCTCACCTGGCATCAGCATCAATCCCATCGTCCAAATGACGGGGCGATCTGACTACTACGAGGTCTACTTCGATAACGTGCGCGTGCCCAAGAGCAATCTAGTGGGCCAGGAGAACCAGGGTTGGTACGTGGCCCTTACCACCCTAGCCTTTGAACGGTCGGCCATTGGCGCCATTGTTATGCAAGCCCGTCACATTGTCGAGGACCTTGTGCAGTTCGCCAAAGAGACCAAGCGGGACGGCCAGCCCCTTATTGAAGACCCCATGATCGGCCGCAAGCTCGCCGAACTGACGATCGAGACGGAAGTTGCCCAACTCCTCAGCCATCGTGTGGTCTGGATGGCAAGCCGTGGCCTGATGCCCAATTATGAGGCCTCAGTAGCCAAAACCTTCACCACCGAACTCCAGCAGCGAATCGCCAACACAGGTATGCATCTCCTGGGGCTATATGGCCAGCTAGCAGAGGGGTCGAAGTGGGCCGCCTTGGAGGGCCGCATTCAGTACGAGTACCTGTGGACGGTGGGCGTGACCATTTACGCTGGCAGCAATGAGATCCAGCGGAACATCATCGCCACACGCGGTCTAGACCTGCCGCGCGGGTAGCCCCTCGTAGCAAGACAGCGGGTGACACAAAGGGCCGCCTTTTCTACTTCCATACCGAGGTGCCCGATAATGGAATCCTCCTGCCAACGCCTGGTAACAAAGCGGCGTTTCCTCGCGTCTTAGCTAATCGAAGGCCCTGCGAGGCTCCCAGACATCTCAGGAGGTGAAAGAGCCACGTCAAGCATCGGAGAGACGCGAGTGACGGCAAGCGAGGTTCGCTCCAGAGAGATACGGCACATCACCACGCAGGTCGAAACGCGGCTCGATGCTGCTAGCCCCCGCCTGCGCTGGTTGTGGATCATCGGCGCTCTGACGATAGGCGCCACAATAGCGGCCTTCCTGATGTGGCAGGAACCGAACCCTGCGAACTATGCCGCCAGTACAGCTCTCCTAGCACTCCTAGGTATCTTGGCTTTTACTGCTGCTGGCCGGGCGCTAACCCTCACCTCGCGCTTCCGCCAGAGCACCCTCTACATACAAGAGGTCGAGCAAAACTACGAGTCCCTCTGGCAGGTTATGTTCTCGGCTCTCGACCTGAGGGACGGGATTACCGGCGGCCACTCTGCGCGGGTCGCCGACCTCGCTGGCCACTTGGGACAGCGGCTGGGCATGTCAGATGACGAGATGGAGCACCTAAAGTGGGCTGCTCTTCTGCACGACGTGGGCAAACTGGGCGTGGCCGATGACATCCTTACGAAGCCAGGGCCCCTGTCTGCCACCGAGTGGGAACAGATGAGACGCCATCCAGCCTACGGATATTCGATAGTGAGCCGGGACGGCTTCCTTAGGCAAGTTGCCGAGATCATCTACTGCCATCACGAACGCTACGACGGCAAGGGCTACCCGCGCGGCCTTGCCGGCGATGAGATACCCCTTGCCGCACGGGTGTTCGCGGCGGCCGATGCCTACGATGCAATGACCTCCGACCGACCCTACCGCCCACCCCTCTCTCATGCCCAGGCGATAGAGGAAATCGAGCGCAACGCTGGCTCACAGTTCGACCCCATGGTGGTGGCAGCAGTGCTTGAGTGGGCCCGGGAAGCCCCCCGCTCCGGGCGTCGCCACTTCATTGCCCTCCCACCATCACTACCAGTCACTGCTAAGGCGTGAAAAGGCACGGCCCCAACCCGCATGGCCGCTGGACGCCCGCCTTGTGCCCTATTTCAGGCTGACCACTTCTCCCCTATTTGAACTCAACTAGCGGGCCGAAGTACTCGAACTTGCCCTTCCCATCCTCCACGACAGCCCTGAGCATCCTGCCGTTTTGAAAGGCTGTGTGGTCGGTGTCCGAGAAGGAGATATTCACTCCGTCTATGAACAAGTCGCTGCGAAAGTCCTTGATCGACTCCACTGCATCCATGAGCCCCTCTCGCGTCAGGTTATCGCAGGACCTAGTGAGCGCCTCCACCGCCACTTCTGCCAGCGTCTGGGCATAGACGGTGAAGTTGGTGGGGCTGGGCCCGCCGTACTCGCTCATGATCCGGTAGTGTTCGGCTACGGCCGGGTCGTCGGTCCAGGTCGCCAGCTTGAGGGCCTGGAAGCTAATGGCACCCTCCAGGAGCTCAGGCGAAACGAACTGAAACATCATGTCGTCGGAATTGATGTAGCTTATCATCCACTGGGGATGCCAGCCCAGGCGGCCAGCCTCCTTTATGGCCTGAGCGGTGAAGCCGGGAGTGGCAACGGTGGTGACCACCTCGGCGCCGGCGTTCTTCATGTTGATCACCTGGGAGCTGATGGAGACGTCCGAGACCTCGAAGCTCTGCTCGGAGACGATCTCGTTCTTGTCCGGGTCCAGGCCGTCCTTCACCCCTTGCAGGTGGTCAGTGCCCATCGTGATATTCGGTAAGAGCACGGCCACCTTCTTGCCAGGCAGGTTCTCGGAGATGTACTGGCCGAAGAACGTCCCCTCGATCCTGGTGCTGGGGATCATCTGGACGGTCCAGGGGTGCCCCTCGGGGTCGGCCCCGAACATGTGTGCCCCAGTGGAGCACAAGATGTCGGGCACGCCCTTCTCGTTCAGGTAGTCCCAAGTGGCGGGATGGGGAGAGTCGCCCAGGGCGCCAACAATGGCGAATACCTTGTCCTGCTCCACCAGCTTGCGCACCACCTCCATGGCCCTGGCCGGGTCGTCCTGGTTGTCCTCCAGCTTGTAGACGATCTTGCGCCCGCAGACGCCCCCCTGGGTGTCGTTGATGTAGTTGAAGTAGGCTTCCACGGTCTGGGGGATCGTGGCGTAGACCGCCGCCATGGCCCCGGCGAGGGGGCAATCGGCTCCCAGGAGTATCTCTGTGTCCGTGATGCCCGGCACCTCCACCGCGGCGGTAGGAGTGCCGGTCGCCGCCGCCGTAGGCGTGGCACCAGGGGTGGGAGTCGCCTCTTCTTCCTCTCCGCAGCCGCTCAGCAAGAGGATCGCCACCATGCAGGCTAGAAGCAGAACAACCAGCAGAACAGTGGTCCTACCTGGCAGCGGCAGGGCGTACTTGACCTTCATCTTGTGCCTCCCTTCATGGCGTTCCCTATCTGTAGAGGACATCGGCTACGTCTTCGAGGCACGACTCCTTTAGGGAGCAGCCTGCCCCTGTCTTGCCCTGGAAATAGGCGCAGCCGCGGCTGGCTACTTCCCTCCTACTCGAACACAAATAGCGGGCCGAAGTACTCGAACTTGCCCTTCCCATCCTCCACGACAGCCCGCAGCATCCTGGCGGTCTGAAAGGCCGTGTGGTCGGTGTCGGAGAAGGAGACATTCACTTCGTCTATGAACAAGTCGCTGTGAAAGTCCTTAATCGACTCCACTGCGTCCATCAGCCCCTCCCGTGTGAGGTTATCACAGGACCTGCTGAGCGCCTCCACCGCCACCTCTCCCAGCGCCTGGGCATAGACGGTGAAGTTGGTGGGGGTAGGCCCGCCGTACTGATCCATGATCTCATAGTGTCGAGCTATCGCCGGGTCGTCGGTCCAGGCCGCCAGCTTAAGGGCCTGCAGGCTAATGGTACCTTCCAGGAGATCGGGCGAGACGAACTGAAATGTCATTTCGTCTGAATTGATGTAGCTCAAGAACCACTGGGGATGCCAGCCCAGGCGGTCGGCCTGCTTCATGGCCTGAGCATTGTAGCCGGGAGTGGCAACGCTGGTGACCACCTCGGCGCCGGCATTCTTCATGTTGCTCACCTGGGAGCTAACGGAGACCGCCGCGACCTCGAAGCTCTGCTCGGAGACGATCTCGTTCTTGTCGGGGTCCAGGCCGTCCTTCACCCCTTGCAGGTGGTCGGCGCCCTGTTGGTTATTGGGGTAAAGGACGCCCACCTTCTTGCCAGGCAGGTTTTCGGAGATGTACTGGCCGAAGAACGTCCCCTCGATCCTGTAGCTGGGGATCATCTGGACGCCCCAGGGGTGCCCCTCGGGGTCGGCCCCGAACATGTGAGACCCCGCAGAGCACAAGAGGTCGGGTACTTCATTTTCGTTCAGGTACTCCCAGACGGCGGGATGGGGAGTATCGCCTAGGGAGCCGACGATGGCGAACACTTTGTCCTGTTCCACCAGCTTGCGCACCGCCTCGATGGCCTTAGCCGGGTCGTCCTGGTTGTCCTCCAGCTTGTAGACGATCTTGCGACCGCAGACACCGCCCTGAGTGTCGTTGATGTAGTTGAAGTAGGCCTCTGTGCTCTGGGGGATCGTGGCGTAGACCGCCGCCATGGCCCCGGCGAGGATGACATCCGCTCCCAGAATTATCTCTGTGTCCGTGATGCCCGGCGCCTCGGCCACGGTGGCAGGAGTGCCGGTCGCCACGGCTGTGGGCGTGCCGCCAGGGGCAGGAGTCTCCTCTTCTTCCTCTCCGCAGCCGCTCAGCAAGGGGATCGCCACCATGCAGGCTAGAAGCAGAACAACCAGCAGAGCAGCGGTTCTACCTAGCAGCGGCAGGGCGTACTTGATCTTCATCTTGTGCCTCCCTTCACGCTGTTCCCTATCTGTAGAGGGCATCGGCTACGTCTTCGAGGCCCAACTCCTCCAGCTTGGCACGGCTGGGCTTGCAGGTCTGCTGATCCCAATCGCAGGCGGCCAGGAACTCCCGCTGCAGGGTCTCCGCGTCCAGGCTTAGGCCCTTGTGCGGACCCCCTTCCAGGGGCGGGCTGCCGATGAGCCGACCAGGGATACGACGCTGGGCAGGGTTGTCCCCTTCGCGCACCTGAAAGGCCATCCGCAGATTAGCGATGCGTTCGCCCGTCTCAAGCAACTCCTGGTGGGTAGTATCCCAGCCAGTGACGGCGTTGATCCACTGGGGAATGCGCTGGTTTGGGCCGCCGAGGGTGATGAACATGCATATGCCGATGCTGTTGACGATGTGGTGAAACTCGGAGATGCCCTTGTGGTGCTGGGCGCGGCCGCTGGCCTGATTTCGGTCCCCCGGCACAAGCGGCACACCCCAGTCGGGTGCAATGGCACTCGGATACTGGGTATGGCGGGCGGGCGTCGGATCCAGCTTATAGGTGGTGAAATACTCTGGCTGGAGCCTGGCCTCGTGCATGGGGAGCTCCTCGCCACCCACCTCCATGGCGAAAGGCTCTGCCCTGGCGCCTAACTTCTCGGCGGCCTTGCGGATGCCATCGGCAAAGAGGTCGCCGATGCCCTCTCGCTTGCCGATGCGGTGGAGCATCTCCACGATGGCCTCGCCGTTGCCCCAGGTCAGCTCTAGACCACCCGTGTCCTCGTTGCTGATGACATCGTTCTCATAGCACTCGATGGCAAAGGCGACGGTAGCACCGGCGGAGATGGCGTCCAGGCCGTAGGCGTTGCAGAGGTGGTTGACGCACTGGAGGGAATCGATGTCGGCATTGAGGACCAAGGTGCCGAAGGCGCAGGCCGTCTCGTATTCCGCCCGATGAGTGCCCTTCGGGTAGGGAAACCTGGGGTTGTCAGATTCCTTGCTCTCAGCACCGCAGCCGATGGGGCAGTGCCAGCAGCCGTAGCGCTTCTCCATCTTGGCGTTGAACTTGTCGCCAGCGAGCTGAGGGGCCACCGGGAAGTCAACGGTGCCAACGCCGCCCCAGTTCTTCACCGGTGAGTCACCCGTGACGGCCGAAATGGCGGTGGCACCAGTGGTGCCAAAGCCGCGGAAGAAGGTGGCAATGGGCCCGAACTCGTCGATAGAGGTGCGCACCAGGCTGCGCACATTCTTGTCATCGCCAGCCAGGATGTTGCGCGAGGCCAGGACGACGACGGCCTTGAGCTTCTTGGAGCCCATGACAGCACCCAGTCCGCTGCGGGCGGCCAGACGGCCATACTCGTTGCAGATGCCGGCCATGTAGGACAGGTTCTCGCCTGCCTGGCCAATGCAAGCGACGCTAGCCTTCTTGCCGTGGCGCTCCTTAAGCGTGCCCTCGGTGGTGATGGCGTCCAGGCCCCAGAGGTCGTTGGCGTCCTTGATCTCGACCTTGTCGTCCTCAATGAGAAGGTAAACAGGCCTGTCAGATATGCCGCTGAACAGGAGGCCGTCCCAGCCGGCATGCTTCAAGAAGGGGCCGAAGTCGCCGCCGCTGTTGGCGTCGCCCCAGCCACCGGTCTTGGGGGACTTGGCGACAGCCTGATAACGACTCCCGAACAGGGGGGTGCCGGTGAGAAGGCCCGGGAAGAAGCCGAGGATGTTGTCTGGCCCCAACGCCTCAGCCCCCCGAGGGATGCGGTCGAAAAGCAAGCGGACACCCACGCCGTAGCCGCCAATATAGCGGCGGTACACCTCCTCCGGCAGCGGTTCGGGCTCGCTGGCACCTGAGCCGAGGTTCACGTTAAGGATCTTGCCATTAATGGCCTTGGTCAGCATCTCATCTACTCTCCTCCCAAAATCGGCGCCAGTGGCCACACTCTGAGCCGGACGAAACAAGACAAAATGGGGCGGTCTTGGTGAAGACGATCATAGGATTGACAGCAGCTATAGGTCAAGCCAGAGGTTCCTTTCCTTTGCTCTCCTTGTCGCCAGCCTGCCCTCCCCCCGCGACCCGTTAGCGGACGGCCAGGGGTTCCTCGACAAGCCAGCACGCATCTGCAGCGGCTCCGCCCGCAGGCTTGGCGTGTCGCCATCTGTGTGTTATATATGTCCCTGGAAGAAGCCAAGCCCGCGGGGAGGCCTAGGTCCACAGCGACGCCCCCTTCATCCACAGCAGACCGTTCCCTTAGGCGGGAGAGGAGGGATCAGGATGAAAGCTAGCTATCCAGCGCACCTGCCGCGCAAGGCCAGCCCCTGGCTGGTCGCACTGCTCCTGGCCTGCCTGGTGGCGATCCCCCTAGCGAGTGGCTGCGGAGAGGAAGAAGAGGCGACCCCCACCCCCGGCGGCACGCCCACGGCAGCGGTGACCGGCACTCCTACCGCCGTGGCAGAGGTACCAGGCATCACCGATACAGAGATAATCCTGGGAGCGGATTGCCCCCTCGCCGGGGCCATGGGAGCGGTCTACGCCATGATCCCTAAGGCCACAGAAGCCTACTTCAATTACATCAACGACACCCAGGGGGGCGTCTGCGGTCGGAAGATCGTCTACAAGCTGGAGGACAACCAGATGGACCCCGCCAAGGGTGCTGAGGCAGTGCGCAAGCTGGTGGAGCGCGACAAAGTGTTCGCCATTGTTGGCTCCTTGGGCGACCTGCCCCACTCCGGCGTCTGGGACTACCTCAATGAGAAGGGAGTGCCCGATATCCTGGTTTCCGCCGGGGCTCACAAGTATGGCTCCGACATCGAGGGGCACCCCTTGACGGTTCAGATGATCCCCGACTACACCGTCGAAGCAACCTTCTTCGGCGACTACATCTCCGAAAGCCTGCCAGGCAAGAAAGTGGGCATTCTGTATGAGAACCAGGTCTATGGCTACGACGGCCTCGCAGGCGTGAAGAGTAGCCTGGACCCCGACAAGAATGAAATCGTCTCCGAACAGAGCCATGAGAGCACGGCCGTCTCTGTTCGCTCCCAGGTGACCAACATGAAGAATGCCGGCGCGGAGGTGGTCGTGTTGTACACCACCCCCGGCTTCACCGCCCAGGCCATCAAGGAGGCCGACCAGCTTGGCTGGCATCCCCAGTGGCTCATGAGCTACGTCAATTCCGACCCCATAATCTTTCAGTTCGCCTCGGCCGAACTCATGGAGGGTGCCATAACCACTCAAATCTACAAGCTGGCGGACTGGACTGACGACCCGGCCATAGCTGAACACCACCGGATCATGCGAGACTACGGTGGGCCCTCCCCCACGAACTTCACCGTTTATGCCCAGTCGCTGGCAGAAGTGGCCGTGGAGGTGCTCAGCAGAACCTGCGACAACCTGACCCGCGAGGGGCTCATGGACTCCATCGAGTCCCTTACGGACTACCACAGCGACCTGCTCCTGGACGGCGTCAACATCACCTTCAGCCCCACTGACCACACGGCCCTCGGAAACGCCAAGCTGCTGAAGGTGGTCTTGCACGATGGCAAGGGCGAGTGGGAGTACTTCGGCCCGCTACTTTATTACGGGCAAGAGGAGTAGTTCAAGAGCATTAGGGCCCAATCACAGCGTGCA
>DAOUEZ010000016.1:0-21593 GCA_034429995.1 Dehalococcoidia bacterium
CCGTCAGCCTTCAAGCAAGGTTGCGCAGGAGGGCAGCCATTTGTCGCTGGATCTTGAGGGCGCTGTCCAACGCGTGGAAGTCGTAGGCACTGGCTAGGGTCCGCACCCGGCGGCGCCGGAGGGTCCCCAACGGCAGGGCGACCCGCCCTCATTATGGGTCTGGTAGCCGAAGGTGGTCAATTCCACCACCTTCCATTACCTCTGCTTATGGGGGCGTTGCTGGTACCCGGTTCAGGGGCGTGATTTGACGGCAGTATTCGCCCAGGCCATCTCGGACGCGTCCTCCTAGCCGACGCGCATCGCGTCTAAGCACCTACTGTCGCGCCAAGACTTGACTTCCTTCTCGATCTGAGCGATGTGTGTCTGTCAATGGCGTTAACGGACGCCGGGCGCTGCGAACTACGGGAGCTTCTCCAACCAGCCCTATATGCGGCGGTTTTTCTATGCAACCAGTTGCAACAGCTCCATGCGCGTGCTAGGCTACATCAGATTCGCGAGGAGGGGATACACATGGGTGTGGCGGACAAACGGGCGCATGTCGACGAGGCGGCAGAACTGCTGCGCAGCCGGGGATACCGGCTGACGCCCCAACGCGTATGGGTGCTGGCGGCGCTGCTGGACAGCGACGAGCATGTGACCGCCGAGGAAGTGTTGCAATACGTGCGTGGGGCCTATGTCCAGATGAACCCCTCTACCGTCTACCGTACGCTCGAGCTTCTCCGCGATGGCGGGCTGGCGACCGAGACCGACCTCGGTGATGGTCTTGCTCGCTACCACCCCAGAGACAAGGCCCGCCATCACCATCTCGTCTGCGGCAAGTGCGGCGCCACAATTGAGGTCGAGGATTCGCTGCTTCAGCCCCTAAGGGACGTGCTTCTGAAAGAGTATCGATTCACAGCCAGCCTCAACCATCTGGCCATCCAGGGAGAGTGTGAGAGCTGCCGTCAGTAGCCCTCCGATGAGCTGGCAGCCACCAGCGCTGCAAGGAGTCTGCACGGGCTAGAGAACAAGAGGACGGAAAGGGCCATGCCATGAAACTCCCAGCAAATCCCAGGGCGGAGATAGAGAGCATTCTCGCTCGGGGTGACCTCGAAAGCCTTCTCCACAAGGCGGGTGAGCTTCATGGTCACTTTTGCCCCTACCTGGCGCTGGGCGTTAGAGCTGGGTACATAGCCATGCGAGAGCTGGGGGCGAAGGGTTCAGGCATGGAAGAAGTGATAGCCATTGTTGAGACCAACAGTTGTTTCAGCGACGGCGTCCAGATAGTCACCGGCTGCACCTTCGGCAACAATGCCCTGGTCTTCAGAGACGTGGGAAAGACAGCGTTCACCCTGGCCAAGCGCGATGGCCAGTCGGTCAGAGTAGCTGTCAAACCCGACTACCAAGAACGGTTTGCCAGCAGATTTCCCGAAGCGGAAGCTCTCTTTGACAAGCTAGTTGGCCGAAGAGAAGAGCCTGGTCCGGGGGAAAACGAAAGGATGATGCAGCTCTGGGCCGAAGCGTCCTTTGTTCAGCTTCAGGAACCCGCGGAGGAGCTATTCAAAGTAGAGCGCAAGGTCACCCTCGTTCCCCCTTACGCCCCAATCTTCGCATCATCCACTTGCTCGCTGTGTGGGGAAAGCGTCATGGAACCAAGAGTGCGCGTCAAGGACGGACAACCGGTTTGCATGGACTGTGTCCAAGCGGAGCAGTACATCCTCGACGGCAAGGGTATGTCCCTAAGCACTTGGAGGTAAAGCGGTATGAGAGAAGTCGTACGAGCAATTGTTGTCGGCTTCATTCTGGCCGGGTTGCTTGCGGCCTGCGCTTGTGCAGGGGGCGAGGAAGCCAAGACCGAGACTATTATCGTCGCGGGCGACGACTGGGGCTACCCCTCGCCCTTCGCCTTCTACCCGCGAGGCCCGGGCTACATCCGCATGTCCTGGATCTTCGATACCCTGACCTGGAAAGACGAAACCGGCACCATCCCCTGGCTGGCCGACAGGTGGTCATCATCTCAAGACGGCAAGGAGTGGACCTTTGAGCTGCATAAGGGTGTCAAGTGGCAGGATGGCGAGCCCCTGACCGCGGACGACGTGAAGTTCACCTTCGACTACTTCAAGGCCAACCTGGCCGGACTTCGCTGGTTCGCCGCACTGGAGGACGTTGACAGGGTCGAAGTGAAGAGCGACCACGAAGTAGCCATATATCTGGCCGATCCTGTGGCATCATTGCTGGACGAGATAGCAGGGAATGTGCCCATTATCCCCGAACACATTTGGAAAGACGTGGAAGACCCCACCAAGTTCACTGCCAGCGAAACGGTGGTAGGCACAGGCCCCTTCAAGCTGGCCGAATACGATAAGGAGGAGGGCATCTACATCTATGACGCCAATGAGGAGTTCTTCAAAGGCGAGCCTTTGGTCGGTCGTCTGGTCTCCACCAGGGTGAGTGACCCTGCCCTGGCCCTGAAGACTGACACCGTTGATGCTGCCTTCTTCTGGGGGAAAGAAATCGATGCTGTGAAGGAGCTGGAGGAAGACAAGAAGTTTGCGACCATCACCGGTCCCAGCTTCTGGGTACTCCAGGTCATCTTCAACTGTCAGAAGTCGCCCACGGCCCAGGCGGACTTCCGCAAGGCGGTTGCCTACGCCATAGATAGAGAGGAGATCGTGGAGAAGGTGACGCACGGGGGCGCCATAGTGGCCAACCCCGGGATCATTCACCCTGACACCGACTGGTACAACCCCAACGTCACCGCCTACGCCTATGGCCCAGCAAAAGCGAGTGAGCTACTGGATTCGCTTGATTTCATCGATAGGGATAAGGACGGCATCAGGGAGACGCCCGAGGGAGACAAGCTCAGCTTCGTGCTGCTCACGACCGCTGAGTTCACCAGGGAGGCCGAGATCATTAACGACAACCTAGCCGCCGTGGGGATCAGCGTGACGGTGAAAGCCCTCGACTGGAGCACCATCGACGGGATCGTCAGGGAGGGAGACTTCCACCTGGCCATCAGCGGCCATGGTGGCATCGCCTCCCCTGGCATCCTGGAGAGCCCTGGTTGGCCCTCGATGACCTACAAGAATGAGGAGTACGACGCGCTGTACCGGGAGCAGAGTCAGACGATTGACGTTACGGAGCGCCTCGAACTGGTCAAGCAGCTTCAAGCCATGGTGGCCGATGACTTGCCCGTCTTCGCTGTATACCATCCCCTCATCTGGTGCGTCTTCAACCCAGACAAGTTGGACGCGTGGTTCTACACCAAGAATGGCGTGGCCACCGGGATACCCACGGAGGCAAACAAGCTCGTCTTCATTGAGCGCTAGGGTGGGCGCTGCAGACTACACCGTCAGTGGAAGATGAATATCGCCAGCAAGAGCGCCCAGTATCTGGTTGCGTTCTCGGTCGTCCTAGCGCTGAACTTCTTCCTGCCGCGATTCATGCCGGGAGACCCCCTGGCGTACATCACGGCCGACCCAAGCGCAGATATGCCTGTGGTCATGAGCGAAGAAGCGCGCCAGGAGCTGGAGAACTACTACGGCCTTGATAGGCCCCTGGTAGAGCAGTTCGGCGAGTACGTGCACAACCTGGTCCGCGGTGACCTGGGTTGGTCTATCTACTTCAATGCCCCTGTCTCCGACGTTCTCATGGGCCACCTGAAGTGGACGCTGCTCCTCGTGGGGACATCGGCGGCCATCTATGTTGCGCTAGGCGTCGCTCTTGGCGTCATCTCGGCCTGGAAAAGAAATAGCAAGACGGACACCACCCTCCTGGTTTCCATCCTGTCCTTGGGCTCCTGGCCGCCCTTCTTCCTCGCTATGTTGCTGATCATTCTATTCAGTGCCAAGCTGGGAATTCTGCCGATGTCCGGCGCTGAGACGCCCTGGGCGAACCATTCGGGTGTCCTGGCGCGCCCCCTGGATATTGGACGCCACCTAGTCCTGCCCGCCACTGCCCTCGTCCTCACCCATCTGGCAGGCGTCTACCTTCTGACCAGGAACTCTGTGCTCGGAGTCTTGGGGGAGAACTACATCCTGGCGGCCAGGGCCAAGGGCATATCGGAGCGGGATGTCATGCTTCGCCATGTCCTGCGCAACGCTCTGCTCCCCATAGTCACCATGGTGGCCCTGACCCTGGGCTTCCTCGTGATGGGGGCCATCTTCGTGGAGACGGTATTTGCATATCCGGGCATGGCACGCCTGCTCTACGATGCGACTGTGATACGGGACTACCCCCTGATTCAGGGCAGTCTTCTCGTCCTAACGGTGCTGGTCGTCGCTGCCAACTTCGGCGCGGACATGCTCTATAGCCGCCTGGACCCAAGGGTACGAAGGCAATGAGGCAACTCTTGCAGCTGCTCGTCCGGCAACCCCTGAGCCTCGTTGGGGTGAGCATTCTGGCCTTGTTTGGCCTGGTGGCAATCCTGGCACCCTATGTGGCCCCATTCGACCCCTGGGAGAGAGGAACGCCTATGCTCCCACCTTCCGGGAGCCATCTGCTGGGTACCAACGACATCGGCCAGGACCTGTTCAGCGAGCTTCTTTATGGAGCCAGAACCTCGCTGTTTATCGCCTTCTTCGCCAGCGTCGCTTCCACGGCGATCGGGGTCAGCCTGGGCCTGCTTTCAGGATACTATTCGAGGCTTGGCTTCGTCGCCATGCGAGTGGTAGACGTATTCCTCCTGGTTCCGCGATTCCCATTGATCATTCTTATTGCCACGTTGCTCACACCTAGTGTCTGGAACCTCATCCTGATCTTCGTCATCTTTGGCTGGCCCAGGACGACGCGCATAATTCGCTCAGAGGTGCTGAGCCAGAGGAACAGAGAGTACGTGGATGGCGTCCACATGCTTGGCGCTCGCGACCCCTACATAATTCGCCGCTACGTCTTCCCTCAGGTCCTGCCTCTAGCCCTCGTTCAGCTCGTCCTGGAGGCAAGCCATGTGATTCTGGCCGAGTCGGGGCTTAGCTTTCTAGGGCTAGGCGACCCCGCTGCCAAGAGCTGGGGGGCCATGCTGCACTACGCCTTTGAGTATCCCTCTATCTTCATCTCCGACGTATGGGTGAGGTGGATGCTTCCACCGGGGGCTTGTATTACTCTGGCTGTCCTCGCCCTGGTGTTTCTTGGCCACGCCTGGGAGGAATGGGCAAATCCCAGACTAAAGCAGTGGGCACCTGCGCGGATGTAATATGAGCTGCCTTGATATTGCTGGACTCAGAGTTTGCTTCGCCACTCCTGAAGGGCTCGTCAGGGCGGTGGATGGGGTCGACCTGACCGTGGGGGACAACGAGATACTGGGTTTGGTGGGGGAGACAGGCTGCGGCAAGACGGTCTTGGGCCTATCGATAATGCGGCTGCTGCCCAGAAACGCAACCATGGAGGGCGAAATCCACTACAACGGGCTGAGTCTGTTCGACCTGGACGAGGAGGCGATGAGGAATATCCGCGGCAAGGAGATCGCCATGATGCTGCAGAACCCCTCCACCTCCTTGAACCCCGTCATGCGCATCCAGGATCAGGTCACTGAGTCCGTCCTGGCGCATAATAAGGTGAGAAAGAGAGAGGCCAAAGCCAGGAGCCTGGAGTTTCTCCGGTTCGTTGGAATTCCGGCAGATCGCGTTAGGGACTACCCCCACGAGTTCAGCGGAGGCATGCGCCAAAGAGCAGCCCTCGCCATGGCGATGGCCTGCGGCCCCTCGTTGGTCATAGCCGACGAACCGACCA
Organism: Dehalococcoidia bacterium; assembly: GCA_034429995.1. Lineage (GTDB taxonomy): Bacteria > Chloroflexota > Dehalococcoidia > SM23-28-2 > SM23-28-2 > SM23-28-2. The sequence continues at coordinate 5,707 of DAOUEZ010000016.1, forward strand.
AGATGCTAGACGGTCCCCGGAAGGTCCAGATCTTGGCACTCATCCAGAGAATGCAACAAGAATCCAAGGCTTCTGTCCTGTTCATAACCCACGACCTTCTCGCTGCCTTCACTGTCTGCCACCGAATAGCGGTGATGTATGCAGGCGAAATCGTTGAGTTGGCAACTCCGGGCGAGCTGTCCCAGCATCCTCTACATCCGTATGCTCAGGGGCTGCTTGAATCCGTTCCTCGAAGGGGACTTAAGCCGATAGCTGGCGCCAGTCCATCGCTTGTAGACCTACCATCGGGTTGCAGGTTCCATCCCCGTTGCCCCGTTGCTTTGCCAGCCTGTCATAGCAGCCACCCAGTCATGTGCGAAGCCGTGGCCGGTCACTTCGTGAGGTGTCTTCGGCATGGGCCTAGTGGAAGTAGCTGAGCTTAGCAAGTACTTCAGGCAGGGCCTGCTTGGTAACCGGTTCCTCAAGGCGGTCGATAACGTGTCGTTCCACATAGAGGAAGGGGAGAGCTTCGGTCTCGTCGGCGAGAGCGGCAGCGGCAAGACCACCGTGGGGAAGGTCTTGGTGAGGATCTTGAGGCCCTCCCACGGCCAGGTTTTCTTCGAGGGCATCAACTTGTTTGGTGTCAATGGTCGGACTCTTCGCGCGATCAGACCCAGAATCCAGATGGTCTTTCAGGATCCGGACTCCGCCCTGAACCCGCGGATGAGAGTGGGCGACAGTATCTTGGAGCCCCTCCAGCTGCGGAATCTAGGCACGAAAGGCGAGAGAAAGCGGCGAGTGGAGGAACTTCTGGAACTCGTGCGCCTACAGCCGGAGCATCTCGCCAGGTACCCCGCCGAATTGAGCGGAGGCGAGATTCAGAGGGCGGTGCTCGCGCGTGTGCTGGCTGTGGAGCCCCGCTTTGTCGTCCTGGACGAGCCAACCTCCTCCCTGGACGTATCGGTTCAGGCTCAGGTTCTTTGCCTACTCAAAGAGTTGCAGCAGGAATTCGGGCTGACTTATCTATTCATTTCCCACGACCTGGAAGTAGTGGCTTGCATGAGCCAGAAGGTAGCCGTGATGTATCTGGGGAAGTTCGTTGAGGTCGGCGAAGTGGATGCCATCTTTGGCAAACCCATGCACCCCTACACGAAACTGCTCGCCTCCACCTTGTCCTCTGACGGAGCAGGGTTCGACAGCGACTCAAAACCCTTCCTCGCGGAGCCTGCCGACTGCTCGGTGCCACCTCATGGGTGTGCCTATCGCCATCGCTGTCCAGACAGGAGGCCGCAGTGTGACCTTGTCGCGCCCCATCTGCAGGCGGCTGGGCGGGAGCACTGGGTCGCCTGCCACTACGCTTGAACCAGACAACTGTGGTTCGTCAGCAAGTTTCGGAATCTGCCTAGGCGGTTCCTAATGGACGCCTAAAGGCTTGCTCTCGCTCTCCTCAAGGCGGGGGTGCCCAGCCGACCGCTATGGCTACGACGTCCTGATTGACAATCCGGGCCGCCTGCGGGCACTGGTCGCCGGCCGATGATCTGCTGCTTCTCAGGCAGGCTCTCTACCCATCTAGCCCGAGCGCCGAGCTCGTCCAACGAATGTTGGACGGCACGGAGGGACCAGTGAGCGGAGATCTGTCGGACGTTCGGTGGCGTCAAGGCATCGAGGGCAATCGCGTCGGTACAGAGGAGCCGTTCCCTACGCGGCTTCGACGAATGATCCTGACGAGCGACGTCTTTCAGGCAGAGTTAGGTCAGACAGGTGACCGAGCGTCTCCTCAAGGAACCCCGCTTACCCATACACCTTCTCGTCGGTCAGGTCGGCGTCAGGGGCATCGGCCTCCACGTCTCGCATGCGGCGGTCCATACCCAGCTCGCGGTAGTATTCATGCTGAATGATTAGGTTCATGACCTCGCTGGTGCCCGTCCAGATCAGTGCCAGCCGTCCGTCGCGCAACAGCCGCTCGATGGGATAAACGTTGGTATAGCCAATGCCGCCCATGATCTGCATGGCTTTGTTGATGACCTCCCATGCGGTCTCGGTGGCGAACTTCTTGGCCTCCGACACTAGCCGGCGAGCGCGATTCGGCTCGTCGCCGTTGTCGACAGAGTGGGCGGCAGCATACACCAGCGCCTGCGCCGCATCCAGCATGGTGATGCTATCGGCCACCATGAAGCTGATCCCCTGAAAGGCGCGGATCTTCTTGCCAAATGCTCTGCGGCGGTCGCTGTAGCGGGCAGCGATCTCGAGGGCGGCCCGCGCCCCCCCAACTGAACCGGCAGCGCTAGTTATCCGCTCCGGAACCATCGACTGGTAGAACACTAGGGTCCCACCCTTCTCGCGGCCGATCACGTTTTCCGCCGACACGCGGACATCTCGGAAGTACACACGGCCCGTACCACCGCCGCGCGCGCCCATCAGGCCGTAGACGTGCTGCACCTCTACCTCTGGGCAGCGCTCGACGATGAAGGCGGTGAGCCCCTCATGCGATGGAGCATCGGGGTCGCTGCGAGCGTACACCAAGAAGTAGTCAGCCCCCTCGGCGCCGACGATGAACCGCTTCTCACCCCTGAGAACATAGCTATCGCCATCCCGAATGGCGGTGGTCGTCGCTCCGAAGACATCCGAGCCGCCGCGCGGCTCTGTGAGGGCCACAGCTACCATCAGCTTCCCTTCGAGGGTGGGCCGCAGCCATCTCTCCTTCTGGGCCGGCGTGCCGAAGACGTTCAGCGCCTCGCCGACAATAATGGGCAGGGAGTACAGGCACGCCAGTGCGCCCAGCACTCCCACCTCCGCCACGGCCACGATCTCGTCGCGGTAGCCAAGCCCCCGCCCGCCGTATTCCTCCGCGAAGCGCAGCCCCAACAACCGTCGCTTGGCAATCGCTTCCACGAACTGGCGTGGATAGTGGACCTTCTCGGTATCCATATCGAGGATGAGTTGGCGGGGCACGTCATCGCGCACGAACGCCCGCACTTCATCTCGCAGCTTCTTCTGGTCTTCGGTCAGTAGGCTCTCAATCATGTGGTCCTCCTTAGTCTCACGACAGAAGAGCCCTCGGGCAGCTCCTTCGTCATCTTCTCCAGCCACCGGATCTTTTCGCGGTGCTGAGCGATGCCCAGGTCCAGAATGGCAATGCGGAACGGGTCGACACCCCGTTCGACCATCCCTTCCCGGATTCGATTGAACGCCTTCAGCTTAGCCAGACCGCTCTCCCTCTGAGCCATCAGCTTGGTGCGGATCTCCTCGCGGGTCAGGTGCTTGAAGAAGACGCATTTGCTGAGGAAGGGATGGCCGAGGAAGAAATCATAGGTGACCAGATCCTCTTCGAAAGCCGAGTCTTGCAGCCACTCGAAGAAAACCCGCCGCCCGCTCGCCGTAGGATGGAATACGCGGCGATTGGGCCCCTTGTCGTTTCTCTCCACCTTGCTCCTGACGAGACCCTCCTTCTCCATCTTGGCAAGCAGCGGATACAGCACGCCGTCATTCATCAGCCGGTCCCGCGACAGGGCGGGCGACACGGCGCGCTTCAGCTCGTAGCCGTGCATGGGCCTATCGATGAGGATGCCGAGGATCGTGTGCTTCAAAGACAATGCAAATACCTGGCGCGTCGACCCTGTTTTCGGGGGCCTTCAAGACCCGAAGAGTGCCGCAAGCAGGGCTCGACTAGAATAGACCTCGTTGTGGGGGTACCTACATTATAGGTATATTGCCGCCGCTGTCAAGATGCCTCTATTGCGAAGCGGAGGGCTTGCCTAGTGGGTATGCCGGGGATCACCGGCCGTCCAACGAAGATTGGAGGCCGTATCGCTTGGAGATGACCTGCTAGAGTTGGCACATGTTGTATCCTGAGTCCGCTCAAGGACATTCCAGGTATTCCATATGACTGTGAGGGACGTACCGCGAATTCTGCGATACAATCTTGTCGCTGGTGTGCATCTGCTCGGAGTCGATGATCAACTTGGGAGTCGACCCTGGGACGCGCTGAGGGTCCACTCGGACGCCCGACTACCCCCAAGCGGGAGAACGGCATCATCACCGCCGGCGCCGGGCTCTTGTCCCTGCCGTATCATGCGCAAGTGCGTCGCCCAGCAAACGTAGTGATGATCCAATGCAGTACCTAGAGCAACTACTGACGAAAGCGACCCAAGTCAGGCGATTTACGGAGTCCGGTTGTCCTATCGATCGTGCCGAGAGGTACGTCACAGCCTTCAACTCATGGTTACACCATGCCCCGGTACCGGCAAGGCCGATATGAGAAACGGCGCTGTTCGAATCTAGTGTGCTTGCAGAAGGCTCATGCTTCCTGGCTGCCCACGGATTCTATGAAGAAGCCTGCGCTCTCCTCAGAGGCCTACTCGACGGCTTCCTGGCAAGGTCATACTGGGATGCCCTAGACAAGAATGGCAAGCTGAGGAAGTGGAGAGAGGGAGGAAGAAGCACGAACGAGTATTGGGAATGGGAGAGCGGCAGGACAGAGAAGTATCCAAAATTGAAAGAGATATGGCGCACCTTGCGGGGTGAGGGCCGGATCCTGACATATGATCGCCGGTATGGATTGAAGGCACAGGTGAACGGAGAGTTCACGACGCTAAACAGATTTGTGCATGGGCGGCCAGAGACGTCGATCCGTCGGCAGCAGACGCTAGCTCGGAGTAGGGGGTGCATCATGACCACCAAGCGTCAGCGCAAGAAGATCGCCCGCCACCTACCGCCCGTGGGCACCACTCTCACGGCGAGGCACAAAGGCCAGCCGCACACTGCTGTAATAGTGGAGGCGAAGGATCGTCCCGTTGGAAGGGCGGTCGAGTACGGGGACCAGCTCTTCGCCTCCCTCAGCGCAGCCGCCAAAGCGGTCACCGGCCATTCCACTAACGGCTGGGTCTTCTGGCGACCCGCCGAGAGCAGCGAACAGTAAGCCCGTCTGTGCTCGCTCAAACCAGCCACCGGGCCGGGGCGGACCTGGTGGCTGGCTCTTTTGGGTACCGCCTGAGGCGTGGGCATAACGGGTGAAGCGCCGACCTACTTCTTCCTCCCGAACTGGGCCATGCGCTCCCAGGCATCTGGTGCCCAGCCCGGGCTCTTCTCGATCTCGTAGCGCAGGCCGTCCGGCAGCGACATGCCGTCGGTTTGGTTAACGAGGAGTTTGTTCACCCGATTGCTGAACCACGAGTTCTCGAGAACGGAGCGCGCGAGCGCCTCGACTTCTTCATCGAAGCGCTCGTCAGGAACACAAAGGTTAACGAGTCCCATCGCCGCGGCTTCCTCGCCAGTATAGACGCGCCCCGTGAGCATCATCTCCTTCGCCTTCGCCACTCCTACGCGGCGCGGCAGACGCTGGCTCATCCCCCAGATAGGCATCAGCCCCCACCTGCTGTGGGTATCCGCAAACCGCGCTGACACCGACGCGATGATAAGATCTCCTGCTAGGGCCAACTCGAGGGCGCCAGTGTAGCAGTAACCGTGGACCGCCACGATGACCGGCTGCGGCAGATTCGCGAGGCTCGTCACCGTCTCCGCTTGAAAGTGGGGATGGGGTGGCCTCTCACCTGCTTGGATGTCCTTGAGGTCGTGGCCAGCGGAGAAGGCCCGGCCCGCACCCCTGAGGACCACGCATCCGATCGTCTCCGTCAGCCCCGCAATCTCATCCACGTGAGCTCGAAGCTGCAGGAACATCCGGACATTGAGCGCGTTGACCTTGTCCGGTCGGTTGAGGGTCAGCGTGCACAGGCCATCTTTGTCGGTACGCGTGACCAGATCACTCATAATATCCCTCCAGTCGTCGTTCATGACGCGGCTCAGTCGGAGTTCTGCCCGTCCACCCCTGCGCTTCGTACAGAATGATTCCGCAGGTCATGCTGGCTCCCTTGGGTCTTAGGCACCGGGGGCTCTTGAGATCGTCGCTCATTCGGGGACAACACACAACTATCGGCTGCTTGAGGCTCAGCCTACGGTCTCGTGGCACGAACTGACCGAGTTTGCAGATATCTAGCAGATTCGCGCCGTGTCGACTTGACTTCCTGGCCGAAGAGAGCGTCCATCGATTGCCGCAGAAGATCGTACAGCCCCACACGGCGGAGGAGATAGGGAGGCTCTTAGCCTGCTGCAACACCCGCTTCTACTGGGGCAGTCGCAACCGGGCGATGATATTGATGCTTCTGGACACGGGGATGCGGCGGACGGAGCTGGTGAACCTGGACCTGGCCGACCTGGACCTGGAGGGGCAGCGGCTGAGGATCTTGCACGGCGAGGGGACAAGCAGCGGGTGGTGCGGTTCGGAACTACGGCCAGGGAGGCGGTGGAGGACTACCCTGGGCTGCAGCGGCAAACCCGGAAATGGACATCCAGTCCTGACGGACACTCGACCCCCAGCCATAGCCCGGCGCTACACTACCACCTATGGCGTTGAGAAGGCTGCCCAGGCCCACGCCCTCTTCAGCCCCGCCGGCCGACTCGACGGGCGACTCCATGATGGTGGCGCTGGACCCCGGGATCTCCGCTAAACCTGTGGTTTCCCTGAAGTTTCTGAATCTACTGCCTTGGCAATTAGGCCCTCACTCGCTGCCTTTTAATCCGGGAGTCGTGGGTTCGAATCCCACCCGGCCCTCCAGGTTCCAGATACGGAAAAGGCCCCCTCACGGTGCGTTTCTGTTTGGGGGCCTTATCATTTGCTGACCGTTTGCTAACCAGACGCCTCGGCCAGTCCCACCAGTTGATCCAGCGCGAATAGCGGCGCAGCTAGGCGTCCCTACGTCCTTGCCAACCCTCGCGCCTGTGGGTAGGATAGGGCTAGCTCGACTGTCTAGCATGCCAAGAACAAGGGGATGAAGAAAGGGGGCTGATGCAGCCGTGCGAAAGCTAGGCAAATTCTGGCCGATCTTCCTAGCCCTAGCAGCGCTGCTGCTGGTACTGGCAGTGGCCTGCGAAGAGGAAGAAGAGGAGGAAACACTCACTGGCACACCTGCCGCTACCGTGACTGGCACTCCTACCGCCGTGGCGGAGGTGCCGGGCATCACCGACACGGAGATATTGCTGGGAGCCGACTGCCCCCTCGCCGGGACGTTGGGGGCGGTGTACGCTACGATCCCCCAAGCTACGGAAGCCTACTTCAACTACATCAACGACACCCAGGGGGGCGTCTGCGGTCGCAAGATCGTCTACAAGGTGGAGGACAACGGCAATGACCCGGCCAAGGCCATGGAGGCGGTGCGCAAGCTGGTGGAGCAGGACAAGGTGTTCGCCGTGGTCGGCTCCCTGGGCGATGCTCCTCACTCCGCCACTTGGGACTACCTGAACGAGAACGGCGTGCCCGACATCCTGGTCTCCGCCGGGTCTCACATGTTCGGCGCCGACCCCGAAGGGCACCCCTGGACCGTCCAGATGATCCCCAGCAACAGGACCGAGGGGACGTTTTTCGGCCAGTACATCTCTGAGAACCTGCCTGGCAAGAAGGTGGCCATCCTCTACTCGAATATCATGCAAGGCTATGATCACCTGCAAGGTGTGAAGGACGGCCTGGACCCCGATAAGAACGAGATCGTCTCCGAGCAGAGCTACGAGCTCACGGCGGTCTCCATCAGCTCCCAGGTGACCAACATGAAGAACGCTGGCGCCGAGGTGGTCACTGCTATTGGCAATCCCGGCTTCACCTCCCAGGCCATCAAACAGGCCGACCGCCTGGGCTGGCATCCCCAGTGGATGCTGAGCTACATCAATTCCGACGAAATGATATTTCAGTTCGTCTCGCCCGAGCTCCTGGAGGGCGCCATTAGCTTCCAGGGCTTCAAGCTGGCGGCCTCGACCGACGATCTGGCCGTAGCCGAACACTACCGGCTGATGCGCGAGTACGGCGGGCCCAGCCCCGCCAACTTCACCGTCTATGCCCAGACGCTGGCAGAGGTAGCGGTGGAGGTGCTGAGCAGGTCCTGCGATAACCTCACGCGCGAGGGGCTCATGGACGCCCTGGAGTCCATCAAGGGCTTTCACAGCGACCTGTTCCTGGACGAGGTGAATGTCACGTTCTCCGACACGGACCACACGGCCCTCCAGACCGGCAGGATGCTGCGGGCTACCGTGGAGGATGGGAAGGGCAAGTGGGAGTACTTCGGCCCGCTGTTTGAGTTCCGATAAGAGCACCTGGACTAAGGCCGGTGCCGCTGGCCAAGGCCATCGTGTGTGGTTCGGGGTGGGCTAGGGGTGGGTGTATGTGTAGGCGCACTCTCTCCCTTTGCCTCGGCTTTCTACGTCCGCGTTGCGCCAACGTCGAAGATCATGGGCACTCGGCTAAAATAAGATGGGAGCACCAGCGTCCGCGGGGAACAGCCGCAGTGAGCGAGCGCCATCTCCCAGGCGCGCCGGAAGTCGGGTGCGTACGCCGCTCCCACTTGTGGGGCGCCAATGATTCATCCGTCCTTTCCCCTTGCGCTGCCGCCCACTCGTATTGGCGGGGCTGGATCTCCCGAACGCCATCATAACTCGAGGCTGGCCTGGACAGCTAGTCATGTTGACAACGCCGTCGTTTTCACGCACCATGGCCTTGCTCTAAGATGCAGGCACTGAGCGGGAGCGGGATGGCTGGGAGGACCCTTCACTACGCTGATCTCAACGCCCAAGAAGTGGCCGGGCTGGATCACGCCCACACCATCGTCCTTATGGCCCTGAGCCCGCTGGAGGTTCACGGCCCCCATCTGCCTATCGCCACCGACGCCATCGTGGCCAGGGAGCTCCAGGCCCGGCTCCTGGCCCGCCTGGAGGAGCACCACCCCGACTACGACCGCCTGGTGCTTCCCACCTTCTATGCTGGCTGCGATACCATCCCCGTGCCAGGCTCAGTCAACGTGGACAGTCGCGCTATATACCACCTGCTCGTCTCCACCGGTCGCTCTCTCGCTGAGCAGGGGTTCCGCTACCTGCTCATCACGGACAACCACGGCGGCCCCCGCCATCAGATCGCCATCGAGAAGGCGGTTCGCAGGGTGTACCGCAAGCATCGGTTCTTTATTGTCGCGCCGTTCCTGAACTTCTACCGCCGCATGGTGGAGTGCGACCCGATCCTCCTCATGACCACGGGTACCGCGCCGGGTAGTTGCGGCGACATCACTGACTCCCATGCCGGCCGTAACGAGACGTCTCTCATGCTGGCCACGGCGCCCGAGCAGGTGGCCTCGGAGCGGGAATCGCTGGGCTGGGTGACTATCGGCCGACGGTCACTGGTCTACCGGCTGGTAATGGCCGCCCGCCCCCTGCTGAGGCGGCTCGGAGCCCGCCAACTGGCCGCCGACCTGCCCGCCCTGGCCTTCGCTCTGGGGTGGATCACGGCTCGCAACAAGCCCACTTACGTAGGCGAGCCCCGGCTGGCTACCGCTGAGGCAGGCCACCGCATGCTGGACGCCCACATCGAGGAGGCACTGGCCCAATTGGCGCGCGCCATGATCGGCCAGCCGCCATACTCCCGGCCCCTGCTGTGGAGCCTGCGCTTCATCGAGGGAAGCGAAAGACCATGGCCATGAGTGGACGTACGAGGTGGTGTGGGAGCAGGCCGCTCGCAATACCGCAGCGACGGTATTAGGATAGTGCCGCTATGGAGCCGCGCACCCGGTACGCCCAGACAGCCGACAGGCTGAGTGCCAGGCAATTGTGGACAGCATCACCTTCACCAAGGGCGCAGCACGTGGCAGGGCCCTTGTCTCGTGAGCAACCTCCGGAATCTGCATGAGCAGCTCCTAGTGGCCACCTGAAGGATCCCGGACTTTCGATCCAGGAGTCGTGGGTTCGAATCCCCCCCGGCCCTCGAGGTCTGCAATTCGGGTACCCGCAGTCCAGGATTGACAGCCGATAGAACAGCTGCCTTCCAGGCAACTTGTTGGGGGTTCGATTTCCTGTTCCCACTCCAAGCAGAACCAATTCGGACCGCTCGGTCGAAAGGCCGAGTTCCCGCTTTTCGGCTAGAGGTTCCCACGGTTGCACCAGGAATGTGAATTGGCAGCCTGCACCGACCGTCGCGACGGAGTTTTGGCACCCGACAGGACGAGTATGCGGCCTTGACAACTACCAGGCTGAAGGGTAGGGTTTTGAGCGAGCGCTCGATCACCATCCCCGGGGGACCGTGGAATCACTACCGCAGTCTTCGACCTCCGTTTCCGGTTGTCAGGCCCGGCCACCCTAAGCTCGACGAATTGGGGCTCGAAGACGCAGCGAAGGTTTCCTACCCGTAGGGAACGTCATGGAAGGGGGTCGAGGATGAAAGTCAGGCATGTTGTGTCGCTGCCAGGCAAAGCCATCCCTCTGCTGGCTGTTCTGCTTCTAGCCTGCCTGGCCGCCATCCCCCTGACAATGGCTTGCGAAGAGGCGGAGGGCCCTACCCCTAGCGGCATGCCCACAGCCACAGTGACCGGCAGCGCTACGCCAGCGGCGGAGGTGCCGGGTATCACCGACACGGAGATAGTCCTGGGATCAGATTGCCCTCTTACCGGCGGCACGGGAGCGGTCTATTCCATGATCCCCAAGGCTACGGAAGCCTACTTCAACTACATCAACGACACTCAGGGGGGCGTGTGCGGCCGCAAGATCGTCTACAAGATCGAGGACAACCTAGACGACCCGGCCAAGGGCCTCGAGGCGGCGCGCAAGCTGGTGGAGCAGGATGAGGTATTCGCCCTTGTCGGCTCCTTGAGCGATAACCCCCATTTCGCCTCTTGGGACTACATCAACGAGCAGGGCGTACCCGATATCTTGCTCTCCGCCGGGCATTCCATGTTCGGCGCCGACCCCGAAGGGCATCCCTGGACCGTCCAAATGCTTCCCAGCTACAGGACGGAGGGACAGATCTTCGGTCGATACATCTCGGAAAACCTGCCCGGCAAGAAGGTGGCCGCGATGTGCGTAGACGCCCCTATGGGCGAGGACAGCCTGCAAGGGCTCAGGGATGGCCTGGATCCCGAAAAGAACGAGCTCGTGTCCACGCAGGGTGTTGATCTCAAGGCAGTCTCCGTCCGCTCGCAGGTGGTCAACATGCACAACTCTGACGCCGAGGTGTTGGTCATCTTCACCGGGCCCGGTTTCGCCTCCCAGGCTATCAAGGACGCCGACCGCCTGGGATGGGATCCCGCGTTGATCCTGACCTACATCAGTTCCGACGACATGATGTTTCAGTACGTCTCGCCCGAGCTCCTCGAGGGTGCCATTACCCTCTTCCCCTTCAAGCTGGCCGTTGGGCGTGACGACCCGGCCGTAGCCCGACACCGTGACCTCATGCAAGAGTACGGCGGGCCCAGCCCCACCAACTTCAGCATCTATGGTCAGGTGCTGGCAGAACTAGCGGTCGACATTCTGGACCGAGCCTGCGACAACCTGACGCGGGAGGGACTGATGGATGCCACCTTGTCTACCCAAGACTGGCACAGCGACCTCATGTTGGAGGGTATGACCATCAGCTTCAGCGAGACCGACCGCACCGCCCTCGACACAATGAGGATGCTGCGGGCCACTGTCAAGGACGGCAAGGGGAAGTTTGAGTGGTTCGGCCCACTATACAAGGTCGAGTAAGACTCAGGCCGAAGCAGGGGCCGATGGCGATCAACCCCAGGCGGGGGATGGTTACTGTGAGCTTGACGACAACCAGGGTGGAGTGCAGGACGTTGAGCGAGCGCTGGATCATAAACGTGAGGAGGCCATATGCCGAGAGTGGTCGACGAAGAAGAGAGGCGGCGTACAATCACTACCGCGGCTTTGGAGCTGTTCGTTTGCAAGGGCTACCGCGCCACCACTACCCGCGAGATCTGCCGCGCTGCCGGCATCTCGATGGGGACCCTCTATCACTATTTTCGCGATAAGGAGGAGCTGTTCTCCAGCACCGTTGCCCGCTTCATAGAGGAAGACACACGAGCGCGTAGTGAGATTTCCGCTCACTTGGCCTCTAGACAAGACGCCATGAACCTCCTCTGCGATCGGTTTCTGGGCCGCTTCTCTGAGTACAAGAAACTGATAGCGCTCATCATGGACTTCGTCGTCAACCACGATCCTACGATTGCTGAAGCAATGCTGAGGGACAAGGTGGAGACGTACATCCGCCAGCACGCGCAAATCCTCACTGCTCACCCGGCGCGGCGTCCCGGTGGCCCGCCTACCCCGCTGTCGGCCGAGGACGTTGCAGTCCTCTGGGAGTGCACCGGCGAAGGCATGTTCCTCCTATCGCACGCACTGCCTGACCGAGACTTCGAGCGGTACGCCCGACTCTTTTGGACGTTGATGGCTGAACACCTAGAGGAGAGCTAAGCCTGACTGGCGGGCTCTTTCGCCCGATAAGGAAAGAGCGGGAGTTCGACACGCGCTGTCCGGAAAGAGATTGCGGAAAGGAAAGGAGGGTAACTACGATGGCGATGCAGGTTGTGGAGAGCTTCTTCCAGGACAAACCCAAGTGGCCCCGCATCCCGTACGATGAATACCGCCTGCGCATCGACACGGCGAAGCGGATTCTGGCCATGCACGGGATCGATGCCTTGCTTTCGTTCTCCCCCACCAACTGGTGGTACTACGGTGGATGGACGGACGTCGCCCAGATGCACACCGATGTTTGGCGCAGCGGCATGCTCGTCCTTCAGGATCGCGATCCTGTGGCCGTCGTCCACGGGGCGTACGTGTGGTGCCTCCGAACAACCACCCACATCAAGGACGTGCGCATCTGGAGCGAGGTGAGGGAGTGGGGCACATCCCACCAGGAGTTCATGCCGCTATTGTTGGACACCATCAAGGATCTGGACCTGAGCGGCAAAGTGATCGGGTTCGAGACGGGGCCCGAGATCGACACCTACCTCTCCTTCGACGAGTTTGAGGCCCTGCGCGAGGCGCTGCACGGCCTGGGGGCCAAGGTGGTGAGCGCCGACAAGGCCATCTGGGAGCAGCGGATGGTCAAGACACCCTGGGAGATCGAGACCATTCGCGAGGGGTGCAGAAGAGCCTGCGACTGCGTACGCACTGCCTTCGGGGCCATAAAGCCCGGCGTCAACGAGCGGGAGGTGCACAGGGTCTTCTGGGAGGCGGCCCTCAAGAATGGCCTCTGGGATACGCCCAACGTGGGGACATGGCTTTGCTTCTCTAGCAACCCCAGAGAGGCCGGCGGCGTCCACCGCTGGATCACCCAGCCGGTAGATCGCGTCATCGAGTGGGGTGACCAGGGCATCAGTGATTGCGGGCCCACCTACCAGGGCTATCAAATGGACTTCCAGCGCACCTTCTGCGTCGGCGACCCGTCAGAGAAACAGCGCAAGATCTACAACATTGCCAAGGAAACCTTTCTGGAGACCCTGGAGTCCATTAAGCCTGGCATTCAGGCGGGCGACATCAACGCGGCGGCCCAAAGGGCCCAGAAAAAGCGCGACCCACAGCAGTGGCTGACCATCAGCTTCGTCGGCCATGGCGAAGGGCTCATCAACCACGAGCCGCCCTGGCTTATCGCCGGCGACCAGACGGTAATCCAGCCGGGCATGGTGCTGGCCGTGGAGGTGGGGGCCTTCGATATGATGATGGAAGTCTGCGGCGGCATGCCGGAGGACATCGTGCTCGTCACCGAGGACGGCATCGAGAACTTGACGCGACACCTGTCGCACGACCTGTGGATCGCCAGGTAGGGGAGGCGCCGCCAGCAGGCAAATGAGCTTGTCAAAGGTCATACGGGCGATTTCTAATACGCTCATGATGTGGAGCATTCGGATGGGCGTACCCTTACCGCCATATTCTCGGCGCAATGCCCTCATCGTGGAAACCATCGGCCGCCGCTCCGGTAGGCGCTGGCGCAACCCGGTCGGCTACGTGGACGAGGACGGCAGGCTTCTGGTAGTCGCCGAACGCGGCGCGGCTGCCCACTGGGTACGGAACGCGCTGGAGCGGGACGGGCGGCTACGCGTCTACCTTCGCGGCGAATGGCGGGACGCTCGTCTCCGCCTCCTCGAAGGGGACCCCGAGGACTATCTCCAGCGCATGAACAAGCGACATGCAGCCTTGGTGCGGAGGCTGGCGACGACACCACAGGCGCTAGAGATAACACCGGAATGATCGCCTGTCCTCCCGCACGCCACCAAGGGTATGGGTGCTCAACAACTTTCGGAATCTGTATGAGCGATTCTTGGTGGACACCTGGAGGTTTGACCTCGCCCCCCAGGGGCAGTAGGGGATCGCCCGCGGGAAAGGAGCGAGCAGTGCTGCAAGAGGGTTGCCTCGCAGAGGTTCGGAGCGAAGGTCAACGCGAACGATGCGCGCAGGATGGACCAATCTGTGACCTAGCACGAGGTCGCCTACTGACGCCTTCCGTCGGGCGGCGTTTCGGAAAGGATTGAGGATGAACGAGTCGCCAATGTTCTCTCTCGCTGGCAAGGTGGCCGTGGTAACGGGCGGAGCCTCGGGCATCGGTCAGGCCACGGCGCGCCGTTTCGCCCAGGCGGGCGCCAAGGTCGTGATCGGCGACCTCGAGGACGCCAGCCCGGTGACGGAGGAGATCGGGGGTCTCGCCGTGCGGGCCGACGTCTCCCGCGAAGGGGACGTCGAGAACTTGCTCGAGTCCGCGCTGCGGGAGTTCGGCCGACTCGACGTGGTCGTGAACAACGCGGGTGTGGGAGCGCATAGCTTCCTGGCCACTCTGACCGAGCAGGAGTTGGACGCGAACCTGAGCGTCAATCTCAAGGGCGTCGTCTGGGGCATCAAGCACGCCGCGCCGCGCATCGCGAACGGCGGCTCGATCATGAGTACGGCATCTCTGGCGGGGGTGATCGGGACGCCCAGCTACGGGGCCTACGTCGCCTCCAAGGCGGCCATCATCGGGATCACGAAGACGGCAGCGCTGGAACTCGCGCCCCGCGGGATCCGGGTGAACTGCGTGTGCCCGGGAACAATTGACACAGCGATGGCACGCGGTGCGGAGGTAGACGTGGAGTACCGCCTCGCGGGCCTCCTGCACCCGCTCGGCCGGATGGGGCGCCCCGAGGAGGTCGCGGCGCTTTTCCACTTCCTGGCTAGTGACGAGAGCGCCTTCATCACCGGTCAAGCGATCCGGATCGACGGCGGCATGTCCGCGGGTCCGAGCCTGGGGGTCATCGGGCCGCTCTATCAGATGGTCGCCGGAGAGACACTCCCGACCGAAGAGGAGCAGGCCTGATCTCTATCGCGGGTAGCAAGGGTCGGGCCATGCTCCTATTCACAGGCTAGCATGGTGACAAAGGGGCCCCCCGGTATGGGGGTCACCTAGGTCGTCAGCAATAGGCAACATCCTCCCAGACAGTCTGGCCTCCCTCAGCCAAAAGGGTAACGCTTTCATCTAGCTCTGTGAGCGTTGCCATGGCTCATCCCTTGCCAGCGCTCGCGGCTGCGAGTAGGATAGTGCCGTCATGGAGCCGCGCATCCAGTACGCCCAGACCGCCGACGGGGTGAACATCGCCTTCTGGACTCGGGGGGAAGGCGTGCCCTTGCTGCAGATGCCAAACCTTCCCTGGGGCCACACTGGGCTGGAGTCGCAATGGCTTGACTATCGCCGCTTCTATGAGCGTCTGGCGGAGAAGAGAAAGGTCGTGTGCTACGATGGCAGAGGGAGCGGACTGTCCGACCGCGAGCTGATCGACTTCTCGCCTGACGCCCAGTCGCTGGCAGAGGTGGCCGTGGAGGCGCTTCGCGGATCCTGCGATAACCTCACGCGAGGGGGGCTCATGGATGCACTGGAACCCATCGAGGACTTCCACAGCGACCTGCTCCTGGACGAAGTCAACATCACCTTCAGCGACACTGGCCACACGGCCCTCGGAAACGCCAAGCTGCTGAAGGTGGTCTTGCACGATGGCAAGGGCGAGTGGGAGTACTTCGGCCCGCTACTTTATTACGGGCAAGAGGAGTAGTTCAAGAGCATTAGGGCCCAATCACAGCGTGCA
>DAOUEZ010000017.1:0-2176 GCA_034429995.1 Dehalococcoidia bacterium
CTCATCCTCGCCTCCCGCTCGCCCCGCCGGCGCCAGCTCCTGGCCCACCTGGGCCTGCCCTTCCGAGTGGTTGTCCCCCGGGTCGAGGAGGACGTTGCACCATCGTCTTCGGGAAGGCCCGAGGAGCTGGCCGAGGCTCTGGCCCTGGCCAAGGCGGAGGCGGTGGCCAGGGCCGAAAGCGAAGGCATCGTCATCGCCGCCGACACCATCGTGGTGGACGGCGACGCCATCCTGGGCAAGCCAGCGGATGGTTCGGAGGCCGCGGCGACAATCCGTCGCCTGAGGGGGAAAACGCATCGGGTGATCACCGGCCTGGCCGTGGTGGACGCCGGCAGCAGCCAGCGGACCGCATCGCACGTGGTGACGGCGGTGCGCATGCGCCACTACAGCGATGGCGAGATCGCCGCCTACGTCGCCCGCGGCGAGCCATTGGACAAGGCCGGCGCCTACGCCATCCAGGACGAGCAGTTCCATCCGGTGGCCTCCTACGACGGCTGCTACTGCAACGTCGTGGGCCTGCCCCTGAAGGCGCTGGTCAGCCTCCTCAGGCGGGCGGGGCTCGACATAAGGTTGGATAGCCTTGAAGACCTGCCGCCGGAGTGTGCGGCGTGCCCGATCGTCGTTGAATGAGCTCCGAGGGCGGTGCTAGAATGCCGTCAGGAGGGCGGATGGATATACTGAGCGGGCTGAATCCGGCTCAACGAGAGGCGGTTGAAACCGCCGAGGGGCCTCTCCTCATCCTCGCCGGGCCCGGCAGCGGCAAGACGCGCGTGATCGCCCATCGCATCGCCTACCTCGTCGCCCACAAGCGAGTCCACCCCCGTCGCATCCTGGCCGTCACCTTCACCAACAAGGCGGCGCGCGAGATGCGCGACCGCGTCTTCGGCCTTCTGGGCGCCGACATCGGTCGCGACATAACGCTGGGCACCTTCCACGCTATCTGCTCGCGCATCCTGCGCGTGGACGGCGAGCGGATAGGCTTGTCGCGGGCGTTCGCCATCTACGACGAGGCCGACCAGCTCGCCGTAGCCCGCCAGGTGATGCAGGAGCTTGGCCTCGACCCCCGCCGCACATCGCCGCGGGCCGTCCTGGGCACGATCTCTCGGGCCAAGAGCGAGCTTTCCACCGCCGAGGCCTACGCTCATCTGGTGGGCGACTACTTCCAGGAGGTCGTCTCGCGGGTCTACGGGCGCTATCAGGAGGCACTGGAGGAGAACAACGCCGTCGATTTCGACGACCTCCTGATGAAGACCGTCCAGCTCTTTCGCGACCACCCCGATGTGCTCGACAAGTATGCCCAGCGCTACCTGCACATCCACATCGACGAGTTCCAGGACACTAACATCGCTCAGTACGTGCTGGCCCGCCAGCTCGCCAGCGGCCACGGCAACATCTGCGTCGTGGGCGACCCCGACCAGTCCATTTACACCTGGCGGGCGGCGGACCTGCGCAACATCCTCAACTTCGAGCGGGACTTCCCTAAGGCCAGGGTCGTCTACCTGGAGCAGAACTATCGCTCCACCCAAACCATCCTCGATTCGGCCCACAACGTGATTAGCGTCAACCGCCAGCGCAAGGAGAAGAAGCTCTGGACGGAGAACCAGCGCGGCTCGCGGGTGGTGGTGCACGAGGCCTACGACGAAGAGGAGGAGGCGGCCTTCGTAGCGGAAGAGGTGGAGGCCCTGACCAAGGACAACGTCCACTCGCCGCGGGCCTTGGCCGTCATGTACCGCACCAACGCCCAGTCGCGCCCCTTCGAGGAGGCCTTCGTCCGCCGCGGCATCCCCTATCGGCTGGTGGGGGGCACCCGCTTCTACGAGCGGCGGGAGATCAAGGACCTCCTGGCCTACCTGCGCCTGGTGCACAATCCGTTCGATGCCATCTGCCTCCTGCGGGTGATCAGCGTGCCGCCGAGGGGCATCGGCCAGCGCAGCGTGCAGGAGCTGAACCGCTGGTCGAGGGAACTGGGGATACCGCCCTACGCCGCCCTTCAGCTCCTGGCTGAGCAGGAGTCGCCCCAGAGCCACGCTCATGGTGAGCCTACCGCTCATGGTGAGCCTGTCGAACCAGGTGAGCCTACCGTTCATGGTGAGCCTGTCGAACCAGGTGAGCCTACCGCTCATGGTGAGCCTGTCGAACCAGGTGAGCCTACCGCTCATGGTGAGCCTGTCGAACC
>DAOUEZ010000018.1:0-25680 GCA_034429995.1 Dehalococcoidia bacterium
CCACCGCTGCCACATCATCGAGTTCCAGGGTGACTCCTACCGGTTCAAAGAAAGTCTGCGCAGAAGGGAGAAGGCCAAGACCTAGGGGTGGCGCCGTTTTTCATCATCACAGTGGCGCTGTTTTGGGTTGACAAACACACGCCGGCGCCGCCCTGTCGCCCCGACCGTCCAGGGCTAAAAGCACGAATAGGATCGATGACCCTCTCGCTGAACCGCGTCCGGCGACTGGCCGTTCCATTGCGATCCTCCATGCATGCGAGTAGGATGGGGCCGGCATGACCGATGGTGGTACCTACAAGGGCAGAGGGATGGCTCGCGACCTGGGAGATCCGATGCCCAGCCACGCAGTAAGCGACGCGACGCAGCCAGCCAGGTCAGCGATAGCGTCGCTTCCAACGGCAGCACCTTTTGGAAGTGAGAGGGTATGACAATGCGTACCGTTGTAGTCACTGGCACTAGCGGCAGCGGCAGGATCGAGTATCTGCGTCAGGTTCAAGCTCTTGCGAAGGAACGCAACCGTCGGCTTCAAATCATAGACATGTGGCAGGTCATGCGGGAATTGTCAGGCGGTCGAGCAGACGAGGCGACTATTCTGAACTGGACTGCCCAGCGCGTGCAGCTGCTTGACCAGGCTTACAGGGAGGTGGCGAGTCGCCTGAACGAAATAAGGACGGACGCCAACAACGGGCGCCAAGCCGTAGCTGTCGCAACTCATGCCGTGTTCTACTGGCGCAGCACCTACATTGAGGCTTTCCCAGAGCACCTCCTGGAACTGTTATCGCCTGACTGTTTTGTCACCATCGCTCACAACATCAAAGATATCCACCAGGGCCTTGAGGCTGATCCTCACAAGAGATTCCCTGATATCTCTCTGATGGACATACTCCACTGGAGGGATCGCGAGATTGGAGACACCTCTCGCTGGGCCCAGCGCCTTCGGAAGCCGCACTTCGTCGTAGCGCGCGCCGAGCCCGCCCAGACTTTGCATGACCTGATTTTCAGACCAGATGCAAAGAGAATATACATTAGCTATCCGATGAGCTACGTCAGCGACACGCAGATGAAGGGAGCTCGAAGGCTAGCGGGCAGACTACGAAGGACGGGATACGTTGTCTTTGATCCGGGCTCCGTGGACGATGCACATTACGTCGGCCAACTCCGAACAGCGAAGGTGCGGAAACAAGAACCGGGTTCGCGATACACTCGTCAGCAGCTGTCGGACTTGGCCAGAGACGTAGGCGATCAAACTGTGAAGTTCGACCACATCCTTATTGACCAGAGCAGTTTGGTCATCGTTCGCTACCCGAGCGTGACCTATGCGAAGTACATTCCGCAGGTAGGAAAGGTGATCCCGGATATCTACATTCCTCTTTCGGCTGGTGTGATTTGCGAAATGGTGCACGGCTTTCGCGGGGGGAAGAAAGTGTACGCGCTGTGGCTACCCAAACGGATACCCCCGAGCCCGTTCTTTGCCTACCACAGCCAGATGGTGTTCCGGTCGGAAGACGAGTTGTTGCACCATCTCGACATCAACGACCCGCCCTAGTTCCCTCAGGCTTCGCGGCACCCTCCCCCCGATGACCTGCCTGAGAAGCAGGAGATTATCGGTCGGCGGCCAGTGCCGCCAAGCGGCCCGGATTGTCAATCAGGACGTGCTGGCCGGAGGGAGCCTCTGAGTGGCACTCTCCATCTTCGGGAAAGCGCAAGCAAGCCTTCAGGTGTCCATCAGGAACTGCTTATGCAGATTCCGAAAGTTGCTCATGACCGACACTGTCAGGCTAACAGAACTGTCCAACCACAATTTGTTGAAAGAGCTGTAGGTAGTCGAGGAGAAGCCGCGGCATCAGGAACCTTCGTCGTACGCTCTCTGTGGCGGCGGCGCCCATCACCCTTGCCCGATGGGGGTCATCGAGCAGGTCGACGATTCTTTCCGCGCACTCGACGGCGTTGCTCACAAGGTAGCCGTTGACCCCGTCCTCGATTTGCAACCGAATGCCCCCGCACTCGCCTCCAATGACCGGCGTGCCCTTCCACATCGCTTCCGTCACCGTCAGGCCGAAACCCTCCCGTATCGATTTCTGGATGACGACATCAGAGGCCGTCTGGAAAGCGTTGACAGTGGTGTCATCACCCCCGACCTCGGGCTGGACATAGATGTGGATGTCTGGGTCGTCGCCAGCGTACGAACAAACTGACTGCCATACCTCCACGCCTTCAGGGTCGTCCACAGCGGTGAGGGCCCCGACAAGGGCCAGCTGTAGCCCAGGCACCCGCTTTTTCGCTAGCCGGTAGGCATCCACAACACCCCAGGGGTCCTTCCAGGGGTCGAAGCGGGAGACCTGGGTAGCCAGGGGACGTCGGCAGTCGATCCCCAGGCCGGCTAGCCTAGCGCGGGCCTCCTCCAGAGGCAGGTAGCGGTTCTTGGCCGCGAAGGGGTCAATGGCCGGAGGGAAAGCCACCGTGCGATCCAGCGGGAGCCCGGCGGCGGCGTACTCCGGCATGCTCACCAAACAGCGGGCATAGTATTGGCTGAGGGGCAGCAGCCAAGCCTGAGTGTCCCCGGCGGGCGCCGTGAGATCGATGTGGCAATGCCACACCGTGCGGGTCCCGTTGTGCAGGAAGGCGGGGACCGCCATCACCTGGGGGTCGTGAACCACCAAGATGTCCGGTGAACCGAAAGCCAGCTCTATGGCACTTGCTGCCCGTTCGTTGTGGAGCCAGTAGCACTCGGCATCCTCTCCGCAAAGCAAACTCACCTTGCCTTGCAGGCCGTTGTGGATCTTCTTGGTGATCGTAAAGAATCTCTCGTCGGCCTCCAGGACCCACCAACTGGCGTCAATGCCTACGTCTCGCATCATCGGCACCAGCGAGCGGAGGATCTCCGCGACGCCGCCGCCCTTTGGCGTGGCATTGCTGTGGACGACTCGCAAGCGTTTCAAACATTGAGCCGCTGCAAGAATTTCCTGATACGCGTCCGGCTCAATGAGGCCCCTGTAGCTCTCAAGCGGCGCCAACCCCAGATCAAGGGTTCCCATCGTCTATGCCTCCTAGGCCCAAGGAAAGTGGACCTCGGGCCTCCCACCACCTGGGGTCATCCCCGCCGCCTACGTTCCGCATCTCTTGGCGGGAGTGTCGCCGCCTGAGGCGGAGCTGCAGACAAGAAAAAGACCCCACAACTATACGCGAGGCCTTTCCAACGCCTGCGAGCTTAGCTAAACGGTTCGGGCTGAAAGGCTTGCCCTGCTCGCTTCTGCGAGCTTCACCGAATGCCGATTCGCCCGCTCCCCCCAAGAGGGATTTGGCGACTAGATCTCTATCCCATTCTAACCATAGAAACGCGTAGGAACGACATAAGGTTAGCGTCGTGCGCTAAGATTATCACGGCAAATTTTTGGCAGAAGCCCATCCGCGACCCTATGCCCGAGGCAAGCTGGAGCGGCTGTGCACTGTGGCCAGAGACCTGGAACGGCTGGTACTGCTCGTTACGACAATTGACCTTACGACTGTTAAGTGCTATTTACTGTGGAGAATCGCTACCAAGCGACGCTTACTCGTTCGAGCCAGTACCTCAAGCTCTTTGCTTGTCACGCTGAGGGTCTAGACCGTGAAGATGACCATCTACGATGTGGCCCGCGTTGCCGGAGTCGGGATCGGCACGGTATCACGTGTGCTCAACCGCAGCCCCTCCGTCAGCGAGCGGACCCGCCGCAGGGTGCTGGAGGCGATGGAGAAGCTGAGTTTCCGGCCGGACCGCGTAGCGCGGGCGCTTTCCAGAGGCAGGACCCAAGCGATCGGTGTCTTGGTGCCCTTCTTCACCAAGTACTTCTTTGTAGAAGTGTTAAGGGGGGTCGAGACGGCAACTGCGACCAATGACTACTTCCTCATCATCTACAACGTACAGAAGAAAGAGGAATACATCGCTCATTTGGATGCCCTGGCTGGCGCACGTCGCGTTGATGGGCTGCTAGTGGTCAGCCTGAATCCGCGGATTCTCCGGAGGCTCTACCTTGAGCAGCCTCCCTTCCCTGTGGTCTTCATCGACACCTATGCAAGGGGCTTCAGCTGCATAGAGGTGGACCACCGGGGTGGTTTCCACTCTGCCACGGCTCATCTGCTCGGGCTGGGCCATAAGCGGATCGCCCTGTTGGATCGGCCGGAGGACCCGCCCTTCCGAACGCCAGCGCGAGACCGATTGGCTGGCTATCGTCAGGCATTACGGGAGCAGGGTGTAGCTGTGCGCGACGAGTACGCCGTTATGGCCAAATACAGCCGCGAGGGAGGCCGTGATGCCATGGACGCTCTTCTCTCGCTTTCTGAGCCGCCCACGGCCGTAGTGGCAGCGAGCGATCTCCAGGCGATTGGCGCCATGGATGCCGCTCAAGAGCACGGCTTGCGCGTACCGGAAGACTTGGCGGTCGTGGGATACCATGACATTGAGCTTGCTGAGCACATCGGTCTGACCAGTGTCCGTTTGCCAACCCTGGAGATGGGCCGGCGCGCGGTAGATGTTCTCGTTGAAACCATCGAAGGAAGGGGCACCCACCCGCTGAGGGTGCGCATGCCCACCGAGCTCATCATCAGACGCACCTGCGGAGCTGGCCTCGGACCAATCACCTCCGAAGTCCGTTTGACAGGCCAAGAGGCAGAGGACACCGCCCCGGCCACCTAAGACTTGACAAGTTCTCCCCACGCGTCTAACCTAGAAGATCGTTGGAAGCGGTTCCAAATCGCCCGCGTGGCGGGGTCGCGAGGGATGTTGCATCGTTCTGGGCGAACCATCGTCCTGCTACAAGCCATTACGGAACCCGCCGCCGGAAACGAAGGGGGAAGGAGCGCCAGATCGCACGGCGAGGCTGAAGGAGGGAAGGCTTCCGGCAGCCGGCGAGGATGGTGCCATTAAGAGAAGAATAGCCAGCCGTTGGGGCTGAATCCCCGTGAGGGGAACGGGGGACCCAATCTCTTGGGGTGAATCCTGCCGCTGGCAGGTAGGGTAGCATCTCTTTCAACCCGAACCCGTCAGCTAACCCCGTAGGCCACTGAAAGAGGCATAGTGTTAATACTGAATGGGCCCGAGGCTATGCCTTGGGCCTAGTTTTGCGCCTTTTCGGACCCCGCTGACAGCGACGGGCGAGAGGTTACGTCCAGGAAAGGGGAGGATGAAATGGCGGGCTTCCGATGCAGCACATGGTTTGCCCTTGGCCTGATGATGGGCGGCTTTGTCGGCGCCGCTCTGGGCCTCCTGCTGGCTCCTGGGCGGGGCGAGGAGACAAGGCGTGAGCTACGTTCACTTATGCAGCCAGCGGTAGAGAGCATCAGGGACGCGGCGACACGGCTGGCCGGAAGAACTGAACCCCCCGCCGAGGAGGGCCAGCCGTCGGGACCTGAGGCTGAGGCCACCAAGGAGGGTGAGCAGCCTCCAGAGCCAGAGGCCGAAGCCGTCGAGGAGGAGAGCGTAGCAGGAGAGCCAGGCGACGTCAGCTAGAGTGCGGCTGGAGACCCGCCGCCCTAGCGACCGCTGGCCGATATCCTTGGGGTGAAGTCACCGGCAGAGAGGAAGCGCCAAGGCGAGAAGCGTGGCAAGCCAAGAGAGAGGGCCAATGACTGAGGAATACTATCTGCTACAGTTCCGGTCTGACATCGATCCCCGCGAAGAATACGTCCTCATAACCAGCAGAAAACCAGAGAAGTGGGATGAACTAACCGATCCAGCGTTCAAGGTGACAGCGGCGGCGGTATTGGGACACATCGTTAAGGGCCGTTGGGCGGATTTCCTGGAACCACGGGAGCACAGATATTGGCGTAAGGGCCTCGGCTGAGAGGGTCCATGTGGCCAAAACAACACTGGGTTTGTGAAATACCCAGGCGCTTTGTCGTTTGGGACGGTTCTTGCCAAAGAAAGGGGGAGACATGGTGACAGTTACTGACCAAGCTGTTCAGGTGTTACGCGCCACTCTCGACGAAGCACGCACCGAGCCTGGGCAGGCACTGCGCTTGCTGTTAAGGCCAGGGGGTGGCTTCGGCCTGAGCCTGGATCAGGAGCGAGAGGACGACCAGGTGGTCACGGCGGATGGGGAGAAGATACTGCTGATAACCCCTGACATAGCGGAGGCTGTGGGCGAGGCGATGCTCGACACTCAGAACACTGAGGAGGGACCAAAGCTGGTCATCTCCCGCTGAACGACGCGTCCCAGGAAGCCGTCTTGTGGCTACGGCTCGCTCTTGCATCGAGTGTAGATGATGACGGTTGATTTGAGAGCTTGCAAGCGGTGCGGCGGCGACATGAGCTACGAGTGCGACATATACGGCTGGTTCCGCCAGTGCCTGCAGTGTTCCTATCTGGAGGACCTTTCGTCAGAGGCGGCGGCAGAGGCCGCCAAGAAGCGAGAGGAGGCTCCGGAGTTGGTCGCCGAGGCCGTCAAGAAGGACAGCAGAGCAAAGGAGGCAAGCGATGTCGGCTAAGGTGAGGCTGGAGACCCGCCGCCGTAGTGATCCTGCGGCTTTTGGGGGGGAGTTCGAGGAGACGGTGATCCTCAGGGACGAAGAGGTCGTGGCGGTTCTGCCTCAAGGTGACGGATTGCGGTACCTAGTGCAGTTGTCGCTCGAGCAGTTGCGATTGCTGAAGGGCAAACTGGGCCGCATGTCAGAGGAGCGGCCCAGGCTTAAGGAAGTCCTGGAGGCCCTGATCGAATACAAGGAACAGCGAATACCGGGACAAGAAAATTCCTCCTGAGGTCTATCCAATAAGCTGCGTGCAATAGGAGATGGAGAATCGTGATGCATAATCCTTATAGCAATAGTTCCGCCAATATCGGCGAGCTTTGCCGGCAAGTGCTCGGCGACAAGCGTCTTATCTTGGTGAGCAATAGAGGGCCTATCCAACATCGCACCGGCGATGGCGGTGAGGCTGAGGCCTGCCACGGCAGCGGCGGTGTAGCCGTTGCCCTGTCGGCGGTTGCTCGCCACGCCCCCGTGGCCTGGGTGGCCAGCGCGATGACCGACGCTGACCGCCAGGTGGCCCAGCAGTCCGAAGACAACACTGTTGGCGGGGACTCCGAGGAAGAGCCTTGGCGGGTGCGGTTTGTCGTCGCGCCCTGTGCCACGTATGAGCGATACTACAACCTGATGAGCAATCCCACGTTGTGGTTCCTGCAGCACTCCCTCCGGCATCGGCTGGAGCGGTCCAGTCTGAGGCGCGACATACACGAAGATTGGGAGAAAGGCTACGTGCCGGTGAATCGGCGCTTCGCCGAGGCGATCCTCGCCGAACTGGAGATGCCCGACACCGCCCCCTGCGTCATGTTCCACGACTACCATCTCTACCTGGCGCCCCTGTATGTCCGGGCTCAAGCGCCGGACGCGATCCTGACCCACTTCATTCACATCCCCTGGCCCCCGGCTGAGACCTGGCAAGGGCTGCCCTTGAACGTCACCGAAGATATTTGCCGGGGCCTACTGGCCAACGACGTGGTTAGCTTTCAGACACCGGATTCAGCCTACAACTTCCTTGCCACCTGCTGGAGCTTCCTTCTGGACACGCATGCTGAGTTCGACTTCAATCTGCTCACCATCCGCTTAGGAGGCCACCTGACAAGGGTCCGGTACCATCCTATCTCGGTGGACGTGAACGATCTCAGGCGGCGCATGGAGTCTGCCGAAGTCAACACGTACAAGGACAGGCTGTCATGTCTTCGCGGGAAGTACACCTTCGTACGGGTGGACCGGGTGGACCCCAGCAAGAACATCGTGGCTGGCTTTGAGGCTTTCGACCTGCTGCTGCAGCGGCATCCTGAGCTAATAGGGCAAGTGAAGTTCCTGGCCTTCCTGGTTCCCTCGCGCAGGGGTATCCCGGAATACCGCCGGTATACGGGAGAGGTGCTCGCTGCCATACGGGACATCAACTCCCGCTACCAGCGGGGGGACTGGCGACCCATCGAGTTGTTCCACGAGAACAACTATCCTCAGGCCCTGGCCGGGATGAGCCTCTATGACATCCTTTTTGTCAATCCCGTGTCTGACGGCATGAACCTTGTCTCCAAGGAGGGGCCCATCGTCAACGAGCGCGACGGCGTCCTAGTCCTGTCCCGCGGCGCCGGTTCGCACGGTGAGCTGAGCGAAGGTGCAGTGTCCGTCGATCCCTTGGACATAGAGGGCACGGCTGAGGCACTAGCTTCTGCCCTCTCCATGCCGGAGGCGGAGAGGCGAGCCCGGGCGGAGCAACTCAGGCAGACGATTGAGCGCAACGACCTGTCCGTCTGGCTCAGAAGTCAGCTTGAGGACTTGCGTTCCATCGCGCTGGAACGCAGCATCTGTTCCCTGGCTGGCGCTGCCAGATAGACACGCGCTCTATTCGCTTTTCACCTTTTCCTCAGAGCTTCTAAATTGCAAGTGCTGACAGGAGGGTTACATGATTGAAGTCACCGAGCAGGCTGCTCAGCTTCTGAAAGAGCTCCGGAGCAGCATGCAAGGTGCCACCGACGAAGAGCGAGCCGACAAGGTATTGCGGCTGGTCTACAGCGGTGGCAGCTTTGGGGTCAGTTTTGACTTTCCACGTGAGGGAGACCAGGTCGTACAAAGCGAGGGAACGGACATTCTCCTCGTGGGCGCCGACCTGGCCGATGCCCCCAGGCTGGCCCGCCACTCCGACGAGCAGGGCACCGTCACCATCCTCTTCACCGATATCGAGGGCTCCACGGCCCTGGCCCAGCGCCTGGGTGACAAAGCATACCACGCCCTCCTTGCCGAGCACAACCGCATCCTGCGGGAGCAGGTCGCCCGCCACGGCGGCCATGAGGTCAAGTCCATGGGCGATGGCTTCATGGTGGCCTTCGCTAGCGCCGCCAGGGCCCTCTCCTGCGCCGTCGACATCCAGAAGGCCTTCGCCGCCCACAACGCCGAGAAGACTCCCGCTCGTGCTGAGCCCATTTCCGCTCGTCCTGAGCCTGTCGAAGCACGCATCAATGTCCGCATCGGCCTCAACACCGGCGAGTCCATCGAGGAGGCCGGGGACTACTTTGGCATCGCCGTCACCCTGGCCGCCCGCATCGCCGCCAGGGCCCAGGGAGGGCAGATCCTGGTGTCGGAGGTGGTGCGCACCGTGGGCGGCTCCCTGGCCGGAGTGGAGTTCCGCGACGTCGGCCGCAAGCAGCTCAAGGGCATCAAGGGCAGGCAGCGGGTGTACGAGGTAGTGTCGTAGCCATGGAGCCGCGCATCCAGTACGCGCAGACCGCCGACGGGGTGAGCATTGCCTTCTGGACGATGGGGAAGGGAATGCCCCTAGTTCACATGGCGCATCCATTCACCCACATCCAAATGGAGTGGCAGTTCCCTGAGATGCGCCGCTGGTATGAGCGCCTGGCGGAGAAGAGAAAGCTCATCCGGTTCGACGCCAGGGGCTTTGGGCTATCGCAGCGCGAAGTGCCTTACTTATCGCTGGACACCTGGGTGCTGGACGTGGAGGCGGTGGTGGCCTCAGAGCGAGGTTCTTTCAAGAGGGGGCAGTAAGAAGGTGACGGTTGGGAAGCGAGCTACCGAAGAGCTGCGCAGGATCCTCGCTGGGGAGATTGAGGACGAGGGGAACTCTGGCAATAGCCCCGCGCCGGTTCAGCTTCATGCCCGCTCCCCTCTGGACATGGAGGAGCGGGGCGAACTGGGGCCGGAGAAGCTGGAGGAGAGGATCGATGATCACGTCCGCATGTACCTGTGGGAGATCGGCAGGGTGAAGTTGCTGACGGCCGCGGACGAAAAGCACCTCGGCCGAGCAATGGAGGAGGGGGACTACATCCGCCGGATCGAGAGCGCGTATCTTGAGGAGCACGGCGGCCGGCCGCAGGGGGTGGAGATCTTCGTCGCCCTCCTGCGGGACCTCCACGCGCTCTCCAAGCCCCTGAAGGTGGTGGTCAAGGCGCTCGGGCTGGAGAAACTCCCCCTCTCCCAGCTCATCGGCGATAAGCGCTTCCGAAGTGTGGTGGACGGGCAGATCGACCGGGCGATGGTCGAGAAGCTCGTGGCCGAGCTTGAGGTGGGGCAGCAGGACTCAGAGCAGTCCCTAGTACATATCTCCATCGTCACTCACATCCTGACCCCCGAGCTCCTCTCCCTAGCGGTAGCCGTTTTCGGCAGCGAGAAGCGGCTCGTTCCGCCAGCGGACGGGCTGGCCGAGAACCTGGCTCCGTATGAGGGGCACCTCACGTCGTGCTTTCAACGGGTCAAGGAGGAGGGCCTCCAGGCGGGGAAGTGGCTCGCGGAGGCGAACCTGAGGCTGGTGGTCAGCGTAGCCAAGAAGTACGTCGGACGGGGCATGTCTCTGCTGGATCTCATTCAGGAGGGCAACATCGGCCTCATCCGGGCGGTGGAGAAGTTCGAGTATCGCAAGGGCTACAAATTCAGCACCTACGCCACCTGGTGGATCCGTCAGGCCATCACCCGCGCCATCGCCGATCAGTCTCGCACCATTCGCATTCCCGTGCACATGACTGAGAAGATCAACAGGCTTGTGCAGGTGAGCCGCCGCCTAGTGCAGGAGTACGGTCGTGAGCCCACCAGCGACGAGATCGGCTCGGGTATGGAGATAACGTCCGAGAAAGTGCGGGAGCTCATCAAGGTCTCCCAGGAGCCGGTATCCCTGGAGAGGCCCGTCGGTGAGGAGGAGAACAGTCACCTGGGTGATTTCATCGAGGATGATGGCAGCCCCGCTCCCGCCGAGGCCGCCTCTTATCAGCTCCTGAAGGAGCAGGTGGCCGATGTGCTCTCGTCCCTCGCCCCTCGCGAGCAGAAGCTGCTAGTCCTGCGCTTCGGGCTGCAGGACGGCCGCAGCCGCACCCTGGACGAGGTCGGCCAGGACTTCAACGTCACCCGCGAGCGCATCCGCCAGATCGAGGCCAAGGCCCTGCGCAAGCTGCGCCACCCCTCGCGCAGCAAGAAGCTTAGGGACTACCTGTAGTGGAAGGGTCATGGCGTGCATTCTCGGCTCCAGAGCGGATCGAGCACACGGAGATGTGGCTATATAGGCAGCCAGCGGTAGAGAGGATCGTGCTCTGGCTTCGTCGTTGGGGACGATTCTCGCCAAAGAAAGGAGGAAAAAGCATGGTGACAGTCACTGATCGAGCTACTTAGGAGTTGCGCAACGTGCTTGCTGAGGCCTCTCCCGAGGAGTGGCAGACGCTCCGCCTGGTCGCAAGGGCAGAGGGTGGCTTTGCCGTCGGCTTGGATCAAGTCCGAGGGGACAACAAGGTTGTGGAGGCGGGAGGCGAGAGAGTGCTGGTGATCGCGTCCGGTTTGGCCGAGACATTAGAAGGAGCTGTCATAGATGTCCAGGAGACCGAAACAGGCCCAAAGCTGACGATTAGCTGAAAGACGTGTCCCCTGTCCTGGCGCTCGTTTGATTCGTCAATGATGGGCAGCAGACGCGACAAGGGAGGTCATATGATCAAGGTTACTGACCAGGCTGCCGAGATCCTCGAAGATATGCGCGCTCAGCTAGTCGGCTCCACCGACGAGGAGCGAGGCGACAAGCTGTTGCGGCTGATGCACAGCGGGCGCACCTTTGGGGTCGGTCTGGACGTTCCACACGAAGGGGACCAGGTGGTGCAGAGCGAGGGTAAGGATCTTCTCCTGGTCGGGCCCGACCTGGCCGATAAACTGGAGGAGGCCACCATCGACTGCCAAGACACCCCAGAGGGCCCCCGTCTTGTCGTTTCCGTGCGCCGGTAGCCAAAGCCAAGCGGGGAGAAGGATACCGATGCCCGCTGCCGGACTTAGGCCGCTGAGGGGATAGGCTCGCTTTCCGGCGATGGCTGATGTCTGCGGTCGTGGAGAACTTGCTCTGAGGAAAGGAGAACAGCACACATGGTGCTAGTGACCAATCGGGCGGCTGAGGTATTGCGCGCTACCCTTCAGAAAGCAGACCCCGAGCCTGGCCAGGCACTTCGCCTAGTCCCAAGGCCGGAGGGTCGCTTTCGCCTCCGTCTGGACGAGGAACGAAAAGGTGACCAAGTCGTGAAAGCGGCCGGCGAAAAGATACTGGTGATGAGCCCTGATGCGGCAGAGGCCCTGTCAGGGGCCGTCATTGATACTCGAGACACCGAGGAGGGCCCAAAGCTGGCTATCCGAGACTAGGCGGGGCTCTCAATCCGGTGGAACCAGGGGAGGAACGGTCAGGGGAAGAGGAGGCGTGATATGTGCAAACAGGCTCTCGCATTGGTAGCGCGCTTGCTCGATTGCGAGATCGGCGACGCGCAAGAGGTGCTTCGTCTTGTGCAACTGCACGGCGAGGAGATGCCCCGGAACGCCAGAGAATTTGCCAAGGAGGCGGGCAGGCCCCGAACCGTGCAGCCACCACGACGGCTCCTCTGGCAGGCGTTGATGTTGGAGTTGAAGTTACCTTCGTCACAAGCTACTCGAAGTTGAGGCCATACGGATGAGGCTCGAGCAAGAACGGCTAGCGAGACAGGAGGAACTGGAACGGCGTCTACGTACGCAACTCGTTGAGGATGGCTCAGCTGCGACCTTCAGCAGAGCATACGACCAATTTCACGATTACCTTCTGAGGTACGGTGATCGGGGAAAAGGGCGAACAGGACACATCTATCAAGGGCGTATTGGCTCCGTAGAGAAGACATTCTTGCGTCTGGTCGGGAGTCGCTCCCGAATACTGGAAGTGGGCATGGGTGGCGGGGATTTGTGCCTGGCCTACTCACGCCGCGGCCATACAGTGGTAGGCGTGGACATATCCAGGGTCGCGGTGCTGCTCGCTCGTCACAAGAGCTGCGGCACTCCTGATGGTTGCCTTTACCTACAAGCAGATGGTAGGAAGCTGAGCTTCCCAAGCGCTTGTTTCGATTTTGTTGTATCTAAGGATTTCATCGAGCACCTGCGAGAAGACGACGTTCGGCGTCACCTTGAGGAGGTTAGGCGAGTACTACGTCCCGGCGGAAAGTATCTCCTCTGGACTCCGCCCGCTGGCATAGGTCATTCCTCTCTGGGCCTTCACTTGAAGGAGTGGACACTCCGAGAAGCGATCCAGTTGCTGCAAGAAGAACACTTCAACGTTGCGGTGATACCGCTACACCTCATAGCATTGGGATGTCCGGTGGCTATCAAGTCCTACTCGTGGTGTGCCAAGCTCCTCTTGCGGCTGGAAGCACTGGCCTCTACCCCAAAGCTGCGTTCCCTGATTGTGAGACTGCCCCTCTTTCTAAGATTTGCAATAGTTCCTTCTGCTTGCATCATCGCTTCCAATGACGATTAGGCGAAGAGTGCATATCGCCAGCATTTTGGGGACTTTTCGCCGATTTTGCAGTGGACGCCTGAAGGCTTGCTCTCGCTCCCCAGGGGCGGTAGGGTATCGCCCGCAGGGAAGGAGCGAGCAGTGGTGCAGGAGCGTTCCCCTCTTAGAAAGAACTCGCTGGGATCCCATTTGCGAAACCGCCGTTCTGGCTCGGTTAAGACTGCCCAAAGCGGGTCGAGATGAGCCAGGTCATCCCATTCCCTCGTGAGTTCGCCGAAAGTGGGGAAAAGCAACGTTCGACGATTGTGGGGTGCCAATATTCCATCTCCTCGCAGGTTAAGCCGCCAATGACCAGTACTGGTGGGGCTGGATCTCCATTAGCACACGGTGCCTCAAGGGTGGCCCAGACAGCTCAGGGTGTCAACGCTCCAGATACGGGTGGAGGTTTGGCTGTGGGGTGCCAATATTCCATCCGTCTCTTTGCAGGTCAAGCGGCCACCCAATCGTACTCGTGGTGCAGACCACCCAGCACCGGCCGAGCGACGATCCGGCCTGCCCGTGGGGGTCAGCCCGAACAGGCGGTTCGGTGGGAGTCTCAAGACCGAGTGTGCGATGAGGCCGCGCACATTGTAGTGCGCCACGTACTCCCGCAGCACTCTCCGCAAGTGCCGCTCCAAGCTGAGGATATACCTAAAGGAGTACTTGTCTTTAAGCGATCGCGGTTCTCGGTAATACAGCTCGCTCGGCAAGTCGGCTTACCCGCGCTCATGCCGTCTCTGGGCCGGTATTCTCAGCGCGTAGCGAAGGGGGTAACTATGTTCCCGTAATCCTGACCACAGGAACCACCTGCCTCAAAAGCAGGAGGCCGCCCTTCGGCGGCCTTCGCCTTGCATGCGTTGCGACGTCTAACAGCGGGTGGAGCGGGAGACGGGGATCGAACCCGCGACAACCTGCTTGGAAGGCAGGAGCTCTACCACTGAGCTACTCCCGCTCGTCTGCCGCTAGACAGGCACATCCATCGCGAGAATAGCGATGGCTTGAGGAAAAGTCAAGGAAAGCCTGCCCCCTGGCGCCCCTAGGCAGTAAATCGATAGCCGCGCCTGGGAAGAGTGCGAATCACTTCTCGGCCTCGCGCCACCCTGCCAATCTTGCGCCGCAGATTGCGCATGTGGGAACGGACTATGTCGCCGCTGCCAGTGTGAGGGAAGAAGCCCCAGACCTTCTCCAGCAGTTCTTCAGCAGTGACCACTGTCCCCGCCCGCTCCATGATGTACTCCAGCAGGCGGAATTCGGTGGGCGTCAGGGTTACGCTGGCCCTACCCGCGCTCGACAGGGCAAACAGACTGCGATCCAGCGATAGGTCGCCAGCGGTCAGGGTCTTGGGAATGGGCACCGCGGGCGGCCCCAGCAGCCGCTTCAGGGTCTGCTCAACCTCCGAGCAGAGGAAGGGCTTGCCCAACACAGTGTCGCGACCTATTCTCATAGGGACTGAGTCAGGTAGCCATCTGAAGGCCGCTGGTGCAAGAAACAGCGTGGGCACGTCTTCACAGCGGGGGTCTTGGCGCAGCCAATGGCAAAAGTCTTGAGGAGACATATCAGGGACGGCGGTGTCGAAGATGACGGCATCTACCATCAAAGTGTGCAAACTGCGCAATGCTTCAGTAGCACTGGCGGCCAAAACTACGTCATATCCTTTGGCAGCCAGGTGCTGACACGCCGACTGGCCGACGTTGTTGGTGCCGGAGACGAATAGGACAGTAGACATGGCCGGGGCAAGAGAACACGTCATTGTAACACCACTGTCAACTGATACTGGAACTACGGCAGAAGAGACCCGAGCGAAAATCGCTTAGAACAATGAGGCGTTTGACAAGGTATTTCCGCCGGCCCAAGTTGCCGGGAAGGAGGAGGGTTGCTATCCTCTGGCCCCTGCTGATCCTGCTGGCGGCCTTCGTCGGCTTTCTCCAGTTGCTCACCACCGACGGCGGCACGGCAGGCACAGCCACACCCACCCCCACAACCACTCCTCCCGCCTTCACTCACCCCAACCCGCAGTCGCTGGAGCAAGCCACGGTGGAGAAGGTCATCGACGGCGATACCATCGATGTTCTCATCGACGGGAAGCAGCAGCGGGTGCGCTACTACGGCATCGACGCCCCTGAAGAGGGTGAGAAGTGCTACCAGGAGGCCACAGAGAGAAACCGCGAGCTAG
This sequence comes from Dehalococcoidia bacterium, assembly GCA_034429995.1. Taxonomy (GTDB): domain Bacteria; phylum Chloroflexota; class Dehalococcoidia; order SM23-28-2; family SM23-28-2; genus SM23-28-2. The sequence continues at coordinate 15,438 of DAOUEZ010000018.1, forward strand.
TGGGAACGACCGTCAGGCTGGAGGCCGACGCCCGCAATGAGGACGAGTACGGACGCCTGCTTCGCTACGTCTTCACCAATGACGGCGCATCCGTCGATGCTGCCCTGGTGAGCGAAGGGCTAGCTGAAGCCTGGCGCGACGACGGCCGCTACCTCAACCGCCTCACAATCCTGGAAACCGATGCCCGCCAACGCGGGACCGGCTGCCTCTGGAGATAGAGTTGCCCCCAGGTCGAGGCGCTGCAACGACGGTTGCTGTTATGTCAATACGCCCGCCGCTGCTCGAATGCGCTGGACGGCCTCCTCGATGTCGGCGCGCTCGATCCCGTAGTGGGTGACCAGGCGCAGTCGCTGGCCGCCCATGTAGGTGACCAGCACGCCTGCCTGCCCCAGACGGCCTTGGAACTCGAGGGCAGGGCTGCCTTCGACTTGTAGGCTCACCATGTTGCTTTGCCCGGACGCCGGATCCAGGCGGAGGGAGGACAAGCCGGCCAAGCCCTGAGCCAACAGCTTGGCGTTGTCGTGGTCCTCCTGCAAGCGGTCGATCATGCTGTCCAGAGCGACAATGCCCGCCGCGGCGATGATGCCCGCCTGACGCATGCCGCCGCCCACCATCTTGCGATACTTGCGCGCCCGCCCGATGAATTCGCTGCTGCCGCAGAGGAGGGAGCCGACCGGACAGGACAGGCCCTTGCACAGGCTGAAGGCCACCGAGTCGGCCTGGCGAGCCAGATCGGCCGCGGACACCCCCAGAGCCACGGCAGCATTGAAGATGCGAGCACCATCCAGGTGGACAGGAATGCCCCAGCGATGGGCCACCTGAGCCACTGCCTCCATGTCGGCTTCGCTGAGAACGGCCCCGCCGCAACGGTTGTGGGTGTTCTCCAGGCAGACGAGCCCCGTACGAGGGTAATGGATGTCGGGAAGGCGAATGGCCTCCTCCACGTCTTTGGGATGGAGGCGACCGCCGCTATCGTTGGGGATCGTCCGCAGCTCCAGGCCGCCCAGGGCAGCCGCCCCCGCCACCTCGTAGTGGAAGATATGGGCCTCATCGCCCAGGAGCACCTCATAGCCCCGCTGGCAATGAGTCAGCAAGGCCACCAGGTTGCTCATGGTGCCGCTGGCCGTAAGCAGACCCGCCTGCTTGCCCAGCTTCTCGGCGGCCATGGCCTCCAGGCGATTGACCGTGGGGTCCTCGCGCCAGACATCGTCGCCCAGTTCAGCCTCGGCTATGGCCTGACGCATGGCCGGCGTGGGCAAGGTGACGGTATCGCTTCTGAGGTCAATGATTCTGTTTGTCATCACACACCCTGTACTTCCGCCAGAGGCGAAGGCGCCTCCGGCGCAAACAAGGGGCCGGACGCCGGCCCCTGGCGGAAAACCCCTGGAATGCTTTCTTCCTTGACTATTGCTCTCTGCGCTCCCAAAGTGATTGGTAGTTCGGCCCGCCGCGGATGGCCGTCATCACCTCAGCCTTCTCCTCCTCCATCAGTTCGCCGAATACAGCCTCACACTGCTCTTTCACCCCTGCGTGGCCACTAGCGATCAGCCGGTCGACGATGCGCGACCAGAGGCCAGCGAGGCGAAAAGTCTCCATCTGGCGTGGCCAGGTGAAGGAAACGATTTTTTCAGGCAAGGGAAAGCGGGGACGCAACTCCCTCAGGCTTTGAAAGCGGTCCTCCACCGAGGAAGCCTTAGACACCAGCTTCACCAAGGGGCCATCGACATCGTCGTGGCGAGCGTCGACCAGCAACCGTTTGTCCAGTATGGCGAAGCGGATCACCAGCACCTCAGCGGTGTCGATGACCTCCATCACCTCATCCAGGTCCATCCCGAATTCATCCATACGGTCGATCCGCCTAGAAGCGACCTGCCTGGCGGCAGGCCGACATGTCTAGTTTATTCTACTCGCCGCCAGCGCAGGGGGTCAACGCGCGTCCGAGAGAGACGCCTCCGTCAGGAGTAGCGCTCCTCCCGCCAGACGTCGCCGTGGTTCTGACGGTCAGCTCTGGCCTTGCGGCCGGGAGGATCGAATGCCATGCGAGCCCAAGAACCTCACAAGAATTGTTAAGATCAGGCTAACAGGCCGCTTGCGGGCAGGTCAAGGAGAGAGGAGACGGCCGCTTCGTCGTTGGTGGGGAGCTCGACCATTCCGCGGGATTCCGCCGAAGGCGGGTCCGCCTCTGGCGGAGAAACCCGCGGCTTCCGGGAATGGAATGATGGTGCCGCGGGATTCATCCCGCGGGGTTGGAAAGCTCACCCACCAGGCGCTAACCAATAAGGCGAACCTCCCTTCGTTGCTCGCCGAGATAGGCCAATGCTATCATGCCATTGATGCCAGTTGAACAGACGAAGCGCACCAGGGCAACCCCGCTGCGCCTGCGCTGGCGGCGCGACCTCCTCTTTTTCTCCACTGCGGCGGCTGTCCTCGCCCTCGACCAGCTCACCAAACATGTCGTCCGGGCCACCCTGGAGCGGGGCGAGGCCTTCCCCGAGAGCTGGCCTGTCCGCTTTGTCCATGTGACCAACACTGGCGCCGCCTTCGGCATCCTCCAGGAGCAAAATGCCTTCCTGGTGATCACTACCGTTATCGGCGTGGCTGCCATCCTCCTCTACTACTGGTATCCCCCCTTCGAGCACGCCATCATGACCGCCGCCGTGGGCATGATCCTGGGAGGGGCCATCGGCAACCTGTCCGACCGCCTGCGCCTGGGCGAAGTCACCGACTTCATCGACTTTCCCCATTACCCATCGTTCAACGTGGCCGACTCCTCCATCGTGGTGGGAGTGGGCGTCTTGGTCATCCTTTTCCTGCTGAGATGGCCTGGCGGCACTCACCAGCGGCGGCAGCAGCAATGACAAGGGAGCTAGAGCTCTTCGCCGACCGCGATGGCGAGCGCCTGGACGCCTTCCTGCCCCGCCGTTGGGAGCAAAAGCTGTCGCGCTCCTTCGCCCACAGGCTGATCGCCGAGGGGCTGGTGACCGTCAACGGGGCGCCCAGCAAGCCCTCCCATCGCTTGACCCGCGGCGACGACGTCGTCGTCCTTCTACCGCCGCCAGAGGTCATGACCCTGGAGGCCGAAGCCATCCCCCTGCGGGTCGTCTACCAGGACGAGGACGTCATCGTGGTAGACAAGCCGGCCGGCCTGACAGTGCACCCGGCGGCTGGCCACCCGCGAGGGACGCTGGTCAATGCTCTGCTGACCATCTGCCCGGAGCTGGCGAACATCAAGGGGACGCTGCGGCCGGGGATCGTTCACCGCCTGGACAAGGACACCTCCGGCCTGCTGGTGGTGGCCAAGAACGAGCGGGCTCAGGCCAGCCTGGCGCAGCAGATCAAGAAGCGAGAGGTGCACAAGCTCTACCTGGCCCTGGTGCGGGGGCGGGTGGAGCCGCCGCAAGGGGTGATCGATGCGCCCATAGGGCGGCACCCGCGCCGTCGCCAGCAGATGGCGGTGGTGGAGGGCGGGCGCGCGGCCCAGACCCGCTATCGGGTGCGCGAGCTCTTACATGACGACGCCGGCGTCGCCTACTCCCTGGTGGAGGTGGAACCCCTCACCGGCCGCACCCACCAGATACGAGTGCACTTCGCCAGCATGGGCCGTCCACTGGTGGGCGACAGGCTGTACGGCAAGGCCTCGCCGCTGGTGGGGCGGCAGTTCCTGCACGCCTGGCGGCTGGGCTTTCGCCTGCCCGCCAGCGGTCGCTATCAGGAATTCGAGTCGCCCTTGCCGGGGGACCTGACAGCGGCGCTGGAGGCGCTAGGCGGAGCCGCTGCGGGCTAGGCGGGCTGCGCGCCGAGAGCGGGCTGGGCTCAGCGCTATCCTGCTAGTACTGGCGGCCTGTCCTGACATCGACGATACTCAGGCTACGCTGTAGGCACAGGTAGTCCCTTAAGAAGATCATGGCCTGCAAGGCCCCATCTGGGGAATGAAGATCATATCGTCTCACCTCTTCGATCAGCGTCATGGCTGTCGTTACCAGCAGCGGGTCTATCGAGGCGGTGATATGGCGCAGTAGGGCGTAAAGGTTGGGCCGCCACCAGAAGGCGTACTCAACCTGCCCCAGAAGCATGATAACCCAGGGAGCCATCCATCGGTTCCCGGCACCCAAGACAGCCGACGCACTGATCCGCTGGGTCGTGTTCAGTATGCGAACCTGCACATCGCTGCCGTCGTCGCCGTCTCGACGCATCCGCGCTTCTATCTCGGCGTGCAAGACCGCGTCACAGACTGAGGTGCCTACCATCACCATCCAGTCGGAAATAGAGAGCGGTCGCCCTGGGCTAGGCGCCGCTCCCAGGGGGAAGCCGTCTAGCCGCACTTCAACGTGGTACAACTCATGCCTGAGGGTACGGTCAAATTGCTGCGACTCTAGCTGCGGGCAGATGAAGATTACCGTTTTTTCGTGGCTATGCTGCGTATAAGCGGGTTGGCCCAAAGGAATGCCACAGAATTGAATCGGTGAGCGGCTACGGCGACGCAACTGCCTCAGTAGAGTCGCTGTTCTCAAAGAGACTGAAACCCCGAGAATGACCTCGTGGCGTTGAGGTGCAGTCATTTAGCGCCTGGATACGGCATCACTCGAACCTGACGCCAGCCTTCTCGAGTTGTTCCTTCAGTCGGCGGTTGTTTTCCCTGACTACGTTGGCCGCAAATATGGAAAGCGCCAATGCAAACGCGCCCAAGCTGCCACCTGGCGGGGTTTCCTCGACACCTTCAGGCCGCTCACCCTCCTTCGGCCAGTACGTACCTATGGCCGCCTCCCACGCCTTCTCCCATTCTTGCATTACTTCATCTTTGGACAACCCCAGTTCCATCGCAAACCTCCGCAACTTTCGTCTCTCTTTCCTCACCTCCATGTTTGCAAAGATCGTACCAGTAACAAGCCCGCAAGTCAAGAAAACATGTTCTAACGGGGGCGCACCCTTGTCCCCAGCAAGAGTCAAGCATGCGAGAATAGTCTTATGGAGGGGCTGACCTGCCCGTTGCCAAACTGCGCGCGTGATCAAACGGCTGCTGGACGCGATAACGAGGAGCACGGGGTTCTGACCGACGACGACGGTTGGGCGGTGCCGCGAGACGCCTCTCTTGCTGAAGCACGCCGCCAGCAGCTTGCCCCACGGCCCAAGCTAGCCGCTCCCCCAGGCCGATGCTAGAATAGCCACACGATGAGCGTGCGCGTTCGCTACGCCCCCAGCCCCACCGGCGAGCCCCACGTGGGCAACATCCGCGCCGCCCTCTTCAACTGGCTGCTGGCCCGCCACGAGGGCGGCACCTTCATCCTGCGCATCGAGGACACCGACCAGGCCCGCATCGTGCCCGGCGCCCTGGAGGCGATCTTCGACAGCCTGCGCTGGCTGGGGATGGACTGGGACGAGGGGCCCGACGTCGGCGGCCCCCACGCCCCCTACTTTCAGTCGCAGCGGCTGGAGCACTACCATCGGGCCAGCGAGCAGCTCATCGCCGCCGACAACGCCTATCGCTGCTACTGCTCGCCCGAGCGCCTGGAGGAGGTGCGAGCGGAGCAGATGCGCTACAAGATGCCGCCCAAGTACGACCGCCGCTGCCGCAAGCTGTCGCCGGGCGAGCGGCGAGAGCGGGAGGCGGAGGGCATCCGGCCGGTGGTGCGCTTCAAGACGCCGCTGGCCGGCCAGACGACCTTCCACGACCTCGTGCGGGGCAATGTGACCTTCGAGAACGACACCCTGGACGACTTCGTTCTCCTGAAATCGGACGGCTTCCCCACCTACCACCTGGCCAACGTGGTGGACGACCACCTGATGGGCATCACCCACGTCCTGCGGGGCGACGAGTGGGTTTCCAGCACCCCCCGCCACGTCCTCATGTACCAGGCCTTCGGCTGGCAGCCGCCGGTGTTCGCCCACCTGCCGATGATCCTGGGGCCCGACCGCGCCAAGCTCAGCAAGCGCCACGGCGATACCTCGATCCTCCAGTACCGCGACAAGGGCTTCCTGCCCGACGCCCTGTTCAATTTCCTGGGCCTTCTGGGCTGGTCCCTGGACGACAAGACGGAGATCATCTCGCGCCAGGATTTCGTCCGCCACTTCAGCCTGGAGCGAATCGTCAAGAACCCGGCCATCTTCAACATGGAGAAGGTCACCTGGATGAACGGCACCTACATTCGCGAGATGGGGCTGGACGAGCTGGCCGAGCAGCTAGCTCCCTTCCTGGAGGAGCATCTGCCCACCGACATCCCCAGGCCCATCGACCGGCCCTATCTCCGGCGCATCGTCCCCCTCATCCAGGAACGCATCAAGCGCCTGGATGAGGCAGCCGACCTGACCGACTTCTTCTTCCGCGAGGGTGAGCTCGCGTACCCCATCGAGGACCTGCTGGGCAAGCGATTCGCCGGCCAGCCCCAGCAGGCCGCCGAGGCCCTGGCAGCCGTCCGCGAGCGCATCGCCGCCCTCGACCGCTGGGACGAGGAGGCCCTGGAGGGCGCCATCCGTCCCCTGGCCGCGGAGCTAGGGCTGAAGACGGGCGAGCTCTTCGGGGCCATCCGGGTGGCGGTGACCGGCCGCACGGCGGCGCCACCGCTGTTCCAGACGATGGCCGTCCTGGGGCGCGACCGCTGTCTGGGGCGCGTAGGGACAGCGATTGAGCGGCTGCGAGGCATCTCTGCCTCTTAGAATTGCCTTCCTACCGTCCTTCTGCTAGAATCGCCTTGGGCTTGGGGGATCGTCTAGTGGTAGGACAGCAGACTCTGGATCTGTAAGCGGGGGTTCGAATCCTCCTCCCCCAGCCAGCGAGCAGTCTGGTATAATTGGCGGTACGGCGCATTCGTCTAGCGGCCTAGGACACCACCCTCTCAAGGTGGAGATCGGGGGTTCGAATCCCCCATGCGCTACCAACGGAAGTAGGGCCCGGCCAGCGTGGGCTGGTCGGGCTTGTTGTTTGCGCCAGAGACGCGACCCGCCACGTTTTTGTCGGCAAGTGGTTCGCCGTTGGTGGGGGCTCGACCATTCCGCGGGGCTGGAAAGCTCACCGACCGGGCGCGAACCAATAAGTTTTGTCGCCGCCTCTCGCGCGTCTTATACTTGGGGTGTAGAGAGCCGTAGCATCGACAAATTCGGGCCACGGCGAAGCACAAGGAGGGACAACGGCCCTTGCTGGGCCTAGCCCGAGGGAAAGGCTAGCCCTGGCGGCGTATCCCGCCCTCGACCCGTGCGTTATGGAGAATGGACAGCACGGGTATGAGTGTGCAAGCGTTATCGCTACTGGCCTGGGAGAGGAGCATAGGGACGACGGCCCGAGAGCGCACCGGCCAGAGCGCCCAGGTCCGGCGGGAGGAGGAACTGATCCGCAGGGCCCAGGAGTTCGACCAAGAGGCCCTGGGCTGGCTGTATCAGCTCTTCTACCCTAAGCTGTACAACTATGCCTATCTCCAGCTAGGCGACGTTCAGCAGGCTGAGGACCTGGCCTCGGAGGTACTCCTGCGGGTGCTGGAGTCCCTCAAGGGCTACCGCTTCCGAGGAGTGCCGCTGGCGGCCTGGGTGTTTCGTATTGCCCGCAATTATCTCATCGACCTCAGCCGTCGTCGCCAGCGGCGGCCCCAGGTCAGCCTGTACGAGGGCATACCTGATGCCGAGAACGGCCCTCAGGTCGCCGCCGAGCGAGTCATCGCTCGGGACGAGCTCCGCCTGGCCCTGACGAGGCTCACCGAAGAGCAGCGCCAGGTGATCATCCTGAAATTTGTGGAAGGCATGGACAATACCAGCGTAGCCCGCGTTTTGGGCCGAAGCCAGGGAGCAGTGAAGTCGCTCCAGCATCGCGCCCTGGTTTCGCTGAGGAAGATTATTCCATCGCAGGAGGTAGAATAGGATGGGGCAGAACTTTCAGACCATCCTGAATGAGTGCCTGAAGGAGCTGGAGACAGGCCAGCCGCTGGACGTCATCCTGGCCCGCTATCCAGAGCAGGCCGACGAGCTACGTCCTCTCCTCCTGACGGCCCAGAACCTGAAGGCGATGCCCATCGCTCGCCCCCGCTCGCACGCCCAGCAGGCGGGCTGGCAGCGCTTCCTGGGCGAGGCCATCGCCCTGCGGCGGGCTCGCGAGCGGCGGCCGGCCTTCGGCCTCTTGCGCCCGCTGGCGGTCGCCGCCTCGCTCGTACTTGTGCTTTTCTCCCTGGCTGGCGGCAGCACCGTGTATGCTGCCTCGCACAGCCTGCCCGATAGCCCCCTCTATCCCCTCAAGCTGGCCACCGAAGAGGCCCGCCTCTGGTTCATCTTCGACGAGGACGATCAGGCGGGCATCCTTCTCGATCAGTCGGAAACCCGCATGACCGAGATCCGCAAGCTGGTGCAGCAGGGCAAGCCGGTCGAGGGTAACGTCCTTTCCGCCATGCGAGGGCGGATGACGCGGGCAACGGACATTATCAACAAGCCTGGTAGGGAAGCCCCGGACCCGGACGAACCGAACACGCTACTGAACCGGGCCACCGAGCTCTCCGCTAGCCAGGAGGAGATACTGATCGCCATCGGCGAAAACGTGGCGGCGGGCGACAGAGACGAGTACGGCAGCGTTCTGGTGATAATCCACGAGGTGCGCATCGAGCTGCAAGGCCTATCCCAGCCAGCAACTCAGCTGGATCCAGAGGCGCTAGCGCAGGGCATCAGCAGCTTCACCGGCCTGGTGGAGCAGCGCCAGGATGATGCCTGGATCATCAGCGGCACCAAAATACTGGTGGACCAAGCAACGATCGTCGAGGGCGATACGGGTGAGGTCGTCGGACAGGTCGCTCAGGTTACCATCATCAGTGGGCCGGGTGGCCCCCAAGCGATCGGTATTTCTCTTCCCGGCAGTGAGGACTTGGCCAAGACGCTCACTATCAGCGGCATCATCGATAAGGTCGACGGAAGCAAGATCCAACTCGGCGGCCGCACCTTCAAGCTTGACGCTTCTACCGTCATCGATGCTGGCAGCTTCGTGATGGAGCCCGGCGTGCGCGCCCGCGTGGAGAGCGAGTGCGCCGACGAAGCGCTGGTGGACGGCGTGTGTCGAGGAAGCGAGCTGGTGGCCAAGCGGATCGTCCTTCTCGCCCCTGAAGGTCCGCCTGAGACCGTGACCGTGGAAGGGGTCTTCCAGGGGCAGGATGACGGAAGCTGGATCATCGCCGGCATCCCCATCGACTTCGCCCCCGAGAGCCCAGCCCTGGTGACGCCGCCCCCAGGCACACTAGTGAAGGTGACTGGCAGCCAAAAGGACCAGGCCATCCTCGTGGCCACGGCGGAATCCATCCGCCCACCAGAGGAACTGGGCCTTGTCAAGCTGGAGGGCGTGGTGGATCAGGTGGACGACAATCAGTGGCAGATAGGGCCAGCGCCCTTCCACACTACCGCCGCCACCAGGATCGGTGGGCAGCTCATTCCCGGAGCCAGGGCGGTAGTCTGGGGCCTGCCCAACGAGGACGGCTCCCTCGACGCCATCCAGGTTGACGTTCTCGACACCCGCTCGCTAATCGCCCCTTAGTCGTCCTAGCTCATTCCTCCTGACCCCTAACTGTCCGGTGCCTGCGCCAACAGCCTTTGGAAGCGTAGGGCTGCCCGATTGCTGGCCGACACTCGATGCCCTACAATAGGGCCGTGGGTGCCCCCGTAGTCTAGAGGCCTAGGACGCGGCCCTTTCAAGGCCGAGACCAGGGGTTCGAATCCCCTCGGGGGCACCAGTTCTTTTCGGGCTCACCATACATCCGCTTGGCAGGCGACGAGCCTACAAAAGGAGGGCGAGGGCCGATGAAGAGAGGTACTCTCCTCTATTGGATTGCCGCCTCAGCGTTACTGTTGTTCCTGCTGCAGGTGTTCTCCGGCTTCGTCCTCTGGGCAGCCATCCCTCGCGGCGACGGCTTTCGCGGCGGACGCGGGGCTGACCAGCCAGCGGGGCAGGAGGAGTTCCTGGCGCTCACCAGAGGCGACTGGATCGACATTCACCAGTGGGCTGCTGTCGCCCTGCTGGTGGTCATTGGCATCCACCTGATCCTCCAGTGGCGCTGGATCGTCAGCGTCACGAGAAGGATGTTCGTGGGCGAATAGAGGGACAGGCGACGGGGAGGGTTCGCCTCGAATCCGGCTGACCGCCCAAATACCCCTGGGCTCGTTCAGAAACATGGGTGACACCTAGAATGGTGTCACTATGCGGATCATCAGTGGGACAGCGCCCGGGGCTCTACGCCTGGCAGGTCGCGGGCAGGAGCTGTCAGCCCAAGCCAGGCGAAGGCTGAAGTGG
>DAOUEZ010000019.1:0-1891 GCA_034429995.1 Dehalococcoidia bacterium
CCACCACCACGATGTCCACGTCGGGGTGGGCGGCCATCTCCTCCATGGGCGTCCAGCGGGCGGCGATGATGCCGCTGGCGGTCTTCTGGTGGAGGTAGTCGGCCTCGCGATCGGCCCAGAGGAGCTGAGGGGAGAACTCCCTGGCTTGCTCCTCCAGGAGGGTGACGTTGTGGCCGGCGGCCAGGGCCACTACCCGGAAGCGAGGGCGCAGACTGCGCACGACCTCCAGGGTCTGGCGGCCGATGGAGCCGGTGGAACCGAGGATAGCGAGGCCGGTCATAGAGTCACCCGTAGCACGTGACGATCCCACGCACTTCCTTCCGCTGCTGCGTCTGGCATTCCGCACAGAAGACCGAGAACAATGGGGTTCGTGGCCCGCGGGTCGTGGCTGCACCGGGCCGCGATCGGGCTCGACACGCGCTGGGCTCGACGACCGTCTGCTATACTTGTGGTCATGGGGGAAGAGCGGTATCCGCAAGTCAGCCCGGAGCTTATGCTCAGCATTGCCCGGGAGCGCTTGGAGCGCCAGCTGTCGTTCATCGACTCCCTCGACACCAAGCTCGCCACCCTGTTCGCCACTGGCGGTGCGCTGCTCGGGATCCTGGCCGCCGTTTTGGCCCTGCGCCCGTCCGAGGCGGGAACCGGGGGATGGATAGCGTTGGGCTTCGCCGGCGCGGCTTTCGCTGTCATCGCCTCCTGCGCCACAGCGCAGCTCGGTCCCCGTAGCCTCAATGTTGGTCCCGATATCGATAGGCTGTGGGAAGCCCACTTCGAGCAAGGCGAGCACTTGCTTGGCTGGACGACGGCCACTGACTACCTCTCCTATTTTGAGGAGAACCTGCCAGCCTACTCTGCGAAGGTTGCGGCTGTTCGACGAGCGGTGTGGGCCATCATCGCTGAGTCTGCCGCGTTGGTGGCTGGGATGGCGCTCGTCGCGGTCGCGGCTTAGCCCCCTTTTCGAGCCGCTCAGGCGGCCTGGAAGGCGTAGCAGGCCTTTTCGGCGGTGTCCGCTGTCGCTGCTGGTTGTAGGTCCTCATAGCGGCCTCCCTCCGGTTGAATCGGCACTCCTATACTACCACTCCTTTTGCCTCGATGGTTAGGGGCTCACCGGTCAGAGCTATTCTCAGCGTGCCCCTTCAGCAGGGCTAGCTGGGCCTGCAGGAGATCGATCTGCTGCTTCTGCAGCGCCAACAGGTCGTTCCACTGCGTCTGTCGAAGTTCGTCCAGCTTCTGATGTAGCTGCTGTACCTCGATCTCCGCCTTGAGGTTGATCTCGTAGTCGTGCTCGGCGCGAAGGCGGTCGCGGTCCTCCTCTCGATTCTGGCTCATCATGATGACCGGCGCCTGGATGGCGGCGAGCATGGACAGCAAGAGATTTAGGAGGATGTAAGGGTACTTGTCCCAGTGGTGGATCAAGGCGACGGTGTTCACGAGGACCCAAATGCCTATGACAAGACCGAAGCTGAAGATGAAGCTCCAGCTCCCCGCGACATCGGCTAGTTTGTCGGAGACCCGCTGGCCGAAGGTGAGCTGTTCTTCATGGAGGACAGCGATGTTCTTGCTGACCCGCTCGCGACGGCGGATCTTGTCGAGGAGTTGCTTCTCGATGCGGGCGGCCCTTTCTTCCCAGGTGCGGATGTACGCCCTTTCGCTGCTGAGCAGTCGCAACATGGCCCCACCTCCTTAGAAGCGCATCTATCCCGCCCCGACCTCAATCACAAACCTGGCGTAATAGTACACCAGCGGCACGGTGAACAGGACGCTGTCCAGGCGGTCGAGGACGCCGCCGTGGCCGGGCACCAAGACGCCCGCATCCTTGACGCCGGCCCCCCGCTTGACCAGCGACTCCGCCAGGTCGCCCAGCTGGGCGGCGACGGGCACCAGGACGGCC
>DAOUEZ010000020.1:0-25985 GCA_034429995.1 Dehalococcoidia bacterium
CTTCAGCCTTCGCCTGGCTTGGGCTGACAGCTCCTGCCCGCGACCTGCCAGGCGTAGAGCCCCGGGCGCTGTCCCACTGATGATCCGCATAGTGACACCATTCTAGGTGTCACCCATGTTTCTGAACGAGCCCATGGCGTCCGATACGGGGCTGTGGCCTACGCTGCCTCTCCGCAGGTGCCAGTTTCTTGCTCCAAAGGCGTCGTTCCTGTATCATTTCTCTTGGATTTCGGCGCCAACAGGAGGTTTGCCTTGCCCATCTACGAGTACCAGTGTGGCCAGTGCCAGCATCAATACGAGAAGAGGGAAGGATTCGACGCTCCGGTAGAGCAGGCATGCCCTGTGTGCGGCGGGTTGGCGCGACGGCTTCTCCACGCGCCCGGCATTGTGTTCAAGGGGCCCGGCTTCTACGTTACCGATAACCGTAAGAATCACGAGTGGGAATCCGCTGAGAAGGAGACCAAGGAGGAGAAGCCATCGCCTGAAGGGACATCAGAGGTCTCCGCCAAGAAGTAGGCGGCGGTGCGAGCGCTCATCCAACGGGTCAGCCGTGCCTCGGTGACAGTGGCTGGGGAGCGGCTGGCGGAGATAGGGCAAGGGTTGGTGGTGCTGCTGGGAGTGGCTGCGGGGGACACTGCCGAGGACGCCCACAGGTTGGCCAGAAAGACGGCCGAGCTGCGCATCTTCTCCGATGCCGCCGGCCGTTTCAATTTGTCCATTCTGGACGTAGGGGGTGAGGCCCTGGTGGTGAGCCAGTTCACCCTTTTGGCCGACAGCCGCAAGGGAAGGCGGCCCAGCTTCAACCGCGCGGCGCCGCCAGAGGAGGCCGAACCCCTGGTGGAGGCGTTTGCGGCGGCTCTGCGGGAAAGAGGCATCGAGGTGCGGATGGGCCGCTTTGGGGCCCGCATGCTGGTGGAGATTCACAATCAGGGGCCGGTGACCATCCTTCTCGATAGCGAGGAGTTGGAGCGGCCGCGAAGAGGCTAGACGGGCATTTCCGTCCAGGCATATACTGGCCCTGATTTGACTTCTTTCAAGCTCTCGCGCCTTCTCCTCCTGAGCCTTCTGATGCTGGAGCTGCTGGCTCTAGTGAGCCTGGGGTCGCTCCGGTTGGGGAGGCTTGTCACCGCGGGCGACGATGCCTCAGCGGATTCAACGCCCGGCATCAGCGTGTCTGTGGCGGTGCCCAAGCCTGCGGCGGGGTTCGACGTGTCAGACCTTCACTTGCAGCCCTTCCTGCGACTGCTGGAGGAGAGGGCCGAGGAGGCGGCACCGGAGCCTGAACCCCCGACGCCGACGTTGGAGGAGCTCGGGGCGCAGGAGCTGGCGACGGCTACACCCCCAGCGGGCGTCGCCTTTGGAGAGGACGAGCGCTGGATTGCCGTCAACTTGACCACTCAGCGGGCGGTGGCCTTCATTGGCGCTCAACCGGTGCGAGTTGCCCTGGTGACGACGGGGATGCCCGGCTGGGAGACGCCCACCGGCGACTTCCGCGTCCATGTGCGTGTGGAAAATGAGACTATGGACTCCCGCGGTGCTGGCATCCCTATAGACTCGCCCGAGGGTTACTACGTAGAGAACGTGCTGTACACTCAGTACTTTTACGGCGCTGCATCGCTGCACTACAACTACTGGCGTGCCCAGAGCTACTTCGGTAACATTCCCTCCAGCCACGGCTGTGTGGGCATGGGCTACAGCGACGCCAAGTTCTTCTGGGACTTCGCCGACATCGGCACGCGGGTGGTGGTGTACGAGTGAGGCCGGTGAGTGGCGGTGTCGGCCAGCGGTTAGTCAGGCTCGGCAGCGGCCAGGCTACTCGTAGGGCGCTCTAAACCCGCTCGTCCTGAGCCTGTCGAAGGGCGAGCGTAGCCCCGCTCATGCTTCGACGGGGCTCACCATGAGCGGGAGCGCCATGATGAGGAGCGAAGAGAACAGCGGTTATGATGCTGTCACGTCCAGGGTCATGTCCAGGGCCCTGGCCGAGTGGGTGATGGCCCCTACGGAGATGTAGTCGACGCCCGTCTCCGCCACCCGCCGCACGTTGTCCAGGCCTATCCCGCCCGAGGCCTCGAGGACTGCTCGCCCCTGCGCCATCTCCACCACCCGTCGCATATCCTCGGGGGGCATGTTGTCCAGAAGGAGTTCGTCTGCTCCTGCCTCCAGGGCCTGGCGCGCTTCATCGACAGTGGTGACTTCGATCTGCACCCTCATCCCTGCTGGCGCTTCCTGATGGGTCAGACGCAGGGCCTCGGCGATGCCCAGGCCGCGGGCGCGCAGGGCGGCCAGGTGGTTGTCCTTGATGAGGACGGCGTCGGCCAGGGTGAGGCGGTGGTTCTGGCCGCCGCCCAGCCGAACGGCGTACTTCTCCAGCGTGCGCAGGCCGGGGGTGGTCTTGCGGGTATCGCGGATGCCCACCGGCAGGCCGGCGATGGCCGCCACCAGGCGGGCGGTAGCAGTGGCCACGCCCGAGAGATGGGTCAGGTAGTTGAGAGCTACCCGCTCGCCCTGCAGGATGGCGGCCAGGGCGCCCTCAATGCGAGCTACCTCCTGCCCTGGCGACAGGCGACTTCCTTCGGCCGCCAGCGGCCGCCATTGCAGGGAGGGCTCGACCGTCTTGAACACCGCTTCGGCCATAGGCAGCCCGGCAAGCACCCCCTCCTCCCTGGCGATGATGACGCCTTTCCCCTTCTGCTCTGGTGGCACCAGGGCGGCAGTGGTCACGTCCTGCCAGGCCTGGTCTTCTCTGAGGGCGTTCTTGGCCAGGCGGCGCAGGTGGGCCTGGGGGAGCTTGGGCACGGACTTCTCAGCCATGGCGACGAAAGACGATGTGACGGTGCCAGGCCTGGGACCGCTCTGGGAAGTCGGTGCGATAATGCGCCCCCCGACTCTCCTCACGCATGAGCGCTCCCTCTGTCACCAGGCGGGCGCAGAGAAGCAGGTTGGCCAGCTCGTGGCCCGGCCGGTCTGAGGGCTCCGTCAGGCTTGCCTGCCAGGTGGAGAGAACGGCCTTGGCCTCGGCCAGCGAACGGCCATCGCGGACGATGCCCACCTTGTCCCACATGAGCGATTGCAACGCGCCCAGGTCTAGGGGAGGGGCATCGGCTGCCACTGGCTCGCTCAGGGAGATGGCCTCAGCGCTGGCCTCGTTCACTTTGAGTTCCTTCAGAAGGCTTCGCTGGACCACTCGTTTGGCGAAGACGATAGTCTCCAGGAGGGAGTTGCTGGCTAGGCGGTTGGCTCCGTGAACGCCGGTGCAGGCGGCCTCGCCGCAAGCGTATAGGCCACGAATGTTGGTCTCGCCCCAGGTGTTGGTGCGCACGCCGCCCATCGTGTAGTGGGCGGCCGGCGATACAGGGATGGGTTCGGTGGTGATGTCCAGGCCGTGGTCGAGACAGAAGCGGTAGATCTGGGGGAAGCGAGATGTCACCCTGGAAGGCGACAGGTGGGTCACATCCAGATAGACGTGGTCGGTGCCGGCCTTGTTCATCTCCGTCAAGATGGCTCGTGCTACCACGTCGCGCGGGGCCAGTTCGGCCGCCGGATCGTATTTGGCCATGAAGGTCCGCCCTTGAGCATCGCGGAGGAATCCCCCCTCTCCCCGCACCGCCTCCGAGATAAGGAAGGGCTGGACGCCAGGCATCCGCAGGGCGGTGGGATGGAACTGAAAGAACTCGAGGTCCATCACCTCGGCACCCGTCCGGTAGGCCAGGGCGGTGCCGTCGCCGGTGGTCACCGTAGGGTTGGTACTGATCTTGTATAGCTGGCCGGCGCCGCCGGTGGCCAGGATGAGAATGCGACAGGAGAAGTCGACCCGGGTGTTGGTGCGGCAGTCGAGGGTCTCAACCCCTTCGATGGCGCCGTCGGCCACCCGCAGCGTAACCGCTAGGCAGTGCTCGAGGATGGTGATGCGGGAGAGCTTGGCCACGCTGCTGAGGGTGAGCTCGATGTGGGCGCCGGTGGCGTCGCCGCCGGCATGGAGGATGCGGGGCAGGCTGTGGGCTCCCTCTCGGCCCATGGTTATCTCCCCGTCCAGGGTGTCGAAGGGGACGCCGAAGCTCACCAGGTCGGCAATGCGGTCGGCGGCCTCATCGGTGAGGATGCGGGCGGCCTCGCTGTCCACCAAGCCGGCACCAGCACGGAGGGTGTCCTCCAGGTGGAGTTGGGGCGAATCGCCCTCGCCGATGGGGGCGGCTATGCCTCCCTGAGCATAGCGAGTGTTGCACTCGTCGATGGAGCTCTTGGTCAGCACCAGGACGCTGCCGTGCTCGCGAGCCTTGAGGGCGGCATAGAGGCCGGCGATGCCGGAGCCAATGATGATGTAGTCGAACTGCTGTGTAGAAGTGCTCATACCTCAACCCTTATGAAATCCACGAAGGAGGCATTCTCCACGTCCACCAGGCCCTTATCGGTGAGCTTGAGTTCGGGGATGACCGGCAGGGCCAGGAAGGAGAGAACGGCGAAGGGGGCGGGCACGCTGGCCCCCAGCGAGGCGGCAGCCCTTTCTACCGCCTCCAGTTGGGCCGCTACCGTCTCCAGGGGCTCCGGCGACATGAGGCCGGCCACTGGCAGCGCCAGGGAGGCCAGCACTTGCCCTTCGGCCACCGCCGTCAGGCCGCCCTGCATCCGCTCCACCTCACGGACGGCGACGTACATGTCGCGGTCATTGGTACCCACCACGATCACATTATGCGAATCGTGGGCGAAGGAGGAGGCCAGGGCCCCTCGCTTGAGGCCGAAGCCTCTCACCAGCCCCAGGCCGACGTTGCCGGTCGCCCGATGGCGCTCCACCACCGCCAGCTTCAGGATATCGCGCTCGCTGTCGGCGACCACGCGGCCGTCTTCCACCTTCGGCTCTTCCATAAGCTTCCTGGTGATGATCTGGCCGGGGATGATCCCGATGACGGGCAGGCGGCGCTCGGATGTCCTCAGGGCGAAAGCGTCCTCGCTGAAGGGGGCGATGTTGAAGGTGTGCATGAGCCGCCGCGGGGCGCGAAGGGCATCGGGGAAGAGGGCGCGTCCGTCGCTGGCCACCAGGCGGCCGCCGTAGTATACCCGCCGCGGTTGGAGGTCCGACAGGTCGTCGGCCACGATGAGGTTGGCCATGAATCTCGGGGCGATGGCCCCGCGGTCGCTCAGGCCGAAGTAGGTGGCGGGATTGATGGTGGCTAGCTGGATGGCGCGAATCGGGTTCAGGCCCAGGCGGACCGCCTTGCGCACCACGGCGTCGATGTCGCCGTCGTGGAGGAGGTCCTTGCAGGAGCGGTCGTCGACCACCAGCAGGCAGCGGGGGTAGGTGTCGTCGGTCACCAGGGGCAGGAGCTCTTCCAGGTTCTTCTCGCTGGTGCCCTCGCGGATCATCAGGTGCATGCCTCGCCGCAGCTTGTCGCGGCCCTCTTCCAGGCGGGTCGACTCGTGGTCGGAGCGAGGGCCGGCGGCCAGGTAGGCGTTGAGGCCCTTGCCCATGAGGCCGGGGGCGTGGCCGTCGATGGGTCTGCCCCTGGCAGTGCGGACCTTGTCCAGGCAGTGGGGGTCGCCGGATATGACGCTGGGGAAGTTCATCACCTCGCCCAGGCCCAGGGTGTTCTGCCAACGCAGGGCGGCGGCGATGTCGCGCGGCTCGAGGGAGGCGCCGGCCGTCTCCAGATCCGTGGCGGGCACGCAGGAGGGGGCCATCAGGAAGACATCGAGGGGTAGGCGGGCGGCATCCCTGAGCAGGCGGCGCAGGGCCCACAGGCCGGCCACGTTGGCCAGCTCGTGCAGGTCGGTGACGACGGAGGTGGTGCCGCGAGCCACCACCGCCCGCGCGTACTGGCCGATGCTGAGCATGGAGCTCTCGATGTGGGTGTGGCCGTTGATGAAGCCCGGCAGAATATAGGCGCCGCGGAGGTCCACCGTCTCTCGCGCGCGGTAGCCAGGGCCTCCGCCAGAGGCGGATCCGCCTTTGGCGGAGATGCCGGCGATCCGGCCCTCGCAGAGGACGACATCGCCCTCCTCGATCTCGGAGGTGAAGACGTTGACGATGCGCCCGTTGGCCAGCAGCAGGTCGCCGGGGGCGTCGCCACGGGCGACGGCGATGAGTTGCTCTAGGCCTGCGCTACTCATTCTCTATCACGTAGATGTCCGGCAGCTCACGATGCTGCTCGGCGTAGTCGATGCCGTAGCCCACTACGAAGCCCTCGGGCACGGGGAAGCCCAGGTACTCGATGCGCGTGCCGGCCTCTAGCACCCGCTCGCGGGCCAGGAGGGCGCACACCCGCAGGCTGGCCGGCTGGCGGCTGGCCAGGTGGTCGCGAAGGTGCTGGAGGGTGAGGCCGCTGTCGATGATATCGTCCACCAGGATCACGTGGCGGCCAGCGATGTCGGTGGTCACGTCCTTGAGGATGGATATCTGGCCCCTGCTGGTCTTGCCCATGCCGTAGCTCGATGCCGCTATGAAATCCACCTCCAGGGGCATCCCCACCTGACGCACCAGGTCGGCCAGGAAGACAAAGGCGCCCTTGAGCACGCAGACGAACACGAGGCGCTGGCCGGAGTAGTCGGCCCGGATGTTGGCCGCCAGCTCCTTGACGCGCCGCCGAATCTGCCCGCGGGAGATGATACGCCGGAGGGACATCTTACGTGCCGCCGTCTCTATTGTAGGCGGCGGGAAGAGAGGGGGCAAACGGGGAACGACTGCTGCTATAATGCACGCGTGAGCACTCCACAGGAAGAGGCGCTGGCAATCTTTGCGGCGGTGGTCGACAATCTGACGAGCCCCGGCGCTGACCTCAAGTTAGCCCTTCGGCGGTGTATTCATGCGGCACAAATCCTGGGGTGGGCCCAGAACCTGACATGGCTCAACGCGGAGCTGAATGGATTTGGTCCCGACCAGGCCCTCCCGGCGTACCGGAGGCAGGTCAGGGCCTACACTACCTGGCGCGCTCACACCATCGACGCCGATATCAAGCTGGCCATCACGGAGGACAGTGCTGGCAAGCCCACCCAGGCGTGGTTTGTTCGCGATATGAGAGCGGGGCTGGACGAACTTCTGGCAGCCTCGGCCGCAGGGTTTGACACACCGACCGGTAGGGAAGACACCCGCTTGCTCCCCTCGTGGTATAAAAAGGTGCCAGTCGAGGAGGTTGTGATCGTGCCGAAAGAGTCCGTCGCACGGGTGGCGGCGGGGTTAGAGAACGCATTGTTTACCTATGCTTCGCAGGCCTACACCGTCTTGCGTTTCGGCGACGCCGTTGCCGACATATGGCGCGACTACCGCAATCAGGTGGATGAGGCGCTGGGTCGGCTGGGGCTGCATGGTCACTTGGATGCCATCCGGGCAGGGCTGGAGTCCGATGAACCTCAGCGTTGGCGGGAGGCGATGTGGAGTTGCCGCGACTTGCTGCGGGATCTCGCGACCCATCTGTGGCGAGACACCCGGGGTACCTATCGACACCTCAAGAACAAGGAAGACAAGCCCATAGCTGTCAAGGCAGACAACTACGTGAACCGACTGGCTGCATACTTGCATCAGAAGGGCGTCACCGGCAAGGTAGGGGCATATCTGAGAGCAGAGCTCGAGAGAATCAATTCCTCCATACACGCACTCAATGAGCTCTACAGCAAGGCTCACGAGCCCGTCTCGCGCGAAGATGCAAGGTTGGCGGCCGTGACCGTCTACACGCTTCTGGGAGAGCTTGTCGCTCGCACGGACATGGTGCCCGTGGAGCGCTACACATAGCTACACGGCCGCCAGCATGCGGTCGAGGGCGATCTTGGCGTAGCGGGCCGTCTCCGCGTCCACCTGCACCCGGTTGACGACCTGGCCCTCCACGAGCTTCTCCAGCACCCAGCACAGATAGGCGGGATGGATACTGTGCATGGTGGGGCAGGGGCAGACCACTGGGTCCAGGCAGAACACCAGCTTGTCGGGGTTCTCGCGGCCCAGCCGGGTCACCATGTTTACGTCCGTGCCCACCGCCCACTTGCTCCCCGCGGGCGCTTCGGCGATGGTGCGGGCGATGAACTCGGTCGAGCCGTCGCCGTCGGCTGCCTGCACGACCTTCAGGGGGCACTCAGGGTGAACGATCGCCTGAATGTCGGGGTGCTTCTGGCGGGCTGCTCGTATCTGCTCCATCGTGAAGCGCTGGTGCACAGCGCAGTGCCCCTTCCAGAGGATGACCCTGGCTCGCTGAAGCTGCTCGAGGGTATTGCCACCCAGGCTGCCTGGCGGCAGGGTGTAGTCCCAGACCGCCGTCTCCTCCAGGGGGATGCCCAGCTTGACGGCGGTGGCGCGGCCCAGGTGCTGGTCGGGGAAGAAGATGACCCGCTCGGCACGCTGGAGGGCCCACTTGGTCACCATGCGGGCGTTGGAGGAGGTGCAGACGATACCGTCGTGACGGCCGCAGAAGGCCTTGAGGCTGGCCGCGGAGTTGATGTAGGTGATGGGCAGGATGCCCTTGATACCCGCCTGCGCCAACTCGTCCCAGCAGGCGTAGACGTCCTGCGGCTCGGCCATGTCGGCCAGGGAGCAACCGGCGGCCAAGTTGGGTAGTATCACTATCTGGTCATCTCCCGAAAGGATATCGGCGACTTCGGCCATGAAGTGGACGCCGCAGAAGACAATGTACTTCTTGTCCCGCTGCTCGGCGGCCTGGCGAGCCAGCTTGAGGGAGTCGCCGCGGTAATCGGCGAACTGGATGATATCCTGCCGCTGATAGTGGTGGCCGAGGATGACCAGCTTATCGCTCAGCTTGGCCTTGGCCGCTTGCACCCGCTGGAGCAACTCGTCGGCGGCGAGGGTCCGGTACTCGGAGGGGATGTCCTGCTGCCAGAGGGCGAACGCCTCCTCCTCGGCCAAGGGGATCGTCGCCAGCGGGCGATCAGTGGTGCACTCCGCAGCCTCCGCGCGCAGGCTCTCTTCTTTGGTTAGCTTCGTCATTCCTCCACCTTGCCTCTAGTCTACCAGCCTGCCCTGAAGGGACCAGGCGCTGGTCTTGTCTATACCTACGTTCACCAATTCGCCGGGGCGTCCGTGGCCGTAGAAGTGGACGATCTTGCCGCTGCGAGTACGCCCGTTGAGCTTGGGCCGAGGGTCGGCCGACCTGGCGGCCCCGCCCTTCTCGCCCTCGATCAGCACTTCCTGCAGCGTGCCCTGAAGGCCAGCGTTGATGTCGGCGGCGATGCCCTCCTGTAGCTCCTCGATGATGTGCAGGCGCTCCATCTTCACCTGCTGGGGCACGTCGTCGGCCAGGGTGCGCCAGGCGATGGTGCCCGGCCGCGGCGAGTAAGCGGCCGTGTGCACCTTGTCGAAGCGCAGCTCCGCCAGCAGGTCGTAGGTGCGGCGGAACTGCTCGTCGGTCTCGCCGCAGAAGCCGACGATGACGTCGGTGGTGATGGCCGCGGCGGGCAGCCGGCGGCGGATGTTGTCGACTACGTTCCGGTATTCGCTCAGGGTATAGCCGCGACGCATGCGGGCCAGAATCGTGTCGTCGCCGGACTGGACGGGGATGTTGAAGTACTCGCACACCTTGGGCAGCTCGGCCACCGCCTGGATGATGTCGTCGGTCATGTCCCTGGGGTAGGAGGTGAGGAAGCGGATGCGCTCCAGGCCCGCGATGTCGTGGATGGCGCGGAAGAGGTCGGCCAGGCTGGGCTTATCGGGCAGGTCGTGGCCGTAGGCTTCCACCGTCTGACCCAGGAGCGTTACCTCCTTCACGCCGCGGGCGACCAGCGCCTTCACCTCGTGGGCTACCTCGGCGATGGGGCGGCTGCGCTCGCGGCCGCGGCGGTAGGGGACGATGCAGAATGTGCAGAACTTGTTGCAGCCGTGGATCACCGGCACGTAGGCCGTGGGGCCAGGGGCCTGGGGGAAGGTCTCCGGCCAGAACTCGCCGCCCGCGTCCTCCTGAGGCACTATGGCTGCCAGGACATCGCTGAAGGCCTGGGGGCGAGCAAAGACGTCGACGAAGGGGAAGCGCTCCCGCAGGCCGTCTGTGCGCAGGCCGACCATGCAGCCCATCACGGCGATCTTTGGGCGGCGGCCGTTGGAACGCTCTTTGAGGCGTCGCAGGGCACCCAGCTTGCTGATGCCTCGCTGCTCGGCCTTCTGGCGGACGACGCAGGTGTTAACGACAACGAGGTCAGCCTCCTCGGGCCGGGGCGTGTCCTCCCAGCCCAGGCGCTGCAGGCCGGCCGCCAGCTTGGCCGAGTCGGCCTCGTTCATCTGACAGCCCACGGTCCAGATGTGATATCGCGGCATGGTCTATCGGTAAAAATAAGCCCCGTTTGGGGCTACTGGCCTCTCCTAGAAACCACCACTTGGCGATCGCCTACAACAGGTGCTCGAGATTCGTGAACTCCTCGTTGGCGTGGTTGTGGATTGCCTGCATGTGGCGCTCTTTCAGGAAGAGGGGTATCAGTATCAGATTGAAGAGCCTTCCCAGCAGGGGAAGATCGCTTCCTGCGACTATCTGATGGGTTACCAGGGTGCCCTCCGGGATCGACTCCAACCCAGTGATGATGTCAAAAGACTTCCACCAGGGTGAAATCGATCTTTGAACAAGGCGCTCGCCTGGAATAGCCTCTACAACCTTTATCTTTGCCCCAAGCACCTGACCGTCCTCAAATCGTTCCCTGAAGTAGTAGATGGAGCCAACCGTCTCATCCTTGGGCCGGTGCACAACCTTCCACTGAAGGTGATGCTCCGGATGCCACTGGCGATAACGCTCGTCGTCGAGACTTATCATGAACTGATAGACCTGGTCTGGTGATACCCCCTTGACCTTTATCCGGCTCGTAAGCTCTATCTTGCCCTTCTCGATTTCTCTCACCGCAAGCGGCTCGGGTGGAGATGTCATGGTCGCTCCTCATCGCGATTGGCGGAGGGAATGGGATTCGAACCCATGAGGGGGCTATTCACCCCCTACCCGCTTAGCAGGCGGGCGCACTCAGCCTCTATGCGATCCCTCCACCTACCAATCGGCATCTGTATTGTAGCATCGGAGGCGAAAGCCCATCAAGCTTCGGAGTGGCTGGAGAGGCAACGAGTGCTGTCTAGGAGGGCGCTTCCTCCAGGGAGTCCTTCAGGCGTTGGAGAGAACGGTCCAGGTTGCGAGCGTAGAAGAACCGAAGGATGGGCGCCGCCGGGAGCGCGGTCAGACCCGAGGCCTCGATGCGCAGGATCACTCGCGAGCCGCCGCTCACCCGCTCCACCACGTGGGCGAACGATAGGCGTGAGCCGAACAGGTTGGCGTCCCAGGTGAAGGAGCGGCCGGGGCTGAATTCGGTCACCTCCCAGGTGGAGGAGAGGCCCGTCTTCAGAACGATGCGGGCACGGCTATCCATGGAGAGCGGGACCTCTGTCAGGAGGCGGACCTCCCGCATGTGGTGGTTCCAGACCGGCCAGCCACCCAGGTTGATGAAGGCCTCCCAGATGCGCTCAGTGGGGGCGTCTATGGAGATGTTCCGCTCTACCGCAGGCATGGCTTCCCCCTTAGAGCAGTCCTCGCTCCTTCAGCACGCGCTCGGTGGTAGCGCCGATATCGGCAGGGCTGTCGACGATGATGGCGCCGGCAGTGGCCAGTGCTTCCTTCTTGGCTTGGGCGGTGCCGCTGGCGCCGGCGATGATCGCCCCGGCATGGCCCATGCGCCGTCCCGGCGGGGCAGTGCTTCCCGCCACGAAGGCGATGACCGGCTTGGTCATGGTGGTGGCGATGTAGTCGGCGGCCTGCTGCTCGGAGACGCCGCCGATCTCTCCCACGAACACCACCGCCACCGTGTCCGGGTCGGCATCAAACAGGCGCAGGGCCTCCACGGGCGTCGTGCCCACGATGGAGTCGCCGCCTGCGCCCACGCAGGTGCTCTGGCCGATGCCGCGCTCGCTGAGTTGGGCCACCACTTCGTAGACCAGGGTGCCGCTGCGCGAAACGACGCCCACCCGCCCCGGCGAGAACACATCGGCTGGCATGATGCCCACCCGCGCCTGGCCGGGCGTGATGACGCCGGGGCAGTTGGGCCCGACCATGCGGATTCCTTGGGGCTGAAGATAATTGCGTACTGTCACCATGTCCTGGGCGGGGATGCCCTCGGTGATGCAGACGATGACGGGGATGCCGGCCGTGGCCGCCTCCAGGATGGCGTCGGCGGAGAAGGCAGCGGGCACGAAGATCAGCGAGCAGTTGGCGCCGGTCTTGTCCACTGCCTCCTGGACGGTGTTGAACACGGGCACCTTCTCATCGAAGGTCTCGCCGCCGCGGCCGGGGGTGACGCCAGCGACCACATTGGTGCCGTACTGGATGCAGCGGCGGGTCTGAAAGCCCCCCTCGCGGCCGGTGATGCCCTGAACGACGAGTCGGGTGTTCTTATCGACTAGAATGCTCATGCTGCTGCCTCCACAGCCTTCTGGGCGGCCTCGCCCAGACCTATCGCCCGGATAAGGGGCAGGTTGGCCTCGCTCAGGATGCGCTCGCCGTCCTCCACGTTCGTCCCCGCCAGGCGGACCACCACCGGCACCTTAATCTCCATCTCTTTGTGGGCGTCCACCACGCCCTGGGCGATGACATCCACGCGGGCCATGCCGCCGAAGATGTTGATCAGAATGGCCTTCACGTCGGGGTCGGCAATGAGGATCTTGAAGGAGTTGACCACTCGGCCCACATCGTTGACCGTGCCGATGTCCAGGAAGTTGGCGGGGTCGCCGCCGGCCAGCTTGATGGCATCCATGGTGGACATGGCCAGCCCTGCCCCGTTCACCACGCAGCCGATGTTGCCGGTGAGCTTAACGTAGTTGTTTATGCCCAGCTCCTGGGCCTGCACCTCCAGGGGGTCTTCCTCGTCGCGGTCGCGCAGATCGGCGATGTCGGGGTGGCGAAAGAGGGCGTTGTCGTCGAAGTTCATCTTGGCGTCGAGGGCCAGCAGGCGGCCGTCGCTGGTTACCACCAGGGGGTTGATCTCGGCCAGGGAGGAGTCCTTGGCGGCGAAGGCCTTGTAGAGGCCGCTCATGAGCCCGACGGCTGGTCGCAGGAGGTCGCCGCCGAGGTTGGTGGCGAAGGCTAGCTGGCGCCCCTCATAGGGCTGGAAGCCTACCGTGGGGTCGACGAAGGCCTTGTGGATCTTCTCCGGCGACTTGGCGGCCACCTGCTCGATGTCCACGCCGCCGGCCTCGCTGGCCATCACCACCGGCCGGCCGCTGCCGCTATCGACCACGATGCCCAGATACAGTTCGCGCTCGGCCTGCACCTGCTCTTCGACCAGCACCTTCTTGACGATGCGCCCTTCAGGGCCGGTCTGGTGGGTGACCAGGCGCATGCCAATGATTTGCTTGGCTGCCTCCTCGGCCTGGGCAGGCGTGTCGGCCAGCTTGATGCCGCCGCCCTTGCCGCGGCCGCCGGCGTGGATCTGGGCCTTGACCACCACCGGCACGCCCAGCTCCTGGGCGACCTGGCGGGCCTCCTCAGGCGTGGAAACGACGCGCCCTTTGGGGATGGGCACGCCGTGGTCGGACATGATCTGCTTGGCCTGATATTCGTGGATCTTCATGAAAGCTCTCCAAGAATGTGATCTATAAACGCTGACGCTGGCGGAGGGGGAGGGATTCGAACCCCCGAACCCGACGAATCGGGTTAGCGGTTTTCAAGACCGCCGCCTTCAGCCACTCGGCCACCCCTCCTGTCTGCACCCGGGCAGACAGCGATGCCAGTATAGCGAAACCCAGTCTAAGTGGCAATCAGAGCTTGGACCCTGCCTGCGGGAGCGCCTATCTCCTCAAATGGGCTGCGGGTAACCGGAGAGGCTGTTGAAAACCCTTGCTCCGTTCATGGTTCGACAGGCTCACCACGAGCGGAGATGCGTGGGCATCCCAAACCGCTCGCCCTGAGCTTGTCGAAGGGCAAACAAGGGCGCTTTTTCAACAGCCTCCGGAGGTGGCTGAGGGCAGCAGGCGAGCCAGGATCTCCTGGCGGTACCGGGGGTGCTTCTCGGCGAAGGCCCAGACCAGGCCGAAGCAGCCGCTGAGCATCATGTCGCCGTGGGGGACGGCGAAGTACGGCTTCAGGGCACTCGCCCTCAGCTTCGCCCGTTGGGGGCCGGTGACGGCAACGAAGGGATGTCGGTTCGAGGGCCTCTCGCCGGTGGCGACGTAAAGAACGCCGTGGCCGTGGCTGCCGAACACGTCCTCGTGGCGGAGCGTTCCGGCCATCAGCCCTTCGCTGAGGGACTCGATCTCTTCGGCGCTGAGAAGGCCGGTGTGGTGCTCGAACAGCGAACAGATGTGAGTGCCCCGCAGGTGGAAGGCCAGGGTGTGCATATTGCCCAGGTTGATGACTAACTGCTCGTCCTGGTGGGTGACGGTGGGGTCCTGAAGGGCGCCCAGGGCGGCGGCCGGCCCCGTGTCTAGGAAGACGAGGGGCAGGTCCGTATGCACGCAGCCCAGCATGGCGCGAGCGCGGGTCAGGTAGTCGGGCACTTCGTCGGGCAGGTAGGCGAAGGCGCGCAGGTCGTTGCGCTCTTCCACTACCCGCTGCAGGTGGTCGAAGCGGAAGAGGCGGTCGGAGTAGCCGGGGGGTGCCGCCCCGTGGTCGAGGCAGGCCAGGGCCAGGCCGTCGAAGTCGCTGTCCACCTCGAAGGCGGCCAGGGCGCGACGGATGGCCTCCAGATCGAGGTCGGCCATCTCGATGTGGCCTGCGTCTTCGAAGCGCTTGGCCTCGTCCTCGGAGACGACGGTGACGCCCATGCGTTGCACTACGTCCAGGTCGTCGTCGAAGGTGCGGGCCGCGTCAGGGGTGGCGTAGGCCTTGAGGCTAGCCTTCAGGTGCTCGTCGAGGGCCTGGGTGCAGGGGCCGCCGCCCATGGTGACGCCGGTGAGGACGAGGGCGCGGCCCTCGCGGGTGGCCTGGCGGATGCGGCGGGCGGCGATCGCGGTGGCCGAGGGCATAATGAGCTTGAGGCAACTCTCAGGCGGCGCGGAGGAGTCGAAGAGGAGGATGTCCTGGGTGCCGGTGCCGGCATCAACGGCTAGGATGCGCATGGCTGGCTACGCTGCGTAGAATCTGTTTGGCGCATGTTGGCACTCAGTCAGGCGAACATTCTTCCAAAAGAGCCGAAGGAAGACGACATAAGGGACTTGACATTCTTCGCGAACGCTTGTACGATTCAAGTTGGAAAGGTTCCTCCCCGGTGAACGTGCCCATGGGGCACTGCCTTCGGGCTAGCCGGGGAGGTCGCTTTCTACGCCAAATGCCGCGCGGCGAATTCGCGGACTCCTGTGATCATGGCGCGGACGTGCTCGGGCTCGTACTCGCCAAAGTGTCCGTGGTCGGCGTTGTTCCGAAGGTCGGCCCACGCGATGATCTGCTTATGATGCATGGCGCTGTAAGCCGGAGGCTTGTGGTGCTTGGCCAGCTTGTCGTTTAGGGTTCCGATCTTGTCGCCTTTGTCGATGGTGATGCCTCGCACCTCGCACATCTTGCGCAGAGTGGCCTCTAGCACGCCCCCGACAAGAACAGCCGCGGCGTCCTTGTAGTTCTGCGATAGGAGGTACTCGGCTTGTTCAAGGAAGCCTTCGAAGGCGTTGGCGGTCAGTAGCAGGTCTCTCCGACCGACCCAGCCTGAGTGTATGTCGTCCCTGGCCGCGCGCAGCACGCCCAGGTACTCGTCTACTTTGTTGACCGGGTGACCGCCCACTTGGCCAATGTCAACGAACGCTCTGTAATGCGCACTGTCCTCGCCGAGCGCAGCGGCAAGAAAGGTTAGACTGCTGGTCGTCGATTGCTTATACAAAGTAAGATCCAGCACAGTCGATCCGCTTGGCGTCCTCCGGATGGACGCCTTCACCTTCTCCCCTAACTCAATGAGTTGCTCGATGCGTTGCTTCGCTCTCTCGTCAAATCTTCCGTTCATGCGTGCTGGCCCTCTATGAGCTCCACTCCTCCCATATACCCCCGCAGCACCTCCGGCACGACCACCGAGCCGTCCCGCTGCTGGTAGTTCTCCAGGACGGCGATGAGCGTTCGGGGCAGGGCCAGCCCGGAGCCGTTCAGGGTGTGCGGGAACTCGGGCCGCGCGCCTTTCTCGCGGCGGAAGCGGATGTTGGCCCGCCGCGCCTGGAAGTCGCCGCAGTTGGAGCAGGAGCTCACCTCCAGCCACTCGTCGCAGCCGGGGGCCCACATCTCGATGTCGTAGGACATCAGGGAGGCGAAGCCCAGGTCGCCTGTGCAGAGCTGGAGCACCCGATGGGCGATGCCCAGGGCGCGGCAGACGTCCTCGGCGTCACTCACCAGGGCCTGCAGTTCGTCCTCCGACTTCTCGGGCTGGCAGAACTTGTACATCTCCACCTTGTCGAACTGATGGCCGCGCTTGATGCCCCGCACGTCGCGGCCGGCGCTCATCTTCTCGCGGCGGAAGCAGGGGGTGAAGGCCACGTAGTGCAGGGGCAGGGCGTCAGGCTCCAGGATCTCGTCGCGGTGCATGTTGGTCAGGGGCACCTCCGCCGTGGGGATGAACCAGAAGTCCTCCTCGGCGTCGTAGTACATGTTGTCGCGCAGCTTGGGGAGCTGGCCGGCGCCCCACATACAGGCCTCGCGCACCATGAACGGCGGGTAGACCTCGCTGTAGCCGTGCTTCTGGACGTGGAGGTCGAGCATCCAGGCGATGAGGGCTCGCTGGAGGTGGGCGCCCGCGCCCTTGAGCAGGTAGAAGCGGGAGCCGGACAGCTTGGATCCTCGCTCGAAGTCGATGATGCCCAGGCGTTCGCCGAGCTCCCAGTGGGGCCTGGGCTCGAAGTCGAAGGTGGGGGGATCCCCCTCGCTGCGGACGATGACGTTGTCTTCCTCTCCCTCGCCCAGGGGCACCTTGGGGTCGGGGATGTTGGGTAGCTGGAGAAGGAGGTCGTTCAGGCGCTCCTCCACCTCTCGCAGCTCTTCTTCCAGCTCGTCGACGCGCTGGCTCACCTGCCGCATGCGCTCCAGGAGCTCGTCGCGGCGGGCCACCACCTGGCTGGCCCTGTCCTGCTCTGCCCCCTGGATGGCCCGATTGAGCTGGCCCATCTCCTTGCCGGCGGCGTTGCGCTCGGCTCGCAGGGTCTCCACCTCCTGGAGAAGGCGGCGCCAGTGGCCGTCGAGGCCAAGGATGTCGTCCAGAGGGGCTTCCGTATGGCGGTCGGCGAGGGCCTTGCGCACGGCGTCGGGGTTCTCACGGATGAAGGCGAGGCTTAGCATAGCTGGCATCACTCTCGCAGGTCGCGGGCCAGACCAATGGCCGCCAGGGCTAGTATACGTACGTCGTCGTTCACCGGCGCTGAGATGCCGGAGGCGGGCAGGTCGATGGGCCGATTGGAGTGGAGAGCGTCTTCGCCCACCCAGGTGACCACAGCCCCCTCAGGCGGGCGCAGGGAGGCGTTGTTGGCCGGGCGGCAGAAGTAGATGAGGTCCATGTGCTTGTGCGGCTCGCCAGGCTCGGGGCTGTCCTCCAGGAGGATGGTGTAGGGAGGGACGATCTGCCCCGGATAGCCGAAGGGGAAGGTCTGACTCAGGGGCAGGACCTTTGCCTCCAGGCCGGTCTCCTCGCGGATCTCCCGCAGGACGGCGGTCACCGGGTCCTCGTCGGCCTCCAGGTGGCCGCCGGGGGGCACCCACATCTGGAGGCGCTGGTGCCAGAGGAGGAGCGTCTCATCGCCGTCCACTACGAAGCCGGTGCAGGTGAAGTGCTGCCTCATGTCAGCTTGAGAGTTCAAGGCTCGAATGCCGAGAAGAGTCTCGTTGCTAATTTGACACACAGCGAACGGCTGATGGGCCGCTCGGCCTTCCAGTTGATCCTGACGAACACATCCTCTATGGGCACGAAGTCAGCGGTCGGGCTGAAGTGCGTCTCGTCTGACGGGAGCTGAGAGACACGCTGGGCGCACAGGTATGGTTCTTCCGGCACGGCCAACGCGAGGATGCTCTCAGGCCAGTACCGGCGGTATTGCTGCACCCCGTCGATCTCATACCTACCCCGCCAGGCTTTGCCCCGTGACTTGACTTCGACGAGTTGCACCAATTTGCCGGCCGGGTCGTAGACTACGATATCTGGCATGAAGCGGACTCTTTCGAGAACGGGCGAACCCTTGATCTCTTTCTGATACAGTTTCCTCTTGATGGAGGGCAAGAAGCTCTCGTACCCGTAAGGGTAAACCTCGTAGCCTGCCTGGTCCAGGAGCACGGTTATCAGGTCTTTGAAGACGTACCCCATAAGCACGCGCCTGAAAAACGAGGACCACTCCTCGGCCTCCGTGGCGGCCTTTTCCGCCTTGCGATACACATCGTCCTTGCGGGAGGCGTGGTCATTCAAGCTCTGTTTCCTTTCCCGCCATTGTCAGCGTGGGCTCGCGCCATCACTCCCTGCTCCTTAGCTGGGGGAAGAGGATGACCTCCCGTATCGACTGCTGGCCGCTGAGGGCCATCACCAGGCGGTCGACGCCCAGGCCCAGGCCGCCGGTGGGAGGCATGCCGTGCTCCAAGGCGACGAGGAAGTCCTCGTCCACCGTCTCCGCCTCCTCGTCGCCAGCCGCCCGCAGGCGAGCCTGCTCCAGGAAGCGCTCTCGCTGCTCCTGGGGGTCGTTGAGCTCGCTAAAGGCGTTGGCGATCTCGCGGCCGGCCAGGAAGCCCTCGAAGCGCTCCACCAGGCGGGGGTTGTCGGGCTTGCGCTTGGCCAGGGGTGATATCTCCAGCGGGTAGTCCAGGAGGAAGGTGGGCTGGACAAGTTGAGGCTCCACGAAGGTCGATAGCAGCTCGTCGATTAGCTTGCCGCGGCCGGCCGTCTCGCTGACCTCTATGCTCAAAGGGGCCATCGCCTGTCGTAGGGAATCGGCGTCGGGGTGGGCCTCGAAGTCGATGCCCGTGCGCTCTTCGATGGCCTGTCGCAGGGTAAGGCGCTGCCAGGGGGGCGTGAGGTCTAGCACTGTGTCGCCGTAGGGCAGCTTGAGGCTGCCCAGGGTCTGCTGGGCTGCATAGGCCACCATCTCCTCCACCAGCTTCATGGTGTCCTGATAATCGGCATAGGCCTGGTAGCACTCCAGGAGGGTGTACTCCGGGTTGTGCTTGGTGGAGACGCCCTCGTTGCGGAAGACGGGCCCCATCTCGTATACCCTGTCGAGGCCGCCGATGATGAGCCGCTTGAGGTGCAGCTCGGTGGCGATGCGCAGGTATAGGTCGCGGTCGAGGGCGTGGTGATGGGTGACGAATGGCTTGGCAGCGGCGCCCCCGGCCGAGGGCTGGAGGACGGGCGTCTCCACTTCCAGGAAGCCCCGCTCGTCCAGGAAGCGGCGGATGGCGGCGACGACGCGGCTGCGCAGGCGGAAGATGTCGCGTACAGCGGCGTTGGCCATGAGGTCGAGGTAGCGCTGGCGATAGCGGACCTCCACGTCCTGAACACCGTGCCACTTCTCGGGAGGCGGGCGCAGGGCCTTGGCTAGGAAGGCGTACTGGCGGGCTTGTACTGTGATCTCGCCGCTGCGAGTGCGGAAGAGGGTGCCGCTCACGCCTACGAAGTCGCCGATGTCCACCAGATCCACGAACGCCTGGTAGCTTTCGTCGCCCAGGACATCCTGGCGAAGGTCGGCCTGGATCTTGCCTGTACCGTCGCGCAGGTCGATGAAGGTGCGCTTGCCCATGAGGCGCATGGCGGTGACCCGCCCGGCCAGGCTAACCTCGACCGCTTCGTGGGGGGTGCCTTTCTCCTCCAGCGCCTGAAGGGCCTGTGCTGCCTGCTGGGTCGTGTGGGTACGCTGGTAGCGGGCGGGATAGGGGTCGCAGCCGCCAGCGCGCAGGCGCTCCAGCTTGGCCTGTCGCTGCTCGATAAGCTCCTGGCCTCGGTCGCTCACGTTTCTTTGCCGGTCGAGTCGGGAAATATCAGCCAGAGGCTGATGCACCCCCTGGCACAAACGTGGCGGGTGGGCCATCTGTTAACTGCCCCCCCGCCTGGCGTTGCTATCACGATGGTCTCTAGCTGATGGCAGTGATGGTGAAGTGGAAGGTGCCGGCCGGCACGTTTGCCTTAACTTCGTCGCCCACCCGCTTGTTCAGCAGGGCTCTACCCACGGGAGACTCGTTGCTGATGCGGCCCTGAGCGGGGTTGGCCTCGGCACTGCCGACGATAGTGTACTGCTCCTCTTGTCCATCTTGGTTGGCCACGGTCACGGTTGAGCCAAGCCGCACCCGGCTGGAGTGATGGGCTTCCTCTTCGTCGATGAGGGTGGCGTTCTGGATGATTCGCTCCAGGGTGAGGATACGTCCTTCCACGAAAGCCTGCTCGTTCTTGGCATCGTCGAACTCGGCGTTGTTCTGGGCGCTGGTGAGCTCCTTGGCTTCTTGGATGCGGCGAGCTATCTGAGGTCGCCGAGCGGTGACCAAGAAGTCTAGCTCTTTCTGAAGCTTGGACATGCCTTCTTTGGTTAGAGGAACAGGCTTTTCCGCCATAGCCTTTCACCTCGGGACACTACGAAAAAAAGGACTGAGAGCTTCTCACACCCTCAGCCGCTCTGGCCAGCAGTGTTATTATAAGCTCTGATCGATATCTTGTAAAGATGGTGTACTCGTTCAAGAGCACAGCTAGGGTGCATGGTGTCCACTGCCTCATTCCGCTTGGGTGGCTCAAAGCATCGGCGGCGGCCTTCCCTCTTGCTTGTTTGAGGCGCTGTGATAGAATTCCTTTGACGTGTCGCTCTCTGCCGAATCAGGGCCAGGCGCGGAAGTGAGGC
Organism: Dehalococcoidia bacterium; assembly: GCA_034429995.1. Taxonomy (GTDB): domain Bacteria; phylum Chloroflexota; class Dehalococcoidia; order SM23-28-2; family SM23-28-2; genus SM23-28-2. The sequence continues at coordinate 20,708 of DAOUEZ010000020.1, forward strand.
GGTCACCGTGGCGTTGGGTGATTTTGCTTCTGGTTTTGGCGCTAATAGTGGGCGGTGCAGCCGGTGGGGTGGCCGGAGCCCTGACCGCCCGTTTGCTTTCTGAGGACGAAGAGGAGGTGGCTGCTCCCATCGTCACGCCCGTTGGAGGTACCAGCAGCGTCACCCTTAGCGAGGAGTCAGCCATTACTCAGGCGGTGGAGAAGGCATTGCCCAGTGTAGTGGCCATCATTAGTGAACAGGGAAGGATGCCACCGGGGGAGGATGGGCAACCAAGCTCTTTGGGTTCGGGCGTCATTATCGATGAGCGGGGCTATATCGTCACCAACGAGCACGTGGTTAGCGACGCCGTCAGGATTACGGTCGCTCTCTACGATGGCGAAGAGCGTGAGGCCACCCTGGTGGGCCATGATTGGCCCTTCACCGACCTGGCGGTGCTCGAGATTCCCCAAGGAGGGCTCATACCCCTGCCTCTGGGAGATTCTGATGCTCTGGTTCCCGGCCAGAGGGTTATCGCTGTGGGTAACTCCCTGCACGACTTTCGCAGCAGCGTCACTGTGGGCGTAGCGAGTGGGGTGGGGCGCCGCTGGCAGCGGGATGGTATATTTATGGAGGACCTGATTCAGACCGACGCTGCTGTCAACCCTGGGAACAGCGGCGGAGCGCTCATCAACGTTCTTGGCCAGATGGTGGGAATGCCCACCTCGGTGCTGCGCTTCGACAATGGGCGGGAGGTGGAAGGTATCGCCTTCGCCATCTCCAGCAAGACCATACAGCAGGTAGCGGGGGAGATCATCGAGAAGGGGAGGGTGACCCGTGCCTACCTGGGGGTCTCCCACATAGATCTGACCCTTGAAATCGCTGCCGCTCGGGGGCTGACGGTGCAGCGAGGGGCCTGGATCACCAGTGTAGGAGACGATACCCCTGCCGATAGGGCCGGCATTGAGGTGGATGATATAATCCTGGCCATGGGAGAATACGAAATCACGGCCGATGTTCCTTTCTTGAACGTGCTGATGCGCCTACAGCCCGACGAAACCGTTCCCGTCGTCCTTAGTCGGGATGGGGAAGAGTTCACCTTGGACGTGACCCCTATCCAGCGGCCCCAGCGGCGCTAGGCTGCGCTGGCGGTTGCCGAGATGGAGGGGGAAGGAAGGTAGTAGTTAGTCATGAATCGTCGTCCGCCGCCTGGCAGAAGAAGAGAGTTTCCCAGGGAGGAAGGGCCCTTCGATGGCTTCTTCCGTTCTCGCTTCGAGCGGGATCCGGCACCCCTGATCATTGGCGGCACCATCATCTTTCTGGCCATCCTCATTCTCATCCTCTTCCTGCCGCCTCTGTCCCTTCTGGGGGGTGGTGGCGATGAGGGCCCTGGCGGGCCCACGGAGGTCGGCTGCGGCATCACCGCCACGCGCGCCGACCAGGTGCCGGACCTGCCCGAGGGGTTGGTAAACCTGAGCCCCTTGTACGAGTTGAACGTTCCTTCAGGGGCCGAGGAGCAGGGCTGCCGCCTGACCACCATCAGCCTTGATACTCCCACCCAGGATCCCTCCAACCTTGCTTTCTACACCTATCGCGATGGCACCTGGGTGCGGCTGGCAGCGGCCACTCTAGCTGATGACGGGGCGGCCGCTGAGGCTGAGCTCGAGGAGATTCCCGACAATCTGGTGGTGCTGCGGCTGGCGGCGGCCACCTATCTGGCCCTAGGCTCCCTGCCCAGCGGCAGCAGCGTCGACGCGGCAGCGGAGGGCCTACTGAGCATCGTTAGCCCTGTGGACTACGCTCCTACCTCCGACGGGTCCATCGTCGGCACAGCCACCAGCCTAGCCACCGACGAAGGGTTCGACATCTACCCTACCATCGCCGCTCTGGAGGGCGATGCTGCGAGTGCGGTCAATACCATCCTGGGCGACTCTAGCCTTACTACCAGCCACATCGAGGGCATCGTCTCCCTGACCGAGAGCGGCGACTTTCAGGGGATCGATATCGACTATCGGCAGGTGGACGCCTCGGTAAGCAGCGAGTTCAGTCAGTTCATCGCTGACCTGGCCCAGGAGTTGCACAAGTCGGGTCGCAAGCTGGGTGTCACGCTCCCTATGCCGAGCGTGCGCGACGGCAGCGTCGACACCGGCGCCTACGACTGGGAGCAGTTGGGCAAAGCGGCTGACTACGTCAAGATCCTCGCCGAAAGGGACCAGTCGCTGTACCGCAACCGCATGTTCCAGGTCCTGCGCTACGCCACCGGCATCGTCGAGCCGGCCAAGGTCTTTATGGCGATCAGCCCCTTCAGCTACGAGAAGAGCAAGGAAGGGGTTCAGGCGCTGAGCTTCCTCCAGGCGATGGGCATCGCCAATGTGATGACGGTGGCGCCGGGTCCGGAGGATTCTCTGGATATTGTGGGCGGCCGCCAGGTGATCATTACCGGCGACAACATTGAGCGTCAGCTAGGGGCTTCGGGAATAAAGTGGAACGACGAGACGGCCGCCGTCACCTTCTCTTACCGTACAGACGATGAGACGCGCACTGTGTGGGTGGAGAACATCTTCAGCGTGGGATTCAAGCTGGAGCTGGTCCAGGCCTTCCGCCTGGGCGGCATCGCCATCGAGGATGTGTCGGAGGGGTCTGGCGGGACCGACATCTGGGCGGCGGTGGACTCCCTGGTGAGGGGTGGCCTGGCGCACTTGGAGGTGCCCAATCCCGACAGTCTGCGGCCCGAGTGGACGGCCAGCGGCGGCACCCTAGAGGCGTCCGCCGCCGGTGGCTCTGCCACTTGGATACCGCCCGACGAAGGAGGAACATACGAGATTTCCCTCATCGTCAGCGATGGCGTTACCCGCGTAGGCCGCCGCCTTACCTTGGAGGTGCAGGCGACTGCCACGCCGACCCCCACGCCTACTCCAGAAGAGACGCCTACTCCAGAAGAGACGCCTACGCCTGAGGCCACGCCGACGCCGGAGGAGACCGAGACGGCCACGCCTGAGGCCACGCCGACGCCGGAGGAGACCGAGACCCCCACGCCAGAGGCCACGCCGACGCCGGAGGAGGCCGAGACCCCCACGCCAGAGGCTACCGAAACCGCCACAGCAACGCCCGAGGGGGAGACGCCCACCGCTACCCCTTGATGGCGCCGGAGCGATAGTCAGCACCATGCGAGTCATCGCCGGCGAGGCCAAAGGGTTGCGGCTCAAGAAGCCAGCCGTGCGTCATCTCCGTCCCACCTCGGACCTAGTGCGGGGGGCCATCTTCGATATACTGGTCTCGCTAGGGGCCGATTCCAGCCGCGTCCTTGATCTCTACGCGGGCAGCGGTGCTCTGGGGATCGAGGCCCTCAGTCGCGGCGCTCACTGGTGCGACTTCGTGGAGCAAGATCGCGCCGCCTGTGCCATAGTACGGGACAACCTAGCCCTGGCTGGCTTCCAGGATCGGGGGCGGGTGCATTGCCTGCCTGTGGAGAAGGCTCTGGACCGTCTGGAGGGGCCATATGACTTGGTGCTTACGGACCCGCCCTACGAGGACGAGGGCGCTGTCGCGGTGGTGGCTCGCCTGGCGGGCTCGTCTTTGGTCGGGCCGGGGAGCACGCTCGTAGTAGAGCACGCCTGGCGTCGCCTGCCTGCCGACCAGTGGGGGTCTTTCACCCTGGTAAGCCGAAAGCGCCACGGAGACACTGGCGTATCTATCTATCAATAGGAGGGCTACTTGGCTGTCGCTGTCTATCCCGGTCGCTTTGATCCTGTCACCAATGGCCACTTGGACATCACCCAGCGCGCCGCCGCCATGTTCGAGCGGGTGGTGGTGGCGGTGTATGATGTGCCCGATGCTGTTTTCTCCACCGAAGAGCGGGTAATGATGTTCGAGGAGGCGGCGAAGGATCTGTCCAACGTAACCGTCAAGTCGTTCCACGGCCTGGTGGTGGCGTTTGCCCGCCAGGAGAAGGCCAACGTGCTGGTGCGAGGCATTCGCGCTTTTACCGACTTCGAGGCGGAGTTCGACATGGCCCTCATGAACAAGAAGATGGCGCCGGAGCTCGAGTCGGTCTACCTGATGGCCAGCCTGGAGCACCTGTTCGTCAGCGGTCGCAGGATTCGGGAGGTGGCCAGCTTGGGCTACGATGCAGGCGATTTGGTGCCGCCCCACGTGGCCGAAGCCCTTCGCCGCAGGTTTGCCCGCTAGGGGAAATTCTTTGGCTAATGAATCCATCGATATCCTCTATCTCATCGACCGCCTGGAGGAGCTGGTAGCCCGAGGCTTCCACGTCCCTTTGGGCAGCGGTGTGGTAGTGCATCGCCAGCGCCTGCTCGACCTCATCGACCGCATGCGGGTGGCGATGCCCGCCGACATCCGCGAGGCACGCGAGGTCCTGCAGAAGCAGGAGGAAGCCCTGGCTCAGGCTCAAGAGGAGGCGGGCCGTATTATCGCCAGGGCGCAGGCAGAGCTGGAGGAGCGCCTGAAGAACGAGGCGGTGGTGAAGGCGGCTGAGGAGCGGGCCCAGCAGATCGTCCGTGAAGGGGAGGGGAGAGCCCAGGCCCTGGTGCGAGACGCTGAGACGCAGGCCAGGGAGCGCTTGGATGAGGCCCAGAAGGTCGCTCAGCAGCAGATGGAGGAAGCCGACCTCTACTCCCTGCAAACCCTGCGACGACTGGAGACGCAGCTCAACAATTTCCTCAACACCATCCGTAAGGGTATCGAGACGATGGAGGAACGGGGGCACTGAAAGAGGTAGCCGCCAATACGGCCTCCCCGCGGGCCGGCAGATTGCGGCTGGCCGCCCTGGGCGGCTTGAGCGCAATCGGCGTGGGAGCGGTGGGGGTGGTGATGCTGGTGTGGGGGGAAGCCCTTCTCGTAGCCTCCATTGTGTTCACTGTCGAGACACTCGGCCTGTGGCCGGGCTATGTGGTTTTCTGCCTGGGTTGGGGGGCTATGGGCCTGGTCAGCCTGGCGATCTACGATCGGGCATTGCCCATCGTTCACCCGCTTGTCATGCGGTGGTGGAGGCAGCTTTGGCCGACGCGCAAAGCTGGAGCGGGCGAGGCTTCAACCCGGAGTCGAGCGGAACCCTCGCTGCTGGCCCGGCTTGTCATGAGGGCGGCCAGGGTGTCGCGGCCTCTAGGTGTGCTGGCGGCAGCGGCCCTCATCGGTGGTCCTGGCACCCCCGTGTGGCGGCTGCTGGGCTTTCGGGGGGCAAGCGGCTACGTTTGTGTGGTGCTGTCGACCGCCATCTTCGGTATCATCTGGGTGCCGTTCTATGGGCTGGGCGGCGGCGCCCTCTGGGACCTTGCGGTGGGGT
>DAOUEZ010000021.1:0-137761 GCA_034429995.1 Dehalococcoidia bacterium
CGCGCCGCCTTGACAATAGCCTCGGCCACCCGCACGGGCGGTATGCGGCGCAAGGCCCGATAGGCCGTGGGCGGCTCGATCTCCTTGAGGGCGTTGTCCCGGAACGACGTCCCGATTGGCCCCGGGTACACGGTGATGACCATGATGCCGTGGTCGAAAAGCTCCAGCCGCAGGGCATCGGAGATGGCGGTGAGGGCGAACTTGGTGGCGGCGTAGGCCCCTTCGTAAGGCGCCGCTATCTTCCCCGCTACCGAAGAGACGTTGATGATCTGGCCCCTGCGCTGCTGCTTCATGTATGGTGCCACCGCTCGAATGCAGTTGAGAGCACCGAAGACGTTGACCTCGAACAGACGGCGGATGTTCTCCATGCTCCCCTCAGAGAGGCGGGCGTACAGGCCCAGACCGGCGTTGTTCAGCAGGATATCGACGCTGCCGAACTCCTCGGCCGCCGTCTTCACCATCGCCTCCACCGCCTGGCCGTCCGTTACGTCGGTGGCAACCGCCAGGGAGCGCCCACGGTAAGGCTGAAGCTCCTGGGCTACTCGCGCCAGAGCCTCTGCGTTCCGCGACGCCAGCACCACGTTGACCCCGGCGCGGGCGAACAGGCGCGCCGCCTCCCGACCGATGCCGGTGGAGGCGCCCGTCACGATCGCTGTCCTATCGCGTAGCCTCATCGTTCTGCCTCCCATCTGCCTGGGGACAACCCTGCCAGCCTTTTGCCCCCGCTCATGAGCAGCACCATGAGGGAAAAACCGCTGTGGTACACATGGTAATGGAGAAAGAGGTCGCGGGGGAAGACGGTGCGCGTGCGCTCTGAAAAGCTGGGGCGGCCGCTTCCACGAACCAGCGTGGATAGCGCAGCCGCCCGTCGGTCGTGCTTCGGCGCGCAGGTTTTTCCGGTTCTCGGTGGGTAGGCGCTCCTACGCCGCCTTAGCCTCGGGCTGGTAGCTTTGCCAGCGCTTCTCCAGCTCGGGGTCCTGGATGGTCTCCATGAGATAGTCAGCGAGCTCGGATCCCTTGGCGCCGGTGGGTCGGCCGGTGACTACCAGCTTCTTCTCGTAATTGCCGCAGATATCGAGGGCCATCTCCAGCTTCTTGCCGTGGTCGGTGAAGCCGATGTGGTTCAGCATCATAGCCGCCGCCCGGATAAGGCTGCAGGGGTCGGCATAGTCAGCGCGGCCCTCTCTGACCATGCGAGGTGCACTGCCGTGGATGGCCTCGAACATGCCATAGCGCTTGCCGATGTTGGCGCTGCCGGCTGTTCCTACGCCACCCTGGAACTCCGCCGCCTCGTCGGTCAGGATGTCGCCGTAGAGGTTGGGCAGCGCCATTACGCGGAACTGGCTCCGCCTCTTGGGGTCTACCAGCTTGGCAGTCATGATGTCGATGTACCAGTCGTCCCATTCAACCTCGGGGTAGTCCTTGGCGACTTCGCGAGCCGTATCGAGGAATTTGCCGTCTGAGGTCTTGATGACATTGGCCTTGGTGACCACAGTTACCTTATTGATGCCGGTCCTCTTGGCGTAGTCGAAGGCCAGGCGGATGATGCGCTCGGCACCCTGGGCGGTGGTCACCGTGAAGTCGATGGCCAGGTCGTCCGTGACGTTGATGCCGTTGCTTCCCAGGGCATAAGCGCCCTCGGTGTTTTCGCGGAAGAACATCCAGTCGATGCCGTGCTCCGGAACCTTCACCGGCCTGACGTTGGCAAACAGGTCCAGCTCCTTCCGCATGGCCACGTTGGCGCTTTCGATGTTGGGCCAGGGGTCTCCCTCGCGCGGCGTTGTGGTGGGCGCCTTGAGAATGACGTGGCACTGCTTGAGCTCCTCCAGCACATCGTCGGGAATGGCCTTGTTATGCTTGGCCCGATTCTCGATGGTCAGTCCCTCAATGGTCTTAAAGACCACCTTTCCGCTTTCCAGTTCTGGCTTGAGCAGGAACTCGAGAACTCTCTGGGTTTGCTGGCAAATGTAGGGGCCAATGCCGTCTCCCAAGCATACGCCGATGATGATGGGCTTGACTTTCTCGTAGTCAACCCACTGCTCATCCTTCTTCATCCGCTCTATCCGCTCCGCTTGCTCCTCGATGAGCTTTGCGAAGTGTTCCTTTGCCCGCTCAAGCGCCTGTGCATCCATATCTCTCCCTCCCTAAGACAGTAACGGCCAAAGCCAAGCGGTGAAGTACAGACTCTAACCGCCAGGGCTAGTCTAGTCGATGTAGTACCTAGGGGCAACCAGTGAGCTGCCTGATAAGGCTTGGCAAAGGCAGGGGGCAAATGAGCGCACCGTCACCCGCTCGCGGCCTGTGGGCCACGCATTCCCCGCCTTAAGCCACCTTCGATGACCACGTCCACCAGAGAGGGCTCCCCCGAACGCAAAGCCGAACGCAGGGCGGGGCCGAGTTCCTCCGAGCTCTCCACCCGCTGGCCACGGATGCCAAAGGCCTGGGCGATCTGGGCGAAGTCGAGGACGGGATCCACCAAGTCCATGCCAATGAACTTGCGCCCGGCCATGGCTTCGCCGAGGTACTGGAGCATGTTGAGCTTCAGGATGCGATAGCTCTGATTGTTGCAGATGACGTAGGTCACGGGAATGCGATAGTGGGCAGCGGTCCACAGGGCCTGGATGGTGTAGAGGGCGGCTCCGTCGCCGACTACGGCCAGCACAGGGGTATCGGGCCGAGCCAGCTTGACGCCCAGGGCACCAGGTAGGCCGCTGCCCAGGCCGCCACCCGCCGCCCGGAAGTAGGTCCCGGGCTGGTCGAACTTCAGATAGTGGCTAAGGTGGACGGAGGCGGTGACCGCCTCGTCGTAGACGACCGTGCCCGGCTCCAGGCAGTCAGCCAACTCCTTCATAAGGCGAGGTACCGCTATAGGTACGGCGTCTGGCGTGGAGCGAGCGGCCGCCTCGAGGGACTCCTGGGCCCGTTCCTTTTGCTGGCGGGCGGCCCGAAGGCGAGCCGCAGCCCCCTGGCGGGCCGCCTCAGAGAGCCTCGAGGCCAACATCTGAAGCAGATCGCGAAGGCCCATCTGAGGGTCAGCAACGATGGCCAGGGTTGCCGGCCAGTTCTTGGCCAGCTCCCAAGGGTTGGCGTCTATCTGGACGATCTTGGTCTGGGCGGGGAAGGGTGGTTCGGGCATGGAATAGACAACGCGGAAGGCAGGTGCCCCTATGATGAGCAACACGTCGGCCGCTGCCAACTGCGTGCGCAGGCCAGCCCCACTGATGATATTCACCAGGCCCTGATAGAGGGGGTGATCAGTGGGGAATGTCAGTTCGGCGGAGAAGGAGCTGTATACCTGAGCGCCAATAAGTTCGGCTAGCTGAACCGCCTGCTCCAGAGCGCCAGACAGGGCTACGCCGTCGCCGCAGACGATTACCGGCGACCGGGCGGCGGCCAGAAGGTCTGCTGCCTCTGCCGCCGCCTGCGGGTCGGGGCGCACCCGCCAGCGGGGATAGGTTGCTGGGGCGATGGTCATCCCGGCGGTTTGATCCATCACGTTCAGGGGGATGGAGATGAACACTGGCCCGCGAGGCGGTTCGGCGGCGGTCTTGAAGGCACGCCGGAGCACGGTGGGGATGTCGGCGGCGTCCTGCACCTCCACGCTCCACTTGGTGACGGGCCGCGCCATGCCCACCAGGTCGGCGGCCAGGAGGGCCTCCTGAATCACCCCCCTGGTTTCGTACTGGCCAGCGTAGATCACCAGTGGTGTGCCCGTGCAATAGGCGTTGTAGAGCATGCCCATAGCGTTGCCCAGACCGGGGGCGATGTGCAGCTGGACGAAGGCGGGCCGACCAGAGGCCCAGGCATAGGCATCGGCCATACCCAGGGCAGTCGCTTCCTGGAGGGCAAGGATATACTGAATCTGGGGGTAGTCCTGAACGATGTCCATGAAGGGCTGCTCGCTGGTGCCAGGGTTGCCGAAGACGTACCCCACGCCCTCAGCCACCAACTGTTCCATCAAGGCCTGCTTGCCGGTCATCTCCACCATCGAGTCACCCTCCTTCTGCCACGTACGGCCATTATATAGCCAGCGGGTGGCCTCGGTGACGTATTTCCCTGGTAAACGACCAATGCGTGGAGCCTTTCAGGCGGGTCGTCTCTCCACCCTGGACGAACTTTGTACCGACAGGATAGTATAGAGAAGCCTCATTGCCGTCCGGCCGTGAAGGCTTCCAAGGGAGGTTCAAAGATGTTTGATGAAAGTCGTTGCGACCGATGTGGCGACTGCTTCGTGCGCTGCCTCTATGTGGACTACGACAAGGAGCGCGCCGCCTTCGAGATCGAAGAACTGATCGCCGGGCGGGAGGCGCCCATCCTGTCGGCCTGCATCACCTGCTTCGCCTGCAACGAGTACTGCCCCACCGATGCCCGGCCGCTCGACCTCATCATGGAGCGCCAGGAGCAGTTCGACTCCCTGAAGGTGCCGCCGCAGCTGGTCGCTAGCCAGGAGGCCACCTTCGCCGTCACCACGGAGGTGAGGGTGCCGGAGACTAAAGGGCAGGTCCTGTCTGCCTGCGTCTTCAGCGGCAGCGACCCCGACCTGTTCGAGGGGCGGCTGTTCGAGGGGCTTCCGGTGGTGAAGGGGCGGCACTTCTTCTGCTACATCCTCTTTGACCACCTGGGTGCGCCCTCGGTTACCGAGCGCCATGCCCAAAAGTTCGTCGATAACCTGGCCGCCACCGGCGCCCAGGAGGTCATCCTCGTCCATGACGACTGCTACAGCATGCTGGTCGATAGAGTGCCCCAGATGGGCATCACGGTGCCTTTCCGGCCTGTCCACTTTGTGGAATATCTTCGCGATTATCTTGACGCCCACAGCGGAGACATCACGCCCCTCGACCTCCGGGTGGCGTACCAGCGACCCTGCGCCTCGCGGCTATCTCCGGCCAAAGAGGAGGCAGTAGACGCCGTCTTGGAGCGGATCGGCGTGGAGCGGGTCAAGCGGCAGTACGATCGGGAGAATGCGCTGTGCTGCTCCGGGGCGGTGACCATCCTGAAGCCGGAAGCGGCGCCCGCCCTGCGCGCCCGCAACCTGGACGATGCCCAGGAGGCAGGAGCGGAAGCGATGTGCTACCTGTGCCCCATCTGCCGGGCCACCATGACCCAGGATGTGCAAGCGCGGGGCCTCGGCAATTATCACATCATCGAACTCGTCCGCATGGCCCTGGGCGAGCTTCCCGCTCCCAGGCGGGGAAAGTGATGGCCCCCTGCCGCCGTCTACTTCCCAAGGCCTCAGTGGGTGAAAGGGGAAGCAGTCATGGCTGAGCAATACGACGCCATCGTTATCGGGTCAGGCATCGGGGGGCTGACCGCCGCTGCCTTCCTGGCCAAGGGCGGCCTGCGCCCTCTCGTTGTCGAGAAGCACTTCCTACCTGGCGGCAATGCCATGACCTTCCGCCGCAAGAAGATGTTCGACTTCGACGTCGGCTTCCACTACATCGGCAGATGCGGCCCAGGAGAGTTCTTCTCCACCCTTCTGGAGCAGCTCGGCGTCGCCGACCGGGTGGAGTTCGTGCCCTTGAACCAGGACGCTTTCGAGACCCTGCACCTGCCCGACCTGGTCTTCCACATGCCAGTGGGATGGGAGCGCTACCGCCAGCGCCTGCAAGAGACCTTCCCCCAGGAGGCCCGAGCCATTGACCGTTACGTTGACTTTATGATGACGGCGGCCGGTCGGGCACCGGCCGCCGGGCGCCAGCCGCTGCAAGAGCTGCTGGGCAAGCCAGCGAGCCGATGCACCCTGGGCGAGATATTCGACGCCCTGGAGATAAGTCAACCTCTCCGGCACGTCCTGGGTTACCTTTGTGGTATCTACGCCGCCCCTCCGAGCAAGGCCCCGGCGGTCACCCACGCCATGGTCGTCGACCACTACATAGGGGGCGCCTACTTTGTGCGTGGCGGCGGCCGGGCCATGGTAGAGGCCCTTCTATCGGTCATCGAGGACGGCGACGGTAAGGTGCGCCTGCGCTCGAAGGTCGAGCGGATCATTGTGGAGGGCGGGAAGGCGGTAGGCGTAGAGCTGGCCAGCGGCGAGGAGCTGCGGGCGCCGATCGTCCTGTCCAACGCCGATGCCAAGCGCACCTTCCTGGAGATGGTGGGCGAGGAGAACCTCAGCCCCGCCCTTGCCCAGCGAATCAAGGGCTACCGCATGGCTCTCCCCCTGTTCATCATCTACATGGCCATGGAGGTCGATCCTTCCGAACTGGGCCTGCCCAGCCCCCATCTGGCCCTGTTTCCGGATTACAGCGTGGAAGAGCAGTTCGCCGCCTGCTACGAGGGCCGTCTCCCCGATAGGCCGGCTGTGCTCATACCCATAGCCTCCCTCAAGGACCCGCTGAGCGAGAATATCGCTCCCAAAGGCTACACCAACCTCCAGCTCATGAGCATAGCTCCTGCCCAGCCCCAGGCCTGGGGCGTGTCCCAGAGCCCGGCGAGCGCCCCGACGAGGTCGGGGTACCGCCACACGCCGGCCTACGTAGCCGCCAAACGGGAGATGGAGGAGAGGATGCTGAGGGTGGTGGAAGAGATGATGCCGGGCTTCATCCGCAGGGTGGTCTGGCAGGAGTCCGCCAGCCCCCTTACCCAGGAGCGGTTCACACTGTCCAGCGGCGGTACGAGCTACGGCCTGGAACATACCCTCGACCAGGCCACGGCCGCGCGCGTCCCCTACCAGACGGAGGTGCCTGGCCTCTGGATGGTGGGAGCGAATACCCTATTCGGCCACGGCTACGCCGGCTGCATGATGGGCGGGCGAACGGTGGCGAGCATGATCCTCCAGCAAAGGGCCTGACCGCCAGCCAGCCTCTGAACGGAGACTAGCCGCCTATCTGCCTTCGGTGTATACTCGTGACGTTCGCTTTATGTAGCGCCTGCCAGGCGCCAGGCGGGAAGGGGGGTGTTCATGGCTGATACTGACCCCACTAGTGAATCTGTGATCAACGACTTCGCCAGCTACGTGTCGCCCTCCAAGGTGGCGGCCTATCGGCAGATAGGGTTCGACGTTGTCCCCGGCCGCCGCGAGGGGGTGCGGGTGTGGGATCTGGACGGCAGGCGTTCGTGGATCGACTGTCGATCGGCGGGTGGCGTATTCAACCTGGGTCATCGGCCGCCGGGCATCATAGCTGCCCTGCGCCAGGCCCTTGACTACCTGGACATCGGCGATCACCTCCTGGTCAGTCAGTATCGGGCGGCCCTGGCTAAACGCCTGGCCGAGCTGACGCCTGGCGACATCACCTACACCGTGTTTGGCGTGGGCGGCGGCGAGGCAGCGGACGTAGCCATCAAGCTGGCCCGCGGCTACAGCGGTAAGGCTGGCATCATCTGCACTGTGGGGGGCTATCACGGCCACACCGGCCTGGCCCTGGCGGCCACCGACGGCTTCTCCAAGGGGTTCGGCCCGCTGGCCCCCGGCTTCAGGCGCGTCCCCTTCGGCAATATCGAGGCCCTGGCAGAGGCCATCGATGGCGAAACTGCCGCCGTCATCATGGAAACGATCCCGGCCACGGGAGGAATGCTCATCCCACCGCCAGACTACTTCCCCCGCGTGCGCCAGTTGTGCGACGAGACAGGCGTCCTGTTGATCATCGACGAGGTGCAAGCGGGACTGGGCCGCACCGGCCGCCTGTGGGCTATCGATGAGTACGAAGTGGTTCCCGACATCATGTTCCTGGGCAAGGGGATGAGCGCGGCCGTCTACCCCATTTCGGCCACCTGCTATCGGCCCAAGCTCCAGGCCTTCTTCGATGCTGACCCCTTCATCCATATCTCCACCTGCGGCGGCGGCGACCTGGGCTGTGTGACCTGCCTGGCGATGCTGGAGCAGGTCAGCGAGCCAGCCTTCCTGGCCCACGTGCAGGAGATGGGGCAGCGCTTCGCCCAGGGCCTGGCCGCCCTCCAGAACAAGCACCCCGGGATCGTCTCCGAGGTGCGCCAGCGAGGGCTGATGATCGGCCTGGACATGGCCAACGACATGTGCGGGCCCCTGATGGCCCGGGCCATGGGTCAGCACGGCGCGATCTCTGTCTACGCCCATCTGCGGCCCTCTACCCTCCAGATCATGCCGCCTCTGATCATCAAGGCAGAGGAGGTGGACGAGGTCTTAGACGCCCTGGATGTCTCCCTGGGCGAGGTGGCCCAAAGCCTCGGGCTCACCTAACCAGCGCCAACGCGTGATGTATTTCCTAGTTAACCCAGCGGCGGGCAGAGGCAGAGGCAGAAAAGCCCTTGAGCGGGTCAAGTCTGTGCTCGCACCGGGGGATATACTGGCCATCAGCGGGGGCCCTGGCGACTGCGAGCGACTGGCGAGGGAGGCAGCAGCGGCCGGCCACCCCGCGATTACGCTGGTGAGCGGTGATGGCACTGTCGGCGAGGTGATAAACGGAATCGCCGCTTCCGGCTTCCAGACCTCGCTGGGCGTGTTGCCGGTGGGCACGGGCAACGACTTCGCTGCTAGCCTGGGTATCCCTACCGACCTGGATCGGGCCCTGGCCATTGCCAGAGGGAGGCATACTCGCTGGGTGGACCTGGGGCTGCTGATACGGGGCGACGAGCGGCGCTACTTCGCCACCACCGCCGGCGCGGGCCTGAGCGCCGTCGTCGCCAGCCTGGCCCAGGGCGAGGCCGACAAGGCTGCCGGCTCGCCCATTACCTACATCCCGGCCCTGATGCGGGCACTGCTGCGCTTCCAGCCGGTCGAGGTGGAGATAGCCGGCGGGGAGCTCATCTACCGGGGCAAGAGCCTGCAGGCCAGCGTGAGCAATTGCCAGACGGAGGGCGGGTTTTGGCTGATGCCCGGCGCCAGGCCCGACGACGGTTTCCTGCACCTGCTGATCCTGGGCGATGTGCCAACGTGGCAGCGGCCCTGGTATGTACTTCAGATCATCCGCGGCAAAGGGGACAACCTGGCCAAGGCCCATCGCTATCGCGTCCAGAAAGTAACCCTGGCCAGCCCTGAGGCCCTGCCCTTCTACCTCGATGGGGAGTTCCTCCCTCTGGCCCCAGGCGAAAAGGTAGAGATACAGGTGGAGGAAGGAAGGCTAATGGCGATAGCGCCGCAGAGAGAGGCGAGCACAAGGAGGTAACGATGCTCCGGACAGCCCTAACGGAGATCCTGGGGATCGAATATCCCATTATTCAGGCCGGTATGGCGGACGTGGCCCGGGCCGAACTGGCGGCGGCTGTGTCCAACGCCGGCGGCCTGGGCATGATAGGCGGGGCCATGTTCGCGCCCGATGCACTGCGCGAAGAGATCCGCAAGGCGAAGGATATGACCGATAAGCCCTTTGGCGTGGACCTCCTCCTGGCGAAGGGGATGCCCGGCCTGGAGCAGCAGATGGAGGCAGTGTACGAGGAGGGCGTGCCCGTGTTCGCCTCGGGCCTGGGGAACCCCGGCCCCTACTCGGCCGAGATGCACCGCCGCGGCATGAAGGTGATAGCGGTGGTAGGCAACGTTCGCAACGCCCGCCGCTGCGCCGAGGGTGGCGCCGATATCGTCATCGCCCAGGGGCACGAGGGTGGCGGCCACACCGGCCGAATAGGCACCCTGGCCCTTCTGCCGCAGGTGGTGGATGCCGTCAAGCCGCTGCCAGTAGCGGCAGCGGGCGGCATCGGCGATGGCCGGGGCCTGGTGGCCGCCCTCGCTTTGGGGGCCTGCGGCATCTGGGTGGGCACCCGCTTTGTGGCCACCCATGAGGCCTTTGGCCATCTCAACTATAAGAACAAGATCGTCGAGGGCAACGAGGAGGGCGCAGTGATCACCAAGGCGTTCACCGGCAAGACCTGCCGGGTTATCCGCAACAAGTACGTTGAGGACTGGCAGGGACGAGAGGATGAGATAAAGCCCTTCCCCTTCCAGGTGATGGTGGACGGTTACAAGATGGACGCGGCGACCGCCCGCGGCGACACCGAGATCGGCTTCATGTGCGCCGGCCAGATCTCGGGCCTCATCGACAAAGTCGATAAGGCAGAGGATGTGGTGCAGGCCTTCATGGAGGAGGCAGATCAAGTGCTGGCCCAGATGGCCCAGGCCTACCTGGGCGTCAAGGCCAGCTAGGGTCAGGGGGAACCCGCCCGGGAGGCCGCCGACCCCTTGGCCGTGGGTCTGCCCACCGCCATCGCCCCCTGCCTTCGCTACCGCTCATATCCAGAGCAGGGGACACACAAGAGCTTCCCCTCCGCCATTCGGGCGTAGGGCTCAGCGACGGCTTCGTCGCACCGCTCCGGGTTGATGATGGGGAACCAGGGGCTCTCTCCCCGCGGTATGCCCTGATAGAGCTGACCCATATCGCCTACCTCCTCCCCGCTAGCGGGGTCATGCCCCCGGATTCAGGGTGCCAGCAGCGGCGGACCCCCGCCTAGAATAGGCGAGGTCTGCCGCGGTAGGAGCGAGCTGGCGGCAGCTCGCCGACGATGGGCAGGTAGATGCCCGCCTTGACAATGCAGTACTGGACGAAGAAGTCGCCCGCCAGCGAGGACAGGCCAACGAAGGCAAGCAGCCCTCGCCAGAGGCCGGTTGTGGCGCCGATGGCCCCCAGGGCTATCGGGATCACCAGCCCCAAGAAGATGGTGCCAGCATAGAAGGCGGGCGAGAGCCTTCCCGCCACCAGCTCCTGCAGCGAACGCTTGGCGGCAGGGCCAGCGTTGTTGGCCAGCGCCAGGTACAGCAGGAGCAGCACGGCGCTGGATACCACCACCCAGAGCTTGATAGCCTCTAGGAGGTCGATGTCGAACACGTCGCCGGCAGCAGCCGCTGCTACCAGCAGCAGGGCCGCCCCACCTCGAAGGGCATAGGCGATGTAGAGGAAGGGCAGAAGGGAGATGTTCCAGAAGGGGATGGCCTTGGAGACAAGGTAGACGAATCCCTTGTGCACCAGTATCAGGGCCACCCCCAGGATGGAGACCGCCAGCATCGCCGAACCAAAGGTGGTATCCCTGACCCCGGGCAGGACGTACAGGACGGCCCCCGCCAGGAAGAGGGCTATCCCCAGGAGGCCGCGGCTGATCCAGGAGCTGTGGGGCCTGAGGATCATCCGCCAGAAGCGCTGCCAGCGACCCAGAAAAGCCAGGTGGGCACCGCCCGCCAGCACAGCCGTCACGACGATGCTGATGATCAGGCCGGCGTCGTAGTCCAGGGCAAGGGAGAAGAGCCAGACGCCCGCCGCCACGCCGGAAAAGAAGTGAGCGATGACGACGAGCAGACCTCGCCCCTCGATCCACTCCCTCTGGGGACGGTAGGGCAGCGTCAGGTCCTGGAGGCGCTGGTCGAGGGCATCTATCGACGGCACGTCATCACCTCTAGGGCGACAAGTAGAAGATCGAGGGGCAGGTGCCCACCTCCTCGCGCAGGCGGAAGGCGCCCCTCTCATCGATCAAGCGACTGACGTCGCTCTGGCGGTCGTGCAGGTCGCCGAACGTCCTGGCCTTGACGGGACAAGCGGCCACGCAGGCCGGCTGCAAGCCCCTCTCCACCCTGCTCAGGCAGAAGTCGCACTTCTCCACGATGCCCGTAGGATGCCTGGCGTAGGCCATAGCCTCATAGGGGTTGACGCCATCGCCGGGGAAATAGGTCCACTCTTCGGCCTGGTAGGAGCGAGAGCCGTAGGGGCAGACCATCAGGCAGTAGCGGCAGCCCACGCACTTGTCGGGGTCGATGGTCACAATGCCATCGGCCCGCTTCTGGGTCGCCCCTGTGGGGCAGACCTCCACGCAGGGGGCCAGGCGACAGTGCATGCAGAGGAGGGGCAGGGAGAACCGCCGCACGTTGGGAAAGGTTCCCAGCTCCTGCTTGAGCACCCGCGCCCATAGGGTGCCGGGCCGGGTGCCGTTCTCCGCCTTGCAGGCTATCTGACAGGCATGGCAACCGATGCACCTCTTGAGGTCGATGACCATGCCGTATCGCACGGGCTGCTCCTCTAGGCCTTGTAGACCTTCACCCTGGCATCGCCGTCGATGGTCAGGGATACCAGGTCGATGTGCTCCAGATCGAAGGTCAGCAATGAGTTGAAGAAGACGCCCCTGTCCCTAGCCAGGGGCATGCCCTCTGCCCAGTGACCGCCGTTGCCAGCAATGGCCACCGCCTGGGGGTGAATGGCCTCGGTCAGCCTCGCTCTGCCCTTCAGGCGGCGGCCCTCTGTCGATTCCAGCCAGATCGGGTCGCCATCGCTGATGCCCTTATCGCCGGCGGTGCGCGAGTTCATGCAGATGAAGTAGCTGTAGGGCTCGCTGCGGCACACCTCCTCCAGCCAGGGGTTCTCGTACGCTTGGGGGAAGGTGTGCCAGGGCGCCCGGTAGCAGATGGCCTGGAGGTCGTATCCCGGCTGGGGCTGGAAGGCCTGGCAAGGACGCCAGTCGGGCAGGGATAGGAAGCGGGACGTATCGATGTCGCCCATTCCCCTCTCCTCAGCGATCTGTCTGATCTGCTCGCCGAAGCGAGGGACCCACTGGTGATAAAGGGGTACGCGAGCCCGGCTAAAGGGCTTCCAGTAGGCCTCCTCCAACCGCTTGGGCCAGGTGAGGACGCCGTTCCCCTTGAACCACTCCAGCCCGTGCTCTGGCCCGAACCAGCTCTTGTAGACGCTGTCAGCTATCTGCTGCCAGGAATATCCTTCCTCTGGATTCAGGGCGTAGGGCGGCTCAAAGCCGTAGAGGAGGTTGGCCCTGACATTCATCCGATCGGAGAAGCCCACCCTCTGGCCGATCTCCAGCAGCACCTCGCAGCAGTGGCGGCGCTCGTAGAGAGGCTCCACTGCTGGCTGGCGGATCTGGTAGGCCCAGTCGCCCATGCCCACCGACAGGCCATGGCCCAGCCAGTTGGGCAGGGGGTCCAGCCGCTCCAGGTAGCAGACATCGGGGAGGACAATGTCGGCCAGAGCCTCGGCGGTCTCGTCGGAGAAGAGGTTGAAGGAGATGACGAAGCAGTTCTTGAAAGCCTCAAAGCTCACCTCAGGGTTGGCCAGGCCCATCAGCAGGTTGGAGCCGCAGTTGATGAGCACCTCGGGCTGATAGTCGCAGGCGGAGCTGTCGCGGACGGCCGCCGTGAGGGGTGTCAGGCAGGTGATGATCGGCCAGCCGATAGAGTCCCCCCAGTTCTGGAGCGGGGCAGACTGGACAGGCTTGCCGGCCATCACCTCCTGGGGCTCGCTGGGCAGGAGGAGGCCGTCGCCATCGGCTTGGGGCGCCCAGCGAGGCATCTCCATCTGGGGATGGCCGTATGACAGCGGATTGCCGCCCAGAAGGCCACCAGGCACGTCGCTGGCGCCCACCACCTCGTTCAGCAGCTCGATGGCCAGGCAGGTGAGCCAGGCGTTGTCGTGGCCGCAAGCCCCCCCGAAGTAGGTGGCGGCCGCCGGCCGATGAGGCAGCTCCTGCCCCTCGATGACGATAGTGCTGCCGATCCGGGCCGCCTCCCCAAACTCGCGGGCCACTCGGCGAATCGTCTCTGGGGGAACGGTGGTCACTTCCGAGGCGGCTTCGGGCGTCCACTTGCTGACCCGCTCCCTCAGGAGCTGAAAGACGGGCTTGCACTCCCTGCCGTCGACGGCGTAGCTGCCATCGATGGCCGCATCCCGTACGCCCTCGTCGAAGGTCTTGGCCTTGCCATCGGCGGCGTCCCAGACCAGCGGCTTACCGGAGGCTTGGTCGCGGGCGTAGCAGCCGTCTGGCCCCGCCAGGTACGGGCCGTCGGTGTGGCGGCGGATGTATCCGGCGTCGTAGAGGCTATACTCGTTGAGCAGAAGGTTCAGGAAGGCGCAAGCCAGGGCACCCTCGCTGCCCGGCCGGATGGGCAGCCACTCGTCGGCCTTCTCCGCCGCCGGGCCCATGTAGGGGGCCACCGCCACCACCTTCATCCCCCGCACACGGGCGTCGGCCATCTTCTGGGCCATGGTGGTGAAGGCGTAGTAGTCAGCCAAGTCCGCCTCACAGCCGAAGATGAGCAGATAGTCGCAATAGGCGACGTCGGGGTTAGTGGCGCCGGAGGCGTGGAGCCTGCGCGCCATGACGTGTTGAGCATTGCCCCAGTGCTGGTCATCGCAGATGAAGCCGTTGGGGCTGCCGAAGGCAGGCATGAACACGCCCAGAGCGAACGTCAGGGTCGACGGGGAGACGGACGTTCCGCAGAGGAAGAGCCCACGGGGGTCCTCCGGTCTCACCTTCCTCAGCTTCTCGACGATGATGTTCAGGGCCTCCTCCCAACTGATCTCCTGCCAGCGGGGATCAACGCCGATACCCTTCTCCGGGTTGGTGCGCTTCAGTGGATAGTTCACACGATAGGGATCGTACAGGAGCTGGATGCCGGCCGGGCCGCCGGGACAGAGGCGGCCCATCCCCAGGGGGCTGTTGGGGTTGCCCTCAACCATGCTGACGACACCGTCCAGCCGATGGACGCGGATGGAGCACTGGCTGGAACACATGCCGCAGGTGCTGGCCACCCATATGTCTTCAGGCTGCGAAGCTCTGCCGTTAGCCTGAATCAAGGCTCTCCCTCTTCGACGCCCGCAGCGCAGAATTGTCAGACAATGATGGACCTAGGATACAGGGCGCAATGCCCATCAGGCAAAGCAGTCGTTGTGGTTGGCCTACCTGCGTGTTGACCGTAAGAGCGGTCATTGTATACTCGGACTAGTTGATACCCTCTGTCAGGTGTGGATGGGGCTGCCCAGGGAAGCCCGAAACATGGCTTCCCTTCTTCAAGCCCTCTGAGGATCCACCCAGCGGTGGGTACTTCTTTGCGATTGCTGAATCACGGATTGCTGACTATGCTAGGAATGCGCCAGGGCGGCAAGAGCAAGAGACGGTCTACTCAGCCGTACCGGAAGCCATCATTGCAAAATGGCGTTTTCCAGCCACTGATTTTAGGGTATTACAACAACTGTAGGGGTTGAGCCATACCTTAGCATTAGTTTAAGATTAAACATGGTGCGGTTTTAAACTTTTCTTCGAACGAGAAGAACGTGCGTGTGAGCCGGCAAGCCGATTATGCCATAAGGGTAGTGCTGGATCTGTCTATCCATCGGGAGGCACGGATCAAGGAGATCGCCCACCGCCAGCGTCTTTCACCATCCTACGTGGGCAGAATCTCCCAGCGTCTGGGCAGGACGGGCATCCTGGAGAACAGACGAGGCCGCTTGGGCTGCCTCGGTCTGGCTTGCTCGCCGGACCAGATTACCCTTCTGGACGTGATCGAGGCCGTCGACGGGCCCGTGAGGATGGATCGCTGTCTGTTGGCTCCGGACGAGTGTGGCCTCGAGTCCTCCTGCCCCGTGTATAAGGTGGGGCAAGAGGTACTGCTCTTGGGTGTGGCTAAGCTGAGCAGTGTCACCTTTGCCAGCTTGCTGAACGGCGACCAAGCTAAATAGGACCAAGCCCGGCGAGTGTGCTTCTCGCCGGAGGGGCTCGCTTTCTGCGGAGGTGCCAAAATGGCGGAAGCCCTCCTGAGGCAACCGCTGGATCGCACAGCGGTGCGTATCCCGCGGGGGCAGGTATTCATAATCCCTGAGCGCTGCAAAGGTTGCAGGTTCTGCATCGATTTCTGCCCCCGAGATGTCCTTGTAGAAACCACTGAAATGAACGCTAAAGGGTACCACTATCCCGTCGTAGCCGAGGGCAAGGAAGACGAATGCATTGCCTGCCAGTTCTGCTCCATCCTCTGCCCCGAGTTCGCTATTTACACCGAGGAGATCATCGAAGAGGAGACCGCCGAATGAGTGCCGAAGAGCGTGTGCTAACCGGCAGCCATTTCATGCTGGGCGACCACGCCTGTGCCGAAGGAGCCATGGCCGCCGGCTGCGATTTGTTTGCCGGCTACCCTATTACCCCCTCCACGGAGACGCCTGAGAGACTGTCCCGCCGCATGCCAGCGGTGGGGGCCATTTTCCTCCAGATGGAGGACGAACTGGCCAGCATGTCCGCCCTGGTGGGAGCTTCCCTGGCCGGGGCTAGGGCGATGACTGCCACATCCGGCCCTGGTTTCTCCCTGATGATGGAGAACATAGGGATGGCGGCCATGATGGAGGCCCCCTGTGTGGTCGTCAACATACAGCGAGGCTCTCCCTCCACCGGCCTTCCCACCGCGGTGGGGCAGGGCGAGATGATGCAGTGCAAGTGGGGCTCCCACGGCGACTACGAGATCGTCGCCTACTCCCCCTCCTCGCCCCAGGAGGCCTTTGACCACGTGATCAAGGCCTTCAACACCGCCGACCGCTGGCGAATCCCCGTGTTCGTCATGGCCGATGAGCTGATCGGCCACATGACAGAGCGGGTAGTAATACCACCCGCCGACCAGATCCCGCGGGTGGAGCGAAAGCGGCCCCGGCAGAAGCCAGGCGATCCGTCCTTCCTCCACTGTCTGGCGGAGGACGAGGATCTGGTGCCGCCCATCGTCCATGCAGGCGAGGGCTACCGCGTGAACTACGACAGCCTCACCTACGACGAAAAGGGCTACCCGGCCACCTTCGCCGAGCCCCATGACCGCCTGGTGCGCCGCCTGGTGAACAAGATCCGCCTGCACACCGACCAGATCATGGAGTACGAAGAAATATTCCTGGAGGATGCCGAGTTGGCGGTTATTGCCTACGGCTCCACCTCTCGCTCGGCCCGCCGGGCGGTAAACGAGGCACGCCGAGATGGTATCCGAGTGGGTCTCCTGCGCCTCATCACCGTCTGGCCATTCCCCGAGAACAAGGTGAGGGAGCTGAGCAAACAGGTCAAGGCGTTTGTGGTGCCAGAGCTGAATTTGGGCCAGATGTCCAGGGAGACCGAGCGCTTCACCAGCCTGCCGGTAGTCGGCGTCAACCACGCCGGCGGAGTGATGATGGCACCGGACCCCATCCTGGACGCTATCAGAGAGGTGAACAAGAATGCGTGAGACCGTAGTCAAAAGTCACCCAATCGACACCGTCTTCCGAGCGGATCGGCTGCCCCACATCTTCTGCTCTGGCTGTGGCATCGGCCCTGCCACCCACGCCTATGCGCAGGCTATCCTGGAGTCGGGCATCCCCAAGGACTTGCACGCGTGCGTGTCCGGGATCGGCTGCTCAGCGCGGGTCCCTGGCTACATGGATGTCGACTCCTACCACACCACCCACGGCAGGGGCATCCCCTTTGCCATGGCGATAGCCGTGGTGAAGCCAGAGATGGAGGTAACCGTGTTCAGCGGCGACGGCGACCTCTTCGGCATCGGCGGCAACCACTTCATCCACGCCGCCCGCCGCAACGTGGACATTAATGTTATCTGCATTAACAATTTCAACTACGGCATGACCGGCGGCCAGGTAGGACCGACCACCCCCCTGGGCGCACGAGCTACCACCGCCCCCTACGGCAACACCGAACACCCCTTTAATCTGCCCTATCTGGCGGCGGCAACGGGGGCAGTGTTTGTGGCCCGCTGGACAGCCCTGCACGTCCGCCAACTCAAGGACGCCATCCTGCGGGCTATGCAGAAGAAGGGCTTCACCTTCATTGAGGTGCTGTCCCCCTGCCCGGTGGGCTTCGGCAGCCCCAACGACATTGGTGACGCCCTAGAGGAGGTGTGGTTGTACCGCGAGCGCTGCGTGGTGGACCATAACGCCAATCTGGCGGACCTGGAAATCGACCTGCGGCGTAAAGATGCTCCCTTCGTCATGGGCAACTTTGTGGACATCGAGAGACCACCCTTCGATCCCCTGGCGATGATGAAGAACAAAGGAGAGTAGGCCATGCGACACGAGATCAGAGTGGCCGGCTTCGGCGGGCAGGGCATGATGCTGGCCGGCCTCCTTATTGGCAAGGCGGCGGCCCTCTACGACGGCAAGGAGGCCGTCTTCAGCCAGTCTTACGGCCCTGAGGCCCGCGGCGGTGCCAGCAACGCCGACGTCATCATCGACGACGGTCCCATCGACTACCCTCTGGTAATCCACCCCGATCACTTCGTGGCTATGTTTCAGGAGGCCTACGAGCGCTATCGCTCCGTCCTGGTCAAGGATGGCGTCCTTCTCATCGAGTCGGACCTGGTCAAGCCGTTTGCAGACGAGCGTCCCTACAGAGGGATCCCAGCCACCCGCATGGCCGAGGAGCTGGGCAGAAGTATCGTGGCCAATGTGGTCATGGTAGGCTTCTTCAGCGGGGTCACCGGCCTGATAAGCCCCCAGGCAGCGGAGGAGGCGATCCGCAATACGCTGCGGCCGCGGCTCGTGGAGCTGAACCTCAAGGCCTTCAACGCGGGCTACGACTATGCGAAGAAGCAGGAGGCGTCATGAAGGACACGGTGTTAATTATAGGCGGCGGCATCGCCGGCGTTCAAGCGGCCTTAGACCTGGCCAACTCCGGCAGCAAGGTGGTGCTGGTGGAGAAGTCGCCTACCATCGGCGGCAAGATGGCCGCCCTGGATAAGAACTTCCCCACCCTGGACTGCTCCATATGAATTGAGATGCCCAAACTCTCCGAGGTCGGAGAGCACGCGAACATCGAGGTTCTGTCCCCCGCCGAGGTGGAGTCGGTAGAGGGAGAGGAAGGCAGCTTTCGTGTCAGCATCAGGCAGCAGTCGCGCTTCGTCACCGACGAGTGTACGCGCTGCAACCTGTGCGCCGAGGCTTGCCCCCAGTGGGCACCCAACGAGTTCGATGTGGGCATGGCGTCCCGTAAGGCGATCTACACTCCCATGGACCAGGCTGAGCCTGCCCCTTACATCATAGACCTGGACCTCTGCCTGAACGAGCCGCCCAACTACTTCCCCTGCGATCGCTGTATCGAGGCTTGCGGACCGAAGTGTATTGACTTTTTCATGCCTCGCGAGCAGTTGCTGACCAGGGAGGTATCCTCCATCATCGTGGCCGTTGGCTATGACCTCATCGACCCGGCGCTCCTCCGCCACTATGGCTACGGCAAGCATCCCGACGTGCTCACCTCCATGGAATTCGAGCGAATGCTCGCCTCGATGGGGCCAACCGGCGGCGAGATCATCAAGCCCTCCACCGGCAAGCACCCCGAGAACATTTTCTTCGTCCTCTGCGTGGGCTCGCGCGACCGCCACTTCTACCGCTACTGTTCTCGCTTCTGCTGCATGTACTCCATCAAGGAGACCTACCAGGCTCTGACCCACGGCGTTAAGGACATCACCGTCCTTTACATGGACGTACGAGCCTACGGCAAGGGCTTCGACGCATTCTTCGACCGCACGCGGCAGGAGGGTGCCAAGTTCATTCGTGGCCACCCGGCGGAGATCAGCCCCAATGGCAAGGGCGTCATTGTGCGCTACGAGAACACCGACACCAGCCAGCTGGAAACGGCCGAGGCAGACATGGTGGTCCTGGCCACAGCGGTGCGGCCACCGGACGGGCTGGAGAAGCTGGCCGAAGTGCTGGGGATAGAGGTGGACGAGGACGGCTTCCTGAAGACGGTAGAGGCCGAGGGAGGAGTGATCACCACCACCCGGCCAGGCATCTTCGCGGCCGGCTGCGCCACCGGGCCCAAGGACATCCCCGATAGCGTCGCCGAAGGGAGTGGAGCGGCGGCCTCCGCTCTAACCCACATCGACCACAGAGAATGGCCGGAGCCGGAGATGGGCGAACCCATCGAAAACGTAGAGGAGCCACGTATCGGCGTTTTCGTATGCCACTGCGGCACCAACATCGCCGCCGTCATCGATGTGGAGAAGGCAGTGGAGTACGCCCTCACCCTGCCGGACGTCGTCCACGCCCAGAGTCAGATGTATAGCTGCGCCGGCAACCAGGTGCAGGAGATCGCCGAAATCATCCACGAGAAGAAGATCACCCGGGCGGTGATAGCCGCCTGCTCCCCCTGGACCCACGAACCCACCTTCCGCCGCGCCTGCCGCCTGGGCGGCCTTAACCCCTACCTCCTAGAAATGGTCAACCTGAGGAACCACGACTCCTGGGTACACAAGGACTATCCGGAGGAAGCGAACTCCAAGGCCCGCGACATGATCAAGATGGGGGTGGACAAGGCCCGTCTGCTCCAGCCGCTGGAGACGGGCCGGGCGCCGGTTGTTCAGAAGGCACTGGTCATCGGCGGGGGCATCGCTGGTATGACCGCCGCTGCCAACCTCGCCCAGCAAGGCTACGAGACTCACCTTGTGGAGAAGGAGCCGGAGCTAGGTGGCATGCTACGACGGCTGGGCCGGCTTTCACCGTCCGGTCCGGTCGCGCGCGACCTTATGGAGGACAAGAAGAGGGAGGTAGAGGAGACCGGCGTTCACCTACACCTGAGCACGGAAATCGAGCACATCGGTGGCGTCGTGGGCGAATTCACCGCTCGCCTGACCGATGGCCAGGAGCTAGAGGCAGGCGCCATAGTCCTGGCCATGGGCGCCCGACCCTACCAGCCAACCGAATTCAACTACGGCCAGGACCCCCGTGTTGTCACCAACCTGGAGCTGGCGGGGATGATGCCTGACGTGCCTGGTGAGCATGTCACCTTCATCGGTTGCGTGGGCTCTCGCACCGATAGCATTGGCTGCTGCCGCTACGGCTGCACATCGATGATTGGCCAGGCGCTGAAGCTACGCCGAGCTGGCAAGAAGGTGCGCGTCCTCTACCGCGATATCCGTACCTTTAGCCGCGAGTCCGAGGAGATGTATGAGCAGGCCTTAAGAGAGGGCGTCCAGTTCTTCCGCTACGACCCCGACAGCACGCCAGACAAAGTCATCACCTACCCCAACGGCGCCGTGGCCCTGAATGATAAACTCACGGGCGTGGACCTGAGCATTCCTACCGACTTGCTAGTGCTGGTCGTGGGGCTTCAGCCCCAGGAGGAAAACGTCGCCGAGCAGCTCAGGGTGTCCCGCAGCGAGGACGGCTTCCTCCTAGAGCGCCATCCCAAGCTGGGCCCCGCCGAGGCGCCCTCGCCCGGCATCTACCTGGCAGGGACGGTTCAGTACCCCAAGGATGTGCGGGAGAGCATTGCCCAGGCTCTGGCGGCGGCATCCAAGGCAGGACTGATCTTGTCTCGCGACACCATTGAGAAGGAACCCATTACCGCCCACCTAGTGGAGGATAAGTGCATAAAGTGCGGCATCTGTGTTCCCGCCTGCCCCTTCGGCGCCATCGAACTCATCGGCAAGGTAAAGGAAGGCCAAATCGTCTTCCACGAGGCGGCCTGCACGGGGT
Source organism: Dehalococcoidia bacterium (assembly GCA_034429995.1). Lineage (GTDB taxonomy): Bacteria > Chloroflexota > Dehalococcoidia > SM23-28-2 > SM23-28-2 > SM23-28-2. Next base: position 21,102 of record DAOUEZ010000021.1, read on the forward strand.
GCGGCAACTGCGCCGCCGTCTGCAACTACGATGCCGTCATCATGCCCTACTTCACCAAGGAGCAGATCCTGGCCCAGATCGACGCCGCTCTGGCCGAGAAGCCTGAGGAGAAGGTGGTGGTCTTCACCTGCAACTGGTGCTCCTACCCCGGCGCTGACCAGGCGGGCATCGAGAAGATCCAGTACCCACCCTCCTCTCGGATCATCAAGCTGATGTGCTCAGCGCGGCTGGAGGAGGAGTTCATCGCCCGCGCCTTCGAGAAGGGAGCGGGGGCGGTGCTGGTCACGGGCTGTCGCCTGACCGAAAAGGGATCCGACTGTCACTACAACTATGCCAACCAGCAAACATTCAAACGGTTCCAGTTCTGGCATCGCAAGTTCACCCGCCAGGGTATCGAGCCTGAGCGGCTACAGCTTCACTGGAACTCAGCGTCCGAAGGCAAGGAGTGGGCCGCCAAGATGCGAGAGATGCACGAGGTTGTCCAGAACTATGCCAAGAAACTAGCCGAAGGAGTGGCCAGTGGTGAGCCAGCAAGTTGATAGCGTACTCCTAGAAGACGAGACCTGGGAACGGGTCGATAAGGCCACGGGAGGAGCGGCAGCGCCTTGCTTCCAGTGCGGGGTGTGCACGGCTATCTGCCCCTGGGGGCTGGTGAAAGACGAAACCATCAGCATTCGGAGCATCGTTCGCCAGGCCCAGCTAGGGTTGCCCGGCTGGAGCGACAATCTGTGGCTGTGCACCACCTGCCAGTGGTGCGAGAGTCGCTGCCCCCATGAGGTAGACATCACGAAGGCCATTCTCGGCTTGCGCCAACTGGCCTGGAAGGAGCGTGAGGTCCCCGAAGGTCTTCCTACCCTGCTGTGGGACATCTACTTCGACGGCAATGCCTGGGGCCGCCCGCCGTCGGAGCGCCCCCTGTGGACGAAGGGGATGGCCGTCAAGGAGTTCTCGCCCGAGGACGAGATCCTCCTCTACGTGGGCGACGACGCCGCCTACGACAGGCGTATCCAGAAGGTGGCACGCTCCCTGGTGTCGCTGCTCGAAGCGGCGGGGGTGACTTTCGGCACCCTGGGAGAGCGCGAGCCCAGTTGCGGCGACGCCGTGAGGAGCGTGGGCCAGGGCGAGTATGCGGCGGAGATCATCGACGCCAACGCCCGCCTCTTCCAGGAGGCAGGGGTGAAGACGGTAGTCACCGTCTCCCCCCACTCCTACGACATGTTCGCCAACCGCTACCCCAACCTCAGCGGCGAGTTCCGCCCTCTGCACTACAGCCAGTATCTTCTGGAGCTGATCGAGGCCGAGCGCCTGAAGTTCGAGAACGAGCTCCCGTTGAAGGTAACCTACCATGACCCTTGCTACCTGAGTCGCCGCAACGGCATATGCGACGAGCCTCGCCAAGTCCTTCAGAGCATTCCCGGCCTCCAGCTGGTGGAGATGGAGCGTAGTCGCGAGGATAGCCTCTGCTGCGGCGGTGGCGGCGGCCGGATGTGGATGGAGACGGCAGCCGGCGAACGCTTCTCCGACCTGAGGATACAGGAGGCCGCAGAGACGGGGGCAGAGGTAGTGGTCACCTGCTGTCCTCACTGCCTGTCCTGCCTGGAGGACAGCCTGAGCGTGGTTGGCAAGGGTAAGCTGCGGGTGATGGACCTTGCCGAGGTAGCCCACCTGGCTCTGCAGAGCGAGGCGGTGACCAACGATGTCACCTCCAGGAGGTCGTAGACGATGACCAAGTCACTGTACGATGCCCAGGAAGCCAGCGCCATCTGGGTGTACCTAGAACAGGATGAGGGCCGGTTGGAAGGCGTATCCCTGGAGTTGGTGGGCAAAGCCCGCGAACTGGCCGATGGCCGGGGCATCCCCCTTGTGGGCGTTCTCCTAGGCGACCAGGTGAGCGGCCTGGCCCAGGAGGCTATCGCTGCCGGTGCCGACGAGGTGCGAGTGGCGGATCATCCCCTCCTGCGTCAGTACACCACCGATGGCTACACAAGAGTGTTCACGGAGCTTATCCTCAAGGGGAAGCCAGACATCCTTCTCCTGGGAGCGACCCCCAACGGTCGCGACCTGGCCGGTCGCATAGCTGTGCGGGTGCGCACCGGCCTCACCGCCGACTGCACGGACCTGAAGCTGGAAGAGGAAACGGGCCTGCTGATCGGCGAGGTAACCGGCTTCGGCGGCGGCATTCTTGCCTACATCAAGTGCCCGGACGGCCGACCCCAGATGGCCACCGTGCGCCCCGGGGTGTTCGCGGTGCCGGAGCCCGACACCGCTCGCCAGGGCAAGGTCATCAGCGTGCCAGTGAAACTGGCCGAGGAGGACATCAAGGTTCAGGTACTGGAGCACGTTGTGGGTGGCGGGGTGGACATCACCAGGGCCGAGGTGCTGGTGGCCGCTGGCAGGGGCTGCCAGGGCGACTTCACCCTCGTCAACGAACTGGCCAGCCTCCTGGACGGCGAGGTGGGAGTGTCGCGCGTGCCCGTGGACGAAGGGTGGGCGTCGCGTGACCGCATGATAGGCCAGACTGGCTACGTTACTCGTCCCAAGCTAGCCATCGTCTGCGGCATTAGCGGCGCCTTCCAGTTCACCGTGGGCGTCGAGAAGGCCGAGACCATCGTAGCCATCAATACCGATGCAGAGGCCCCGATCTTTGAGCAGGCCGACTACTACATCGTCGACGATATGTTCAACGTGCTGCCGCCCCTCATCGAGGCTGTCAAGAGAGCCCGCGGCGGCAACGGTGGGAGGTAAGAGCGATGCGACCGCTGCACATTATCGCTTGTGTGAAGGTGGTCCCTAAGCCGGAAGAGGTGAAGGTAAACCCCGAAACTTGGACTATCGAGCGCGATGGCGTTCGCTCGGAGATCAATCCTCCCGACATGAACGTCCTCGAGATCGCCCTTACCCTGAAAGAGCAGCACGGCGGCAAGGTTACCGTCGTGGCCATGGGGCCACCAATGTTCGACCCCTATCTGCGCCTGGCCCTGGCTATGGGAGCCGACGAGGCTTACCTGTTGAGCGATAGGACCTTCGCCGGCGCGGACACCCTGGCCACCTCCTACGCCTTGGCCCAAGGCATTCGCAAGATCGGCGACTACGACCTCATCCTCTGCGGCGAGGAGTCCTCGGACGGCGCCACCGCCCAGGTACCGCCCGGCATCGCTGAGTGGCTGAACACCTCCCAGATCACCTATGCCGAAGACCTGGAAGTACTGCCAGACTCGGGGATGGTGAAGGCCAAGCGAGAGCTGGCCGGCGGATACGAGGTTATCCAAGTGCCCCTGCCCTGCGCGGTCTCGGTGAAGATAGGAGCCAACGAGCCGCGCTTCATGGACATGGAGCGCAAGACCTGGGCGGAGGCAGAAGGGCCAGTCACCGTCTGGACCGCCAAAGACATAGATGTTGACCCCGAGATGATAGGACTCCCGGGCTCGCCGACGATCGTGGACAGCGTGGCCCAGGCCGAGGCCGCCGAGAGAAAGCGCCAACTCCTGGCGGGCACGCCTGAAGAGCAGGCGCAAGCCCTCGTCGAGCGCCTGCGGGCCTACCTGTAGACAACTAGACCAGGGCTAAGGAACCCAAAGCACAAGCCCCCGGGCGGGGGCGCCCACAAACGGAAACCGCGCGTAGCGGCCGGCGGGCTTTTCCCCTATCCCCCTTGGGTGAGCCACTTGTCCAACCACTGACGATCGTCCAGCACCTGGGCGCAGGCTGAATAGGGGTCCAGCTCCCCTGCGGCCACTCGCTCGCTGAGGCCCTTCAGTTGGCCGTCCTTCTCGGCGAAATCCAGGAAACGCGCCCGCACCTTGCGCTGAAGCATCTCCAGGAACTCCTCGCGGCGGCGCTGACGGCGACGCCTCTCCAGCTCGCCGTTCTCCTCCTGGATGCGGCGGCCACGCTTCAGCTCCTCGTACAGCTCATCGATGGCAACGCCGCGGTGAGCCTGGGTGAGCACGACGGGGATGGGCTCGCCCGGCTTCATGGCCACAAACGCCTCCAGCTCAGCTTTCATGCGTGGGGCTCCCTCACGGTCGGCCTTGTTGATGGCAAAGATATCAGCGATCTCGAACAGACCCGCCTTCATAGCCTGGACGGCGTCGCCAGATTCGGGCGTGAGCACGACAATGACGATATCGGTGGCATTGATCACATCCAGCTCTGTCTGGCCGACGCCCACCGTCTCCACCACGATCACGTCGCGGCCGCTGGCATCGAGCAGCTTGATGACCCCCTGGACGGTGACAGGCAGACCACCGTGGCTGCCGCGAGTGGCCATGCTGCGGATGAATACGCCCGGGTCCAGATAGTGCTGCTGCATGCGTATGCGGTCGCCCAGGAGGGCGCCGCCGGAGAAGGGACTGGAGGGGTCGACGGCCACAATGCCCACCGACAGCTCTTTCTCACGCATGATGGCGGTGAGCTTATCCACTATCGTGCTCTTGCCGGTCCCTGGCGGCCCGGTGACCCCTATGCAGTAGGCGCGCCCGGTGTGAGGGCCGATGCGGCGCATGATGTCCGCCACCGCCTCGCTCTCCCCCTCCACCAGGCTGATAAGACGAGGCAAGGCCAGCGTATCGCCGGCCAGCATCCGCTCCACCAGTTCTGTGACGCCTTGCCCTCTTCTCATTCGATCACTTCTCGCTTGCGCAGCCCCACGTTCCGGTGCCAACGCAGGAGGAGCTACAATAGGTCATTCGCCAGTGGGGGTGGAAATCGGGATTGGCGACTCAGCCTCCGCCGTCGGGCTGGGGGTGGCAGGCACAAGCGTGGCGATCGGCGGGGCCTCCCATACGGTGACGGTGCCCACCATGGTAATGGGCTGAGAGTCGGAGCGAAGGTCGTAGACGCCCGGCTGGCCGATCCGAAATCCCAGGCTGCCGGTCTTGCCGGGATCGACATTGTCAGATACGAAATCATCGTCGGTCTCGTACTCATTGTCGATGCCTGCTATCCGCAGATTGTGAGCCTCTCCATCCCTGTTGCGCAGCTCGAGGAGGTAGTCTCTTCCCGCCCTGACGGTGAGGGCGCTGGGGGAAAAGCTGTTGTTGCGCATCTCGATCCTGATCACGGTCTCGCCCCCAGGGCCAGGCGTGGGGAGGACGCTTTCGGAGCCTCCCCCACAGGCCAGGGCCAGCAGTGCCAGGAGAGAAGCCAGACCTAGTACCGCCAGTACTCGCTTCACGGGACGTGTGCCTCCTCGAACCCTCGCCAGCTATGCCGCCTCGATCCCCTGCTTTCCACAGCGACAGGCTCGTAGTGCATTATAACCTCTGTAGCTATCGTATCCCAATAGCAGAAGGACAAGCATACTAAGAGATGATGGTTCCTCCTGGGCCCAAGTTGGCGGACCAGGGCCTTAATAGTGTAAACTGATTGCGAAAAAAGGCACAAGGCTACTGGCTTTAGGACGGCGAGGGATTACCAACGATAGCCGCTCGTTGCGGCGGGGCGCAAGTTGAGACGCAATCGAAAGACAGCCAGAGTCACCAAGATCCCTGATGTGGTCATCGATCGCTTGCCGCTTTATGTCCGCTGCTTGGTCCTGCTACAGTCCAGAAGGCAAGAGGTGGTGAGTTCGACGGACCTAGCCAAGATATCGCGGGTAACACCGGCCCAGATTCGCAAAGACCTCAGCTATTTTGGCCGCTTTGGCAAGCAGGGGCGTGGCTATAACGTGGGCCAGCTTTTGGAGGAATTGTGGCACATCCTCGGACTTAAGCGCCGGTGGCGGATGGCCCTTGTTGGTGTGGGCAAGGTTGGGCGGGCCATCCTGGAGTATGACGGCTTTGCCAGCGAGGGCTTCCACGTCGTTCAGGCTTTCGACGTGGACCACGAAGTTGTGGGCCAGAAGTTGGTATCGGTGACAATTAGACACGTGAGCGAGCTTGAACAGAGGCTGCGCGAAGATCCGGTGGATATTGGCATTGTGGCGGTGCCCGCTGTTGAAGCTCAAACAGTGGTCGACGCCCTCGTTCGCTGCGGCGTGAAGGCCATCCTCAATTACGCCCCCCTTCGCCCCCACAGGCCCCCCGACGTGGAGCTGCGCCAGATCGACCCCGTCCTGGCCCTTCAGAGCATGACCTTCTACCTGAAGGCCCTGAAAAAGCCAGCGAAGCGGCGCTAGTATCCGGCCAGGAAATCGCCTTCGGCGGGCTGAGCACGACGGATGAGGTCCAGGTGCTCCAGGGCAATACCGGCCCCGATGGCCACACACTCCATAGGGTTCTCGGCCAGCGAACAGGGGATGCCGAGCTCCTGGGAGATCAGACGGTCCAAGTTACGGACGAGAGCACCACCCCCCGTAAGGACGATGCCCCTGTCTACTACGTCGGAGGCCAGCTCCGGCGGCGTCCGCTCTAACACCGCCCGGATGGCTCCCAGAACGCTGGCCAGGGGATCCTGAATGGCCTGGCTGATCTCCTGGGAGGTCACAGTGATGTTCTTGGGCAGACCACTGATCTGGTCACGGCCGCGCACCTCTGTGGTCAGTTCCTCCTCCACGGGGAGAGCGCTACCGACAGCGATCTTGACATCCTCGGCAGTGCGGTCGCCAATGATCAGGTTATGGCGGCGCTTGACGTAGGTGGCGATGGCATCGTCCATGCGGTCGCCAGCCACTCGCACGGATTCACTGGTGACGATGCCGTACATGGATATGACTGCGGCCTCGGTGCGGCCGCCGCCGACATCCACCACCATGTGACCCCGGGGCGTGTCCACGGGCATGCGAGCGCCGATGGCAGCAGCCAGGGGCTCGGGCACCAGATTGGCTGGCCGGCGAGCGCCAGCCGCCTCGGCGGCGTCACGCACCGCCCGTTGCTCCACACTGGTCACCCCTGCCGGTATGCAGACCATGACCTCTGGCCTGATGAGACGGACCCACCCCACCACCTTGCCGATGAAGTAGCGCAGCATGGCCTCGGTGGTCAGGTAGTCAGCGATAACGCCATCGCGCATGGGACGAATCACGGCGATAGGCCCCGGCGTGCGCCCCAGCATGTCACGGGCCTCGCTTCCCACAGCCACGATGCTGTTGTCCCGCTGGGCCACCGCCACCACCGAGGGCTCTTTGATGACGATGCCCTTGCCTCTCACGTAGACCAACACGTTGGCCGTGCCCAGGTCTACCCCTATTCTCCTGCCGAACATACTCCCCACCCCCAACCCAAGAATCGATCGACGGCGAAAACGCTATTCGCTTTGGATGTCTGCTCCCAGAGACCGCAGCTTGCCGTCGAGGCACTGATAGCCGCGGTTCAGGTGATAGATATCGGAGATCACTGTCCTGCCGCGGGCGGCTAGCCCCGCCAGCACAAGCGCCGCCCCTGCTCGCACGTCGAGAGCGCGAACGCTGGTGCCGACAAGGGTAGTGGGCCCGCTAATGATGGCGGTGGTGCCGGTGGAAACCACCTCCGCCCCCATCTTTCGCAGTTCGCTGACATACAACAGCCGATTGTCGAAGACCCTCTCGTGGACGTAGCTCACGCCCCGCGCCTGGGTGAGAAGAGCGGCCATAGGCGCCTGAAGGTCGGTGGCCAGGCCAGGATAGGGTACCGCCTGGATAGTCACTGCCGCCAGTTGGCCAGCACCGCGCACATGCAGGACGCCCTCACCCTCATCTACTTGGACCCCTGCCTCCCTGAGCTTGGCCACCAGCGAGTACAGGTGCTGAAGTTCCAGCCCGCAGATGCGCACGTCACCACCAGTGATGGCGGCGGCGATGGCGAAGGTGCCCGCCTCGATGCGATCGGGGATTATGCGCTGACTGGTGCCATGGAGAGCGTCCACCCCTTCGATTTCCAGCGTGTGGGAGCCCGCTCCCTGGATACGGGCGCCCATCTTGTTCAACATCTCCGCCAGGCTGTCGATCTCCGGCTCCGCGGCCGCGTTGACGATGACGGTAGTGCCCTTGGCGAGAGTGGCGGCCATCGTAAGGTTCTGAGTGCCCAGGACGCTGGGGTAGTCCATGAAGATGCGTGCGCCCCGCAGCCTCTTGGCCTGGGCTACGAACTTCTCCCCCTGGCGGCGGATATCCGCCCCCATGGCAGCAAAGCCAGCCAGGTGGACATCGATGGGCCTCTGGCCGATGACATCGCCCCCGGGCGGGCTGCAGGCCGCCTGGCCGAAGCGAGCCAACAGGGGACCCATGACCATAAAGCTAGCCCGCAGGTTCACCACCTGCTCCGTGGGTGGGGAGAAGGAGGTGATGCGGGCGGCCCTGAGGCGCAGCGTTGAGGACGACGGCCTTTCGACCTCGGCACCCAAGCTCTCCAGCACCTCGGCCATGAACCTGACGTCACCGATGGCGGGGACGTTCTCCAGATAGCACTCTTCGGGCACCAAGAGGGAAGCGGCCATAGCAGCCACGGCAGCGTTCTTGGAGCCGCTTACCTCCGCTGTGCCCTGGAGCCTGTGTCCACCCTCGATGATGAAGCGTTCGATTGCCATGAGCATGTCCCATCGCTGGAGGAAGAGCGCCAGGTCTAGCCCGTTGGTGGCGGGGCGCCGCGGCGACGCCGCCGGATTTGCTCGGCTGCCTTGAGGCGCACCAGGGCCCGCTTGAGAGCCATTTCCGCCTTCACAATATCGACGGTCGCCTCCCGCGAGGCCAGGCGCTCCTCGGCGCGGCGGCGAGCCGCCTCCGCCTGCGCGACATCGATCTCCTCTCCCCTCTCAGCGGCGTCGGCCAGGATGGTGACCCGATTCTCTCGCACCTCGATGAAGCCGCCTGTGATAGCCATGGTCGTCTCTTCCTCGCCCTTGACGACGCGCAGCACCCCCGGCTTGATGGTGGTCAGAAGGGGCGCGTGCAGGGGCAGAACCCCCAGCTCACCCTCGATGCCAGGGACAATCAGCCGCTCGACATCCTCTTCGGAGAGGACGACCCTCTCGGCGGTGACGATGTCAACTCTCAGATTCGGCATTCCACAACCAGCCTACAACAGGTTCAGCGCCAATTGGCGCACTTCCTCCGGAGGACTTGATAGAGCAGCATCCAGTGCTGCGCTGAGATCCGCGCGGTGTCTAATCGGTATCGCTGCGGCCGCCAGGAGCTTTCGATTGCCTTCGCGGCCGGCTGTCTCACTTGAGTAAGCCATTGCCCAAAGCGGCTTCCCTTGGCGAACACATTCAAACGCGGCATTGATCGTACCGCCACGTTCGCGGGCCTCTATTACGAGCAGCGCTAGGGACAGCCCAACAATAACCTTGTTTCGCGTCATCGCCCTCCACGACGCCCACACAGAGTCTGGCTCAAACATGGAGACGGCTAGGAAGTTATTGCTAAGGTCTATCAACGGCCTCAGTTCCTTGACTGTGCGAAAAGAGTCAATTCCCTGGGGCAGTACTGCAATGGTGGCCCCGCCCCCCTCAAGCGCGCCCTTGTGAGCCAGCCGGTCTACACCCCGCGCGTAGCCGCTGACAGTCACCAGCCCGCGTTTGGCAGCTTCGAGGCCGACCAGATGAGCGGCAGCTAGGGCATTCTCCGATGCGTTGCGAGATCCGCAGATGCCGATGGCTGGCCTTTCTAGAAGTCCTGTGTTGCCAATGGCATAGAGCGGTGCTCCACCAAGAATGTGGTTCAGTTGGGTTGGATACTCACTGTCCGCTGGGGAGATCACGGAATAGTCCACCGACGATCACCCCCAGTCTTCCCGTGCTTCGAGCAACTCACCTAGGCCCTGCGTACCCTTCGCGGTCTTCACGGCGCACAGGACAAACACCTGCGACGCTCCCTCGGCACACAAGGCTCTCACACACTCTCGAACCGTATCGCCGCTCGTGTACAGATCATCCACCACAAGGACACGGCGCTCTCTGGCGTCAGGATCTGCAGCCATGGAACGTTCTTGATTTCGACGCCGTTCGACGGTATCCCCAATCCCCTTCTGAGGCCGAACCGTGCGGGTCCTGCGCAGAGTGATTGCGGGTACGTCCAGCCGCTCTGACAACGACCGCACCCATTGATCGGCTGCGTCGGTTCGATTCCCCAGGTCAGAGGCAGGGGGCACCGCGCACAGTACATTTGCGGAGGCTAGAGCGGGATGCCTTCGGATCACCTGCGCCATCATGTCGGCGGCTGACATCGACGACTGATAGTCCCCGCGGTACTTGGCTCTGTAGACGGCCTGCCCTATGTTAGTGTACGGCCATTCCTCTGGAGACGCCGCGCTCTCCTCAGGGATCCTGTACAGATCGAGGCAGTGACTCACGTCGGCGTCATCGTTCACGGAGACTAACCTTGTCATTAGACGCAGCAAGTCATCTAGGGCCCCAGTGTCGGGCAGGGCACCCGAAAGCGTTAGGTTTGCCTCGGTCCCCCAGGAGAAGACCCGCCCCTTCGCATCCACTTCAACATTCAATCCCGGAAAACTCGCTTCAAGAACCTCCGCCAATCTGGTTAAGCCGGGGTGCACGCTGCAGCTGACTGATAGCACCACCCCACTCGGGCCAGGGACCGTACTCCACGACCTAACCACATAGCACAGCGCCATCGACCATGGCTCCCCATGCTTCACCGAACGGGCGTTCTAAGTCTACTCCGCCGGATTCCGAAAAGTCAAGCTCTACTATGCCGCCTTAGCCTCGGCCTCCATCTTCTCGGCCTGCTCCGCCACCTCCTCGATAGGCCCCACCATGTAGAAAGCCTGCTCCGGCAGGTGGTCCCACTCGCCGTTTAGGATCTCCTTGAAGCCCCGCACCGTCTCGCGGACGGGCACGTACTTGCCGGCGCGGCCGGTAAAGGCCTCGGCCACGAACATCGGCTGGGAGAGAAAGCGCTGAATCTTGCGGGCGCGCATCACCGTCAGCTTGTCCTCCTCCGACAGCTCCTCCATGCCCAGGATGGCGATGATGTCCTGGAGTTCCCGATAGCGCTGGAGTACGACCTGCACGCCGCGGGCCACCTGGTAGTGCTCCTCGCCCACGACGCGCGGGTCGAGGATGCGGGAGAAGGAGGTCAGGGGGTCGACGGCGGGATAGATCCCCTGCTCGGAGATGGCGCGGTCCAGGGCGACAACGGCGTCCAGGTGGCCGAAGGTGGTGACGATTCCGGGGTCGGTGTAATCGTCGGCGGGCACGTAGATGGCCTGGAAGGAGGTGATAGAGCCCCGCTTGGTGGAGGTGATGCGCTCCTCCAGGGCGCCGACGTCGGTGGCGAGGGTGGGTTGATAGCCCACGGCCGAGGGCATCCGCCCCAGCAGAGCGGAAACCTCCATGTTGGCCAGGATGTAGCGATAGATGTTGTCGATGAAAAGGAGAACGTCCTGCCCCTCCAGGTCGCGGAAGTACTCGGCCATGGTGACGCCGGTGAGGCCGACGCGGGCCCGCACGCCCGGCGGCTCGTTCATCTGGCCAAAGACGAGGACGGTCTTGTCGATGACGCCCGATGCCTTCATCTCGAACCAGAGGTCATTGCCCTCGCGGGAGCGCTCGCCCACGCCGGCAAAGACGGAGGTCCCGCCGTGCTCACGAGCGATGTTGCGGATGAGTTCCATAATGATGACGGTCTTGCCCACGCCGGCGCCGCCGTAGGCGCCCACCTTGCCGCCCCTGGGGAAGGGGCAGATAAGGTCCATGACCTTAAGGCCCGTCTCCAGCACGGTGGTCGTCGTCTCCTGCTCATCCAGAGAAGGCGGCGAACGGTGGATGGGCCAGTAATCTGCAGCCTCAACATCGCCCAGGTTGTCGATGGGTTCCCCCAGCACATTGAACAGGCGACCCATGGTGCCCGGCCCTACTGGCACCTTGATGGGGCCGCCGAGGTCGACCGCCTCAGCACCGCGACGGAGGCCATCGGTGCTACCCATAGCCAGACAGCGCACCCAGTTGTTGCCCAGGTGCTGCTGCACCTCGGCCACCAGCTTGCTGCCGTCCATGGCTATCTCGATGGCGTCGTTGACCTGCGGCAGCTCATCCACGGGGAACTCGCTGTCCACCACAGTGCCCATCACCTGAACTATCTTTCCTTTCGCCATAGCATCACCATTCTATAAGCCTGCGGCCCTTCGGGGCCGGCCACCTCTGCCCTAGATTACTCACCCTATTATCCTCTTCGTCCACAGTTCGGCAACTCAGCGTTCCCCTCTCAGCACCTCGGCGCCGCCGGTCAGCTCCAAGAGCTCCTTGGTGATGCTATCCTGGCGGGCCTTGTTATAGGTGAGGGTAAGCTCGCGGATCATGTCGTTGGCGTTGTCTGTGGCGCTGCGCATGGCCACCATGCGCGCCGACTGCTCGCTGGCCACCGCCTCCAGCACCGCCTCGAAGAGCTGGCGCTCCACGTAGCGGGGCAGAAGCTCAGCCATGATGTCCTCCCGCGAGGGCTCATAGATGTAGTCCACCCCCCAGGTGGCCGCCTCCGCAGGGGGCTCCACCGGCAACAGCTTAAAGATGTGCGGCCGCTGAACCATGGTACTGACGAACAAAGAATAACTCAGATAGACCTCATCGGCTAGGCCATGAATGTAGTCGTCCATAACCACTCGAGCGGCAGGACGCACGTCCTCGTAGCTGGGGTAGTCGCCCAGGCCGACGAACTCGGCCACCACCTCCATGCCGGTACGACTGAAGAAGTCGCGCCCCTTGCGACCGATGCAGATAAGCCTGGCGGGCAACTGGCGCTCGACGATGAAGGAGGCGGTGTGGCGATTGAGACCGGCAGGCAGGCCGCCGCAGAGGCCGCGGTCGGGCGTAATGAGGATGATGTCGATGGCCTGCACCTGCCGCTGGCGCATGAGAGGATGGATGACCTCCGGCTCCTGAAGGGGCAAGGTCTCGGCCAGGCTGGCCAGCACGGAGCGCATCTTCTCCGCATAAGGACGGCCGACGAGGGCGCGAGCCTGGGCTCGCCTCATCTTAGAGGCAGCCACCAGCTCCATGGCCTTGGTGATCTTGGCCGTGTTCTCGACGGTGCGAATGCGACGGCGAATCTGACGAAGGGTGGCCATTACCACAGACCCTCGCACCCCAGGCTAAAGCCTGGGGCATCCCATAGCCCACCGATGCCGCAGCCTTCAGGCTGCGGTCCCAAGGCGCACCTGCCGACGGTGCGAATGCGACGGCGAATCTGACGAAGGGTGGCCATGATTACTCCAGTAGGGGAGCGCTTTCTTTGAACTCGGCGATGGCTGCCTTCAGCTTGTCCTCGGTCTCGGGGGTAATCTGCTTCTGATCGTCGATGTCCTTGCCGATGTCGGGGTGATTAGTCTCCATGAAGCGGTGGAAGGAGATGGCCAAGGGCTGCACCTTGGCGACTGCCACGTCGTCCAGGTAGCCGTTCACCGCTGCGTACAGGATCTCCACCTGCTGATGCAAGGGCATAGGCACGTGCTGGAGCTGCTTGAGCACCTCGGTCAGGCGCTGGCCTCGCTCCAACTGGCGACGAGTGGCCACGTCCAGCTCGGCGGTGCCGAACTGAGCGAAGGCCTGCAGCTCGCGAAACTGAGCCAGGTCCAGACGGAGGCGAGCGGCCACCTGACGCATGGCCCGCGTCTGGGCGGCGCCGCCCACCCGCGAGACCGAGAGCCCCACGTTGACGGCCGGACGGATTCCGGCGTTGAACAGGTCGGCCTCCAGGTAGATCTGACCGTCGGTGATGGAGATGACGTTGGTGGGGATGTAGGCGGAGATGTCCCCCGCCTGGGTCTCGATGATGGGCAGGGCAGTGAGGGAGCCGCCGCCGTATTCAGGGGCCAGCTTGGCCGCCCGCTCTAGGAGGCGACTGTGGAGGTAAAAGATGTCGCCGGGATAGGCCTCGCGGCCGGGCGGCCGGCGCAGGAGCAGGGACATCTGCCGATAGGACCAGGCATGCTTGCTGAGGTCGTCGTAGACTACCAGGGCATCGCGGCCCTGCTCCATGAACTCTTCGCCCATGGCGCAGGCGGCGTAGGGAGCCAGATACTGAAGGGCAGCGGGGTCGGAGGCGTTGGCCGCCACGACGATAGTGTGCTCCATAGCGCCGTGCTGCTCTAGGGTAGCCACCACCTGGGCCACCTTGGAGGTCTTCTGGCCGATGGCCGCATAAATGCAGATGAGGTCGCCGCCCTTCTGGTTGATGATGGTATCGATAGCGATGGCCGATTTGCCGGTGGAGCGATCGCCGATGATCAGCTCCCGCTGGCCGCGGCCGAGGGGGATCATGGAGTCGATGGCCTTGATCCCCGTCTGAACGGGGGTATCGACACCCTTGCGGTGTACCACGCCGGGAGCGATGCGCTCTACCGGTCTGGTCTTATCATGGGGCACCGGCCCCTTGCCATCCAGGGGGTTGCCCAGGGGGTCCACCACCCGTCCGATGAGGGCATCGCCTACCGGCACCTCGACGATGCGCCCGGTAGCCCGCACCTCGTCCCCCTCGCTGATCTCGGTGTAGTCGCCTAGGATGATAGCGCCGACCGTGTCCTCTTCCAGGTTCAGGGACAGGCCCATGATGTCGTTGGGGAACTGAAGGATCTCGTCGTACATGCAGCCCTGGAGGCCGTGGACGCGGGCGATGCCATCGCCGGCCTCGACTACCGTGCCCACATCCACCGCCGCGACCTGGGCGCCAAACTGCTCGATCTGCTGTCGAATGATGGAAGCTATCTCTTCCGGGCGTACCGCCATTCCCCCGTCACCACCTTCCAGGGATTATCGCTCCTGACCCTCCAGAGTTCTCTTCAGGGCCAGGAGCTTGCTATGAGTGCTGCCGTCGATGAGGCGGTCGCCTACACGGGCCACCAGCCCGCCAACGATGGCCGGCTCCACCTCGAGATGAGCGATCACTTTCATGCCCGTTATCTGGCTCAGCCTCTCCTCCACCGCCCGCCGCTCGGCATCGGCCAGGGGCACCGCCGTGACCACCCTGGCGTGGGCGACGCCGCTGTGCTCGTCCACCAAGTCGCGATACGCCTCGGCAACCTGGGGGGCGATGCCCACCCGCCCTTTGGCCACCAGCAACTTGGCCAGGTTCATGACCAGCGGGTCGACCCCCTCCAGAATCGCCCCCAACAGGCGATACCTGTCGGCCAGCGCCACCTTGGTGCTGCTGAGGATGGCCGCAGCCTGAGGGTCGCCCATGACCAGGGCCACCAGGGCCAGGTCGGCGGCCCACTCCTCCAGACTATTGCGCCCGCGGGCGATCTCGAAGGCCGCCTGGGCGTATCGCTTGGCTGCGGTGTCGCGAATCATGGGCTGGGTTCTGACCGGGAAGCCTGCTGGTCGCCATCACCGCCCAGGGCCGACTCGGCCAGCACCTCCTCGATAAGGCGCTGGTGAGCCTGACGGTCCAGCGCCTGGCCGATGACCTTCTCGGCGGCCTCGATAGCAAGGCCGCCGAACTCCCGCCTCAGCTCAGCGATGGCGCTGTCCCGCTCGAGCTGGATCTCGCTGCGGGCGCGGGTTAGCAACGCCTCAGCGTCCTGGCGCGCCTGCTGGCGAGCCTCCTCCTGAATGCGGGCCGCTATCTGCTGGGCCTGGCCGATGACGGCCTGTCCCTCCTGCCGCGCTCGCTCCAACTGAGCCTGCACCTCCTGCTCAGCCTGGGCTGCCTGCCGCTTGGCCTGCTCCGATGCCTCCAGCCCCTCCTGGATGCGCCGTCGCCGCTCGTCCAGCAGGCGAATCACCGGCCTGTAGGCAAAGACGCTCAGCAGAATCAGAAGGAGAGTAAAGTTGATAAGCTGGGCCAACAGGCTGGGAAGGTTAATCCCCAGGGTCTTCAGCCCGTCAACAAACCCCGCAAGGAAGATTGGCTCCATCGTCTGAATCTCCTCGTAGTTCCGGCGCTGGCCTAAAAGACGAAGCCGATCATGACGGCCACCACCAGCGCATAGATGCCGATGGCCTCGGCGAAGGCCAGACCGAGGATCATGTTCACCTGAACGGCTGGCAGGGCCTCTGGGTTGCGGCCCAAGGCGTCCATGGCCCGCCCCACCAGGTTGCCGATGGCGAAGGCTGGCCCCAGGGCCCCCAGCCCCATGGCCAAACCAGCCGCTATGTATTTCATTCCGTCGTCGGTTATGTTAAAATCCGTACCCTGCGCCAGGTACTGAGCAGCGGCTTGCACAGGTGGGATGATCGCTAGCAGCAGCTCCATCTATATACCTCCTTTTGCTGCTATTGTTGAAGGTTTACCGATCGGTCCTCTGCCGTCTCCGCCTGGTGAATCTCGGCCCCCGCCTCCTCAGCACCAGGAGGCCCGCCGTGAGTCACCGCGATCATGCCGAACACCAACGTCAGCGCGGCGAAGATGAACGCCTGGATGAGGCCCACGAACAGCTCGAGGCCGTAGAAGGGCAAGGTGAAAACTAAAGGAACAAGGAAGGTGAACATTAGGATCACCACCTCGCCGGCGAACATGTTGCCGAAAAGTCGGAAGGTGAAGCTGATCAGGCGCACCGTCTCCGAGACAAGGTCCAGAAAGCCCACAAAAGCATCTACGACGCCTTGAAACACCCGGCTAGGGGAGAGTCTTCGTATGCCCCCCAGCAAACCCCCGAAGTTGAAGAACTTGCGGCCATAGGTGGAAAAGCCCAGGGTGCTTATGCCCCAGAATTCCACGAAGACGGCCGACATGATGGCCAGGGCCAGAGGCGTGTTGAGGTCGGTGTTGATCCCTCTGAAGAAGGGGCGGAGCTCGCCCACGAAGTTTCCTTTGTCCCTCTCCTGCTCCGCCTTCTGGGCTGCCTCGGGGTCGTCCTCATCTATTGTTCGCCCCTTCATCTGGTCCAGGCTGGACAGGCCAACATAGGTAGTGGGCAGCGGCCCAAGGTCGGTCTTCTCCATCACGAAGCCGTGTTCATCCTCTTGGCCCAGGCCGATGACGTTGAAGATGGGGAAGAGGGAGAACCAGTTGGCGAACAGGACGAAGAAGAATATGGTGGCCACCACCGGGAAGAAGCGACGACCGTTCTTTTCGCCGGCAATGCTCACCACCAGATTGAAGAAGCCCTCGATAATGGCCTCCAGCAGGTTCTGGACGCCGCGTGGAACAAGCTCCCAGCGTCGGCTGGCCAAATACACCAGGGCAATCATTAGGGCCACCACCAGCCAGGAGGTGACCATGGTGTTGGTGATGTTGACCTTCCAGATCGAATAGAGGACCTCGGGCTTGATCTCGATATGGGGAGTAGGACCGCGCAGGAAGACGAAGCCCGCCAAAACCAGAACGAGCAGGCCAACGATGGCCAGTCGGAGCCTATTGCCCCTCATTGGTCGTCCCCTTGCCGTGGCCGACGCAAACCCAGCTCCTCAAGCAGCATGACATAGCCCCCGACGAAAGCCAAGACAAGGCCCAGGAAAAGGCCTAAGAGGGCGAAAATATGGTCTTTCTCCACCTGTCGGTCAAGCAGCACGCCGCCGACGATGCCAACAATTATGCAAAAAGCGAAATACCAGCCAATCCCCAATAGTCTGACGGCTGGTGGCAGCCTGCCCATCTTGGCTCCTTAGCGCCATCGCCGGCGAGAGCCTGGCCGCCAGCAACGGGGAAGCGGGCTTCGGCCGCTGTATTGTGGATGTCACCTATTGTCGCCGCTATTACACCCTTGCCTAACCCATACCGCCAAGAAGCCCCAAGCCATCGGTTGCTTGGGGCCTCTGTGAACTCTCGAGAGCACTGCCCCTCAGGAGGTACGCTTATCAAAGTCGTCCATATCCAGGCTGTCGATGAAGTCGCGAAAGGGGGAGAGCTTCTCCAACTCCTCTGGCTTCACCTCAGCATGGCCCTCCGTCTCTCCCGCCTTCTCTCCGACGCTCTCCTGATCCAGGCGAACGCCTGCCTTATCCAGCACCGTTTCCTCAGCGAAGATCGGCACCTGCACCCGCACGGCCAGAGCAATGGCATCGCTAGGCCGCGAATCGATCTCCATGGTCCGCCCGTCCACCTCCATGATGATGCGGGCATAGAAAGTATCATTGGCTAGGTCGTTGACCACAATATACTGAATGCTGCCACCCAGGGTATCGATGATCGAGCGGAGGAGGTCGTGGGTGAGAGGCCGCGATACGGCCACCTCCTGCAGACGGACAGCGATAGCGTCAGCCTCGGCCGGGCCTATCCAGATGGGCAGGTAGCGATCGGACTCCTTCTCCTTGAGGATGACTACACGCTGATAGTTCATGAGGCTCACCCGGATGCTCTCTACGATCATTTCGATCACACTACCACCTCCCATCTCCATACCGAGGCTACCTCATTCTAGCTTAGCCTCTTCTCTGGTGTCAATGTCGACTGAAGGCACCACCCCATCCTGAGCCTGAAGCGATATCGTCCGGGCAGAGGCATCTGACGCCGCTAACCGCTCGCTGCGGCGAGCCACCAGGACGTTCAGGCCACCAGCCACGGACACCCCCAAGGCAATAAATATGAGCACAAGGCTTATGCCCAACAGGTCAGTGAAGGCACCAACGAGGAGAAGGGGCAGGAGGGAGAAGAAGTTGGCCGAGACGACCTGGGTGGTGAAGATGCGCCCCCGCATCTCGGCAGGGGCCCGCTCGTGGAGCACCGTCTGGGCAGGCGCATTGATGAGAGCGTAGCTCAACCCCAGGGGGAAGGCAAAGAACATGGTGAGGGTCACCAACAGGCCCAACCCGCCTACACCCTCCGGGTCCAACACCCCCGTGCCCTCCAAGAGAGCGGCCAGGGGATCCACCAGGGCGAGGGCCACCAGGCAGAAGCCGATACCCCCCAGACCGGCGGTCACCACCCGCTCCTTGCCGATGCGCTGAGCAAACCAGGGGAGGAGACGCAGGCCGAGGATAGCTCCCACGCCGGTAGGAGCGAAGACGAAGGCGGCGTTATCGGCGGGCACGTCCAGGGTGTCGTTCATGTAGCGGGGGATAAGGATGGCGAAGAAGAGAACCAGGGCGCTGCTCAGGGTGAGCTGAACCATGGCCATCACCGAAGCCAGGTCACCCCGCAGGGCGCGCCAGCTGGCACGGAAATCCTCGGGGATGCCGCCGAACAATGGGCCCTCCCAGCGGGTCTCTCTACGGGCCTGGTCGCCCGGGCGGAGGAAGAAGGTCAGGCCGGCGGCCACCGTAAAGAAGGCAGCGCCCAGGATGAACATCCCCTCCTCGTCCGCCGACTTGAGCACCAGCGGTGTCAGGAAGACGATCCCGGCGAACTGAGCGCTCATGAGGGTGAAGTTATAGAGGGTGTTGGCGTTGATCAGTCGGCCTTTGGGCACCAGCGCTGGAATAAGGGAGACCACCGCTGGGTTGAAGAACTGACTGGCCGCGGCAAACACCAGGTTCGCCCCGTAGATGATCCAGACATCGCCGTGGAAGAACAAGAAAAACAGGCAGGTCATGGCGCGCACCACGTTGGCGACCAGCAGCACACTCTCCTTGCGCCAGCGGTCGAGCAATACCCCGACCGGCATGCCCAAGAGCACGGAGGGCAGGATAAAGGAGAGAACCAACAGGGTCATATGGATGGAAGACCCGGTGAGATCAAGGACTAGAAGAAGGAGGGTAAACAGGAGGGCGTATTGAGCGGTCTGCCCGAGGGCCTGGTTTAGCCATAGGGCAGCGAACCGGCGATCGGCCAGGAGGGCACCCGTTGCGGGAGTCGCCAGGATCTCGGCTTCCTCTCCTGCCCTATCCATCACACCGCCCTCGGCAGAGCCTCAACCTGACGCCGAACCCACAGATGGCTGTAGATGGCCAACACCAGCACCGCCGCTGTGACCAGGCTGACGACGATCCTGGCGCTCAGCAGCTCGGCCAGACCACCGACGATGAACAGGGGGATGATGGACGCCAGGCTACCCAAGACCATTTGCATGGCGAAGATACGACCTAGCATGTCGGCGGGGGCCCGTTCATGGAGCACAGCCCGCGCCGCCACGCCCACCAGTGAGAAGGCGAAGCCCAGGGGTATCGACAGGGCCATGGCCACGGTCGCCTCCAGAGAGAGCCCCGTCCACTCTATGGCGTCAGTGAAGGGAGTGGCCTGGTCCCTCATCAAGCCGGTGAACTCCTCCACAAACCCCAGGCTTGCCAGGCAGACCAGAAAGAGAAGGAAGCCCGTCGTCACTACCTGGGCGTTGCCAATCCGCTGACCGAGCCAGGGCGCCAGCCGCAGCCCGGCAAGGAGTCCGATGGCAGCAGGGGCGAAGACGAAGGCAGCATTGTCCACCCGCGTATCCAGCACCTCGCTCAGGTAGTGAGGCAGGACGGCAACCAGCACCAGGATGGCCGTAGTGGCCAAGGTGAGCTGAACTACAGCGGAGTAGACCTCGCTATCTTGGAGGATAGTCCGCCAGACTTTTCTGAACTCCTCGGTCAGACCGCCGCCGACTGCCGCCGGTCGCTCTCGACGGACCCGGCCTGCCTCCAGGCCCGATAGGGAGGTGACGACGAACGCTGCGCCGGCAAAGAGCAGGGCTGCCACGATGAACAGAGGCTCCTCGCCCACTGTCTTCATGAACAGAGGCGCCAGAGCCAGCATGCCCACGCCTTGAGCCAGTATCGATGTCAGGTTCAAGAGGGCGTTGGCAGAGGCCAGCCGCTCGTAGGGGACGATGGCCGGAACAGCCGCCGACTCAGCAGGAGAGTTGAACTGAGCCACTGTGGCGAAGCCGAGGGTTACAGCATACAGCCGCCAGAGGCTATCGCCCCAGAGGAAGAAGGCCAGGCAGGCTACCGCCCGCAGGCCCTGGCTGAAGAACATCACCAACCGCTTGGGCGAGCGGTCAGCCACCACCCCTGCGTACAGCCCCGTCAGAACGCCGGGCAGGAGGAAGGAAAAAATGAGAAGGCCGCTCTGGATGCTGGAGCCGGTGCGCTCCACCACCACGATGAGGAGACCGAAGTAGATGGCGTGCTGGGCTGTGGAGGAGAGGAAACGAGCAAGGCAGAGGGAGACGAAGCGACGGTTCTCTAGAAGAGGGCCCGCCTGCACGATGTCCGAGCGCGGCCGTAGGAGCTGCCCTTCCTGCATCAATATCCTTCGGGCACAGGGGTTGACGGAGCCTCAGGTGTCTCCTCCTCGCCGCGCACTACGAAGGCCTTGAATCGTTTACGAAAGACGCTACGCTCCAGAAGTACCCGCCGATTACACTTCAGACAGCGTATGCCGATGTCGGCCCCCAGGCGCACTACCTCCCATTCGAAGCTGCCACAAGGGTGCATCTTGCGCAGGCGAACCACATCACCCAGACGTATGTCCAGCACCAAAGTCCGTCACCTCACGCCTGACCTCCCCGCCCTGAGCGGGATGCCAGAGCGACCTCCCGCTGGCGGTTGATCTCATCGCGGAGGTCCTGAGCCGCCCTCCGAGCGGCCTGAGCGTAGTCCCTGCCCGACGATGCGTAGAGGATCTGGCGGGACGAGGCTATGATAAACCCGCCGCCCTCCTCGTCCAAGGCATTGCCAACGGCCGCCGCCACGTCGGCGCCCTGGGCGCCCACGCCCGGCAGAAGAAAGGTCATGTCGGGGCATAGCTGGCGGATCCGCCCCAACTCCTCGGGGTAGGTGGCTCCTATCACCAGCCCCACGTTGCCATGGGCGTTCCACTTGTCGCGGGCCAGCTCGGCCACCACCTCGTACAGGGGGCGAGCACCACCATCAGCCGCTATCCGGCGGTCCTGAAGGTCGGCACCGCCGGGGTTGGAGGTGCGGCAGAGGACGAACACCCCCTTATCGGCCCGCTCCAGGAAGGGGGAGAGAGCATCGCCGCCCAGATAGGGATTCACGGTGACCGCATCGAAGCCGTAGGCGTCGAACAGGGCGCGGGCGTAGGCTTCTGCCGTCGAGCCGATGTCGCCCCGCTTGGCATCACCGATGACCGGGATGTCCTTAGGAATGGCCTCGACCGTCCGCTGCAGCACCTCCATCCCCTGGGGGCCCAGGGCCTCGTAGAATGCCAGGTTGGGCTTGTAGACGCAGGCCAGGTCGGCGGTGGCCTCGACAATCGCGCGGTTGAACGCGGCCACGTCCCTCTCGGGCAAGCGGGCGGGAACGGGGTCAAGGCCAACGCAGAGGAAGCTATGGTTGCGTTGAATAGCCTCTCGTAGTTTGGCAAAGAACATGGCTCCACCTCTCAGGACAGGAGATCTCCGGGTTGGCGTCCCCCTTTCCGCCGCATATTATAAGTGGCGACGGGCAGCGTCAAGGCGAAAGGAGCCCACGGTGAGGCTAGACGTGGCGCCAGTTCCAGCCCTTTTGACCGACCTCTCCGGCCAGGTTTGCATTGTGGTGGATGTGTTGCGGGCCTCTTCCACCATCGTCACCATGCTGGAGCGAGGGGCCCAGGAGGTGCTGCTGGCCCCTACTATCGAGGAGGCACACAGGCTGCATCAGGAGCTGCCCGGCTACCTGCTGTGCGGCGAGGAAGGTGGCCTGCCACCGTCAGGGTTCGACCATGGCAACTCGCCCTCTGAGTTCAGTGCCCTCGACCTGAAAGGCCAACGGGCTATCCTCTGCACCAGCAACGGCACGAGGGCCATCCTGACAGCCGCGGCCGCGCCGCTGGTGCTGGTCGGCTGTCTGCTGAATGCTGGCGCCGTGGCCTCGGCGGCCTGGAGGGAGGCGGCGGCACGAGGGCTGGGTATCGCCGTTGTCTGCGCGGGAGAGGAGGGCGGCAGCGCATTCGCTGCCGAGGACGCCCTGGGCGCCGGGGCCATTGTGGACGCTATCGTCGAGCAAGGCCAACGCTGGCCGACCGCCCTGCAACTAGCGGATGAAACTCGGGCCGTTCTGGAGGACTATCGCGCCCAGCGGGGGCGGGAGGAGACAGCCCTGCGGGAGACGGCCCACGGCCGCGACCTGCTCACCCTGGGCCTCGGCCAGGACCTGGCCTTCTGCGCCTGGCGGGACAGATTGGCGGCGGTGCCCTGCTTGCGGCGAGACGAAAAGGAGCGGCTGGTGCTGCGGGCCTACTCTTCAGGCTCCTGCGGGTAGCAGGCGATGGCACCGATAGCCATGGCAGTCCAGAAGGGGATCTCCGCCGTCTCCGTCCAGGGCTGCTTCCCCTCTATCGCCCCCCGGACGTGCACGCCGGCCAGCAAGGCGGCGGCCACCGCAGCCATCTGAAAGACGATGCGATACCGCCAGGGATCGCGAGCGGCCGAGAGGCCGCCGAGGCTCAGGGCCACGGCCACCGCCCCCAGCGAGCGCCCCAGGTAGACGGCCAGGTCCGTATCCTCGGGCACCTGCCAGCGAAGCCTCTTGGCCCACTTGAGGGGAGACAGCAGGAGGGGCAGACCAAAAGCGCCCAGGCTCACTCCACTAGCCGCTAAGAGGAAGAGCGCCGATCGGCGGTTGTCAGCTCGTTTCGTCACTGTATGACCTCCGCTCCATACTATCATGTGCTCGCCGCCTTGACGAGGCGATCGCCTTGGCCTATCCTGGCGCTGCTTCCATGAGAGCCGAGATTATCTCCATTGGCACCGAGATCCTCCTGGGCGAGATCCTGGACACCAACGCGCAGTACGTCGCTTCTCGCCTGCCGGCCCTGGGCATCGACCTCTGCTGGATGACCCAGGTGGGCGACAACCTGGGCCGCCTCAGCGAGGCCATCCGCCGCGCCTGGGAGCGCTCCGACCTCATCCTCACCACGGGCGGGCTCGGCCCCACCGAGGACGACCTGACCCGCGAGGCCATCGCTGCCGTCCTGGACGAGCCCCTGTCGGTGGACGGGGAGCTGGAGGCCCAGCTTCGCGCCTTCTTCGCCAGCCGCGGCCTCGTCATGCCCGAGCGCAACGTCAAGCAGGCCGCCCTCATCCCCTCTGCCCGCCCCATCCCCAACCCGCGGGGCACTGCCCCCGGCTGGTGGGTGGAGCGCGAGGGGCGCATTCTGGTAGCCATGCCTGGCCCGCCGGTGGAGATGGAGCGCATGTGGGAGAAGGAGGTGACCCCCAGGCTGTCCAAGCTGGCGACGGGCGGGGTTATCGTCTCCCGCACCCTGAAGACGATGGGCATCGGCGAAGGCAGCGTCGACGAGATGGTCGGCCCCCTGCTCGGCTCCACCAATCCCAGCCTGGCTGTCTACGCCAAGCCCGACGGCGTGCATCTGCGGATCACCGCCAAGGCCGGCAGCCGCGAGGAGGCCGAGCGCCTCATCGCGCCCATGGAGGAGGAGGCGCGAGGCATCCTGGGCAACACCATCTGGGGCGCCGACGACGAGACGCTGGAGGCCGCCGTGGGGGCGATGCTGCGAGAGCGGGGGCTGAGCGTGGCCACCATGGAGTCGTGCACGGGCGGCCTGCTGGCCAGCACCATCACCGACGCCGCTGGCAGCTCGAGTTACTTCAAGGGCGGCTTCGTCGCCTACACCGCGGAGATGAAGATAGCCCTGGGGGTGGACGAAGAGCTTGTCCGCCGCCACGGCGTGGTGAGCCAGGAGGTGGCCCGGGACATGGCGCGCGCCGTCCGCGAGCGGCTGGCCGCCGACTTCGGCATCGGCATCACGGGGGTGGCCGGCCCCGAGCCGTTGGAGGACAAGCCGGTGGGCACTATCCACATCTGCCTGGACGACCCCGACACGTCGGGGCAGGCGATCAGCTACACCTTCGCCCAGAGCCGGGCGGCGATCAAGCGGCGGGCAGTCACCACGGCGCTGTTCGTGCTGCGGCGGGCGCTGCTGGGGCGGGAGCGGAAGTCCTAAGTAGGAGGAAGGGAGGAACGACATGCACAGATCGCCAATCATAGCCTTAGCCTCGGCGCTCATACTTCTCGCCGCCTGCGCGGGGGAGAAGGCTGATCGTGAGGCCACGGTCAGTCCAGAGGCCACCGCTACTCTCGAGGCCACGCAAACGCCCACGCAAACGGTGGTTGTCCAGCCAGAGATCGGGATGGGGGATACAATAGGTGGCGTCGGTGGGAACTATGATACGCCCGGCTTTACCATGACCTTGCTGTCGTGGCTAGAAAGTGACATTGCAGTAGATGGACCCTACATCGACGGCTATTACACCTTCACCGCGAAGCCTGGCATGAAGTTCGTAATAGTCCAGTACAAGCTTAGCAATGACTGGGTGAAGCAGCAGGAGACCCCTTATCTCGATGCGGGCGAGATTGTGACCGCCCCTAGCGGGTATTATTACCAGGTCTGGAACCCGCCCTTGGGGGCGCGGTCAGAGGAATATGCTCCAAGCCGATCAACCAAAGAAGAGGTAAACAGACTGGGTGGAGATGAGGGTGGCTTTCAGACCTTGCTGCCAGGAGAATGGACAACAGGGCGTGTTGTTTTCGAGATCCCAAAGGATATGACGCCAGTGGGAGCCCAGATTGCCTACGTGCCAGCCAAGATCACGTTCGCTAGATAAGAGAGTGAGGTGTAGCGGAAACAGAGGGGACCTTAGCCAGAGCGTGGGTCCACGTGGTCTGCTACTCCGTGAGCCTGCGGTACAGGGTGGTGATGCGGGAGGGGAGGGACTCGATGTCGGCCACGACGGCATAGCCGATGTCGTCGCACATCTGCTTCAGGTAGTCGTGGCCGTAGCGGTCGACCGTAAGGCAGAAGGGGACGATCCCCTTGCGCTTGGCCTCCTGCAGGGCCACGTGCGTGTCGTGGATGGCGTACTCCTTCTCGGTGCGGTCGCGGCCGTAGCCGTGGTCCTGGGGGCGGCCGTCGGAGACCAGAAAGAGGATACGCACCTTGGCATCGTGGGCGTCGAGCTTGGTGATGGCGTGGCGGATGGCCGGCCCCATGCGGGTGGAGCGCACGGGGGCGATCTTGTCGATGCGCCGCTTGATCCGCTCACTGAAGGGCTCCTCTAGGTCCTTGATGACGTAGAACTCCACGTTCTCCCGGCCGTATCCCGAGAAGCCGTAGATGCCGTAGGTATCGCCGATGGTCTCCAGGGCCTTGATGAGGAGGACAGTGCTCTCCTTCTCCAGGTCGATGATCCGCTTGGGCGGGGTCAGCAAGTCCTGGGCTCGCCGCGACATCCACCAGGAGAAGTAGCGGCGGGGGTCATCGCCGAACTCGTCCTGACCGTAGCTGCGCTCATGCTTCATGATCTCCTCGTCGGTGGAGGCGCTCATATCCAGAAGGAAAGCCACCGCCACGTCCCTCTCCACCTTGTTGCGCCGCCAGTAGACCTTGCCCGTGGGCTGGTGGCCGCTGTGGCGCTCCACCAGGAAGTCCACCACGGCGTCCAAGTCGAACTCTTCGCCATCGAGCAGGCGCTTGATCTTGCGGAACACCTCCGGCCGCAGGAGCTCGAACTGACGGCGGGTCTGAGCCACCAGGCTGGCGTTCTTCATGAGGGTCTGCTCGAAGAACTGAGCCGCGCCCTCGGACAGAGAATACTCGGCCACCCGGCACCAGCGGGGCTTGTAGTCGTTGGCCCGGAAGTCCCACTCGTCATAGTAGGAGTAGCTGGGCTCGGGCAGCAGCTCGCCCTCTTCGCCCTCCCTGGGCATGCCCGGCGGAAGCCGCCCTTCGTGATAGGGCAGGCGCTTTTCGGGCCGCTGGGGCGTGGTCTCCTTCAAGAGGTTGGCCAAGAAGAGAGCGGAGCTTTCGGAGAGGTCACCCTCGGCCAGCTCGCTGAGAGTTATCTCCACACTCTTGTCCAGAAGCTGCTGCAACTGCTCTGGCGACAGCGGCTGAGGCGCTGTCTGGGTCTGCCTGCTTTCTTTCTCCTGGCGCAGGCGCATAAGGAGCTGCACCAGCTCCGGCTTGAACTCGCCCCTAAACTCCACCGGCTGGGGGCTCTCATAGGGTTGCTCCTGGCCGCTCTCCATGAGCTGGGCCAGGGCCTGGCCTAGAGCGTCCAGGTCCTGGGGCAGCTCAACCTCTTCCTCCTCCAGATGTTCCCACTGCCGGTCCAGATCGCTGACGATGTTGGGGATCTTCTGGGCCAGGCTGTAGAGGCGGGCAGTGGCTTCGGCGGAGTCCTCCACGCTAGCCTGAGGCTGCTGGACGCCTCGCAGGAGGCCAAGGGCGTTGCGCAGGATGCCGATCATGGTCGCGGGCCAGCGCATGCGCTGGAAGCCCTCCAGGCTGGCCAGGACCAGGTTCTCCACGAAGGCCTGACGCAGGGGCAGCTCTTCCGGCTGCGGCCGCTTCTCCAATTCCCTGTCCTGGATGCGCCGATAGATGGAGCGAATGCCACAATATTCTTGGGTTACCAGGCGGTCGATGCGGGCGTCCTCCACGACGGCGAACAGGTCGGATGCCAGGCGACGGTCGTCGAACAGGTCGAAGAAGCGCTCGATGTCGGTCAGGGCCTCTTTGGGCCGACCTCGCTGCTTTTCCAGCTGATGGCGCTCATCGGGGAAAATGTGCCCCGGCCTTTCGAAGAGGAAGCCAAAGCTGCCGAACTCCAGGTGGCCTGCCTGATGAGTAGCGTATACCTTGTAGACGGCGAAGCTCTGCGCCTTGTCTTGATACTCGTCCACAGCCGCCGGCAGATAAATAGAGGTGCCCTCGGTGGAGGGGCGCTCGCTGGTCACCCAGCCGATATTCTTCTCGGTAAGGGCATCGGTGGAGTGAATAGCCACATTGCTACCGGTCAGGGCCTTACAGTACATTCGCAAGACTTCCGCCACCCTGCTCAGTTCCACCCGCGAGGATAGGGACTCCAGAACCTCATCGCTCTTGCTGGACTCCAGGCGGAAGAAGGCCGTGCCACCCTCGATGCTGGTTTCCAACAGGGCCAGGCCAAAGGCGTGCCAGTGGTGCAGGTCGTCCACGCTGATGCGAACCAGCACCTGGGGCAGGCTGTTGAGGAATTCCATGGCCGCCACCGGCGAGCGGGAGGCCAGGTCCTCGGCCAGGGAAAGCAGATAGGGGTGAACCTCGCCTCCAACCTGACTGAGAGCGCGCGCTCCCTCGGCGAAAAAGGTGAAGGCCTGCCGCCCCTCCTGGCGAGCCACCTCGCGGGTGAGGTTGAGGAAGCGCGAACGCTGGGAGGCCTGGACGTGACTGAGGAGAATGGGGCCCTTCTCCAGATAGGAGCGAGCGTCAGCCCAACCGGTGTATGCCAGTACCTCGGCGAAACGTATGAAGGCCTCGCGGTCCTGCCGGGGTAGGGGCGATAGGGACGTGGGCGTCGTTGACAGGCAGTGGGTGGCCAGGTCGTACGAGCGCTCGGCCAGGACGTCCACGAATCGCACCAGGGCTCTGACCTCGTCCAGAGAGAGCTGGGACAAAAGGGCTGGGCTCATGTCGAAGAACTGCACCGCCAGGGAAGCCGAACGCCAGGTGCCCTTGTAGAGATGCTGCCCCAAGATCAGCCAATTGTCTATCTGGGCCAGAGAGATATGAGGTAGGGTACCCGGGCTGGCGCGGAAGTAGGCGGCCGCCAGGGATGACGACAGCTCCACCAGGTCGCGCCCCCGCTGAGCCCACTGCCGCAAGGCGGGGAATCCCATGAGGGGCAGCACCTGAGGCGTGGCTCGGAAGTACTCGTTGGCCGCCTCCCAGGAGCGCCAGGAATGGCGGGCCAGTTCCAGGCCATCCTCGGCCCACAAGGCCACCTCCTCCGGCTCCAGCAGATCGCAGGCCACCTCGGCACTGCGGCGGAACTCTGCTGCCAGGGCGGTGGAAAAGGGAGCCAGTTCCTTTTCGAACCGGCCTACCAGGCGACGTAAAGAGGACCTACTCAAAGATAGAGGACACCACCTCTTCTATGCTGCGTTGCACCTCGCCGTCATCGGTTAGGGCCCAGACCACCGCCACCTGACAAGCGCGACGAGGGGGTATGCCCTTCTGTACGAGCCTGCCAGCGTAGATGAGCAGACGAGTGCTCACCCCCTCGGCCAGGCCGTGCTCCTTAAGGTGGCGCACCTTCTCGCCGAGCTTGGCCAGCTCCAGGGCCAGGGAGCCAGGAACGTCGGCTTCATGCTGGATGATGCGGGCCTCCAGCTCTCGTGACGGGTAGCCGAACTCGATGGCCATGAACCGCTGGCGAGTGCTGTGCTTCAGGTCCTTGAGGGCACTCTGGTAGCCGGGGTTGTAGGAGATGACCAGCAGGAAGCCATCGCGGGCCTCCACTATCTGACCCCGCTTGTCGATGGGCAGGATACGGCGGTGGTCAGTAAGGGGATGGATGAGGACAGTGGTATCCTTGCGCGCCTCGACGATCTCGTCCAGGTAGCAGATGGCACCAGCCTTGACGGCGCGAGTCAAGGGCCCATCGATCCAGCGCGTGGACTCCCCCTCTAAGAGATAGCGCCCCACCAAGTCGCTGGCCGTTAGATCCTCGTGGCAGGCCACGGTCACCAGGGGCAGGCCGTGGTGGGCAGGCCCCTGGGATTGCTTGGTGGCGTCCCTGACGATGGTCAGGGGCCGGTCGAGCCGATAGGCCATGTACTCGATGAAGCGAGTCTTACCGCAGCCGGTGGGCCCCTTAAGGAGTACCGGTATCTTCTGGTCGAAGGCAGCGGTGAACAGCTCCACCTCATCCTTCAGCGGCAGGTAGAAAGGCTCCTCGCTGAGGACATACTCCTCGATGGCGTACTGTCTGTATTCTGTGTGCTCCGACGCGGATTCCATATTCCTTCGCTACTTCCCTGCCCGCCGACAGGCGTCCCTTATGTCGCCTTAGCAGTCAATCGGGCAATCAGCTCATCCCAGAGCTCATCAACCCGCTGCGCCACCTCTGCCAGGGAACAATTGGTATCGATGACCACTTGAGCGTGCTTTAGCCGCTCCTCGTTGGAGAGCTGCGCGGCGATGCGGGCCTCTGCCTGCTCCCGATTGAGGCCGCTGCGCTCCATCGACCGCTGAGCGGCCACCTGGGGCGAAGCCACGGTCAGCCAGACCTCGTCCGCCAGGTGAGCCCAGCCAGCCTCGATGAGGATAGCGGCCTCCAGCACCGCCACTCTGGTGCCCCGTCGCCGCAATTCCTCCAGCCTCTCGGCCATCATCTGCTCCATGGGCGGGTGAGTGATGGCGTCAAGACGCCGGCGGGCCTCCGGGTCGCTGAACACTATCTGGCCCAGTTTGCCGCGGTCGATCTGGCCGTCGTCGCCCACCACCTGGCGGCCGAAGGCAGCTACCACCTGCTCCCACACTGGCCTGCCCGGCCGATAGACCTCGTGGCCTATCTGGTCGGCGTAGACAATAGTTGCCCCCTTGGCACGCAGCATGTCTGAAACGGTGGACTTGCCGCTGCCAATGCCTCCGGTAAGCCCTATCACAAACATAGGCATGTCTATGTTACAAGAAATTGGCTATAAGGGAAACCGACGCGCCTACCTCTGGGTAAGCGCCTATCCATCGTAGCGACGGCTTCCCCAGGGATCAAACCAAAGGGGCATGAGCCCGCAGAGGCACGGGCTCATGCCCCTTCTGTTTGCGAAAGAAAAGCCTATCCTGCTTTTAGCTGGCGAACCTTGTTCAAGAAGGGCGGAACAACCGCCTTCCAGTCGCCCACAATGCCATAGCGACAGTAACGGAAGATGCCGGCCTCGGGGTCTTTGTTGATGGCCACAATGTTCTTGGCCCCACTGAGGCCAGCCATGTGCTGGCTAGCACCGGAAATAGCCACCGCTATGTAGAGGGTGGGACTCACTACCTTGCCGGTGAGCCCTATTTGCTTCGGTACCGGGTACCAGCCCATGTCGCAGGCCGTGCGGGTGGCGCCTACCGCGCCCTTCATCAGGCCGGCCAGTTCCTCTAGGGTCTGAAATGCCTCGGCGCTGCCCATGCCACGGCCTCCGCTCACGATCACCTCGGCGTCTTCCAGACGTATGCCCTCCGCCTCCTCCTTGCGCCTACCGGTGATCTTGATGCGCAAAGCGGAGGGATCAACGTCGACAGCTACCTTGGCCACCTCCCCTTGGCGAGAGGTGTCCGGTGCTAGAGGCTCCTGCGACTTGACCCTGACGGTGGCCATTTGGGGCATGGTCTTGCAGGTATGCTGAGCATTGGCGTTGCCCCCATAGCAGGCGCGGGTCATCACCAGACGGCCGTCGCTGATGGCCAGGTCGAGGCAGTCCATGGCCACCGCTGTCTCCAAGCGATAGGCCAGGCGAGGGGCCAAGTCACGTCCGATATCGGTCTGGCCCAGAACGACGATGGACGGATTGGCTTCGCGGCAGACCTTCTCGACCGCCGGGACAAAGGCATCGCTCTGGTATTCCGCCAGGATAGGATTGTCCGCCACATAGACCTTATCCGCCCCCGCGGCGATCAACCCCTGGGCCAGGGGCTCCACCCCCTGCCCCAGAAGGGCTGCCTGGACAGGCTGGCCTAGCTCGTCGGCCAGCCGCCGAGCGGCGCCTAACACCTCCGAGGTGATAGCGGCCAGGGCACCCTCGGCCACCTCCGCAACAACCAGTATTCCGCTTTCGTTAGCCATCGTGCATCTCTCCTTGCTCCGGTCTGCCTGCCGGGGCCGCCAGGTCGGCCGACCTTCGGCCCAGGCAGGCCCCTAGATGAGCTTCGCTTCCCGAAGCTTGGTGGCCATCTTCTCGGCGGCTTCGTCCATGGTCTCTCCCTCGATGAACTCGCATTTGGCCTCGTGCACAGGCACGTACAGGCGGTCCAAAGAGAGGACAGAGCCAGCGGCACCCACCTGCGAGGGGTCCACGCCCAGGTCGGCCGCCGACCAGACGGATACCGGCTTCTTGGCAGCGGCCATGATCTGTCGCAACTGGGGGTAACGTGGCTCACCCAGCTCGTTGCTGATGCTAACCACAGCGGGAAGGCTGGTCTCCACCGTCTCGAAGCCGTCCAGGAGCACCCGTTCCACCTGTAGGGTGCCGTCGCTGACTTTTACGTCACTGGCACGGGTCACGCAGGGCAGGCCCAGCAGGTCGGCGATGATGGACGGCGTCACGCCTACGTCCCAGTCCGGCGCCTGCCGACCACAAAGGACGAGATCAAAGGGCTCCAGCTTCTTGATAGCCGCCGCTAGAGCACGGGCGGTAGCGAAGCTGTCTCCATCTTCGAAAGCCTTATCGGTGAGCTGCACGCCCTCATCGGCACCCATGGCCAGGGCCTTCTTGACGGCATCGCGAGCAGCCTCGGCGCCTAGGCAAAGGATAGTGATCTTGGCCTCGCCCAGGGCCTCGCGGATGCGCAGAGCGGCCTCCACCCCCAGGATAGCGAACTCGTCGGCCACCGGATCGATGCCCGGCACCGGCAACACCTTCTTGGCCGCCTCATCCACTTTGAACTGGGAAGCAGGCGTCTCCGGGTCGGGCACCTGCTTGACGCAGCAAATCATGTGAAGCATGATGTACCTCCTCCCTCAGCCCCGCCTGCCTTGGGGCGGGGCACGGTTTTATCGCCCAAACTTGTAAGATTGCTGAGCCCGCCTGCTGGCAGGCGCTACGGCAAACCGCCGATAATCTTGATGGCGCCGCGCATACCCTGCTTCGCCAGCCGCACAAGGGCTATAGAGGCAGCCACTTACCTATCCTCTCACTGAGGTGGCTCCGCGGCCTGGCCCTGCGGCGGGTCGGCCTTGGCTGCCTCAGGAACGGCGGGCGCAGGAGCCACCGCCATATCTAGCAGCTCTACCACATCGTAGACCTTCATCTCTCGCTCGGCCGCTGTAGGCACGGAGCCGATGCCGTCCTCGAACATCTGCAAGCAGAAGGGACAGGCAGTGGCGACGATCTCGGCGCCTGTGGCTGCCGCCTCTTCGGTGCGCTCGTGGTTCACCCGCTTGCCTGGGTTCTCTTCCACCCACATGTGGCCACCACCGGCACCGCAACAGAAGCTTAGGGCCCGTGACCGAGCCATCTCGACAGCCTCGGCGCCGGGCAGGCTGGCGAGGATGCGGCGAGGCGCCTCGTACAGATTGTTGTGGCGGCCCAAGTAGCAGGAATCGTGGTAGGTGATCCTCTGGGCCAGAGTCTTCTGTGGCTTCAGCCTACCCTCCCTGACGAGCTGAGCGAAGAAGTCGGTGTGATGGATCACTTCGAAACGACCGTCGAACTGGGGGTACTCGTTCTTGAAGGTGTTGAAGCCATGGGGGCAGCTAGTAAGGATCTTCTTGACGCCCTTGGTATTGAACAGCTCGATGTTCTGCTGGGCCTGGAGCATGAAAAGGTACTCGTTCCCCAAGCGCCGAGCGGGGTCGCCACAGCAGGTCTCCTCGGCTCCCAGAACACCGTAGCTCACTTCGGCCTGGTTCAGCAGCCTGACGATGGCCTTGGTGATCAGGACGTTCCGCTCCGACAGGGCACCGGTACAGCCCACCCAGAACAGATACTCCTGGCTGCCGTCGAACATGGGCACGTCGCCCATCTCTTCGATCCAGGAGGTGCGAGCAAGGGGGGTGCCCCGCCAGGGGTGGCCGCGCTGCTCCAACTGCATGAGGGTAGCCTGAGCCGTCTCCGGCATGCGGGCCTCGTCCATGACCAGGTAGCGACGAACGTCGATGATCTCCTGGATGTGCTCAACGAACACCGGACACTCGTACTGGCAGGCGCCGCAGGTCAGGCAGTCCCATATGGGATTGAAACCCATGGCCTCCGTCAGTGGCACACCGCGCTCGCCAGTGACATTGATGTTCAGTACCGGTATCGGCAGGAGATCCGATGCGTTCACCAGCAGTTGCTGGCGGATCTGGTGGACGATCTCCTTGGGAGACAGCTCCTTGCCAGTGTTATAGGCGGGACAGACCTCCTGGCAGCGGCCGCACTCGGTACAGGTGTAGCCATCCAGGAGCTGCCTCCAGGTGTAGTCCTGGATACGCCCCACACCGAATACCTCCTGCGTCTCCAGGTCGGGGATGGGCTGGAGAATACCCGTGGGCTGAAGGCGACGGAAGAACACGTTGGGGGCGGCAGTGAATATGTGCAGGTGCTTGGAGTAAGGGATCCAGACCAGGAAGCCCATGAAGGTCAGCAGGTGAAGATACCAGAAGGTGGTGTGCCAGGCTTTGAGGACATCTATATCCGTTCCCAGGACGCCTTCCTTGATGGTGTTGGAGATGAAGGCGCGACTGTGGTGGGGGAAGGGGTCGATGGCGATGCGGAAGCCGGTGGCAAACAGATCGCTCACCATGAGCAGGCCGATGAAGCCCAGGATGAGAAGGGCGTCCCAGTTGAGGCTGAGACGGGGCGGCTTGACGATCTGGCGCCTGGCCACCGCCATGACCACGCCGATTATCACCAGGACCTCGAAGACTTGCATGGCCGGGAAGTAGCCCGTGTAGAAGCCCTCGGCCCAGGAGAGGAAGGCGGCATCCTCGTGAAAGGCCTCCAGGAAGAAGTTGATGGTGTTCACCTGGAAGGTGAGGAAGCCCCAAAAGATGGCCAGGTGAAGAATGGCCGAGTACCAGTAGCGGGGACGAATCACGCGCCAGATGGCCAACACCAGGGGAACGAAGGAGACTATCCGCTCCCAAAGGCGGTCGAAGCGCCAGTCGGGTTTGCCGACCAAGAGAAGAGCGATGCGAACATAGGCGGTATAGGCAAAGAAAACGAGGACAGAAACAAGTATGAGGTAGAAGAATATGTTACCGGGAAATTGGACAGAGGGGGCCATCCGCTACTCCTTCCAATGCCAAGATCGCCGTCATAGTGGATGCCAGAGGTCGCTCCATCAGTGTGAAACCGTTCACCATCATAGCGTCCGCCCAGGCGAGGGTCAACCGTGAGCCTAGGGCGTGGGCGTACCGTATAGCTTACGCAGATCCGTCTTCAGCACCTTGCCCAGATAGTTGCGGGGCAGCTCATCCACAAACGTCACGTATTTTGGCGCCTTGAAACTGGCCAGGCAGCTCTTGGTGTACTGAATAATCTCCTCGGCGGTGGCTGCCTCCCCTGGCTTGAGCTGGACGATGGCCTTCACCTCCTCACCCCACTCCACGTGGGGCACGCCGATGACGGCCGCATCTTCGATCTTGGGGTGCTGCTGTAGGACAGTCTCGATCTCGCCGGGCGAGATGTTCTCGCCCCCACGGATGATCAGGTCCTTGGTGCGACCGGTGATGAACAGATAGCCATCCTCGTCCATCCAGCCGACGTCGCCGGTATGCAGCCAGCCATCGACTAGGGCCTCGGCCGTCTCCTCCTCTCGCTTCCAGTAGCCGGTCATCAGGCGGGCTCCCTTGGCCACGATCTCCCCCTCCTGACCAGGCCACAGGATGTTGCCCTCAGGATCCATAATGCTGATGTCCACATCCTCCATGGGCCGTCCCACCGACTTCAGGCGCTCCAGCTTTCTCTGCCTCTCCTCCTCTGTGCCCTCGATGGCGTGATCCTCGGGGCCAAGGTAAGTGATGGTAGAGGTGCTCTCTGTCTGGCCGTAGGCGTTCATCAGGCCACACTTGAACACATCCACCGCCTTGCGGACCACTTCGTGGGGCATGGGGGCGGCCCCGTAGGCCAGAAGCTTGAGAGAACTGAGGTCGTACTTGCCGAAGTCGGGCTCCTCCATGGCCCGTTTGAGCATAGTGGGCACCACGAAGGTATGGGTGACCCGCTCCCGCTGAATCGTCTCCAGCCAGGCGTGGGGCTCGAACTGCGGCAAGACGACCAGGGTGCGCCCTCCCCAGATGGATGACATGATGGCCGTGGCCCCCGCCACGTGGTAGACAGGCACCGACAGCATCATAATATCGTGCGTCTCTGGGCTGGCGGGCTCTACGGTATTGGTAACGTATACCGAGAGGCTGAGGTAGGTGAGGGCGACGCCCTTGGGCAGGGCGGTAGTGCCGCTGGTGTACAGGAGGACGGTGAGGTCGTTGTCGTCGACCTCGACGAACACCTCCTCGGGCTCGTATCTAGCGATGATGTCCTCGTAGTTCTGCATCCCCTGGGGGTAGGCGTCGTAGCAGATGAAGTGGCGGATGCCCTTCAGCTCCGGCCGTATAGAGGCGATGAGCTCCAGATAGCGCTCTCCCACGAAGAATATCGAGGCCTCGGAATTGTTCACCATGTAGATCAACTCTTCCCGCTTGGCCCGATAGTTAAGGGGGACGAATATTGCTCCCAGTTTGGCGCAGGCGTAGTAGGTCTCGATGTACCGGTGGGAGTTGAGAGCCATGATGGCCACTTTCTGGCCGCGCTCGACCCCCAGGTCCATGAGGGCGTTGACCAGGCGATTGACCCGCTCTTGCACCTGCAGGTAAGTAAGGCGGGTGCCGTTGCAGACCAGCGCTTCGCGCTCAGGCACGATGGAAGCGCTGATGGTCAGGAATTCGGCAGTGTTCATCTTCACCCCCTCCCTTTGGCTGGTGACTCCTACACCCCCGCGAATTGCGGCGCCCTGCCTTCTCGCTGGGCCCGCAGTCCCTCGCGAGCGTCGTGGCTGGCCAGGACCAGGCGGGCCAGGCGAGCCTCCAGGGCCAGGCCCTCGGCCAGGGGCAGATCCAGGCCCTGGGTCACCGCCTCCTTGGCGTAACGCAGGGCCAGCGGCCCGCGCGTCATGAGCTGGCGGGCCAGGGCCTCGGCCTCGGCGTAAAGGCGCTGGCGGGGCACCACTCGCTGCACCAGGCCGATGCGCAGGGCCTCCTGGGCATCGACGGCATCGCCCGACAGGATAAGCCCCATGGCCAGGCCTGGGCTGACGGTGCGGGGAAGGAGCTGGGTCCCTCCAGCCGAGGGGATGTAGGCCAGGCTCACCTCCGGCAGGCCCAGGCGAGCGTCATCGGCGGCGATGCGCAGGTCGCAGCACATACTCAACTCGATGCCGGCCCCCAGGGCGAAGCCGTGGATGGCAGCGATGAGGGGCTTCTCGATGGCCAGCATGTAGCCCCAGAGGTCGCGCTCCCGCCGCGCCCGCCGCGCTTCGACCACCGACGGGGCTGTGCCGAACTCGCTGATATCGGCGCCGGCGGAGAAGGCTTGCTCTCCCACCCCCTTGAAGATAGCCACCGCCACATCGGGGTCGTCGTGCAAGGCGTGGAGAACCTGCCACAACTCGTCCCGCATCTCCATGTTCAGGGCGTTCAGCACGTCAGGCCGGTTCAGGGTGACCCAGGCGATGCCACCGTCCTTCTCATAGACCAGAACTTCGGAGTTCATACTGCTTCCCTTTGCGCTCCTATCGTCCCTGGAACTGCGGCGGCCGCTTGTCCAAGAAGGCGCGGACGCCCTCGGCCCGATCCTCAGTGGTCTGAAGGATTATGGTCAAGTCGGTCTCAAAGCGCAGGGCCTGCTCCAGGGTCATATCCAGGCCCTTGCTCACCGCCTCCTTGGCGTAACGCACAGCAATCGGCCCGCGTGCGGCGATGCGCTCGGCCAGAGCCACGGCCTCGGCCATGAGCCTGTCGCGGGGCACCACCTGGCTCACCAGGCCGATGCGGTGAGCCTCCTGGGCATCGATGGCCTCCGCCGTGAGGATCAGCTCCAGGGCTTTGCCCCGCCCAACGATGCGAGCCAGGCGCTGGCTGCCGCCGCCCAGGGGTATCAAGCCCCAGGAGGTCTCGGGCAGGGCGAAATGGGCCTCGGCGCAGGCCAGACGAACGTCGCAGGCCAGGGCCAGCTCCAGGCCAGCGCTGATGGCATCGCCGTTGATGGCGCAGATGACCGGTCGGGAGAGCTGGGGCAAGCAATCGAAGGCATAGCCCAGGAACTCCCTGCGGCGAGCTGGCCCCCCTTCAGCGGCCAGCAGTGACATATCCCAGCCGAGGGAAAAGACAGAAGCGTCCCCGCCGCTGAGAATGGCCACCCGCACCTGGGGGTCGTCGTTTATATCCGCGCAGGCAGCCGCCAGCTCTTGCAGCAGTTGGCCGTCGATGCGGTTTCCCTGCTCGGCACGCCGCAGATCGAGGTAGGCGATAGTGTCGCGCTTCGAGAGCCTGATGGTCTGATAGGGCATCGCTGCTTCCAGCGTCAGGTATCGTAGCAAGGCCCACAAATGGTGTCAATGAAGCCAGGCCCCGTTGCAATCAGGGCAACGGCCGTTGTATCATCCGCGCCGGACGCGCCTGCCTTTTGTTGCCAAGGGTGAAGATCGCCGTGGACCTAGGATTGAAGGGCAAAGCAGCCATCGTGACCGGCGCCAGCCGTGGCATCGGCCGGGCTATCGCTCTGGGCCTGGCCGGGGAGGGCTGCGACGTCGCCCTCTGCGCCCGCGACCAGGAGAAGCTGGCGGAGACGGCAAAGGAGGTCGAGGCCAAGGGTGTGCGCGCCCTGGCGGTGGAGGCCGACGTCACCAAGGCCGAGGACACAGAGCGGCTGGTACAGGCCACCGCCGACGCCTTCGGCCGCATCGATATCCTGGTGAACAACGTGAACGGCTCGGTGGCTTCCGATTCGGACGAGGCCTGGCAGGCCACTTTTCAGATGATCCTTTTGACGGCCGCCCGCGCCACCCGCCTCGTCGTCCCCCATATGCAGCGAGCGGGCGGCGGGGCAGTAGTGCACATCGCCTCCATCTGGGGCCGCGAGTCGGGCGGCATCCCCACCTACAACGCCTTGAAAGCGGCGATGATCAGCCACGCCAAGATGATGGCCCTGGAGCTTGCTTCCGACAACATCCGGGTGAACTCGGTGGCTCCCGGCAGCATCAGCCACCCCGGCGGCTCCTGGTGGCGCCGCCAGCAGGAGGACCCCGAGGGCATGGCCCAGTTCGTGCGCCAGAACATCCCCATGGGCCGCTTCGGCACTGCTGAGGAGATAGCCAACGTGGTGGTCTTCCTGGTGTCGGAGCGGGCTAGCTGGGTGACCGGGGCCTGCATCAACGTCGACGGCGGCCAGAGCCGGTCGAATATCTGAACGAGGGATAGAGCGGGCAGCTCTCTTTCACCGCTCGCGATCACGAGCCACGGCCTGCCCAGGCCGGCAGGCTATCGATGTAGTGAGCCTGCTTCTCCGCCTCCTCGCGGCTCAGCTTGCCGAACCCGGGGACCCTTCCGGCCATAAGAGCCTGAACAAGCCCTTCGAAGACCTCTTCATACATCTTGAAGCTTCCATCCGGGTTCGCGCAGTACTTGCAACGAGGGTTGGCGGTGTCGCTCCCTCCGTGATCCTCAGCCGTCTGCATGGGCATGGCACAGCTCTCACACATAGGCGCTTGCTGCGTAGTCATGGAAGAACCTCCTGGCAGGAAAGCATCGTCTGCTCTGCGCCGAACCTCATTCTAGACACACCTCCCGCCAGCCGTCTACACTGGAGAGCGCCATGAAGGTTCACCTCCCCTACGGACGCCAGGGCCTGGAGGTGGAGCTGCCAAGCCAGGCCCAGGTGCTCCTGCCCGAGCGCGTGCCAGCCGTGGCCCGGCCAGAGGAGGCCGTGCGCCAAGCCCTGCGCCAGCCCATCGGCTCGCCGCCCCTGGCCGAGCTGGTGCGACCCGCCCATACGGTGGCCATCGTCTTCAGCGATATCACCCGCCCGACGCCCAACCACATCCTCCTCCCCGCCATCCTCACCGAACTCGCTGCCAGGGGAGTGCTCGAGGAGAACGTCGCCCTCATCAACGCCACCGGCATGCACCGCCCCAACACTCGCGAGGAGCTGATAGCGATGCTGGGGCAGGAGGTCGTCGACCGCTATCGCATCGTTCAGCACGACGCCAGAGACAAGAGGCAGCAGGTCTTCCTCTCCAAGAACGAGCGCGGGGCAGAGACCTGGATCAACGACGACTATATGCGGGCCGATGTCAGGATCCTCACCGGCTTCGTGGAGCCCCACATCTTCGCCGGCTATTCCGGCGGCGGCAAGGCCGTGCTGCCGGGCATCGCTGGCGCCGAGATCATCATGAGCAACCACGGCGGCCCTATGCTTGCCCACCCCAGGGCCACCTGGTGCCAGACGGAGGGAAACCCCGTCTTCGAGGAGGCGCGACAGGTGGCTCTGGCTACGCAGCCCACCTTCATCGTCAACGTCACCCTGAACGAGCGCAAGGAGGTCACGGGCGTGTTCGCCGGGGAGATGGTCCAGGCCCACAATGCGGGCATCGCCTTCGCCGAGAGGGCGTACTTGCGGCGCCTGCCCCAGCGATACGATATCGTGGTGGTCACCAACATGGGCTACCCAGCGGACATCAATCTCTACCAGTCGGGCAAGGGGATGTCGGTGGCCGCCCAGGCGGTGAAGGAGGGCGGGGCGATCGTTCTAGCCACCGAATGCGCCGATGGCCTGGGCCAGGCCCACTACGCCGAGATGCTTGCCTGGCGACAGACGCCCCAGGAACTCCTGGACATGGTGCTAGAGCCGGGCTTCGCTGAGCTGGAGCAGTGGGGGATACAGTGCCAGACCATGGTGCAGGTCAGGGCTGACGTCCACCTCTACTCGTCGCTGGGCCCCGAACAGACGAGAAGGGCTCACCTGAAGCACTGCCCGGACGTTGGCGAAACGGTGGCCACCCTATCCGAGGATTTCCGCCGCAGGAGTGGCGGAGAAGAGCCCGCCATTCTGGTGCTGCCCTTCGGCCAGCTTGCCGTGCCACGGGTAGGGGACTGATCTAGGGCGAGCCCAGCAGGCGATCGGCCGCAGCCACCCCCGCGCCCTTCTCCAGGCGGAACCCTTGAGCCGATAGCTCCTGCTCCAGAGCGGCCAGCACCGCCAGCACGTTCTCTGCCGAAGAAGCGACACCCATGAGGCCGATGCGCCATACCTTGCCCGCCAGGGGCCCCAGCCCACCGGCGATCTCGATATTGTGCTCGTACAAGAGGGCGCGGCGCAGCTTCACATCCTCGATGCCCTCAGGGATACGCACCGTGGTGAGCACAGGCAGGCGATAGCCCTCCTGGGCATGCAGCGTCAGGCCCATAGCCTCCAGCCCGGCCCAGAGGGCCTGACCGTTGCGCTGATGACGGCCCACTCGGGCCTCTAGCCCCTCTTCCAGCACCAGCCGCAGGCCCTCGCGCAGGGCGTAGACCATAGTCATGGGCGCCGTATGGTGGTAGGCCCGCTTGCCGCCCCAGTAGTTGTCCAGGAGGGTCATATCCAGGTACCAGCTGCGCACCTTGGTCTCGCGACCGCGCAGAGCATCGGCGGCGCGAGGGCTGAAGGTCAGGGGAGCCATCCCCGGCGGGCAGGAGAGGCACTTCTGGGAAGCGCTGTGACAGGCATCGATGCCCCAGCCGTCCACCGCCACCTCGCATCCGCCCAGGGAGGTGACGGTGTCCACCAGGAGTAGGGCGTCGTGCTCGTGGGCCAGGCGGACGATATCGTCCAGGGGCTGAAGGACACCGGTGCTGGTCTCAGCGTGAACGATGGCCACCACCTTGGTGGGGCCGACGGCCTTTAGCGCCGCCTCCACCGCTTCCGCCTCAATGATACGCCCCCATTCGGCCTCCACCCGCGTCACCTCCGCCCCATAGCGGGAGGCCATCTCGGCGATGCGGTCGCCGAAGAAGCCGTTGATGCAGACCACCGCCCGC
Organism: Dehalococcoidia bacterium; assembly: GCA_034429995.1. GTDB lineage: Bacteria > Chloroflexota > Dehalococcoidia > SM23-28-2 > SM23-28-2 > SM23-28-2. The sequence goes on from DAOUEZ010000021.1 coordinate 62,261, forward strand.
TCGCCCGGCTCGATGAGATTGGCGACCGCCGCCTCCATACCGGCGCTGCCGGTGCCAGAGACAGCGATGGTCTCCTCGTTCTGGGTGCGGAAGACAGCCCGCAGGAGGTCTTTGGTCTCGTCCATGATGTGGAGAAAGTCGGGATCGAGATGGCCCAGGATCGGCGTCATCATGGCCTGATAGACCCGGGGATGGACGTTGGAGGGCCCAGCACCCAGAAGAATGCGCGGGGGCGGGTTCAGATCGGGGAAAGTGCGATTGCTCACGATGACCTCCCAGTCTATTGTTCGCCCAGGCCGGCCTCGATGCGGGCCAGGAGCTTCCTGGCTAGCTCGATGGCTTGGTCAGTCGACGCGCCCTGGTCGAGGGTGTAGGTCCTGATATCGGCTAGCAGCCTACCCTTTCGAAACGTCAGGGAGACAACCTCGGCCTGGACGGCCTCCCAGCCGCAGAAGGTTACCCGAGGAGCCGAGAGAAAGAAGCCGCTGGCCTCGTCGCCAAGGGCGGACAGCTCAAGCTTCTCTGGTATGCCCTCCTCCGCCGGAAGGCCAGCGGCCATCGCCTCTATTGTCTGCTGCTCCTCTGCCAATCTGGCGGCGGCAGCCTCCGCGCTCGTATAGAGCTCGAGGTCGCTAACGATGCAGACGGTCTTGCGCTCCCCCTGCAGACTCTCCTCCAGCAGCGACCGCAGCTTACGCCCCGCCGTTCGCTCGGCAGGCTCGTCCAGACCCGCCAGAGGAAGCACATCGCTGGTCACGTCGTAGGAGAAGTCCTGAGGCAGATCTTCCGCCTGGAGCATCATTGCGTCTAGCTCTTCCGGCTCGACACCTGCCGTCTCGTCCGCCGGCGTGGGCGATTGCTCCTCGCCCCCACCTCCCCCGCCGCAGGCGGCGAGAGAGAGGACGGCGGCGATGGCAAAGGCAAACACTATCCCCACCAGCGAGCCTGTCGGCTTACGATTCATCTCCGGCCTCCCTTCGCCAGCGCAGCACCGGCCGGCGGGCAGCCGTAGCCTCGTCCAGGCGGCCGATGGGGGCAGTGTGAGGCGCTTCCTTCACCACCTGCGGCTCTTCCTGGGCCTCGCGGTCGATGGCCAGGAGAGCATCGCAGAAGGCGTCCAGGGCCTCCTTGCTCTCCGTCTCCGTGGGCTCGATCATCAGCGCCTCGTCCACGATGAGAGGGAAGTAGACAGTGGGCGGATGAAAGCCGTAGTCGATGAGACGCTTGGCGATATCCCAGGTGCGCACGCCCTTCGCCCGCTGGCGGCTGCCTGAGAAGACGGCCTCGTGCATGCAGCGGCGGTCGTAGGGCAGGTGATAGGCCTGGCGCAGGCGAGCCAGGACGTAGTTGGCGTTGATGACGGCGTTCTCGCTCACCTGGCGCAGGCCTTCGACCCCCAGGGTGCGAAGGTAGGCGTAGGCCCGCACCAGTACGCCAAAGTGCCCGTAGAACAGGCCAACCCTGCCGATGCTCCGCTCGGGCGTGGCCAGGACGAAGCCGTCGCCCTCCTTGTCGACTACGGGCGTCGGCAGGTAGGGGGCCAGATGACCCTTGACGACCACGGGCCCGGAGCCGGGGCCGCCGCCGCCGTGAGGGGTGCTGAAGGTCTTGTGCATGTTCAGATGGACGATGTCGAAGCCCATGTCGCCGAAGCGCGCACGGCCCAGGAGGGCATTCAGATTGGCGCCGTCGCCGTAGAGGAGGGCACCCTTGCGGTGGAGCATCTCAGCGATGCGGCCGATGTTGGGCTCGAACAGGCCGAGGGTGTTGGGCAGGGTGAGCATGAGGGCAGCCACACCTTCGTCCAGGGCCGAGGCCAGGGCCTGCATGTCGGTGTTGCCCTGATTGTCCGAGGCCACGGTCAGCACCTGGAAGCCAACCATGGCGGCAGTGGCCGGGTTGGTGCCGTGGGCGGAGTCGGGCACTAAGACGCGGCTGCGGCCCTCCTCGCCTCTGCCAGCCAGATAGGCCTTGATCATCAAGATGCCGGTGAGCTCGCCTTGAGCGCCGGCCGCCGGGGCCAGGCTCACGGCATCTAGGCCGGTGATCTCAGCCAGCCAGCGCTGGAGATCGTACATCAGGGCCAGAGCCCCCTGCACCGTCTCCAGGGGCTGAAGTGGGTGGATGCCAGTAAAGCCGGGCAGGCAGGCCAGCTCCTCGTGCACCTTGGGGTTGTACTTCATGGTGCAGCTTCCCAGGGGATAGAAGCCTGTGTCTATGCTGTAGTTGAGCCGACTGAGAGCCAGAAAGTAGCGCACGATGTCCACCTGGCTTAGCTCGGGCAGGTTGAGTTCTCGGCGCAGGAACTGCGGCGGCAGCTCGGCCGCAGGGACGTCGCAGGCCGGCAGGGAGCAGGCCATGCGCCCCGGCTTGCTCAGGTCGAAGGTGAGGCGAGCGCCGATATCGGGTTGCCTGGGGCCGCTGCTCACCTACCGCCTCCTATCTCCCCCAGGGACTCCACCAGACGGTCGATCTCCTCCCGCGTGTTCATCTCCGTCAGGCAAAGGAGGAGCCCGTTCTCTACGTACTGGCTCACGTCCAGGCCGCCGACGATGCCTTGCTTCAGCAGGGCGCGGTTCACCTCGGACGGCGGCCGCGGGCAGCGCACGACGAACTCCTTGAAGAACAGGCCATCGAAAGTCAGGGAGTAGCCGGGCAGGCGGGCGATGCGCTGGGCGGCGTAGTGGGCCTTGTGATAGCAGAGCTCGGTCACCTGGCGCAGGCCCTGCTTGCCCATCGCCGCCAGGTAGACGGCGGCGGCCAGGGCCACAAGCTGCTGGCTGGTGCAGATGTTGGAGGTGGCCCTCTCGCGGCGGATGTGCTGCTCGCGGGTCTGGAGGGTGAGCACATAGCCACTGCGTCCCTGGGCATCGCTGGTGCGGCCGACGATCCGGCCCGGCATGTGGCGCAGGTACTGCTGGCGACAGGCGAAGAGGCCGAGATAGGGCCCGCCGAAGTTCAGGGGGCTGCCCAGCGATTGCCCCTCGCCGACCACGACATCAGCCCCGTACTCGCCGGGTGGTCGGAAAAGGCCCAGCGATATGGGGTCGACGGACGCGATGAAAAGGGCTCCCGCTTCGCGGACTGCCCTCTCCAGCGCTTCGACCTCGGGCAGGAAATAGCCGAAGAAATTGGGCTGCTGGACGGCCAGGCAAGCGTGCTCCTCGTTGAGGACCAGGTCATCGAGGGGCAGCACGTCCACCGCCAGGTCGCGGCCGAAGGCGTAGGTGCGCACCACCGCCTGACAGTGGGGATGAACGGTGGAGAGAAGGGCGATGCGCCGACGGCCGGTGACCGCGGCCGCCATCAGGCAGGCCTCGGCCAGGGCGCTGGCGCCGTCGTACATACCAGCGTTGGCCACGTCCATGGCCGTCAGCTCGCAGACCATCGACTGGAACTCGAAGGCGGTCTGGAGCGTCCCCTGGCTGATCTCCGCCTGGTAGGGCGTATAGGCAGTGGCGTACTCGCTGCGGCCGATGACCTCGCCGACGACGCTGGGGATGAAGTGACGATAGGCACCGCCGCCCAGGAAGCAAGGCATGCTGTCGATCGGCTGGTTGGCCTCGGCCAGAGCCGATAGCTCGCGCACCAGCTCTGGCTCCGACAGGGCCGGCGGCAGGCCGAGGCTGGCGATGCGGAATTCGGGCGGGATATCGGCGAACAGCTCCTCGGCTGAGGCGACGCCGATGGCGGCCAGCATGGCCTGGCGGTCGGTCTCAGTGTTGGCGATGTAGGGAAGGGTCATGTCTCCTAGGCTTGGGCGATCAGCTCGTCGTACTGCTCGGCGGTGAGCAGATTGTCCACCTCGGCAGGGTCGGCCAGGCGCACGCGCACCAGCCAGCCCTCGTCGTAGGGCGACTGGTTCACCAGCTCCGGCTTGTCACTGATCTCCTGGTTGACCTCCGCCACCTCGCCGCTGACGGGTGAGTAGAGGTCGGAGACGGCCTTCACCGACTCGATCTCGCCCAGCTTGTCGAGCTGCTTGACCTGCGTCCCCAGCGAGGGCAGGTCTAGGTAGACGATGTCGCCAAGCTGGTCCTGAGCGTAGTCGGTGATGCCAACAGTGCCGAGGTCGTTCTCGACGCGCACCCACTCATGCTCTTTGGTATAGCGGCGGTCGGTAGGGCTAGGCACGGCTCTCCTCCTCTTGACTGATTAAGCCCAAGATTAGCGTCGAGGCGAGGGCAAGTCAATGCGGGCTGGGCGCAAAGCGACACATACTTTGTCTGAGGGGCTCGTGTCCGGGAAGGCCTTTGACGTTCGGTGATATAATCGGGGTGGTGGTGGGGAGTGTTCAGACTGGTTCCGCGATGGATTGTTGGCCTCATTGGGGTCACACTCGTGGCGACAGGTATTGCACTTGGCGCCCACTTCGCCACGCAGGCGGACGACGGCTCCCCCACCATTGGCGAGGAACCAACCCCTCCGCCTACGCCAATACCGAGGCGAAGTGCCCCTGACCTCGCGCCTTCCCCGCCGCCTACCCGCGGCCCACAACTGACCCCTGAGCCGGCCACGCCTCAGCCCGGCGTCTGCCCGCCCCCTGTGCGACAGACGCCCGAGGACTTCCCCGAACCACCGCCGGCGATCGAGCCCCCGGGGCGCCACGTTGAGGGAGGCACAAGCTTCGCCGAAGGGTATGTGACGGTTCACCTGCCGGCCGGAAGGCAGTTCATCATTCAGACCGGCTGGAGTACTGACGCGGACGGGGTGTACATCGCAATCTACGACGTTCAAGCTCAGTCGCCAATGATCATCCGGGGCGACGGTTGCGAGACTTGGCGACTAGTGCGTGACCCCGCGGCGGATGTAGTCTTCGACGAGATAATGGCGACCCTAGAGGTCGGAGATTCCTACGCGTGCCCATCCCCGGGACGAGTGACGCCAGAGGACTTCCCAGGAACGGAGAAGGCTCCGTCCCTGTCCCAGATAGGGGGTCAGTCAGCAAAGGGAGGCGCCCCGCTGAGGGTGGGCGACCTCACGTTACAGCTGCCCGCTGACAGGGAGTTCCGGGTGGGCGGCGGCGTCTCCAGTCCAGGCGGGTCATTCCTCTGGGTGTATGATATAGAGACTCAATCGTATCTGTACCTGAGGCCAGACGGTTGCGAGACCAGTCGGTTCATACGCGACGGGGCGGCAGACGCCGTTTTCGACCAGATAGTCGCCACGCTTGAGGTAGAAGACTAGCCCGCCTTCGGCCGCTTGTAGAAGGGTCGCTGGACCACCTGCGCCCGCAGAAGCCGGCCCCGCACGTCCACCTCCAGCTCCGTGCCCACGCTGGCCAGCTCCGTGGGCAGGTAGGCCATGCCGATGCTCACCCCGAGCGTTGGCGAGAAGCCGCCGCTGGTCAGCTCGCTCACCCGCTGGCCCGATCGCAGGATGGGGTAGCCCGCTCGCATGACCCCCCGTTCCTGAGCCTTGAGACAGACCAGATGGCGCTGGACGCCGGCCTCACGGATGAGCAGGAGGGCTTCCCGCCCCATAAAGTCGGCGCCGTCGTCGAAGGTCACAACCCAGCCCAGGCCGGCCTCGAAGGGGTTGGTGGTGATATCGATGTCGTTGCCGTAGAGGGGGAGGGCCGCCTCCAGGCGCAGGCTGTCGCGGGCGCCCAGGCCGCAGGGTTGGACGCCATGCTCCACGAACCATTTCCAAAGGATAACGCCAGCGGCGGATGGCAGGACGATCTCGATGCCGTCCTCGCCCGTGTAACCGGTGCGGGAAAAGAAAACGGTGACGCCCGCCAGCGACATTTCAGAGCAACGGCGCGGTCGCAGGCCCTCGGCCAGAGATGGCACCAGGCGGGCCAGATAACGCTGCGCATCAGGGCCTTGAAGGGCCACCATGACTGTTTCCGCCTGGCGATCCTCCACCGTGGCTCGCAGCGAGGGAGCCAGGTGCCGCTGAGCCCAATCGCGGATCTTGTCAGCGTTGGCGGAGTTAACCACCATCAGGAAGCGCTGCTCTCCGCCAGACGCCAGAGGACGTCCGCCTTCGGCGGAGGCGGACCCGCCTCCGGCGGGGGCCAGGCGGAAGACGTACACGTCATCCAGGACGCCACCGTCCTCTTGGCAGACAAGGGCGTAGTGGCCTCCGCCCACCTCCAGCCTGGCGATATCGTAGGTCACCAGGCTGCGCAGGAAAGAGGCGGCGTCGGGGCCGGTCACCTCCAGGCGGCCCATGTGGGAGACATCGAAGAGGCCGACCCGCTGGCGAACAGCGTGGTGTTCCTCGACGATGCCCTTGTACTGGACGGGCATCTCCCAGCCTGCGAAGGGCACCATGCGCCCGCCCAGAGCGAGGTGCTGGGGGTAGAGGGCGGTGCGGCGCAGGGTGGAGGCCTGGCCGCTGGTCATAGCGCCTCCCACTTCCGCTTGCCGTCGACCAGCCTTAGGCGCCCAAGGCCAGGCGGCGGGCAGTGCACACAGACCAACAGAGCATTCTCAGCTACCGCCCGCTCCAGGATACGCTTCTTGGTCTCCAGCGAGACCAGGGGCAGCACATCGAAGGAAGATATCCAGACCAGGCGCTCCAGCATCAGCGGATGCTGGGCCAGGTCGCCGATGTAGAGGGCCTTCTGCCCAGCCGAGGCCACCTCCACGATGGCATGAGCGGCGGTGTGGCCGGGGGCAGGCAGCATGCGCACGCCCTTGACCACCTCCGCCTCGCCCTCCACCAACTCCAGTTGGCGGCTGTCGGCCAGGGGCTCCAGATTCTCGGGAAGGTAGCTGGCCCGCGTGCGCTCGTTGGGGTGGTTGGCCTCCTCCCACTCGCCCTTCTGGAGGAAGTACTGGGCGCGGGGAAAGGTGAGGACGAGCTTGCCATCGCGATAGATCGTGTTGCCGCCGCAGTGATCGAAGTGGAGGTGGGTGTTGATGACGATGTCCACATCCTCGGGCCGGACGTCATGCCGGGCCATATCCTCCAGCAGCGTTCCCGCCTGAGCGACGCCGGCGCCGGCGGGGACGCGGGTCGTCTTATTGCCCACGGCCGTCTCCACCAGGATCAGCTTGCCCTGCGATCGCACCAAGAGGCAATTGAGGCCCGCGGCCAGGCGGTGTTCCTCATCGAGGGGCCCCACCAGAGGCTCCCACATCACGCGGGGCGTGACGCCGAAGACGGAGCCCGCGTCCAAGCGGAGAACGCCATCGCTCACGACCAGCAGTTCACAATCGCCTAATGGGAACCAATCGCTCATAGCAAACGTTTTATAGAGTGGTGGTGAATGCCCCCCATCAAGATAGCGCTGGGGGCCAGGTTGGGTCAATGGAGGCGGCGGGCCGAAGAATCTGCCATAAGAATTCCTGGCGTAGGCTACAAGCACCTTGACAAAATACGCCAACGTGTCAAGCTTGGCGCGTAGGAGTGGAGTTCATGAGATCCAGGATTATCGGCTTGTTGACGTTTGTCGTGGTGGCTGTCGGTGTGGCGGTAGGCGTATACCTCGCCGGCCAGGCCAGCGACGGTACCACTAGCGCTGTGGAGGGTACACCGGTGCCCACGGCGATAGCGAGGCAGAGCGCGCCCGGGCTCTCGCCTTCTCCGCCCGCCAGCCCCACGCCCCCTACCCCTGAACCGGGCGCTTGCCCACCGCCATACCGGAAATCGGGAACAGTAAGCGCCATGGTTGGCCGCTGGCGGCTCGAAGGCGGCGCAGTGCACACGGACGGATACGTCACGCTCCACCTGCCGGTGGGAAGGCAGTTCGTCGTGGACAGCGGGTGGTATTCGCAAGAGTTTCAGATCACCATCTACGATGTCGAGGGGCAGTCGGCCCTGCACGTGCGTGGCGACGGGTGCGAGAAGGGTCGCACTGTGCGCGATGCGGCAGGAGACGCGGTGCTCGACGAGATAATGGCGAGCCTAGAGATAGGAGGTTCGTACGCGTGCCCATCGGCGGGACGGGTGACGCCGGAGGACTTCCCGGGGACGGAGAAGGTTCCGCCCCTGTCGCAGATAGGGGGTCAGTCGGCGAAGGGAGGGGCGCCGCTCACAGTGGGCGACCTCACGTTACAGCTGCCCGCCGGCAGGGAGTTCCGGGTGGGCGGCGGCGTGTCCAGTCCGGGCGGGTCATTCCTCTGGCTGTATGATATAGAGAGTCAATCGTATCTGTACCTGAGGCCAGACGGTTGCGAGACGAGCCGACTGGTGCGTGACCCGGCGGCCGACGCGGTCCTCGACGAGATAGTTGCCACCCTAGAGGTGCGATCGCGGTGAGGAAGGGCCTCGTCCTCGGGCTTCTGGGGGGCCTGACGCTGGCTATGGTGCTGGGCGCGGCCAGGCAGGGTCAATGGAGGCGCCGGGCCGAAGAATTTGCCATAAGAATTGCTGGTGTAAGCTACAAGCCCCTTGACAGAATATGCCGAGGTGCTAAGCTTGGCGTGTAGGAGCGGTCTTCATGAGATCCAGGATTAACGGGTTCTTTATCTTTGTGGTCGTAGCTGTCGGCGTGGCGGTGGGCGTCTACTTCGCCAGCCAGTTGAGCGATGGCACCACCGCCGCTCAGGAGGGGGCAGAAAAGCCAGCTTCAACGCCGGACGCTCTAATCCAGCAATGGCTAGCTGAGGGGACGGAGCCGCCAGCGCTGACAATCACGCCGTATCCCACCTGCCCGCCACCTACGCCCACCCCCACGCCGGGCGGGCCAGCAACTCCCGGCGAGGCTGCGCCGCCGCCGTGGCCCTGCATACCCGCCGACCAGCCGCCGCCCGATAAGACCCCCGACCTGTCGTCTCTTTTTCAGCGACCGCGGGAGCCGGAAGAGTGCGAGACATGCATCGACCTGGGGAAGCCCGTCCCCTATGAAGTGCCCATGAAGATGGCGGGGAGGACCATCCACTTGCCGGTTGGTTCCGTGTACGTCGAGCAGTTCCTAGACTATCCCGCAGGCGTGGACGCCCGGGGCCCCACACACGTCCACATAATCAAGAGGGGGCAGTCCAAGGTAACCATCGACGGAGAGACCGGCAGCATTGTGAAGTGGAATGTTGCTCCCCAAGACGAACCCGACTTTCGCCGACTCATTCTGGAGCCGCTTCAAGAATCGTAGGCCTCCCCCCCTAGCTGGCGTCTTCTCGTCACTTGTATTCAGCCCCTGAACTGCTATAATTACCCCAACTCCCCTCGAAAGGAGCGCTTTTGCTATGGCCACACCCTATGCCTACCTCCACAAGCAGTTCGTCCCGCTGGCCGAGGCCAAGATCAGCGTAATGACCCACGCCTTCAACTACGGCACCGCTGTATTCGAGGGGATCCGCGGCAACTGGAATGAAGAGGAAAAGCAGCCCTATATCTTCCGCCTGGCCGATCACTACCGGCGCCTGCGCCAGAGCTGTCGTATCCTCAAGATCGACCTCCCCTACAGCAATGATGAGCTGTGCGACATCACTGTGCGGCTGGTGGAGATGTGCGGCTATCAGGAGGACGTTTACCTTCGCCCCATCGCCTATAAGAGCGCGGAGGCGCTGGGCGTGCGCCTGCACGACCTGGAGGACGACTTCCTGATCTTCATCATCCCCTTCGGCCCCTATCTGGACATCGAGAAGGGGGCCCGCTGCGGCACCTCTTCCTGGCGGCGGATAGAGGATACGAGCATCCCGGCCCGGGCCAAGGTCAACGGCATCTACGTCAACTCGGCCCTGGCCAAGACGGAGGCGGTGGAACACGGCTACGACGAGGCCATCATTCTCAACGAGGACGGCCACGTCTCGGAGGGTAGCGGCGAGAACATCTTCATCGTCGAGGGCGGCCGCCTTATCACCCCGCCTGCCTGGGCCAATATCCTGATGGGCATAACCCGCGACACTGTCATCACCCTGGGCCGCGAGGAACTGGGCATCGAGACCATCGAGCGGCCCATCGACCGCAGCGAGCTCTACCTGGCCGACGAGTGCTTCATGACGGGCACAGCCGCCCACGTGACGCCGGTGATCGAGGTTGACCACCGGCCTGTGGGCGAGGGCAAACGGGGGCCGATCACCGCTGAGCTCCAGCGCCTCTACTTCGACGTGGAGCGCGGGAAGAACGGCAAATACGCCCACTGGTGCACCGCCTGTCACATCGCCAGATAGGAGACGAAGGCGTTGCCCCGGTGATCTACCGTCCTGCCCGCCTGATCGGCACCGCCACCGGCGCCGCCATAGTCACGCTGGCTCTCCTCCTGGCGGCCCTGCTGATGACTTTCGCCAGCCCCTGGGCTATCTCGACGGCCAAATTCCTGGCTTTCGGGGGTGCCTTCCTGCTGCTCGCCCTGGCGGCCATCTTCGCCTACTGGACCTACGCCTGCTTTGCCATGAGCTACGCCCTGGACGAGAAGGGCCTCTCGATACGCTGGGGGCTCATCCGCCAGTTTGTTCCGTTGAATCAAATCGAGCGGTGTGTTCCCGGTCGGGAGGCCCGCCTGTCCGAGATCGGCGGGGTCAACTGGTGGGCTTATCACGTGGGGCGAGCCAGCGTGCCGACCATCGGCGAGGTCCTCTTCTACTCTTGCCATCAGTCGCCCTGGGAGTTGATCTACATCGTCACTTCATCTCGCTCCTACGCCATCTCGCCCGAGAACAGCGTCCGCTTCACCAAGGAGCTGCAGCGCCTCCAGCACTCTGAACCAGCCGCAGCGGAGGAGGCGCCAAGGCAAAGGGCTGAGCATCCCCTGGTGGCGACCTACCCCTTCTGGCTGGACCGCCACGGCCAGGCGCTGGCTCTCATCGCGGTGCTGGCCAACGTCGCCCTCTTCGGCTTCGTCTTCGCCGTCTACCCCGGCCTCGCCGACGAGCTGAACCTGGCCTTCCCACCCCTGGGCCAGACCGAGCTCAGACCCAAGCGAGAGTTGCTGCAGATTCCTGCCACCGCCCTCGCCCTGCTGGCGGTCAGCCTGGCGGCCGGCCTGGCCCTCCACAAGTGGGAGCGAGCTGCCTCCTACCTCCTGCTAGCGGGGGCCATCTTGCTCCAGGGCCTCTTCTTCGTTGCAGCCGCCATCGCTATCACTTGACCTGGTTTTCGATGGATTACGACGCCGCCGCCAGCAAGAGCGGGCACCCTTTGCCTCCCGAGAAGCTCAGGAAGGAACTAGAACAGCAACAAGTGAACAATATTAAGCGAAGTGCAAAACCTTCCTTGTATCAGGAAAGGCGGTTGTCTGCTTCAGAAACGCAGCCTAAGGGGTGAGTTCGCTATATCCGACGATATGGGCCCCTACGGTGAGAGAAACATAAATTGCGAGGACGGCCAGGGCAAAGACCACAAGGCCAAAGAGGCCCCAGTCTTCCCGGCGGCCAAACATCGTGGCGGCGATGGCGACAAAGGCGGCCGTGAGCAGGAGACTTTGTACGTGTTCCATACGACCTGCATAGTATTTGTCTACTTAATAGACGCTGCAACAACTAGAATGTTGCGGACGGCTGTCTTACACATGCTAGACTTGAGCGAAGCCGTTAGCCAATTCCAGAACTAGGCCACCTTTCGCGTGCACCTTCGCACTCGGCATCTCCTGAGCTTCGACCCTCGCTGTCGCACGCGCCCAAATCTTGCTTGACACTGCCAATTTTCGTTGCTAGAATGGCGCTCACAATTAAAGCGAAAAAGGCGACGAAGGGGAGTAGTAGAGGTTTCTCCCTGCTCAAGAGAACTGGGATAGGGTGAGAGCCCGGCAGCATAGGAGCCTCGAACTCGCCCCAGAGCTATCAGGCTGAATCTCTTGCACACACGGTAGGCCTGGTCGGGAGCGCCCGTTAAAGCGCTTAGAGGGCTCCGGCAGGTTGGAGAAGAAGGGTGGCACCGTCCCGCCCCAGCGGGATCCCTTTGGGGCGGGACTTGTATTTAGGGTGCTGCCAGAGTGCTGGCTTGACGGAGAAAAAGGGTGGTACCGCGAGGATTCTTGTGCGATCCCGTCCCTTTGGGGGACGGGATCGGTTGTTTCGGTCGGGGTAGGTCCCCGGCCTGGAGGAGAAGATAAGCCATGGCAGCGGCTGCTAGCCCTGTCTTAATAAGCAATAAGGTGAAAAAGGGCGTGGAACGGGCGCCCCACAGGTCTCTGCTGCGGGCCCTGGGCATCACCGACAAGGAGATGGACCAACCCTTCGTCGGCATCGTCAACAGCTACAACGAGATCATTCCCGGCCACATCCACCTGCGCCAGATCGCCGAAGCAGCCAAGGCCGGCGTGCGCAGCGCTGGCGGCACTCCCTTCGAGGTGAACGTCCCCAGCGTGGGCGATGGCATCGCCATGGGCCACATCGGCATGCGCTACAGCCTGGCCAGCCGCGAGGTCATCGCCGATGGCGTGGAGTGCATGGCCATGGCTCACGCCTTCGACGCCCTGGTGTTCGTCACCAATTGCGACAAGATTGTCCCGGGAATGCTCATGGCAGCGCTGCGGCTCAATCTGCCCTGCATCTTCGTCTCCGGTGGGCCGATGCTGGCCGGCCAGTGGCAGGGCCAGGCGGTGGACCTGGCCACCGTCTTTCAGGCGGTGGGTCTGGTGAGCAAGGGAGACATGTCGGAGGAGGAACTGGGGCGGCTGGAGGAGGTGGCCTGTCCCACCTGCGGCTCCTGCGCCGGCATGTTCACCGCCAACACCATGAACTGCGCCACCGAGGTCCTGGGGCTGGCCCTGCCCGGCAACGGCACCATCCCTGCCGTGGACTCTGGCCGCATCCGCCTGGCCAAGGAGGCCGGAGCCCAGGTGATGGAGGTTCTTGGGCGTGACCTGCGGCCACGACAGATTGTGACCAGCGATGGCATCTGGAACGCCCTGGCGGTGGATACGGCCCTGGGGGGGAGCACGAACTCCATACTCCACCTGCTAGCCATCGCTCACGAGGCAGGGGCGGATTTCCCCCTGGACATAGTGAACGAGATCAGCGCCCGTACGCCTCAGTTGTGTCGCCTGAGCCCGGCGGGGTCTCACCACGTAGAGGACCTCCATCGGGCTGGCGGCATTGCGTCCGTCATGAAGGAAATAGAGTCGGTCTTGCACACAGAGGTACCCACGGTCACAGGGAGGACGGTGGGCGAGAACATCGCCGCCGCCGAGGTAGGCGACCGCGCCGTAATCCGCCCCTTCGCCGAGCCCCACTCGCCCCGGGGCGGCCTGACCGCTCTCTTCGGCAGCCTGGCACCGGAAGGGTCAGTAGTCAAGTCGGCGGCGGTGGCTCCCCAGATGATGAGCCATCGCGGACCAGCCCGCTGCTTCGACTCCGAGGACGAGTGTGTCGAGGCGATCATGAACCAGGAGTTCAAGGAAGGCGACGTGATCGTGCTGCGCTACGAGGGGCCCAGGGGCGGCCCCGGCATGCCGGAGATGCTCTCCCCGACCTCCATCATCTCGGGCATGGGGTTAGACGACAAAGTGGCCCTGATCACCGACGGTCGCTTCTCGGGCGCTACCCGCGGCGCTGCCATCGGCCACGTGTCGCCGGAGGCAGCGGCTGGCGGCCCGATCGCCGCCCTCCAAGACGGCGATGAGGTGATCATCGATATCGCCAACCAGCGCCTGGATACCGCCCTTAGCCAGGGGGAGATCGAGGCGCGCCTGGCCGCTCTGCCCGACTTCCAGCCCAAGATCGACAGCGGCTATCTAAAACGTTACGCTCAGTCTGTAACGAGCGCCAGCAAGGGCGCCGTCTTTAAGGATTGACGAAGAGATGGCCCTGCGATTGGCAGAGAAATTGGCCATGGCTACAGCAGGAGCCCGCCACTAGGGGGGAGGAGAAGAGATGGAACTTACGGGAGCGCAGATGATCTGCGAGTGTTTGGTGCGGGAAGGTGTGGAGCACTTCTTCGGCATTCCCGGCGGGGCGACCATACCTTTCTACGACATCCTGCCCCAGTATCCCCAGCTAAAGCACATCCTGGTGCGGCACGAGCAGGTGGCCGCTCACGCCGCCGACGGCTATGCCAGGGCCTCGGGCAGGGTAGGCGTGTGCTGCGCCACCTCCGGCCCGGGGGCTACGAACCTCGTCACCGGGATCGCCAACGCCTATCTGGACTCCGTACCCATGGTGGCCCTCACCGGCGAGGTGGTAAGAGCGCTCATCGGCCGCGACGGCTTCCAAGAAGCAGATATCACCGGCATCACCCTGCCCATCACAAAGCACAACTACCTGGCTCTGGACGCGAAGGACGTGCCGCGAATCATTCGCGAGGCATTCCACATCGCCGCCACAGGGCGGCCGGGGCCAGTGCTCATCGATTTCCCCCGCGATGTCTTCCAGCAGAAGGCAGAGTTCGTCTGCCCGGAGAAAGTGGAGATGCGGGGCTACCGGCCCGTGCCCCAGCCCGACCGTGAGCACATCGACAGGGCGGCGGAGCTGATCAACGAGTCGAAGCGGCCGCTGATCCTCGCCGGCCACGGGGTGATCATCTCCCAGGCGTACAAGGAACTTAGGGAGCTGGCCGAGAAAGGGAACATTCCGGTCACCACCACCCTCTTGGGCATCAGCAGCTTCCCCGGCTCTCACCCCTTGTGCTTGGGCATGCCCGGTATGCACGGCATGTATTGGAACAACATCGCCATCAGCGAATGCGACCTGCTGATAGCTATCGGCATGCGCTTCGACGACCGAGTGACCGGCCGCCTGCGTGACTTTGCCTCGAACGCCAAGGTCATCCACGTCGACATCGACCCGGCGGAGATCGGCAAGAATGTGCGGCCGACGGTGGCCCTCCAGAGCGACGCCAAGAGCGTCCTCAAGGAGCTGAACCGGCGGGTGGAGAGCCGCCAGCGGGACGACTGGTTGGCTCACCTGGACGAACTCAAGCGAGAGCATCCGTCTATCACCATCCGCGAGACTGACAAGTTGTTGCCCCAGTACGTTATCAAGACGATATACGACGCCACCAAGGGCGACTGCACGGTGGTCACCGGGGTGGGGCAGCACCAGATGTGGGCAGCCCAGTTCCTGTGGTTCGACAGGCCCAACTCGCTAATCACCGCCGGCGGGCTGGGCCCCATGGGGTTCGAGGTGCCGGCGGCCATCGGCGTGCAGATAGCCCGGCCGGGAGAGTTGGTGTGGTCGATCGGGGGCGACGGCGGCTTCCAGATGACCATGCAGGACCTGGCCACTGTCGCTGTCAACAACCTGCCCATCAAGTACGCCATCATCAACAACGCTCACCTGGGGATGGTGCGCCAATGGCAGACCCTCTTCTACCACGACAACCTGGTGGCCACGCCCCTGAAGAACCCCGACTTCGTGAAGATCGCCGAGGCCTACGACATTCTGGGGATAAGGGTCACTGACAAGTACATGGTGGAATCGGCCGTCTACAGGGCCATGGAGCACCCCGGGCCGGTGGTCATCGACTTCCAGGTGGAGGAGCAAGAGAACATCTTCCCGATGGTGCCGCCGGGGGCAGCCCTGCAAGAGACAATGGACCTACCCAAGCTCAAGGAAGAGAAGGTGGTGACACGCGCATGAGAGAGCTACGAAAGCACGTCATCATTGCCCTGGTGGAGGACAAGCCGGGCGTGCTCAATCGCATCGCCAGCAAGTGGCGGCAGCGGAGCTTCAACATCGAGAGCCTGGCGGTGGGCCACTCGGACACGCCGGGCCTGTCTCGCATGACTTTCGTGGTCGATGCCAACACCGACGCCGACCAGGTAGTCAAGCAACTGGACAAGCTGGTGGACATAGTGGAGATTCGCGACATCTCCGATGAAAACATCGTCTCCCGCGAGCTGGCCCTCATCAAGGTAAAGGCCACCGCCGAGAACCGCAGCCTGATCATCGAGATCGTGCACATCTTTCGGGCCGATATCATCGATGTCGGCCCGGAATCGCTGATCGTCGAGGTCACCGGACCTGACGACAAGATCGACGCCATATTCGACCTGCTCAAGAACTACGGCGTGGTGGAGATGGTGCGCACGGGTAGAGTGGCTCTGGTGCGTGGCGCCGCCAGCTCCACTCCCGAGCTTCACGAGCTTGGTGAAGAGCCGTTCGAGCGCTATCCAGAGGGCGAAACGCCATATTCGCCCGAGTAGTCTGATCGCTGAGTTCCAGAAGAAAAGAGGGTTCCAGCGCCCGCACTAGGGCAGGAAAGGAGCGATGGCGTGGCCAAGATCTACTACGACCAGGACGCCGACCTATCGCTGCTTAAGGACCGCACTATCGGCATCATCGGCTTCGGCAGCCAGGGACACGCCCACGCCCAAAACCTTAGAGACAGCGGCTGCAAGGTGCTAGTCGCCGAACTGCCTGGTGTCAAGGGCTGGCAGCAAGCCGAGGAGGCTGGCTTCGAAGTGGCGACCGCTGCCGAGGTGGCCAAGCAAGCAGACATCGTTGTGATGCTGGTAGAGGACCAGGTTCAGCGGCGCGTCTACTACGAGAGCATTGAGCCAGCGATGACGGCGGGCAAGATGCTCATGTTCGCCCACGGCTTCAACATTCACTTCAACCAGATCCTGCCGCCGGCGGACGTCGACGTGACCATGGTCGCCCCCAAGGGGCCGGGCCACCGCCTGCGCGAGCTGTTCAGCCAGGGCGCTGCTGTGCCCGCCCTGGTGGCCATCCATCAGGACGCCAGCCACACGGCCAAGCAGGTAGCCCTGGCCTACGCCAAGGCCATAGGCTGCACCCGCATCGGCGTTCTGGAGACCACCTTCGCCGAGGAGACGGAGACCGACCTTTACGGCGAGCAGGTGATCCTCTGCGGGGGAGTGACCGCGCTCATGAAGGCCGCTTTCGAGACCCTGGTGGATGCCGGCTACCAGCCGGAGAGCGCCTATTTCGAGTGCATACATGAGCTGAAGCTCATCGTGGACCTGATCTACGAGGGAGGCATGAACTACATGCGCTACTCGGTGAGCGACACCGCCGAGTACGGCGACTACACCCGCGGGCCGCGGGTCATCGACGAGCACGTCCGCCAGACCATGCGTCAAATCCTCAAGGAGGTTCAGGACGGTAGCTTCGCCCGCGAATGGATCCTGGAGAATCATGCGGGGCGCCCCAGCTTCCTGGCCCTGCGCAAGCAGAACGCCGAGCACCAGGTCGAGCAGGTGGGCAAGGAGCTGCGGGCGATGATGAAGGGGCTGAAGGAGGAGGGGGCTTCCTAGCCGATGAGGAGGAGGGGGCTTCCTAGCCGATGAGGAGGATGATCTCCACCCACCCCAGCCTGAAGGCTGGGGCATGAGGAAGGCGGAGGCGTGGATGGCTCTCTACCACGTCTGGTTTGCGACGAAAAGGCGCAAGTGGCTGCTGCAAGGGGACGTTGGTGAAGCCGCCAAGGAACTAATAATGACGGTGGCGAAGGAGAAGAGCATCAATTTGGTGGAATGTGAGATGATGATGGATCATGTCCATCTGCTTATCGCAGTGGATGATAGGACAGACCTTTCTAAGGCTATGAATCTGCTGAAGGGGGCAACGTCTCGGCGGCTCTTCCAGCGCTTCCCCGACCTAAAGCTGGATGCCGGGCTCAACAGCTTCTGGCAGCATCGATACGCGGCCAAGGTAGTGCCGGAGCCCGCCGCGGCCTCGGTGGGCCAGTACATCCGTACTCAGTGGGACCGATTGGACAAGTATGAGCGGTATGAACAAAGATGATGCCCCAACCTTCAGGTTGGGGTCGAGGGCGATTCATGATACCCCCAGCCTAAAGGCTGGGGCATGAGGGGACGGGAGGAGCAGGCCCGCCACTTCGAGATGGTGCTGGGGAAGTAGGGAGGGCAGCGCTATGGCTAGGGGTAAGGCCTACTACGACGTAACAGTGCTGGACCTGATCAGGGCCGGAATTCTGAACCCTGGCGACGAGGCGACGTTTGAGCCTCGGAGGGGCGAGGTATACAGGGGGCGAGTTGAAGCGAACGGAGATCTCACCCTCGACGGAAGGCAGTTCAACGCTCCGTCGGATGCTGCTACGACTCTTGCAGGAAACAGCCGCAATGGCTGGAAGGAAGTCAAGGTCAACGGGCGCCCGCTGGACGAATATCGCAAGCAGCTTGGGGGGCCAAAGCCTCAGGCAGTGCAGCCGCCACCGCCCCACCCTGAGCCGCCAGCTAGAACCTCTCTACTTGAACTCATTCGCGTCCATCTGGAAGAGGTGAAAAGTCGCTTGGCGCAGCGGATTGCTGATTTGTCGGCAGACCAATTCGAGCAGTTCGTGGCAGAGTTCCTCACCCGACAGGGCTACTCAGATGTCCGGCGCACCGGAGGCCCCGGGGATCGGAATGTAGACATTACCGCGACCTATGGACCGCCTTTCATCGAGGTACCCCTACGTGTCCAAGTCAAACACAGGCAGCGTGGGGGAACTGTCGGTCCAAGCGATGTCGCCGCCTTCCGCGACCGGGCAGGCGGAGTCGAGCGTGTCTTGCTCATGGGAACCAACGAGCGGCTGGGTCCAGCTGCCTTAGACACTGCCTCCGAGCAGGGCCGGCAACGCGTCCACGTTGTTCAGGGAGATGCTCTGCTGGATGCCATGATCGATAAGAGGATCGGTGTCAAGGAAGGCCCACTGGGTCTCCTTGAGATCGATGAGGAGTTCTTCGCCCAGTTCTAGAGTGTGGGCAAAAGGGGTGAATGCCGTGGCTGAGGACAAGGTACTCATTTTCGATACCACCCTCCGCGATGGCGAGCAGTCGCCGGGGGTGGCCCTGAACGCTAAGGACAAGCTGGAGATCGCCCGCGCCTTAGAGCGCCTGCGGGTGGACATCATCGAGGCGGGCTTTCCCGCCTCCTCCCCGGGCGACCTGGAGGCGGTGACCGCCATCGCCAAGGAGGTGCGCGGCTCAGTCATCGCTGGCCTGGCCCGCGCCGTGCCTGGCGATGTGGACGCCTGCTGGGAGGCGGTTCGCCACGCCGCTCAGCCGCGCATCCACGTCTTCCTCTCCGCCTCCGACATCCACCTCATGCATCAACTGGTGAAAAACAAGGATGAGGTGCGGGAGATGGGCCGCACCATGGTGGCCAGGGCGGCGAAGTACTGTCCCGACGTGGAGTTCTCTCCCATGGACGCCACCCGCTCCGACCCCAACTACGTCTACCAGCTGGTGGAGGAGTGCATCGACGCTGGCGCTACCACCGTCAACATCCCCGACACCGTGGGCTATGCCATCCCCTACGAGTTCGAGGCCTTCATCCGCAGCATCCTGGAGAAGGTGCCCAACATCCACAAGGCGGTGATCTCCGTGCACTGCCACAACGACCTGGGCATGGCGGTAGCCAACAGCCTGGCGGCCGTCAGGGCCGGGGCCCGTCAGGTGGAGTGCACTATCAACGGCATCGGCGAGCGAGCGGGCAACGCCTCCCTGGAAGAGATCGTGATGGCCATCAGGACCCGCAACGACCTGATCGGCCTGTCCACAAACATCAATACCATTCACCTCGTGCGGACCAGCCGCCTGGTATCCGACCTCACCGGTCTGGCGGTACAGCCCAACAAGGCCATTGTGGGCGCCAACGCCTTTCGCCACCAGTCGGGCGTTCACCAGCATGGCATCCTCAAGCTGCTGGAGACCTACGAGATCATGGACGCCCGCGACATCGGCCTGCCCCGCGGCGGCATCCTGGTGCTCAACAAGAACTCCGGTCGCCACGGCGTCAAGGCCCGCCTGGAGGAGCTGGGCTTCGAGCTCAGCGAGGAGGAGCTGAACCGCGTCTTCGAGGCCTTCAAAGAGCTGGCCGACAAGAAGGGCGAGATCGACGACCGTGACCTGGAGGCCTTGGTAGCGGACGAGCGGCGGACCTTCGAGGAGCTATATCACCTCGACCTGCTCCAGGTTTCCTGCGGCAACCACCTGGTGCCCACGGCCACCGTCCGCCTCATCGCCCCCGACGGCCAGATGCTGGTGGACACGACTACCGGCACCGGCCCCGTCGATGCCACCTACAGGGCCATCAATCGCCTGGTGGGGGTGCCTAACGTCCTGACCGAGTTCTCGATCAAGAGCATCACCGAGGGCATCGACGCCCTCGGCGAGGTGACGGTGCGCATCGAGAGCGGCGAGCAGACCTTCATGGGTCGGAGCGGCGACACCGACATCGTGGTCGCTTCGGCCAAGGCGCTGCTGAACGCCCTCAACCGCCTGCTCTCGGCCCAGGGGCGAGGGGAGGCGGCGAGGACACCGTCTTAGGGCGCGGTCCTCCGCCTAGGGAAAACGGCCAACTAGAAAGGCTTTCGACATGGGGATGACCCTGGCCGAGAAGATCCTGGCCGCCCACTGCGACCGCCAGGAGGTGCGGCCCGGCGAACTGATCAACTGTCGGGTAGACTTCGTGCTGGCCAACGACGTCACCGCGCCCCTGGCCATCGAGCAGTTCCGCAAGCTGGGCGTGGCCAGCGTCTTTGACCGCCAGCGGGTGGCCATGATCCCCGACCACTTCACCCCCAACAAGGACATCAAGAGCGCCGAGAACGCCAAGGCGATGAAAGAGTTCGCCCTTGAGCAGGGGCTCGTCTACTACGAGCAGGGGCGCGGGGGCATCGAGCACGCTCTCCTGCCCGACCACGGCTGGGTCCTCCCCGGCGAGGTGGTGGTGGGCGCTGACTCCCACACCTGCACCTACGGCGCTCTGGGCTGCTTCGCCACCGGCATGGGCTCCACCGACATCGCCTGCGCCATGGCCACCGGCGACATCTGGATGCGCGTGCCGCCGTCGCTCAAGCTCGTCTACCACGGCCAGCTCAAGCCCTGGGTCGGAGGCAAGGATATCATCCTCCACACCATCGCCGACATCGGCACTGACGGCGCCCTCTACTCGGCCGTGGAGTTCCAGGGCGAGGCCATCTCCCGGCTTCCCATGGAGGGACGCTTCACCATGGCCAACATGGCCATCGAGGCTGGCGCCAAGGCGGGCTTGATGGTGCCCGATGTCACGACCCTGGGTTACGTGAGAGCGCGCGCTCGCCGTGACTGGCAGACCTACGAGCCTGACCCCGACGCCGAGTACGCCGAGGTGCGCCAGTACGACGTAGGGGAACTGGAGCCGACCGTTGCCCTGCCTCACTCGCCGGGCAACGCTGTGCCCCTGAGCCGGGCGCCAAGGGTGGAGATCGATCAGACCTTCATCGGCTCCTGCACCAACGGCAGGCTATCCGACCTGCGCCTTGCCGCCCAGATCATGGCCGGCCGCCAGGTTCACCCCCGCGTGCGCTGCATCGTTATCCCTGCCACCCACGATGTCTACCTGGCCGCGCTCAAGGAGGGACTGCTGGCCACCTTCGCCGAGGCGGGCTGCGCCGTCTCCACCCCCACCTGCGGGCCCTGCCTGGGCGGCTACATGGGCATCCTGGCCGAGGGCGAGCGCTGCGTGGCGACGAGCAATCGTAACTTCCCCGGCCGCATGGGCCACCCCAAGGCGGAGGTGTACCTGGCCAACCCGGCAGTGGCGGCGGCGAGCGCCGTCGCCGGAAAGCTGGCGGGACCCGAAGAGGTGCTAGAGAGCGCCCCCAAATAGCCCGGAAGGAGTGAAGGATGCGACCCAACAGCGTCGACCTGAAGGAAGTGGATAGCGTAGAGATCACCATCCTCATGGACAATTACGTCGATCTGCTGATGGTCAGCGGCGAGGTCGCCAAGCAGCCGCGGCTGGGAGATACCTTGGGGGAGGCGCAGAGCAGGCTAATCGCCGAGCACGGCTTCTGCGCGCTAGTAACGGTAATAGCCGACGGCCAGCGGGAATCGATCCTGTTCGACGCTGGCCTCAGCCCTGATGGCGTGCTTCACAATATAGACATACTGGAGACCCCTCTGGACGACGTGCGAGCCATCGTTCTCAGCCACGGCCACGCCGACCACACCGGTGCCCTGATCGGCCTCCTGCGGCGGCTGGGCAAGCGAAAGCTGCCTTTGATCGCCCATCCGGACGCCTTCCTCCAGCGGAAGGTCGTTATTCCCGACGGGCGGGAGGTGAAGTTGCCCCCGCCCGACCGGGAGGCATTGCTCCAGGAGGGCGCGGAGCTTGTCGAGGACAGGGAGCCATCGCTGTTGCTGGACAAACGGGCGCTGGTGACCGGCCAGATAGCCAGGACCACCGACTTCGAGAAGGGCTTCCCCATCCACCACAGCCTGGTCGACGGCCGCTGGCAGCCCGACCCCTGGATCTACGACGACCAGGCGCTGGTCGTCCACGTGCGCGGCAAGGGCCTGGCGATTCTGACCGGCTGCGGCCACGCGGGGGTCATCAACATCATCAGGCATGCTCGAAACGTGACAGGGATAGAAAACGTGTACGCCCTGATAGGCGGCTTCCACCTCAGCGGGCCGCTGTTCGAGGCCATCATCCCCCAGACGGTCGAGGAGCTGAAGGCAGCCGCGCTGCAGGTGGTGGTTCCCGGGCACTGCACCGGCTGGAAGGCGGCGCACGCGATCGCCAGGGCGATGCCGGAGGCCTTCATCCAGAACAGTGTAGGCACGCGGTTCGTGCTATAGGAGAACGGCGATGACCCTTCGCGGACGCGTTCACAAGTACGGCGCCAACGTCGACACCGACGTCATCATCCCGGCGCGCTACCTCAACCTGAACACGGCGGAGGAGCTGGCCCCCCACTGCATGGAGGACATCGACGCCGGGTTCGCCCAGCGGGTGCAGCCGGGCGACGTGATCGTGGCCGACACCAACTTCGGCTGTGGCTCCTCGCGGGAGCACGCGCCGCTGGCCATCAAGGGGGCGGGCGTGAGCTACGTCGTCGCCAAGAGCTACGCCCGCATCTTCTATCGCAACGCCATCAACCTGGGCCTGCCCATCCTGGAGTGCCCCGAAGCCGTCGACGGCAGCGAGGCGGGCGATGAGCTGGCGGTGGAGCTGGAGACGGGCACCATCCGCAACCTGACCAAGGGCAGCGAGTTCAGGGCCAAGCCCTACCCCGATTTCATGCTGGAGTTGATGCAGGCGGGCGGACTGGTGGAGCATACGAGGCGCAGGCTGGCCAGCGAGAAACGCTGAGCAAGGCCAGCGGCGGTGAAGCAGCATGAGCGTGTTCAAACAAGCACTCGATAGGCTGAGGAAACTGGGCACGGAGGTAGAGGACGAGCTCTACGAATGGGCGGACCAGGAAGAGGAGGAAGAAGAGCCGGTGCGGGGCACGCTGTTCACCTCCCTTCAGGGGTTCCTCACCCTTTGGAAAACCAGCGAGGCAACGGTATACGAGAGGGTGCTGGGGCTGCTGGGCTTTGGCGGCCTGCTCTGGCTTCTCAGCGGCGACCTCATCTTCGGCATCAGGCACAGGCTCGTGCGAGGGGTAGCGGCGGCCTTCGCCGCCGTCTGGTTCATCCCGGGGTTGATAGCAGCCGTAGCCACTTTGGTCTATAGCCTGGGGTTGGTGCACACCAAGAACTGGCGCACCTACCCCGTATTTCTGGCCTTCGCCGCCGGCGGCCTGATCACCTTCAGAGCGGTGTTCGGGGAAGTGGCCAGAGAGCAAGCCCAGCTTCTCCGACGCGGCCGCCGCCGCACCAGGGCCTCGTAGTCATATGCTTCGGCGTCGCTCTACGGCCAGCGTCTATGCTACACTTTCCAGCAAATGGAGCTTACGTTCAGCAGAAGGAGCGAACCCTCGAAGGGAAGGCATGAATGTACCGGATAGCTGTAATCCCTGGCGACGGAACGGGCGGGGAGGTTGTTCGCGAGGGCCTGAAGGTGCTGGAAGCGGCCGCCCAGGCCACCGGCTTTCGCTACGACACGACCACCTATGACTTCGGCGGCGACCGCTATCTGCGGACGGGGGAAACCCTGCCTGACTCTGCCCTCGAGGAGCTGCGGGGCTTCGACGCCATCTACCTGGGGGCCGTCGGCCACCCGGACGTGCCGCCAGGGCCCCTGGAGAAGGGCATCCTGCTGCGCCTCCGCTTTGAGCTGGACCAGTACGTCAACCTTCGCCCGGTGAAGCTCTACCCTGGCGTGGACTGCCCTCTGAAGGACAAGGGCCCAGAAGATATTGACTTCGTCATCGTTCGCGAGAACACCGAGGGGCTCTACACAGGCATGGGCGGCGTCCAGTACAAGGGCACGCCCCAGGAGGTCTCGACCCAGATCCACTGCACCACCCGCTTCGGCGCCGAGCGAGCAATCCGCTACGCCTTCGAGCTGGCCCGCAATCGCAACAAGCAGAAGCAACTCCACCTGGTGGCCAAGACGAACGTCCTGACCTACGTGCACGATACCTGGTGGCGGGCCTTCAACGAGGTGGGCGACGCCGACTATCCCGACATCAAGCGGGAGTATGCCCACGTCGACGCCGCCTGCATGTGGTTCGTCAAGAACCCGGAGTGGTTCGATGTGATCGTGGTGGAGAACATGTTCGGCGATATCATCACCGACCTGGGGGCGATGATCCAGGGGGGTATGGGTGTGGCGGCGGGGGGCAACATCAACCCGCAGGGCGTCTCCATGTTCGAGCCTATTGGCGGCAGCGCGCCGAAGTACACCGGCCAGAACGTCATCTGCCCCCTGGCAGCCATCGCTGCCGTCCAGATGATGCTCGATGTACTCGGGGAGGCGGAAGCCGCCGATCGCGTCGAGCAGGCGATCATCAAGGCCCTGACCAGCGGCAAGATCAAGTCGCTGAGCGCCGGTCGCATGGGCCTGAGCACGTCTGAGGTGGGGGATTTGGTGGCGAGCTACGTGTGAGGGCTGTACAGGGAGAAGATAGGGGCGCGAATGTCGCCGAGGATGGAGTACAAGGTGTCAACTGATCCTAGCGCTGAGGCAGTGAGCCTTCCCAGCCTTGTCGATCCGGTGAAGTGGATTACAGACGAGCGCTTTTCGAGCAAGGAACTGCGATTATTCAATGATGCTGCGCAGCTGTACGAGCTGCAGTTAAGCCGCATGGAATTTCTTACACTTGGCAATGACCTCCAGCAATTTGGGCGGAGGACAGCGTATTTTGAAGAGGTGATGGGACGGAAAAGTGACCATTTCTTCCTGTCCTCTGTACGCGGCAAGGGACAAATCGGGCACAGCAATCAGTATCTTACGCATTGGTTTTACCCATATAAGGGTAAGTTCCATGGGCAGATGGTAAAGGCACTCATAAACTTCATGGGCGTCCCGGAAGGCGGCCTGGTCATCGACCCCTTTGTGGGGTCGGGCACCACCCTTGTCGAGTGCGCCACCCTGGGCATCCAAAGCTTGGGGATCGAGATCAATCCAGCTCTCTGTATGGTGTCCCAAACAAAGGGCGACGCTCTGACAATTCACTACCCGGACCTGGAGGACTTCATCAATTCGACAAACCCTACTCTTGTGTTCAAGTACTTTAGGGACAAAGAGGTCTCGCTCGCGCAGTGGCCAATTAGCGAAAACGAGTTTGGTACTGACGCCCAGGTCTTGCTGGAAAAGGTTTGGACCGAATACTTTCCCCCCGGCATGGTTCGAGATCTGCCGTTCAAATGGCGGAACGTTCTGCTCGTGTGCTTCATGCATGCCCACTCGGATTACAGCTACTTGATGGGCACCAACAAAGCCATGAGCTTGGACGCCTTCTTCATAAGAGACCTTAACGAGTACATGGCGACCCTTGAGGGAACCTATGAGATCCTCAATCGCCTAGACATCCACATTCAACCCCCGCGGGTGCTCTTCGGCACTGCCCTTGACATCCCACTCGCGAGCGACTCGGTCGATGGTATCGTAACTTCGCCGCCATACAGCATCGCCCTCGACTATGTGAAAAACGATGCGCACCTACTTCGCTACATGAACATGAATACTTCGCAGCTTCGGCAGGCAATGGTTGGTCTCAGGGGCAGCGCCACAGAAAAGCTACGCCTGTACGAGAAGGACATGAAAAGGGCGTTAGAAGAGATGCGGCGCGTGCTTAGGCCAGGAGCGCATGCCGCTATACTTCTTGGCGACGTTACTGTCGGATCGATACGCACCAATTTCTGTGACAGGATTGTTGAGTGGTGGACTGATATGGGCGGGGAAGCCTTGAGCATGAGACGCCCGATTCTCGGTGGATACGCCAGGCTGCGCTACGAGCACATTATGCTTCTGAGGAAGTGACGTATGGACAGCACCACCAGGAACGCCCTAAAAGAATACATGAAGAAGTTTGTGCGGAGAATGTCCACCAAGGTCGGGGATTTCAGCGTCGAGGACGTCAGAAGGGCCTTCCCGTTTCACGACCTTTTCTTTAGAGACGAGGCCATCGTCGCCTTTAAGCTCCAGCGGAGCATCGTGACCTCAATGGGGATGGGTTTCTACCCGGAGATTGCTCGCCTGATTGCCGCGCAGAACTATCACCCCCGCCTCGAATATCCCCTCGAGGTTACGCTGGACGAGAACATGTGCAACAGGATAGAGCAGACAGTATCGGAATTAAGGACGGCGGCGCGTAAGCCGGACTTCGCGACAGAAATGGACGAAATACTCAGTAGCACCGGCGGACCACCGCGAACGACCCAGGTAATAGCGGACCTCTACATACCAGATTTTCGTGGCGGCCCACTCTTCGCGGAGCTGAAAAGCCCAAAGCCTAATCTCGACGTGGCTGCAGAGTCAAAAAAGAAAATGCTGTATTGTCGAGCCCATTCCGAAATCCAGGAGCAAGTCGGAAGAGCCACCTTCGCTCTCCCGTACAATCCTTACGTAGAACGAGGCAAATACAATTGGTGGCCCACTCTGCAAATAATGGATATGGTGGAAGATGTAACAATCGGGGAGGAATTCTGGGATCTCGTTGGTGGAGAGAGCACCTATGAGGAACTGCTACGTATAATCGCTGACGTAAAGAGGGAAGCTCCACTGGCGAAAAGGGATCCATGAGGGGCACTAGCGATGACTACGGTTGAACTATACGACACCACCCTTCGCGACGGCACCCAGATGGAGGGGATATCCCTCTCCGTGGAGGACAAGCTGAAGATCGCCCGCAAGCTGGACGAGCTCGGCGTGCACTACATCGAGGGGGGCTGGCCGGGCTCCAACCCCAAGGACGCCGAGTTCTTCGTGCGGGCGAGGTCGCTCAAGCTCTCCCATGCCAGGCTGGTCGCCTTCGGCTCCACTCGTCGGGCTGGCGGCAAAGCGGACAAGGACCCCAACATCCGCGCCCTGGTCGACGCCCGCACGCCGGTGGTCACCCTGGTGGGCAAGGCCAGCGACATGCAGGTGCGCCAGATTCTGGAGACCACCCTGGATGAGAACCTGGAGATGATCTCCGACTCCATCCGCTACCTCAAGTCGCATGGCCTCACCGTCTTCCTGGACGCCGAGCACTTCTTCGACGGCTTCTACTCCGACCGCCGCTACACCCTCCAGTGCCTGCAGGCGGCGGCCGAGGCCGGGGTGGACTGCATCATCATGTGCGACACCAACGGGGGCACCATCACCTCTCGCCTGGCAGAAGCCATCAAGGCGGCGATAGAGGCTGTAGGCACGCCCCTGGGGATCCACGCCCACAACGCTGCCAACCTGGCGGTGGCCAACACCCTGGCGGCCGTGGAGATGGGGGTGGCCCAGGTGCAGGGCTGCATCAACGGCTACGGCGACGGCTGCGGCAATGCCGACATGATCAGCGTCATCGCCAACCTTAAGCTCAAGATGGGCATCGACTGCGTAAGCGATGAGCAGCTAGCCAGGCTCACCGAGGTCTCCCGCTACGTTAGCGAGATCGCCAACCTCCCTCCCAACCCTCACCACCCCTACGTGGGCACAGCCGCCTTCGCCCACAAGGCGGGGCTGCACGTGGCCGCCCTCATGAAGCACGAAGAGTCCTACCAGCACATAGACCCCGCTCTGGTGGGCAATGATCGCCGCATCCTGGTGTCGGAGCTGGCCGGCCAGCGCAACATCCAGGCCAAGCTCAAGGAGCAAGGCGTCGACATCTCTCTGAGCAGGGAAGAGGTGCGCCACATCCTGGACGTGGTCAAGCTGATGGAGAGCCGCGGCTACCAGTACGAGGGGGCGGAGGCCTCGTTTGAGCTCCTGGCCAGGCGCAGCCAGCCTGACTACGGGCCTCCCTTCGAACTGGACGACTTCATGGTGGTGGAGCGCCGCCACCCCTGCGGCGGCGAGGAGGATGAGCGGGAGATGCTATCGGAGGCGATAGTCAAGGTGCGGGTGGGCGACGAGGTCATCCATACCGCCGCCGATGGGAACGGGCCAGTGCATGCCCTGGACGCCGCCCTCCGCAAGGCCCTGGTCCAGTTCTACCCCACGCTGGAGGCGATCAAGCTGGTGGACTACAAGGTGCGGATCATCGATAGCACCGGCGGCACCGCCGCCTACGTGCGGGTGCTCATCGAGTCCACCGACGGCGAGCACCACTGGACCACCGTAGGCAGCTCCACCGACATCATCGAGGCCTCTTCGCGGGCCCTGGCCGACAGCCTGGAGTGGTGGCTGGTGAGGCGGGAAGCAAGCCTTTAGGCTGCCACAAAAGGAGAGGCTGGCCTGCCGCGCTACAACAGTCCAGCCTCTCATCAGGGGAGGAGCCTTCTAAAAGGCGCTAGTATTCGCCGTTATCCTCGTCCCAGAGCCAGAAGCCGTCGCAGGGTAGCGTAGAGATGCGCAGGCCATCGGTATGACCCACGACTATCTCGGCCCCTCGGGGAGGGGCATCAGCTCGGGGCCCCATCTGGGCCAAAGGTGAAACCGCTGCCCCGGGATGAGGTCAAGCCCTCGCTCCCTGAGGCGGCGGGGAATGTCCAGCCAGGGAACCTCCGGCGGCATGGGGCGCTCGCGGATGCGCTCGCGCAGGCTGTCGGACATGCCCAGCAGGTCAAAGGCCCTGCCCGGCAGAACCAGCCGCGCCTCGTTGTTCTCACCCACCGTCACGACTACCACCGGATCACCCTCCTCCGGGCGGCGAGGCATCACCGTATCGTCGGTGATAGTGAAAGTGCGCTCGCTGCCATCGTTGGCGGCCATCGTCAGCTCGCCGTCGCTGATGCTCCCCACCTCGCCAGCCACCACCTCGACGACCACCGTGTTGCCCTGGTCGTCCTTGACCCTGAAGCGGCCGCCCAGGATGTCGGCGAACTCCAGCTCGCCCAGCTCGGCGAAGGGCCCCTTGAGCTCGGGCGGCCGCAGGGGCTCCGGCCACTCGCCGAGAGTGACCTGGAGTGGCATCTCCTCGTCGTCACGCAGCAACGTCAGGGTCACCTCGTCGCCGGGGCCCCTGTCGTCTAGCTCCGCCACCAGCTCCCTAATGCTTCGGACATCCTTGCCCTGGAAGGCTTTGATGATGTCGCCGCGCTTGACCCCCGCCTTGTGGGCAGGGCTATCGGCGATGACCTGCTGCACGATAAGGCCCTCGTCGCCGAACTTGCTGACGATCAATCCCAGCCAGGGGCGCTCCTCGTTCTGTTCGACAAGCGCCCCAGCGGGAGCAGGCGAACGGTCTTCATCACCGCCGCTGCTGGTCGCCGCCAGGACAGCTACCGTCGCACCTGCCCCCAGGGCGATGCTCAATACAAACCCGGCTATCGTCACTTTAAGCCATCGACTCATGATTACCGCTCTCCTCCGCAGGCACAGCCCCGGATTGATGGCTTCCACATTCAATAACGCTTACCGCTTGGCTCAGATTCGGGACGAGGTCACTCTTGCAAAATTTTCGGCCACTTGACAATAAGCATGCCTTTGCTGCTTGCCAGGGCAGCGGTGCTCTGCTATACTGCCTGGCGATTACGTTTGGTTGGGAGGAGTCTCGTGGTAGTGGTGAACGGTTTCCCCAAGTGTCAAAAGTGCCAAACCGGTGACCTGGTTCCTCTGTCCGATTTTGGGAGCCAGGGAGCGCCCATCCATTACAAGGCGTGGGCGTGCACTAACCCCGCCTGTGGGTTCAACATCAAGATCCGGAATGGCGATCTATACATCGACGAGCCGATCAGCGACGGGGCTCTTCATACCCCCCGTGTTCGCTAAGCGGCTATCACTCGTTTCGCCGCATCCTTCAAGATAGACACAAAGGCCTGGCGGGGTTTGGTTTAGCTTTTTTCCTATCGACCTCCCCCGGATACTTCATTCGGCAGGCCTCCACTTCGTCACCACTACCCCACTATCGCCGAACGCCTTAGACCTCGACACCCTGAGCGGTGTTTGCTAGAATAGGAATCCACCGGTTCGGTGGTTTGGAGGAGGTTTGGCGGGGTGTAGCTCAGTCAGGCTAGAGCGCACGGTTCGGGACCGTGAGGTCGGCAGTTCGAATCTGCCCACCCCGACCAGATGGCAGACGGTGAGCAGGCGCGGCCGAGAGCGTCTCTGAAATTCCCCTTGTCTGACAACCGTATCCCCCCAGGACGAGACAATCTTCCAGGAAGCTGCAACGATCCGCGCAGGCAGGAAATGCCGGTCCTTCGCCGAGCTCAGGTAACCATCTGACCAGATGAGCGTTCTTAGGTAAGTTGCTTAGCCACACCTTGAGGGAAGCTTGGGCAACTCCAGGGGCTTTCTTGAAGGATGGCGTAACGTCTGGCCTGCCCTGGCGTCTTTAAAGGAGATGCGCGGCGGCAATCCTCCCCGAGACGCTGTCAGGGCGGACTTGCAAAAAACTGGAGAAACCTCTAAAATGCGCGGCGTTGCGGGGTGATTTGACGAATATGGTGTTTACAGCGGACGACAGGACGAGGCTGTTTCGACGGCAGCGGACCCAGCAGGCTATCCAACTGGCCATGCAGGGCCAGTGGCAAGAAGCTGCGGCCGTCAACCGAGCGATCATCGCTGTCTTCCCCAACGATGTGGATGCTTACAATCGATTGGGGAAGGCCCTGACCGAGCTTGGCCGCTACTCAGAAGCACGGGAAGCCTACGGCAAGACCCTGGAGCTTGACCCCCTCAACTCCATCGCCCAGAAGAACCTGGCTCGTCTAGCCACCTTGGGCGAGGGGGCAACTGTCCAAGCGGAGGGAGGCAAGAAGCTCTCTCCCGCGATGTTCATATCGGAGATGGGCAAGACTGGCATAACCGTCCTGACGCGGCCGGCCGCCGAGGCCGCTGCCCGCATGACGGCAGGGGATCAGGTGTTCCTGCGCCGTCAGAACAACACCTTGGTAGTAGAGAGCAGCCAGGGGGAATACCTGGGAGAAGTGGAGCCCAAGCTGGGCATGCGCCTGATCAAGCTGATGGAGGGGGGCAACGAGTACGCCGCTGCCATCGCCACCCTTAGCCAAGACGACATCCGGGTGATCATCAAGGAGACCTTCCAGCACCCCAGCCAGGCGGGCAAGCCCTCCTTCCCGCCCACGACCGGGGAAGCCTTCCGCCCCTACACCAAGGAGGGCTTGGTGCGCCGCGATGCGGAGGAGGAGGAAAGCTTCGACGAGGAAGAGGACGTGGAGGACTGGGACAGCCGTAGCAAGAATCCCGGGGTCGATGTCACCATCTACGAGTTCGCCACCAGCGCGGAAGAGGAGGAGGAAGAGTAGGCGAAGCGACGCTGGCGAAGGAACTTTGGTGGCCGAGGCTTCTCTTCTGCCTCGGCCCTTTTCTTGCCTCTGCCAAGCTGACTTTGCTATCATCGCCTGGGTCTGCCTGGGGCAAGGTGCGTGTTATCCGATGTTGAGCTATGACTGAGATAATTCGCGCTCGCAACCTGATCAAGCGCTATGGCGGCTTCACCGCCGTGGACAGCATCGACTTCTCGGTGCGTAGGGGAGAGTGCTTTGGCTTCTTGGGACCGAACGGCGCGGGCAAGACCACAACCGTGCGCATGATCTCCTGCGTATCGCCCGTGACCGAGGGTGAGCTGGTGGTGGACGGCATAGACGTGCGCGGAGAGCCACGGCGAATCAAGTCGATTCTGGGCGTAGTGCCCCAGGAGGACAACCTGGACCCGGACCTCTCCGTGCGCCAGAACCTGGCGGTCTATGCCCGCTATTTCGATATGCCCAGGGAGCTGGCCAATGAGCGCATAGACGAGAGCCTGGCTCTGTTCCAGCTAACGGAGAAGCAGCACGAGCCCATCTGGGCCCTGTCCACAGGCCTCAAACGGCGGCTGACCATCGCCCGCGGTCTGATCAATCAGCCCAAGATCCTGGTGCTGGACGAGCCGACCACCGGTCTCGACCCCCAGGCCCGCCACCTGGTTTGGCAGAAGTTGCGCTATTTCAGGGAGCAGGGGGTGTCCATGCTCCTCTGCACCCACTACATGGAGGAGGCCGCTCACCTCTGCGACCGCCTGGTCATCATGCATCAGGGGCGTATCCTAGTGGAGGGTTCGCCGGCGGAACTGGTAGAGGAGCACGCCGGACGGGAGGTAGCGGAAGTGCACGCCAGCGGTCCACAACGGGAGAGGCTCCTGGCCCAGATGGCATCTCGGCCCGGCCTGACGGTGGAGGAGGTGGAGGACACCCTCTACGTCTACGCCCGCACCCCCGACGGCCGAGCGCAGATGGCTGACCTGATCCTCGACAGCGAGAGCGTGGCCTACCGCCAGGCCAACCTGGAGGACGTCTTCCTGCACCTGACCGGAAGAGGGCTCATGGAATGAGTATCGCCGTGCCTCGTCTCGGCATCCGTCTCCCCGATGTCTCCTACCGGGCCTATCGGGTGTGGCAACGCAACCGCGACGTTTACCTCCGCCTGTGGAAAGCAGAGGCCATATGGCCGCTGGCGGAGCCTCTTATCACCCTTCTTGCCCTGGGTCTAGGCCTGGGAGGGCTGATAACTCGCTCGGAGCTGCCCGGCGACCAGCGCTATATCGAATTCATCGCCCCCGGTATTCTGGCAGTCTTCCCCATGTGGGCGGCCGCGGGCGAATGCGGGTGGGGCTCCTTCTTCCGCATGGAGAACCAAAGAACGTACCATGCCATCATCGCCACGCCGGTGAGCATCGAAGACGTGATTACTGGCGAGGTCCTGTGGGGGGCCACCCGGGGCTTCATCAGCAGTGTCTACATACTAGCGGTAACGGCCGCCTTCGGCCTGCTGGACTCGCCGCTAGCGCTGCTGGTGCCTGTCATGGCCTACATCTCGAGCTTCATGTTCGCCAGCGTCTCTCTGTCCTACACTTCCATCGCCCGCTCCATCAGCTCCCTCAACTACTTTTTTGCTCTATTCATAACGCCCCAGTTCTGGCTGGGCGGCGTCTTCTTCCCCTTGGAGAATCTGCCGGAGGAGCTACAGGTGGCCTCCTGGTTTGTGCCGGCCACCCACGTAGTGGACATCTACCGCGGCTTAGTGGAAGGCCACCTCAACCTGGGCCATCTGGGCGACCTGGCCTGGATAGCAGTAGTGGCCGCTATTTTCTATTACCTGGCCCTCATCTCCATGCGCCGCCGCCTCATTCAGTAAGGCACGTAGGCGTCTTTCCCCTTCCTCAGATAGGTGGTATTCTTAGAGATGCAAACACGGGCAGATGTTTGCCGTGTATTGACCTGTCTGGCTGGCAAGGGCTTCGCCTTCGGAGAGAGGGCTCGAGTCGCCTTGAAGGGGTTCCAAGAGCCGTTTAAGGTGCATGAGGTAGCCCGGTAGCAAAGTGTGGCGACCCGCTGCCGCGACTTCAGGAAGGAGGTGCGGCGATGGGCAAGCAAGAGATGCTGGCAAATGCTCCCCTGTTTGCCGGGTTCGGCTCGGCGGAGCTCAAACGTCTCGCTAGGGACCTCTATCCCAGGCAGTACCAGGCGGGCGAGGTAGTCCTAAAAGAGGGCGAGGAGGCGGCGGGCTTCTACATCGTCTCCTCGGGCCAAGTGGAGGTGGTGAAGGACCTGGGCGGCCCCAAAGAGACCGTCCTGGCCACTCTGGGTCAGGGAGACTTCTTCGGGGAGACAGCCCTGCTGGACGGCTATCCCCGTACAGCCAGCATCCGCGCCCTCGAGGATAGCCAGTGCCTGGTCATGACTCGCTGGGACTTCCTCGCCGAGCTGAAAAGCAGGCCCGAGATGGCGGCGCAGCTCCTGCGCACGCTGGCCCGCCGCCTGCGGCAGACCGATGCCCGCCTGACCGAGTAGGGAGAGCATGGTTACCGAGACACCATCCGGAAACGTCCGCCCCACGAAGATCGAGGAGGAGATGAGGGCCTCCTACCTCGACTACGCCATGAGCGTTATCGTGGCGCGGGCCCTGCCCGACATTCGCGACGGCCTCAAGCCGGTGCAGCGGCGCATTCTCTATGCCATGTCCGAGCTGGGCCTTCGGCCAGGCTCGCGGTACAAGAAGAGCGCCCGCATTGTGGGCGAGGTGTTGGGCAAGTACCACCCTCACGGCGACGCCCCCGTGTACGAAGCGATGGTGCGCCTGGCCCAGGGCTTCTCCATGCGCTTCCCCCTGGTCGACGGCCAGGGCAACTTCGGCAGCGTGGACAACGACCCCCCGGCGGCCATGCGCTACACCGAGGCTCGCCTGGCCGCTATCGCCGAGGAGACGCTAGCCGACATCGACCGCGACACGGTGGACTTCATCCCCAACTTCGATGACTCCCTCCAAGAGCCAAAAGTACTGCCCTCGCGGCTGCCCAACCTGCTGGTCAACGGCGCGGCGGGTATCGCAGTGGGCATGGCCACCAACATCCCGCCCCACAACCTGGGCGAGGTCTGCGACGCCATCGCCTACCTCATCGACAAGCCGGAAGCCTCCACCAACGACCTGACGGAGATCGTCAAAGGGCCCGATTTCCCCACCGGCGGCGTCATCTTCCGCTACGACCGGGGCAAGAAGCAGCCCAGCGATGGTCAGCGCGGCCAAGGCCCCCTGTACGAGAAGCAAGACGCCATCAAGGCTGCCTACGACGGCAAGGGGCGCATCATCATGCGAGCCCGCACCCACATCGAGGAGATGGCCAAGGGCGGCCGCTACCGGATCGTCGTCACCGAGCTGCCCTATCAGGTCAACAAGGCCTCCCTGGTGGAGAAGATTGCCGAGCTGGCCAAGGGGCGCCGCATTGACGGCATCGCTGACCTGCGGGACGAGTCGGACCGCCATGGCATCCGCGTCGTCATCGAGCTCAAGCGGGAGGGGCAGGCCCGCCAGATACTGAACAGCCTCTACAAGCACACGGCGATGCAGTCGACATTCGCCGTCAACATGCTGGCCCTGGTGGATGACCAACCCAGAACCGTCAGCCTCAAGAGGATCCTGGACTGTTTCATCAACCACCGGCGGGATGTGACTCGCCGCCGCTCCCTGTTCGATCTGAAGAAGGCCAAGGAGCGAGAGCACATTCTCCAGGGGTTGCTGGTGGCCCTGGATCATCTGGACCAGGTCATTCAGACCATCCGTCGCTCGCAATCGGCGGAAAAGGCCAAGGAGCGACTGATGCGGGCTCCCTTCCGCCTGAGCGACCGCCAGGCCCAGGCAGTGCTGGACATGCAACTGCGCCGTCTGGCCCGCCTAGAACGCCAGAAGATCCAAGACGAGTACGCCGAGATCATCAAGCAGATCGCCTACCTAGAAGACCTGCTGGCCAATCCCCGCAAGATCGACTACCTGATCAAGGAAGAGACGCTAGAGGTCAAGAAGAAGTACGGCGACGAACGGCGCACCCAGATCATCGAGCAGGAAGCGGTGGATTTCAGCGAAGAGGACCTCATACCCCACCAGGAGACGGTGGTAACCCTATCGACTCGCGGCTACATCAAGCGTGTACCCCTGGAGATCTACCGAGCGCAGGGGCGAGGCGGCCGCGGCAAGATCGGCGTGGCCAGGCGGGAGGGCGACGCCGTCCGCCACATCGCGGTGGCCGACACTCACCAGAGCCTTTTGTTCTTCACAGACCGCGGCCGTGTGTATCAGGTCAAGACCTATGAACTACCTGATGAATCCCGCCAGGCGAGGGGCATCCCCCTCATCAATATCATCTACCTAGAGCAAGACGAGCGGGTGACGGCGGTGGTGACCACCGACGGCAGCGATCAGGAGTTCCTGGTGCTGGCCACCGAACAGGGCGAGGTGAAGAAGACGGCCCTGAGCGAGTTCGCCACGGTACGCCGCAACGGCCTCATCACCATGGACCTGGAGCCGGGCGACGCCCTGGTAGCTGCTCGGCTAGCGCGCAGCGATGATCAGGCCGTTCTAGTCACCGCCACCGGTCAGGCCTTGCGCTTCCGGGTGAGGCAGTTGCGCTCGGCCTCCCGCCAGAGCGGCGGCGTGCGGGGCACCCGCCTGGCGAAGGGCGACCGGGTGGTGGGGATGGAGATCGCTCGTCCCGACCAGCAACTGCTGGTGGTGAGCAGCAAGGGCTACGGCAAGCGCACAACCTTCGAGGAGTACCCAACTCAGGGGCGGGGAGGCCAGGGTGTGCGGACGTTCACGGTCAACGAGAGGAGAGGGCAGTTGGTGGCGGCCCGCACCGTCAATGCGAACCAACAACTGATGCTCATCTCCGAGGACGGAATCGTCATCCGCACCGACGTGGACAGCATTGCCGTACAGGGGCGGGCCACCATGGGCGTGACCCTCATGGGCGTAGGCCCCGGCGATACGGTGGCCTCCATCGCCAGCATCGAGCTGGCCAAGGAGGGCGAAGAGAAAGCAGTGACCAGAGGCAAGAGGGCAGCGAAGGCAGAAGAGGCTGCCAGCAGAGCGAAAGGCAAGCCCAGCGCCAAGGGAAAGGCGGCCGCCGGGAAGAAGCCCACCGCTAAGGGAAAGGCGACGGCTAAGCCCCCGACGGTTGCCAGGGGCAGGCCCTCCGCCAAGCAGCGATAGGCCCGGTCAGTACCCCCGCTGAGGGTCTATCAGGTTCAGCAGCGGCTCATCGGCCAGATAGCGACGGAGGTTGTCGCAGAAGAGGGCCACCGCCCCCTCGTTGTAGTGGGCGGTCTCGCCGGCAATGTGAGGGCTGATGATGACGTTGTACAGCCTCCACAGCTCGCTTTCCGGCGGCAGAGGCTCGCTCTCGAAGACGTCCAGGCCGGCTCCGCCGATCAGCCCCACCTTGAGAGCCCGCACGAGGGCCGTCTCGTCCACTATCGCCCCGGGAGAAACGTTGATCAGATAGGCTGAGGGCTTCATGGCCTGGAAGGCCAGCTCGCCCATGATGTGGTGGGTCTCCTCAGTCAAGGGAAGGGCCAGCACCACATAGTCGCTCTGGGAGAGGACGTGCAGCAGATCCAGGGGGCCAAACATCTCGTCGACCAGATACTCGCCGCTCTCCAGGGGTGCCCCCGAACGACGCACGCCTAGCACTCGCATGCCCAAAAGCTTGGCCAGGCGCGCCACCTCTTGGCCGACGTTGCCCAATCCTACCACCCCCACTGTCTTGCCCTCCAACTCCTGGGGGGTGAGGCGGGCCCACTCCCGCTTCTCCTGAGCCCGAAAGAGATGGGGCCA
The DNA here is from genome assembly GCA_034429995.1 of Dehalococcoidia bacterium. Taxonomy (GTDB): domain Bacteria; phylum Chloroflexota; class Dehalococcoidia; order SM23-28-2; family SM23-28-2; genus SM23-28-2. The sequence goes on from DAOUEZ010000021.1 coordinate 99,406, forward strand.
ACCCTTTGCCAGCATGATCATCATCCCCAGGACGTACTCGCCGATGGGGGTGACGTGAATGCCGCCGGCGGTAGTCACGACGACGCCGCTGCGGAAGAGCTCCCTGTCCACCAAGCGACCGGCGCCAGCACTGGTGAGCTGTATCCACTTGAGGCGGGGCGCCCGCGACAGGAGGTCAGCAGGCATGGTGGAGAGGGTGAGCAGAACCTCGGCTTCCGCTAGGGCCTCGCCCAGGCCGCGCCGGGCATCCTCCTCGCTCTCTTCGATCGCCTGTGCCACCTCGCTGGAGCGGCGCCAGACGGGTCTGCCACCCCGGAAGAGCCGACGCTGGGCCGGACTGAGAACGGATACCCGCAACCGCGAGTCGACCTCCCCAATCCGCTCCACCAGCTCGCGGTCCAGACCAAAAGTTACGAGAACATTCACGTCGGCCATGGCCCTACACCTATCGTATCAGCACCGGAGTCCGCCAGCAAGGATGCCTGCCCCTGTAGCGAAACCTTAGCGGCGTGCGTCCTTATAATTGGATGCCCGCCAGAGATCGTCGCGTCAATGAGGGAGGGCTGCCCAACGGGCGGGGAAATGCCACGGGGCAGGCATCAACCAGGGCGGACGTGCTGGCGGAAGCAATCGCCGAATAGACGGTGAGGAACGTCACACGATGCGTATCTTGAGGTCAGCCCGAGCGCAGGTTGCGGCGGCCCTTGTGCTGTTCGTCCTGCTCCTGGTCGCCATCTCGGCGGTGGCGGTCTGGAGCGCCCGCAATCATCAGTCGCGACTGACGTCGCTGGAGGAAACCTCCTTGGCCGCCACCACTCTGGAGCACGCGCGTGGACAATTCCACTTGGAAACCGCTATTCTTGCCAGCCTGGTGCTTACGGAAGAGCCCGCACTGATTGACGAGTACCGCCTAGCTCAAGCGCAGCTGCACCAGGACCTGGAGCAAGCCCGAGCGCTAGCCCTGGCCAGAGGCGACACGGAGGACCTGGCGACGCTCGAAGAGATGGCTGGGCAGATGGGCGAACTCGAGCAGATGGGCGAGCTCGCCATCCCCATCGTGGCCGCCGGCGATGCGGACATGCTAAGGGAGCTGCTGGCGACCTATCAGGGCGAGGCTTGGGTTAGCGGAGAGCAGGCAGTCTACGGCGTGGAGGAGGCAGTCCAGCGAAAGCAAGAGACGTTGGCCTCTGAGCGGGCGGCCGCAGCTCACGATGCCGACATCGCCCTGTTGTCTCTGGTCGGCCTCGGCAGCGTCGCTTTCTTGCTGGCGGTCGGCGGGGCGGTAGCCCTCACCGGCTCGGTGGTCCGGCCGCTGGCCTCCCTGCGGGCGAAAGCCAGAGCGATCACAGCGGGTGACTCGCAGGTCAGGGCCGACGTCTCCGGCCCGGAGGAGATAGCCTCGCTGGCCCAGGACTTCAACGAGATGACGGAGACCCTGCTGAGGAGAACAGATGAACTCCAGCGGCGCCACCAGCAGGTCTCCCTTCTGCACAGGGCTGTATCGTCCCTTAGCCAGACCCTTAGCACTCACGGCGTGCTGACCTTGGGCCGCAAGTTGGTCTCTGAGTGTCAGGGAAGCCAGCACACTACGGTGTGGGAGGTACAGGACGGTGAGGCCCATCGCTGGGCCAGCAATCCCCACAGGCGATCGGAAAACCCGGGCGTGGCACCTTCGCCCGCTGACGCCAAGCGGGTGAAGCGCACCGCTAGCCAGGGCACGCCCCTCATCATTCCGGGAAGTGGCGATGGGGCAGGCAGAGGGGCCGGCCCGTCGGGCAACGGGGGCAGCAGACTCTACCTTCCACTGGGTCGGAGAGGGCCTGCCCGCCACGTTCTAGAGGTGGAGCTAGTTAGGACACCAACCCTAACCGCCGACGAGATCCGGCTTATTCACTCCCTTGGCATGGAGATCGGGATAGCTCTGGACAGGGCCCAGCAGTACGAGGAGGCTCGAGAGCAGGCCAACCGAGACTTCCTCACGAGCCTGTACAGCCATCGCGCCCTCCAGACCCAGTTGGAGCGCGCTCTGCAGACATCGTCGCGGCGGGGTCAGCCGCTGGCTATCGTGGCGACGGATATCAACAACTTCAAGCTGTTCAACGACACCTACGGCCACTCGGCCGGAGACCAAGTTCTCAAGATGATCGCTGACCACCTGGCCGAGCTCTGCCAGGACAACGGCCTGGCAAGTCGCTTTGGCAGCGATGATTTCATGGTCATCCTGCCGAAGGCCGACAGGGAGGCCGCATTTGCCTTCGCTCAGTCAGTTCAGGGATGGCTATCCGAAAAACACTTCCAGGTTCGCGGCGGCGAGCGCATTCCCATATCGGTGAGCTGCGGCGTGGCTGTCTCTCCTGAGGACGGCCACAGACGCCACGAGCTGCTAGCAGTGGCCGACGCCAACCTCTACGAGTCCAAGCGCCTGGGAGGCAAGATCGTCGGACGGCCCGAGAGCCGGGAGAAGGCAGAGCTGCGCAAGCTGGGCACTTTCGGCATGCTGGAGAGCCTGGTGACTTCCGTCGACAATAAGGATCACTACACTAAGGCTCACAGCGAGATCGTGACCGACTGTGCGGTCATGCTGGCCCAGGAGTTCGGCCATTCCGAGCAGGTTCAAAAGACGCTGCGCATTGCCGGCCTGGTTCACGACGCGGGCAAGATCTGCATACCTGACCGCATTCTCAGGAAGCCCGGCCCTCTCACACCCGGCGAGTACGAAATCGTGAAGCACCACGTGGTCATTGCCCAGCACCTGCTCGTCGATCTGCCGAACGTGGACCAGGTACGAGATGCCGCCCTGAATCACCACGAGCGATTCGACGGCACGGGTTACCCGAGGGCTCTGAAGGGGGAGCAGATACCGCTGCTGGGGCGCATCATGGCCATCGCCGACGCGTTCTCGGCAATGATTCTGGACAGGCCATATCGGAAGGGGCGAACCGCAAGGGAGGCCCTGACTGAGCTTCAGCGCTGCGCCGGCACGCAGCTGGACCCGGAGCTGGTGAAGGCGTTCGTGCGAGCGGTCGAGCGCCAGGAAGCCGTCGCCACGTCTAGCAAGGCGTAGTGGCCCCACGCCTGCCTACTGCCCGATGCTCAGCCTGTAGATGAGCCAGCGGGGAAGACCCGCCGCCTCCATCTTCTTTTGGGTGGCGGCGATGTCATATTCCAGGCGGTGGAGGGTGACGGTGCGGGCATCGGCGTCGTATACGGCATAGGAGGCGCGGCGGTCGCCATCGCGGGGCTGGCCGACCCCGCCGGGGTTGATGACGAGACGCTTGTCAGCCAGCTTGACCGTCGTTCCATTTTCCAGGTAGTACATCTGACAGCCCTCCTTCGCCTTCTTGTCCTCCACCACCAGCATCGGCACGTGGGTATGGCCCACCAGGCTGAAGGGCGTCTGCTGGCGCTGAAGGTGGGCCAGGGCGACCTCAGGGGAATAGAGGTACTCCCAGATGGGCCAGCGCAGGGTGCCATGCACCAGGGTGAAATCCCCCTCCTGGACGACGTGAGGCAGGTTCTCCAGGTACTGCCGCTCTTCGGGGGAAAGCTGACCAGCCGTCCAGTGAGCGGCAGCGGCGGCATCGCGGTTAAAGTCGTCGGTGGGCAGGAGACCGATGGCAGCATGGTCGTGGTTGCCGGGCACGCAGCGCAGGTCGAAGCGGCGAAGGCGGGCCATGCAAGCAGCGGGGTCGGGACCATAGCCCACGATGTCGCCCAGGCACCACACCTGACCGAGGGCGTTCTCCCCCCCAGCGTGGCGGAGGACGGCCTCCAACGCCTCTAGGTTGGAATGAACGTCGGCGATAATGGCGATGCGCACTTCGCCTACAGGATAGCACCCGATCGGTCAGGGCTGCACGCCTGGGGTGTTTCAAGAGGTGGGCTTGTGGGCCGCTCATGGTGAGCCCGTCGAACCATGAGCCCCACTCATCCTTCGACAAGCTCAGGATGAACGGCTAGAGGCCGGCTGACCCTCCATCTCTGACCTAGACCGAACCACAACATCAGGGCGCACAGCCGCCTGGCGGCGGGCTTCAGCGTCTACCGCCGATAGCTTATAATCGGGCCTGTGAAGGTTTCTGAGCTGGGAGAGTTCGGCCTCATCGCCCGCTTGGCCGAGGCCTTCGTCAGGGGCGGCCAGCCGTCTTCTCTGGTCATTGGCATCGGCGACGATGCCGCCGCCTGGAAAGCGAGCGGCGTCCAGCTCGTCACCACCGATACGCTCATCGAGGGCACCCACTTCTCCCTGCCGCACGTCCCTTGGCGAGACCTTGGCTGGAATGCCCTGACAGTGAACGTGAGCGATATCGCCGCCATGGGCGGCATCCCCGAGCAGGCCCTCTTGACCCTGGCGCTCCCGCCCCAGACGGAGGTGGCCGACGTGGACGAGTTTCTGGACGGGATGCTGGAGGCAAGCAGCGAATACGGGGCAGCCATCGTGGGCGGGGACATCGTTGGCTGTGATACGACGATGGTGACAGTCACCCTCATCGGCCGAGCGCTGGTCGATGATCGAGGCCAGCCGCTGCTAATGACCCGCAGCGGAGCCCAGGCCGGCGATGCGATAGCGATGACGGGCTATCTGGGCGACTCCGCCGGCGGCCTGCGTATCCTGTTAGGGGAGAGCGCGGGCTCGGCGGAGGCCGCCGATTACCTGAAGCGAGCCCATTTGCACCACAGGCCGCCTCTGGCCATCGGCCAGATGGCTGCTCGCGAAGGGGTGCGAGCGGCCATCGATGTGAGCGACGGCCTCCTCCAGGACCTGGGCCACGTCTGCCAGGCCAGCGGCCTGGGGGCCATCGTCCACGCCCAGAAGATACCGATCAGCCCTGCGCTGCGGCAGGCCTTCCCCCAGGATGCCCTGGCCCTGGCCTGCGGTGGCGGCGAGGACTACCAGCTCCTGCTGGTGGCGCCGCCAGAGGCCATCGAGCGCGTGCAGGACAAGGCCGAGGTGCCCATCGCTGTCATCGGGGAGATGGTGACCGACCGCGAGCATCGCATCCGCTTGCTGAGCGAGGACGGCCGTGAGCTGGCCCCGCCACCGGCTGGCTGGGACCACCTGCGAGGGGCAGCGTGGCGACGGTAGCGGCCTCCCTTACCCTCAAGAGCAAGAGCCCCGCTCAGACGCGGCGCATCGGCGCCCGTCTGGGGCGATTGTTGCAAGCGGGGGACATCGTGCTCCTCTCGGGTGAGCTGGGTTCGGGCAAGACCTGCCTTGTGCAGGGCATCGGCCGGGGCCTGGCGGTGCCTGAGCCTGTGACCAGCAAGTCGTTCGTCCTCCTGGGCGAATATCAGGGCCGACTGACACTCTATCACGGCGATCTCTACCGCCTGGAGGACCCCCTGGAGGCGGAAGAGCTGGCCCTGACCGAATACTGCGCCGAGGGAGCCCTGGTGGTGGAGTGGGCTGACCGAGCCTGGGAGGTCTTCCCGCCCGAGCACCTGCTGGTGAGGCTGGACATCAGCGGCGCCAGGGAGCGCGACCTGACGCTCGAGGCGCACGGCGAGCGCTACGAGCGGCTGCTGGCGGCCTTCGCCCGCGGCCAGCGCAGGCGGTCATAGGAGAGCAAGGGTGGAGCTCGCCATCGATACCGCCTCCGACATGGCCAGCGTGGGCCTATCTCAAGAGGGTGCCCTCGTCGCCGAGATAACCTGGCGCTGCCCCCGCAACCACTCGACGGAGCTGCTGCCCACGCTGCAGTACCTCATGCAGCGGGCGGACGTGGACAAGAGTGACCTTAGGGCCATCTTTGTCTGCATCGGGCCGGGCAGATACACCGGCCTGAGGGTGGGCGTGAGCACGGCCAAGGGGCTGGCCTTCGCCCTGAGGCTGCCCCTGGTGGGCGTGGGCCGCCTGGAGACGGATGCTTACCAGCACGCCGACTACCCCGGCCCCATCTGCCCTATCCATCGGGCTGGTCGGGGCGATCTGGCCTGGGCCGTTTACGCTCGTGGCGCCTCGGGCTGGCGCGAGGTCGTGCCGCCTCGGCTGTCATCGCTGGATGGCTTGCTGGGGGCGGCAAGACGGCGGCTCAAGAGGGCTCTGTTCTGCGGCGAAATATCGGAGGAGTTGGCCGAAGCATTGAGAGAGGCGTTGGGGCGCCAAGCCGCCGTCGGGCCAGCGGCCATGTCGGTACGACGGGCGGGCTTCATCGCCGAGCTGGCCTGGCGGAGGCTGGCTGCCGGCCAGACGGACGATGCCGCCAGCCTCAAGCCCATCTACCTGCGAGAGGCGGTTGTCGCCCAACCGCGCGGCGGCGGTCGCAAGTAAGGAGGGAACCCCATGCAGCGAACGCTGGTGCTCATCAAGCCCGACGCCATGCAGCGAGGCCTGGCGGGGGAGATCATCGCCCGCCTGGAGCGACGGGGCCTGCGCATCGTCGCTATGCGCATGCTTCACATGGACGAGGCCCTGGCTCGCCAGCACTACGCCGCCCATGAGGGGAAAGCCTTCTTCCAGGGCTTGCTCCAGTACATCACCTCGAGCCCCATCATCGCCGCCGTCTTCGAGGGGAAAAACGCCGTGGAGATAGCGCGTCAGTCCATGGGAGCAACCAACCCCGCCCAGGCCGCGCCGGGCACTATCCGCGGCGACCTGGGCATAGATACCGGCCGCAACCTGGTGCACGGCTCCGATTCTCTGGAGGCCGCCGAGAAGGAGATCCGCCTGTTCTTCCAGGAGGGGGAGATGTTCAGCTACGAGCGCAGCATCGACCCCTGGGTGTTCGACTAGGACGCTACTGGATGCGCACTACCGGCGTGGCCTGCCGGTACAGGCCCTCCAGGTCGTAGAAGTGGCGCTCGTCGGGGCCGAAGATGTGGACGATGACGTCGCCCAGGTCCAGGAGCACCCAGCCCGACTCCGCCGCCCCCTCGCGGCCGTAGGGGGTGATGCCATCCTTGGCCAACTCGAAGTCGATGGCATCGCGGAGGGCTTGCATCTGGCGAACGGTCTGGGCGCTGGCGATCACGAAGTAGTCAGCGAACAGGGTGACCTTGCCGATATCCAGGAGGAGAATATCCTCGGCCTGCCTATCGGCGAGGAGATCGACGATTCTGCGAGCGAGGGTTGCCCCTTCCAGATGGCCTCCCACTTCAGTCAAGGCTAAGAAGATTATAACATAGACAGTGGCAATGGATAGAAAGCGAGTGATTGTGGCCATGAGCGGAGGGGTGGACTCCTCCACAACGGCGGCCCTTCTTGTGCGCCAGGGCTACGAGGTGATCGGCGTGACCATGCGCCTGTGGACGCCGGAGAACGCCGATGCGCCTCCGCGTCGGCGCCGCTGCTCGCCGCAGGAGATCGAGGACGCCCGCACGGTCTGCCATGCCTTGGGCATCCCTCACCAAATCCTAGACTTCGAGCGGGAGTTCACTTCATCGGTGGTGGACTACTTCTGCCAGGAGTACCTGCGGGGTCGCACGCCCAACCCCTGTCTGGCCTGCAATGAGCAGGTGAAGTTCGGGGCGCTGCTGACCAAGGCGTTGGCCCTGGGCGTCGACTATCTGGCCACCGGCCACTACTGTCGCATCGTCAGCAATGGCCAGGGCCACGAGCTGTGGCAGGCCAGGGACGAGGGCAAGGATCAGTCCTACGTGTTGTACATGCTGGGGCAGGAGGAGCTATCGCGGCTGCTCTTCCCCCTGGGCGAGTACACCAAGGAGCAGAGCCGTCAGATGGCAGCAGAGATGGGCCTGCCGACGGCCGCCAAACGTGATAGCGCCGACATCTGCTTTGTTCGACAGGGCCACTATCGCTCCTTCCTGGCCGAGCGCTTCCCTCAGCGGCCAGGCGACATCGTGGACAGCAGCGGACGCATCGTGGGCCGCCACGAGGGCATTGGTGGATATACCGTCGGCCAGAGGCGGGGCCTACCGGCCAGGGGCGGAAGGGAGCCCCTGTACGTCCTGAGCGTGGACCCGCTGACCAGCACCGTCATCGCCGGCAGCGAGGATGAGCTCCTGAGCGATGCCCTCTGGGCGGAGAAGCTCTCCTTCGTCTCGGGCGAGGCGCCACGGAGGCCGCTGGCTGTGGAGGCTAAGATACGCTATCGCAGCCAGGCGGCGCCGGCCCTGCTTACGCTGCACGATGGGCGAGCGGAGGTGCGCTTCGAGCGGCCCCAGCGAGCCATCACCCCCGGCCAGGCGGTGGTCTTCTACCAGGGCCAGAAGGTCCTGGGCGGCGGCATCATCGCCGAAAGCGCTGGCGGCCGATTGCCTCTGGCCAGGGCCAATCCTTGTTCAGATCGCGCTTAGTGTCTCACTCTGGGTGAGAGATGGAGGCCAGACCGCCTCTGTCCGCTCAGCTCGATCCTGTGGCGTCCCGCTCATCCTGAGCATGTGGCGTCCCGCTCATCCTGAGCATGTCGAAGGATAAGCGAGGGCTGATGGTTCGACAAGCTCACCATGAGCGGCGGAGAAGCTCACCATGAGCGGCGGAGAAGCTCACCATGAGCGGCCCCAAAGGCTCACCACAGTTGTTCAGATCGCGCTTGACCTGTGCTATAATGGGCCGCCAGCGCTGCCAACGGGCAGCTCTTGTAGCTTAGGAGGTCGCGGCTATGGGCATCGACAGTTTGCAGGACGTGCGGGACGTAACGATTATTGCCTTCACCATCGCCGGGACGGTCCTCTTTCTGGTGGCCATCGTCGTGACCGTGGTGGTAGGCGTCTCTGCCACCAACGCCTTCAAGGCAGCGCGCCGCCTCGTCGATGAAGGGGTCAAGCCGATGGTGAGTAACGTGCGGGAGACGGTCACCTTCATCTCAGACACCGCGGTGTCGCCTATCATTCGCGCTTACGGCCTCCTCTCGGGGGCGAGGCGAGGGCTGGGTGTGCTGAGCGGGCTGACGCAGAGAGGGGGAGGCGGCAAGGGCCGCCAGAAGGGACGGAAGAAATGATGAGGTTCCTTTTCGGATTCATCCTGGGTGCGATTACGGGGGCTGCTTGGGCCACTCTGATGGCTCCCGCTCCCGGCCGCGAGACGCGGCAGCGGCTGGAGGAGGCCTGGCGAGAGCGCACCAGCGAGGAGACGCAAGCGCGGGCCCAGGAGGCGATAAGGCGGACGCGTGAGGGCGTGGAGACAGCGCGTCGGCGGGTGGAGGAGGCTCTGAGGACCGGGCGAGAGGCTAAGGAGGAGGCGGAGGAGGAGCTGCGGGCCCGCCGTGAGGAAGCGATCAAGGGCACCGAAGAGTAGAACGCCCTAAACCAAAAGCGAGATCCCCCGCTGGCCGGGGGATCTTTCGTCTTCTGCCCAACGCGTCGGCCTAGCTGGCGGAGGGGGAGGGATTCGAACCCCCGGTACCCAAAGGGTACACACGCTCTCCAGGCGTGCCTGATCAACCACTCCAGCACCCCTCCTGGGGTCAGGCTTGGCGGAGGGGGAGGGATTCGAACCCCCGGTGAGCACAAACCCACACCGCTTTTCGAGAGCGGCACCATAAGCCTCTCGGTCACCCCTCCGAACGCTATTATAGCATCAGAAGGGGACCGAAGCGGGAGCGGCACGAGTGGCTCTCTTTCAGGCTGTTCGGCCTACCCAGTGGCGGTCCCATGGTGACCCGTGGCCAGCTAGTCCCCTTGGCGTTCCGTTGTCCTGGCGGCTTCTTCCAACAGCGCGAGCGACTCAGGGGGTTCCGGCCGAAACTCGGCCGCTTCCGGCAATTGCTGTAGATCATTCATTGCCTTCTTCGCCCGCTCGAGCCAGCCCTCCAAGAGCCTCTGGTCCTCTTTGGCACTCGAGGTCACGGCCGAAAGCATCTTGACTGCTGGCAGTGTGATGTACAAGACGAGGATGTCCTGGTACAGTGCTTCACCCAGAAACTGGGCCAACTCGAAGTTGGCCGCTTGCCACGTGTCCGAGGAATACTCCGCCGCAGTTGTCCCACGATGGAGCACTTGGATGACGGCAACTCCGTTCTGCCGGAGTTCACCTATTAGAGCCCGCACAACGCCCGTTCTCGAGCGCCGAGTACGCCGCGTGTCGATATGTAGCGCTCCGACAAAACCCGCCGCGGCACCGAGAAGCGCGGCCCCGAATCCCACAATGGCTGTTATGGCTATTTCCATGCAGCTCCCCTATGCCTGGTCTTCCCAGTCACACTGGCTCCGTGCTTGCGGTTCATGGGCTTCCCCATCGCCAGCACGAACCCCGCGAGGGCGTTGGCGAGCAGGAGGGGTGGCCTGGTGGCCTAAGCACTACCGTCTGCGCACTTTCTTGCCGCCGACGAAGAGGTCGAAGCCGGTGAAAGTGGGTTGGAGGATCGCCGGCTGACCCTCTATCTGAAAATGCTTCGTCGGGCCGAAAAGGGACGGGCCCCACGCCTCGACGACGCTGCCGTCGACCGCGAGGTGGCCCGAGTTCGTCCACCTGCTCCAATGCACCTGAACTTCGTGACTTCGCCCTCCGACCAGGGCACTCCACTTTCTCTTGGGCATGGTTCGTTCCTTTCGGCGCGTTCCGAGCCCGCACTGGGACGAGTGGCGCTCCTATTCTACTCGCAGGCGCGAGGGTTGGCAAGGGAAGAAGGTATCACAGCAGGCGCGGCTGGGGTGCGGAGAGTGGCGGCTCGCCGGCGGCGCCCAGGAGCGTGGCCATCTGGCGGGCGTTGCGCACGGCGTGGTCCTGATAGCAGTTGTTCATCAGCACGTGCACTCGCTCCGCCTGCTCCGCCAGCCTCTGGATGGGCGATACCCACTCCTTGAGCTCGTCCTCGGAGTACAGGTAGCGGAAGCGCTCGCTGGCGGTGATCCCTTTGCGCTCCCACATCTCCCGATTGCGGCCGTGGAAGCGCACCAGGGCATCGGGCGCCGTCGCCTCGGCCAGGGGCGGCACGCTGGAGCGGAAGCCCTGGGGTTCGTCCACGCAGACGAAGGGGATGCGCTCCTCGGCCAGGAAACGCAGGGTGCGCTCGCGGCTCCTGTCCGAGAGCCAGCGGTTGTTGCGGAACTCCACGGCGACGGTGTACTGGGATAGCCGCTCTTCCTTCACCTCCAGGATGTAGTCCGTGCTTTCGGCGGCGGGCATGAACCAGGGCGGGAACTGGAAGAGCACCACCCCCAGCTTGCCGGCGCTGTCCAGGGGCAGGAGGGCAGAGGCGAAGCGCTGCCACATCTCGTCCCGCAGCTCGGGCGGCAGGTCGCGATAGTAGAGGTTGGCTTTCTGGCGAGCCTCGGCGTCCAGGGCCTCGCGCACGTCCTTGGGCAGCGACCTCACCTGCGTCGGGTGATGGGTGAACAGGGCGTAGGCCTTCAGGTCGAAGGTGAAGTCGGCCGGGGTGCGCTCCACCCAGAGCCCGGCGTTGCGCTCCGAGGGGAGGCCGTAGTAGGTGCTATCCACCTCCACGATGGGGAAGTTCTGGGCGTAGAACTGGAGGCGCCCGGCGGGCGTGCTCACCTCGGGCGGGTAGAAGGCGCCGCTCTCGATGAGCGTGGGGTCGGTCCAGGAGCAGGTGCCGACGAGGACGCGGGCGGTCATGGCGATGCCTATTATGGCGCGAGGCGAAGGAAACATCCAGTGCTCCAAGGGCGACTGGCCTGGTGTGGAGAGGCCGATCGTGGTGGAGCGAGAATCAACGGCCTTGAGCACCCTCCTGGCAGAGGGAGAAGGCGTGCTACAATTTGCATTGGCCGGCAGACCCCGATAGCGCGAGTCTCGTCGGCCGGGGAGGTGCCCATGCGCCGCATGTTGAGCGAGTTCGATGCCCGTCGCCTTCTCGCCGGCGCGCCGGTGGTGCTGGTGACCACCCGCTGGCACGGGGTGGCCAACGTAATGCCGCTGGCCTGGAACATGCCCCTGTCCCATGACCCGCCCCTGGTGGGCATCGCCGTCCACCCCTCTCGCCATACCTACGACATGCTCCGCCTCAGCGAGGAGTTCGCCCTGAATGTTCCCAGCCGTCGCTTGATGAACCACGTGCAGTACTTGGGGACGGTCAGCGGCCGCGATGTGCAGAAGATCGAGGTGGCCAAGCTACCGACCTTCAAGGCCCAGCGGGTGGACGTCCCCCTTCTGGAGGGCTGCCTGGCCCATATCGAGTGTAGCGTGCAGGAGGTGCTGCGCCTGGGCGACCACCATCTGTTCGTGGGCAAGGTGCTGGCGGCGCAGGCCGAGAGGGAAGCCTTCGAGGAGGCCTGGCTCCTGGAGGACGACGACTGCAAGCCCCTCCATTACCTGGGGGGCGAACTGTACGCCATCTTGGGCGAGAGAAGCCAGGCTCAACTGAGGACCAGCGAGGAGGGCACAGTGGAGCTGGAGGAGACGGCCGAAGAGAGGGAGCGACGCCAGGAAGAGGAGGCCCGCCGCCAGGAACAGCAGCCGGAGCGATAGGGCGGGAGGTATCGTTACGTTGACTCTTACGTTGGAGGCCCTATAATTCAGTTGGCCTTGGGGAAGCGGGCAAAGGTAGGGGTAAGGAGCAGGATCCATGGACTTTCGCTTTACGCCCGAAGAGGAAGCATTCCGTCAGGAGCTACGAGGCTGGCTGAGAGAGAACGTCCCGCCCGACTGGGAAGGCGTCTTCCTGGAGGAGACGGAAAAGGAGTGGAAGCAGGGACGTGCCTTCGTCAAGAAGCTGTCCCAGAAGGGGTGGGTGGCCCCCGCCTGGCCCAAAGAGTACGGGGGCATGGAAGCCTCCCCCGCCCTGCAACTGCTCTACGATGAGGAGATGGGCTATCATCGGGCGCCCATCGGGTCGATCGTACAGGCCGTGGGCTACATCGGGCCGGCCATTCTCTTCTTTGGTACCGAGGAGCAGAAGAGGCAGCATCTGCCGCCCATCACCGCCGGCGAAACGGTGTGGACCCAGGGCTTCTCCGAACCGGAGGCCGGCTCCGACCTGGCTTCCCTCAAGACGCGGGCTGTGAAAGACGGCGACGACTGGGTTATCAACGGGGACAAGATCTGGACCAGCAACGCCCACCGCTCCGAGTGGTGCATCCTCCTGGCCCGCACCGACCCAGCGGCGCCCAAGCATAAGGGCATCAGCTTCTTCCTGGTGGACATGAAGTCGCCGGGGATCACCGTCCAGCCCATCATCAACATGGCCAACGTGCACAGCTTCAACCAGGTTTTCTTCGAGGACGTGCGCGTCCCCAAGAGCGCCCTCCTGGGTCAGGAAAACCAGGGCTGGTACATTGGCGCCATGACCCTGGACTTCGAGCGCTCCAGCCTGGTGGCAGCCGGCGTGTCCATGGCCAAGCGCAGCCTAGACGACCTCCTCGGCTACTGCAGGGAAACGAAAGCCAACGGCAAAAGCCTCCTGGATAACCCAATGGTGCGCCACAAGCTGGCGGAGATGGCCATCGAGATAGAGGTGGGCAAGTACATGGTCTATCGGGTGGTGTCTCTGCAGGCGCGGAACGAGCCGGGCAGCATCGAGGCGGCGGTGTGCAAGCTGTACAACACTGAGATGGACGTGCGGCTGGCCAACACCGGCATCGAGATCCTGGGCCTGTATGGGCAACTACAGAAGGATTCCAAGTGGGCGCAGTTGATGGGGCGCTTCCAGAAGTCGTATCTGTACGCCATCGCCATGGTGGTGGGAGGCGGCTCGAGTGAGATCCAGCGCAATATCATCGCTATGCGCGGCCTGGGATTGCCGCGGGGCTAAGGAAAGAATGACTATGAAGCCTAGAGAAGAGAAAGGAGCCTGAGCAATGGACCTAGGCCTTTCTGAAGAGCAGGGGCTGCTCAAGAACTTCGCCCGCGACTTCCTGGAGAAGGAGTGCCCGGACACCTTCGTGCGGGAAATGGAGGAGGATGAGAGGGGCTATACACCGGAGTTCTGGCAGATGATGGCCGGCCAGGGCTGGCAGGGCATGATCATCCCGGAGCAGTACGGTGGCGCCGGCATGACCTTCACCGACCTGATCGTGCTGCTGGAAGAGTTCGGCCGGGCCCTTGTGCCCGGACCTTTCATCTCCACTGTGGTTCTGGGTGCCATGCCAATCCTGGAGGCGGGCACGGAAGAGCAGAAGCAGGAGTTCTTGCCCAAGATCGCCGCGGGCGAACTGATCATGACCCTGGCCCTTACCGAGCCCAGCGCCAAGTGGGAGGCCGACGGCGTTGCCATGCCAGCCAAGGCCGAGGGTGACTCTTTCGTCCTCAGCGGCACCAAGCTGTTCGTGCCCGACGCCCATGTGAGCGACTACATGCTGGTGGCCGCCCGCACCAAGGAGAGCGAGAACCCAGAGGCCGGCGTCACCCTCTTCCTGGTGGACAGCAAGAGCGCGGGTATTGAGTTCACCGTCCTCGAGACCATCGCCGCCGACAAGCAATGCGAGGTGGCCTTCAAAGAGGTGCGGGTGCCCAAGGCCAACGTCCTGGGCGAGGTGGACAAGGGTTGGCCGATCATCCAGGGCGTGAAGAATAGGGCCGCTGTGGCCGCCTGCGCCTACCTGGTGGGTCTGTCCCAAATGGACTTCGATACCAGCCTGGACTACGCCAAGGAGCGAATGCAGTTCGGGCGGCCCATCGGCAGCTTCCAGGCCATCCAGCACAAGTTCGCCGACATGATCATTGACGTGGACGGCTCGCGCTTCATCACCTACAAGGCAGCCTGCGCCCTTCAGGAGAACGAGCCTGACGCCGAGATGCTGGTGAGCATGGCCAAGGCTTGGTGCAACGAGGCCACTCGGCGGGTGGTGACCCACGGCCAGCAAATCCACGGCGGCATCGGCTTCACCAAGGACTACAAGATCGAACTCTACTTCCGTCGCCAGAAGTGGATGGAGTTGATGTGGGGCGACGCCGACTACCACCGCGAGCTGGTGGCCGGGAAGTTGGAGGCCTAGCGGCATCGAAAGGGGGCAGTATTCGGGAGCCAGCTCCCTAAGAGGCTGGCCGCTGGTCTCGTAGCACTCGTTACCGTGGCAGCGCTGCTGGCATCATATTGGTTCGCCTTTCGCCAACGAATAGTGTAACGATAGCACGGCCCGCACGTCTTAGGTTGCAGAACCAGGAGGAAACGCGTGCGAGTCCAGTATTGGTTGTTCTTCGCTTTGGCTAGCATGGCGGTGGTTGCCATTGCTGGCCTGACAGCCCTCCTGACGGGACCCCACGCCTCGGCCCAGCCGATCGCCGGGGCCAATTACACCGGAGACATCACAGGCTGTGCCAGGTCGGGCTGCGGCACTGTGGATCTGACGGTCTCCGCGGATGGGACGAAGGTTGAGACCTTTACAGCGACCCATGTTCCAGATTATGAATGCACTGGCCCAGACGATGAGTGTACGTGCGTCATCCCCACTTTCACATTCCCTCTGCCTATCGACATCGACCCTGCGACCCACGAATTTACGGCGACCATCCTGGATACCACAGTCAGCGGCTCGTTTCCTACTGAGGGCACGGCAGAGGGTGTGTTGAGAATATCTACGCCCCTTCCGCCTGTTTGCGATACAGGCACCGTAGATTGGACGGCGAGCGTCCCTGCCACGCCGACGCCCACACCCTCACCCACGCCGACGCCCACAGCCACAGCCTCGCCCACAGCCACAGCCTCGCCCGCAGCCACAGCCTCGTCCACAGCTACACCCACAGCTACGCCCACAGCCACACCCACAGCCACAGCCACACCCACAGCCACAGCCACGCCCACAGCCACGGCCACGGCCTCGCCCACAGCCTCGCCCACAGCTACGCCCACACCGACGCCGGCGGCCTCGCCCGTGACGGTGCCCCCTAGTGGCGGTGGAGGCCTATTGAACGCGAGTCCCCTGCCGCTACCAGCGCTCCTGTCAGCGGCAGGCCTTCTGGCCCTGATGCTGACCGCAGCCAGTCTATCTCGTGCCGCCAGGCGACGATCTGGATAGGGATAGCGCCGAGAGAGAAGCGGCCAGCCAGCGAAAAGGACGGTTGGAGACTACTGTTCCCTCCCAGACCGTCGCCATCCTGGAAGCAGCGCGATGTCTAGTCCTCGTGGGCGGTAGGCTTGCCGCTTTGCTTGTGGCCTCGTTGTCGCTATACTGAGCATCAAGTAGCCAGGCAAGCTGCACAAGGAGGGCTCCCATGACCGAGTGCCTCTTCTGTGACATGGGCTCCGGCAAGACGCCGGTAGACAAGCTGCACGACGATGATCAGGTGTTCGCCATCCGCGACATCCACCCGCGGGCGCCTGTCCACTTCATGGTCATCCCTAAGGAACATATTCCTTCGGCGGTCGACATCGGCCAAGAGCACGGCCCGCTGCTTGCTCACATGATCGAGGTCGCCAACCGGGTGGCCCAAAGGGAGGGGATCGGCGATAAGGGCTACCGTCTGGCCCTGAACGTTGGTGAGTACGGCGGCCTGATCATCCAGCATCTCCACATGCACGTCCTCGGCGGTCGGCGTCTGGGCGCCGAGGGTTAGCCTCTCTTTCCTGTATATGCGGGCCAAAGTCGAGGCCGTCAGGGAGGCGGTGGCCCGCCTGCCCAGGGGCCTGGCCGAGCATGTCCAACGGGTGACAGCGGAGGCCGACCGCCTGGCGACTGGTTTCAAAGAGCTAGACAGGGCGCAGGTGGCGCTGGCCGCCTGGGGTCACGACATCGCTCGCGCTCTCTCACCCCAGGAGCTTCTGGCCAGGGCCCGCGGGTTCGGCCTAGAGGTCAGCCCCGTCGAAGAGGAGGCCCCCATCCTCCTCCACGGGCCGGTGGGCGCCGAGATCCTGCGCCAGGAGTACGGCATCGACGACCCGCAGGTGCTGGCAGCGGCTCGCTTCCACAGCACCGGCCGGGCGGAGATGTCGCTTCTGGAGAAGGTCATCTTCGTGGCCGACAAGATCGAGCCCGGCAAGGTGCGCGCCAGCCCAGCCCTGGCCAGGGTGCGAGAGCTGGCCGACCGCGACCTGGACGCAGCTATCCTGGAATACCTCGACCAGATGCTGATCGTGGCGAGGGAAGAAGGTTGGCCCCTGCATCCCCAGGCAGTGGCTGCCCGCAACGAGCTGCTGCTGGCGCGGCGGCAGAGGGAGTGAGCGGCGGCGATCTAAGGAGCTGTCTCCTCGCTTCCGAGAGACGTCGAGGGCTCCGGCTCGGTGTATCGCCGAGCCAAGAAGTCGTCGAATGAACCGGCCACCTGGGCCTGCATCCAGGCCACGTCACCGGCATTCTCATGATCGGAGGGATCCGAGCAGGACAGATCGGCGGCGTCACTGGGCTTACGAGGCGACTTGTCAAGCCAGCCCTTCATGTTGGTGTCATTGACGCCCCAGATGGCAAAGGCCTGGCGGTGCGCGCTCCCGTCGAGGACCCACTCAGAGCCCGTGCCGCTGCCGCAGAAGCCAGCGTCGGTCCGGTTGTCCTTCTGCATGGCTGGGCTGGTGTAGGGATTGCTGCTGCATCCCGTGCTGTTGGTCTGAACGAAGGCATACCAGTTGTCACTGCTCGCCCCGTCCCCCATGTAGCGGGCCATCAGGCCCTGAGTCACGTCGGACTCAAAGCAGCCCGTATAGCGGACCACCTGCTCCATATACACGTCGCGCTCCCCAAAGACCGCCAGGCGCAGGCCTCCTGTGGAGTCGTCGCCGGTGTCGAAGTTGACCCGCTCGTTCACGCCGTCCCAGGTGAAACCAGTGTAGCTACCGGTCCCGTGCCAGTCGTCCTGGCGGCCGATAGCATATTCGCTCAGCCGGTCGGTGCTCCAGTCGTTGTGGTGAAGGTAGACGTTGCTGCGGTTTGCCGGCGGGTTGGACGCGGACGTGTTGCCGTAGTAGAGATAGTAGTTGGCGGCGGAGGCACTGGCAGCGATGTCGTCCTGCAACTGGAACCAAACCTCCGTGCTGGCGTTGTCGCAGGAGTAGAGGTCACGATCCAGATCCGTCCATACGGACCCGTTCCAGAACACGATGCGCAGGTCGTCGCAGTCAGCCTGAAGCTTGCTGTCATTGATAAGGGAAGCTGTGTCGGTCAAGAGCCGAACGCTGTAGCCGTTGTAGTCGTTGAAGGGGCTATTGGCCCCGGTTGTCACTGTGATCTGCTGACGGTAGCCGTACGATCCATCCCACCAGGGAGGCGAGAAATCGGCGGCAGTGGAGAAGGTGTTATCGGGCACCGAGGCCTGGTCGCTGAAGGTGGCGGCCCAGGCGACAAGGAAACCCCCCGCTCCTACGGCGACGGCCAGCACGACCGCGAGGACGGCCAGCCGATACGTTCGCCTAGCAGAAGGCTCGCGGTTGGGCATGCCTTATTCCACCCCCGTGCTAGCGCGCGCCCTCCATGTTTTGCTCGCCTGCATGAGCGCCAGGCCGGCAGCGGGTACCAGCAAGAGCAAGACGATGCCCTGGATGCTCTTGGCGAAATCTACCACATAGCCCAGGTAGGGGATGTCAAAGGCCATCTTAGACACTTGACCGCGCAGGATGACCTCCCGGGGGTCGGCCTCGAGGCTAGCGTCGCCCTTGGTCTTGAAGACCCACTCGCCATCCTGCTGGCGGATGCCGACTATACGGTGAGTGAGGGTGGTGTGGTTTCCCGGGGAGCGATAGGTGATGACGTCGCCCACCTGGAGGTCCTCCACATCCGCCGGCCGGGTTAGTAACAGCGACCCCACCCCGACGGTGGGCTCCATGCTGCCGCTGTAGATGACAAAGTTCTGGTAGCCCAGCAAGTTGGTGGCCGCCACCGTCAGGAGCGAGCCCAGCAGCGCCAGAGCGAGAGCCAGCGCCAGGTAGCCCACGATGTCCAAGAGCCGCCTCGGCCAGACCGAGGCTTTCCCTTCTTCGGCCCTGGCTTCCGCTTGGGAGACGGGCAGTGATCTGCCGCTCACGGTTGCCTCCTCATAAGGAATGCCGCCAAGGCGCTCGCCGGGCAGGAGCGACCCTCTGTCCAGCCGTGGCCAGGTTGGGGGAACGTCTTCGCCGCGCCGTCGTTTAGGCCCTGGGCCAGCTGGGGTCTTCCTGCTCGCCTGCGCCTTGGACCCAGCTACTACGGGTTGTTATCGGTCTGCTCAGCCGCGAAGGTGAAGACAGCCGTGGTGGAAGCGCCCTGGACGCTGTCGGGGGCATCGATCGGCAGGTCCACCTTGAAGCAGAGGTACTCGCTGGGCGACGCCGTCGTCAAGGTCCGGTCGCCGGTGTCATCGCCCGGGGTGGGGTCACCGATGAGGTTGCCGGTGAGCAGGAAAGGCGCGTCGGGCCCGTAGAGCACCGTCCCGTCGAAGTCATCGCACGGCGTCGCCGGCGTCGTCACGTCCACCCCCCTGATGGTCAGGTCCAGCTCCGCGTACAGGCCCTTGGTATCGGTGTTGTCGGCGGTCATGGTCACGGCGTAGCGCAGGTCCAGGGAGCCAGCGTTGGAGACGGTGAGCTGCTGACTACCGGTGCTGTCGCCGGGCGCCATGTCGCTGTAGGTGACGAGAGCGGTGATCGGGGCGGTCGATATGTCCAGCGTCCCCGTAGAGAAGACGTTGGCATCAACGTCTGCGCTGTCCGTCCAAATGGCATTGCTAGCCACCCCGAGGCTCGCTGCTACCACTCCCACAGCAAGCAGCACCACCAGGATGCGCGATAGGTGTCTCCGCGATAGGTCTCTCATTGTCTCCGTCCTTTTCCCCTAGTAGAAAGCAACTGCCAGCACGGACCGAACCCACCCGGTCTTCGGACCGGCCAGCGATGGGGAAACAGATGCTAATAGAACAGGAATCTCCGTTGCGGACGTAAAGCCTTCATGCCTTGCGTTCCCCCCTCCTTTCCCTCACAGGCGCTGGCGCGGCGTGTGAGCTGGATATGGGCTTGGTTACGGCATACCCTTACACTCTATAGACGGGTGAATACTTGCCACGTTACGCGCTTATCCCCACCCACAAATAAATCTCCTATTTGCGACAAACCATCTTACTTATTACTCACCGCTGCCCTGGTGGTGACTGCCTCCCCTTGACAGTAGAGAACGCATGTTCTATTATCGCCCCTGCTAGCACGATCGGGGGCGCTGGCTAACGGGACCACGAAAGGGAAAACGGTCGTGACTCCACGATGGGCGGCCATTATGGCCAAGGGAGGCATTGGTGGACAGGCTTGGCGACGCGCTGGCGGTGGCCCAGGACCTGACCACCGCTCTCTGCGGGGGCTTCAACGCCCTCTATTTTCTTCTGTACCTGCTGCGGCGTCAGGAGACGCTGCCGAGGCGCGTCGGGGCTGCCGCCCTGGCCCTGGTGAACGCCGGGGCCCTGGTGGAAAGCCTCTACCTGTCGAGCTTGTACACGACCTATCGCCTGGGCTGGCGAGCGGAGATGCCCTTCCTTTCCCCCTTCCCCTGGCTCCTGGCCCGCTCCCTTCCGTTCCTGGGGACACTCTTCGTCTCCCTGCTGGTACTACGTGCCCTCAACCATAGGAGCGATCGAAAGGAATGAAAGCGATGTCAGCCCTGGCCCTGGCCATCGAACGAAAAGAGTGGGAACTGGCCGCCCTCTATCTACTGCTCGGCGTCAGTCGAGCGGCGGCCAAGCTTCCCCCCGATGCCATCTACGGCCTGCTGGAGGTGCTGTCCGCCGAGGGCGGAGAGGGCCTGCCCTCACCCCGCAGAGGAAGGCTTGGCCGTGGCCAGCACCGCTAAGGCGGCCCGCCGACGGGCCCAGGGCTTCTACCGAGCCTCTCTCAGCGAGGCCGAAAAGTGGGAGCGGGCCCGCCAGATGGAAGGGCTGGACGAGGAGGTCGCCCTCCTGCGCGTAAGGCTGAAGGAAGCCCTGGAAGAACGCCCTCAAGACATGCAGCTAATCGCCAAAGGCATCGACCTTCTGGTGAAGGCCGTGGCTGCCAAGTACCGTCTGTCGCCCAAGGCCCAGAGGGAGCTGTCGGATAGCATTGCCGGGGTGGTACGGGGCATCGGCACCGCCCTCTACCCCGAGGGCTTTCCCCACGATGGCTAGCAAGCTGGAGAGAGCCCTGGCCCAGTTCCGCCGCCGCCAGCGGGCAGCCCAGAAGGAGGTCACGAAGGCGAGCAGCGGCGACCCCTTCCGGGCGGTAGTAGAGGAGCGGCTGCGCCACCTGGAACAGCAGCTCGGCGAGCTGAAGGGGCGGGTCAACGGTCTCATCTTTCTGGTGGCAGGGACGGCGCTGACCCAGGTGATCATCAAGCTCATTCAGTGATGAAAAAGGGAAGTAAGAACGGAAGGGGACTGCGCCACCGCCTGCGCCCCTATCAGGTGGAGGCGGGACGAGCCATCGCCCGCAGCGTCTTCCAGGGGCAGGGCCAGAGCATCTCGGTGATGATGGCTCGCCAGGCGGGCAAGAACGAGCTGTCGGCCCAACTGGAGCTTCTGCTGCTGACCGCCCACATGGGGTGGAACGTGGACGCCATCAAGTGCGCGCCCACCTTCCAGCCTCAGGCTCGCATCAGCATGCGACGGCTGTGGTCTCGCCTGGGCGAGGCCGGCCTGGCCGCCGTCTGCGCCCGCGAGGAGGGGCACATCATCCGGGTGGGGCGCGCCCGCCAGGTATTCCTCTCGGCCGAACCTCAGAGCAATGTCGTCGGTCACACTGCCCAGCTTCTCCTGGAGGTAGACGAAGCCCAGGATGTGGACAAGGAGAAGTTCGACAGGGAGTTCCGCCCGATGGCGGCCACCGCCAACGCCACCACCGTCTACTACGGCACCCCCTGGAACGACTCCACCCTCCTGGAGCAGGCCAGAGAGACCAATCTGGAGCTGGAGCGCAAGGATGGCATTCGCCGCCACTACCAGTACGACTGGCAGGCGGTGGCCGAATGCAACCCGGCCTACGGCCGCTACGTGGAAAGGGAGCGCCAGCGCCTGGGCGAGAACCATCCCCTGTTCCTCACCCAGTACTGTCTGAAGCCGATCGCCGACGGCGGCAGGCTTTTCAGTCCCTCGCAGCGGGCCCAGCTCCAGGGCGAGCACAGCCGCCGGAGCCAGCCGACCGCGGGCGAGACGTACGCCGCCGGCCTGGACATCGGCGGCGAGGCCAGCGACGGCCAGACCGCTGACCACCACGACGCCACCGTCCTCACCATCGGCCGCCTCGTCTTCCCGCCCAGCGATGCCCTGGTGCAGGAGCCACGCCTGGAGGTAGTGGAGCACTGCTGCTTCCAGGGCGAGCGCCACGACCTCCTCCACGGGCGGCTGGTGGACCTCCTGGGCCGCGTCTGGCGGGTGCGGCGAGTGGCGGTGGACGCCACCGGCCTGGGGGAGACGGTGGCCCGCTTCCTGGCGACGGCTCTGCGGCCAGGGGTGGTGCTGCCGGTGCGCTTCTCCAGCGAGAGCAAGTCGCGCCTGGGCTACCAGCTGCTGGCGGCGGTCAACGGCGGCCGCCTGAAGGTATACGCCCAGGACGGCTCGCTGGAGTATCGCTGCTTCTGGCGGGAGATGGAGCGAGCCCGCGCGGCCTATCGGCCCAACCGGACGATGAACTTCTTCGTCGAGCCGTCGCAGGGGCACGACGACTATCTGATGAGCCTGGCCCTGCTGGTGGAGGCGGCGCGGGACGTTCGGCCGCGGGCCGCCCGCGGTCGCCTGCGGGAGGAAGTCTGGGCATGATCGAGGGCCAGCAACGTGTCCGACAGGACGCCCTGCCCGAATTCACCCGCTATCGCGACGAAGGGTGCGACCTCTACCCTTCCTGCCTGACCTGTCCCCTGCCCCGCTGCCGCTACGACAAGCCGGGGGGAGCTCGGGCTATCTTCAACGTGAGGCGCGACCGGGAGATCCTTCGCCTGCGGCGACGCCAGGGCCTGTCGGTGGACGTGCTGGCCCGGCGCTACGGCGTCTCCCGCCGCACTGTGTTCCGAATCCTGAGAAAGGGGAAACCATGAGGAGTTCAACCACCAACACGCTAACCTTTCCCCAGCAACTCGCTCGCCTGGACCTGGGACGGCTGAAGGCCTATCGCGACAACCTGGACTTCTATCAGGGAGCGCAGTGGCCAGAGCCGGCCCGCCGTCGCGAGCGCCGCCTCATCTTCAACTACGCCAAGACCATCATCGACAAGACGGCCTCCTACGTGATGAGCGGCCTCAAGTTCGCCGTCGACCCTGTGGACGGCTCGCCCGAGGCTGCCGAGGCGGCCCGGCGAGCGGAGGCCGCCCTGCGGGAGGTATCGGAGGCCAATAGTCTGGAGCAACTGGACTTCGATACGGAGAGCGACTGCTCGATCCTGGGCGACGCTGCCTTCAAGGTGACCTGGGACCCCCTGGAGCGACGGGTGAGGGTGGGAGCGCCGGACGTGCAGGGCCTCTACGTCTGGTGGCTGGGC
The DNA here is from genome assembly GCA_034429995.1 of Dehalococcoidia bacterium. GTDB lineage: Bacteria > Chloroflexota > Dehalococcoidia > SM23-28-2 > SM23-28-2 > SM23-28-2. The sequence goes on from DAOUEZ010000021.1 coordinate 122,592, forward strand.
GACGACGTGACCCGCGTGTGGCGGGTGGCCAGTCGCTACCAGCTATCGGCGGAGGAGGTGCAGATGCTGTACGGCATCCAGCCCTCCCCGACTTCGTCGGGGCGGCGGCGGGAGTCGACGGTGGTGGAGGTGTGGACGGAGCAGGAGTTCGAGCTGTGGCTGGACAACGACCTGCTGGAATCGAAGGCCAATCCTTACGGCTTCATCCCCTTCGTCATCTTCCCTAACCTGCGGGAGCCCAAGAAGTTCTGGGGCGTCTCCGACATCCCGGCCATCCGGGAGTCGGTGCGGGAGCTCAATCGGGCCATGTCTCAGCTTTCGATGATCCTAGAGCTTTCCGGCAACCCCATTGCCGTGCTGGAGAATATCACCGAGGCCCAGGACATCGCCGTGCAGCCGGGGGCGGTGTGGGAGCTACCGGAGAAGGCCCGCGCCTACCTGCTTGATCTGCTCCAGGGGGGCGGCATACGGCTGCACGCCGACTACATCGACCTGGTGTACCGCACGCTGCACGACCTGGGCGAATCGCCCCGCACGGCCTTCGGGGAGAACCGCGGGGGGCTATCGGGCGTGGCCCTCCAGATGGAGCTGGACCCCTTGCTCAAGAAGGTGCAGCGCAAGCGACTGCTGCGCAGCGTGGCCTACAAGCGGCGCAACGAGATGATCCTGCGCATCCTCGAGCAGCACACCGGCGTGTCCTACGCCCCTTACCGGACGCAGGTGATCTGGGGGCCGCTGCTGCCTCAGGACCGCAGCCGGTTGGTGGAGGACGAGGCGCGCCTGGTGGCGGCGGGCATCCACTCCCGCCGGCGGGCGGCCGACGAGCTGGGGGTGCAGGACCCGGAGACAGAGTTCGCCCGCTGGCTGGAGGAGGAGGGGGAGACGCGTAGCGAGGGCAATTAGCGCCCCGGCCTTGCACCGGGGCGCCGCGAGCGTCTTGCCGATTGGTGTCGTCTATCGGACGAGAGCCTCTATCTTGTTGGACATCGCTTCCACCGCAGGCACTACGTCAACGGCCGCGGCGCCGTACAGAGCCCAGCCGCAGTACGCGCAGTCCGGCGACGCCTCGGGAGGAGCGGGCAGATCGAGCACCGCCCGCGCCCGCCGAAGCCATATCCTGGCCCGCTCGGCGTCCGTGTCTGCCTTGCGGACGTAGACCTGGAACGGAAATCCCTCGTGGAGCTCCCCATCCACTGGCACGTAGTAGACGAGGACACCGTAGCCAGCCACCGAATAGCCGCTCTCCGCGAGCAACAGCGTGTAGATATCGAGCTGCAACTGGTCAGCAGCGCACACGCCCATCGGCGCCGAGCCCCGCGTCTTGTGATCGAGCGGGGCGAAGAGGCCGCCATTCACCTCCAGGCACTCGTCCAGCCTATCGACCAGGGTCAGCCCCGTCTCCTCATGAACACAAGGGCCGATCCGAGCCGTCACCAGGCGGCCCCGCAGGTGGTGGGCCAGCAGGGGAGGCAGGATGTCCTGGTCGTGGTATGGAGCGCAGTAGTGGCTGATGACCGTGTCCAGGCCGCGCGTGACCGTAGGCGACGGCCCCGCAGGCCCCCCAGGCCGCCGTACGCCGTGGAGGTGCAGCCAGAAACACCGCTCGCACTCTCGCAAGAGGTTCAAGGTGGTCTGGGCCACTCGCACGGACCGGCAGACGGCGTCCACAGTGATCTGCTTCATGTTGGGTCCTCCTCCCGTTGGCCGCGCCGACTCCACAGACAATCGGCGGTGTGCTGATGGCGGGGGCGCGGCGAGCGTTTTGCGCATTGATGTCGTCTAGTGGACAGCAACTTCTATCTTGTCGGCCATCGCCTTCGCCAGGGATACGACATCCACGGCAGCGTCGCCGCCCATGGCCATCGTCATGGCCATCGCCAGCAGTGGCCCCTCGCCGAAGAACACCATCTCGCTGTCCATAGCGCCCACCTGAGGCACATCTACCGTCAGGCCCAAGCCGTAGGCCCGGTCGCCCAGGCCGGAAACGTCCAGCTCGCGGGTGTCCAGAAGGCTCACGTCCGCGTAGGCGCCCACCATGTCGAAAGCGTCCTGCATCTCTTCGATGCTCAGGTCGTCTATCTGCGAGAAGGCCTCCTGCAAGGCCGTGTCGTCCTCCATCAAGATAACCATGGACACGATCATGTCCTCGCTCTCCGGGGTGGCAAACATGCTCATGTAGGCTGCCACTCCCTGGGGTGAGGGCATGTCCAGGAAATCGAGGCCGAAATCGAAGTCCATGCTGCCCAGCGAAGAAAAGCCAACCGGCACGTCGTCCTCGCTCAACACCAGCTCGCCCAACTGCTCGCGCAGGTCCGATGCCGCCGAGGGCGTGGCCGATGTTGTCGCTTCCATTGCCTCGTCGACGGTATCGCCGTCACTGTCCACACGGATGGACTGGGCCATGGGCGGCGCCTGGCCCTCCTGAGTGTCACCTCCACCGCCTATGTCAGCAGCCGGCTGCTCCTCACCACCGCCCGATCCGCAACCCACCGCCAGAGCCAGCGCCGCCACCAATACCGCCGCTCCAAGAAATCTCTTCATCTTTTCCCCTCCACAGAATCGCCCTCCTCCAAAGCTCCCAGGATATCTCCAAACAGATAAGAGGCTGAACGCCCCAATTTGTTACAGCAAGCGGCCGCTGTGCCATCTCATCCTTGACGATAGTAGAACAAATGTCCTACCATCCCCCTCGCAAAGCTTAGCTAGCGGAGGTTTTCAACAGTGACAGACGAAGAGATAGCTGCCCTTCAGGATGAGCTAACCGAGGCCCAGACGGAGGTCGACCGCCTGCAGACCATCGCCGCCGACCGTGAGGCGCGAGCGGCCCACCTGGAGGAGACCCTGGCCCAGCTCCGAGAGGAGCAAAGCCAGCTCTCCGCCTCCCTGCACGAGGCCCAGGCCCAGCTTGCCGCCCGCGACGAGGAGCTGGCCGCCCTTCGCCAGGAGGTGGAAGCCCTCCAGGCCGGCCTCAAGGCGGCGGCCGGCAAGTATCGCGATGCCCTGCTGGCCAGCCAGCCGGAGGTGCCGCCCGATCTGGTGAGCGGCGAGACGGTGGAGGAGGTGGACCAGCAGCTGGAGGCCGCCCTGCGCATGGTCGCCCAACTGCGCGGCCACCTGGAGTCACAGGCCCAGGCCATGCGGGTGCCTACCGGCGCCCCCGCTCGGCGCGCCCCCGACCTCTCGGCGCTCAGCCCCGCCGAGAAGATCGTTCGCGGCCTATCACAGCACCAACGGTAGGCGTGGTGGAACAAACCTGCGGATTGAAATCCGCAGCTTCCATCCAAGCTGCGGGTTTGAAACCCGCAGAAAGCCAGAATTCTTGCAGACCTAAAGGTCTGCAGCTACGGAGCAAGAAGAAAGGAGTGTGTAGAAAATGGCCCTAACCCTGGCCGAAGCATCCAAGCTTTCCAACGACGTCCTCCTGGTGGGCGTCATCGAGACCATCATCAAGGACAGCCCCATTCTCCAGGCACTGCCCTTCATCGAGATCGTGGGCAACGGCCTCACCTACAACCGCGAGAGCACCGCCGCCACCGCCTCCTTCTACGATGTGGGCGACGCCTGGACGGAATCGACCCCTACCTTCACCCAGATCACGGCCGCCCTCAAGATCATGGGCGGCGACGCCGACATCGACAACTACCTTGTGGCCACCCGCTCCAACATCCAGGACCTGGAGGCGGCCGTCATCGAGCTGAAGGCCAAGGCGGTGCGCGACCTGTTCGAGGAGACGTTCATCAGCGGCGACTCGACATCCAACCCCAAGGCCTTCGATGGCATCGACGTCGTCTGCGAGTCCAGTCAGACCCTGAGCATGGGGGTGAACGGCGGCTCCCTCAGCCTGGACAAGCTGGACGAGCTGGTGGATACGGTGAAGGGCGGCAAGCCGGAGCTCCTGCTTATGAGCCGGCGCAGCCGTCGGATCATCAATAAGCTGGCCCGCACCGCCGGCACCCTGCTGGAGACCGACCGCGACCAGTTCGGCCAGATGGCCCAGTACTACGACGGCATCCCCATCGGGGTGTCCGACTACATTCCCGACGACCAGACGGTGGGCTCCAGCAGCGACTGCTCCACCATCTATGGCACGCAGTTCGGCGAGGGGGCTCTGGCCGGCCTCACCGGGCCGGGCGGCCTCCAGGTGGAGCGCGTAGGAAGCCTGGAGCAGAAGGATGCCAGCCGCAGCCGCATCAAGTGGTACACGTCCATCGCTCTGTTCAGCACCCTCAAGCTGGCCAAGCTGGTGGGCGTGCGGCCATAGGCAAGGCGGAGGTCAAGGGCCGAGGGTCAGGTTGGGGCCGGAAGCCCTGGCCCTCGGCCCTTAGCCCGGCCGACCGAAGGGAGACTCCGTGGCCAACGTTCGCATCGATTCCCAGGGTGTGCCCAAGGGGCCGGTCTATGAGGAGACGACGCCCGTCCTCCATCGCAGCGGCCTGACGGCAGCCGACCCCTCCGACCCTACCAGCGCCAGCGAGGGCGTGGACTGCACCGGCTACCGCGATGTCCGCTTCGATGTGGACACTACCGGCTCTACGGAGCTCACCGCCCTCAAGGTGCAGCTCCTGGTGTGGGACGCTACCGCCGCTAAGTACTTCCGCGGCGGCGAGCGCAGCTTCGGCCAGGAGGAACTGGCTGCCAATCCCATCCCCAGCCTGGAGGCGGAGGTGAGGGGAGCCACTGTGTTTCTGAAGGTGGTCTCGGCCACCGCCGCCAGCCTTTCCATTTCCGTTTATGCTTCCTTGAGCTAGGAGGAGAGCGTGGGCCGACTGAAGCTAATAGGCGAACAAGAAGGCGGCGGTACGGACGACCACTCGGCTCTGGAGAACCTGGACTACGCCAACGCCGGCCACACCGGCTTTGTCCCCTCACAGGGAGAGGCCCTCATCGACATCCTGCGGCTGAACCAAAATGTCATCCGGGACTCAGGAGGCAACGACCGCATTACTCTGTCGACGGCCAGCCCCCACATCACCCTCAGCGACGAGGTCAAAGTGGGCAGCCGCCTTGGCCTGGGCTCCAACCCTGACAGCTATACGGGGTTTGCCTGTAAGCCATCTGTCTCTGGCGCCAATAGGTCAGTCCAGGTCATGGACGTGACCCCCAGCCACCTTAGCCTCACCAGCGGCAGCGCGGGCATCTACGCCTTCAAGGGGCAGGCATCAGCCATCGTCTACTCTGGAGCGACTGCCTCGATAGCAGCAGGGCTTTATTTCACCGCTTTGGCCGCCAACGCGGGAACCCTCGAGAAACTATACGGGATTTGGGTTCGCACTGGCCTGATGAACTACTCTGGCCCCGCTTCTCAGATTTGGGGAACGCTGATTCGCCAGCCAATGCTGATGTTCAGCACCAACCCCAGCCAGATAGTTGGCCTAGAGGTTGAGAACCAGGGGTACTCTGGCGCTGCCTTCGATACCATTGGCCTTAAGATTGCCGACCAGCTAGGGGCCGCGGGCAACAAGCAGTACCTTATCGAGGCAGGCCCCAGTACACCCTATCTGCGCGTGGTCGGCGGCGGCGACCCGCCGACCAACAAGAGCAACCTCTACCTGAAATTCGGCGGCACGCTCTATCGGGTGGTCAAGTCTGGAAGCTACATGACCCTGGAAACGGCCTAAGGGAGGAGAAAACATGGGCCTCAGTGAAAAGAATTTGGACACGCTAGTGAACATGCTCAACGGCCTGGCCCAGCGCCAGGAGACGATCCGCCAGCTGGCCAACCACCTGCACACGGGCGTCGTCTGGCGCTCGGTAGACGGCCAATTGGCGGTAGCCCTCTCGGAGGCCCAGCGCACTGAGCTGGAAGAGTTCATAGACGCTTACCTCAGCGAGTCAGAGGTTCTCATTGCCTCAGTGAGGGCCATGGCACGGCAGGCGTAGTCAGGGGAGGTAGCCCGTGAATCTATCGGAGATGAGAACGCGGGTCCGGCGGGACCTGCACGACGAGGACCCGGCCAACCAGCGCTGGACCGACGATGAGCTGGACCGCCACATCGAGCGGGCGGTGCGGGAGCTGAGCCTGGCCATTCCCCTGGAGGCCAAAGCTACCCCGGCCACCAGCGAAGGCAGCCGCGATATCTCTCTGGCCAGCCTCAGCGACCTAGTGGCTGTGGAAGCGGTGGAGTACCCGATAGACAAGTATCCCCCCAGCTATGTCCCCTTCTCCCTGTGGGCAGGCACTCTCACCCTTCTAGTGGACGCGACACCCCCTGGCGGCCAATCGGTCAACATTTACTACGGCAAGATGCACACCCTCGACGCTACTACCTCCACCATCCCACCCCACCTCGAGGAGCTGGTGGCAACCGGGGCCGCCGCCTACGCCGCCCTGGAGTGGGCCAGCTTCGCCACCAATCGGATCAACGTGGGCGGGCAGGACGTCTGGCGCCACTACCTCACCTGGGGCCAGGAGCGCCTGGCCGTCTTCTCCCGCGCTCTGGCTAAGCACAGTCGACGCAACGCCGTGCGGGTGCGCCGGCTGTACACGCCGGCGACGCAGCCGGCCGACCAGAGCACTGTCTGGCAATCATAGGGAACATGCGAACCCTGCCCTCTGCCCTGCTCGCTTCCCAGAAAAGTGCCAGCGCCATCCCTTACGTGAAGGTAGAGGTCGCCGACAGGATCAGCGGCATCCGCCGCCTGGACTGGCAGCGCCTGTACTCGGGCAGCGAGGCCGATAGCTATCATGCCGCCACCATGCCGGGCGATGGCTCCCTCATTCGCTGCCGTGTGGACAGCGGCTCTCTCTATCTCCAGCGGGTGGTCAGCCCCGGTCCGGGCAGCAACTTCAGCAACTGGACCTTCGTGGACTCCGCCGCAAACGCCGGCGTCGCCCTGGCCAGCCGAGCGGCCCAGGTGCTGCTGTTGTACGTAGGCACCAATGGCAGGACCATCTACGTGCGGGAAAGCAGCGACTACGGCGCCACCTTCGGCTCAGCCACGGCGATAACCACGGCGGCAGCCGCTGTGGGCTGGCTGGCTGCCGACCTCAAGGCCAATAACACCGTCCTCCTCATCTACTCCGTAGGGGGCACCGTCTACGCCGTCAAGCGCAACGGCACCTGGGGCAGCCCCGCCGCCTGGACCAACAGCCTGGCCTCGGTGAGCGGGCTGGCCTGCCAGTATGAGGCCGACTTCGACGTGGTGGTTTCGGGCAGCGACGCTCAGGGGGCCCACAAGGTCTGGACCTGCATCTACGGCGACGGCTACTCTCAGGCGCCCGACACCTGGTCGCCCCTGCGGGAGTTCGCGGCGGCCAGCGCGGGCTCGGACATGGAATTCCGCGCCCCCTTCCTGGCCTACCCCGATGTCTTCCGCCTGACCTTCGTGGAAAAGTACACGGGCAGCGAAAGCTATTCCCGCCCCTGCTTCTCCTTCTCGCCGGTCACAGCCGACTACGTGAATAACCTCTGGCGAGAGCCGGTGCCCATGAATCTTACCAGCGACTGCGGGCTGGCCATCGCCTATAGCACGAGCGACGTGTGGCTGACCACCCCCTCGGGCGTCTGGCAGGCCTCCCTCACTACTCCCGCCCTGGACGTCACCACCGACGTCCTAGAGCTGACCAGCGAAACCGATCCCAACGGTGGCCGCCTTCGCCTCGTCTTGCGCAACGACGACGGTCGCTACCTGGATCTATCAGGGGAGAAGGCGGTCATCAAGGCGGGCGGCGAGGTGCGAGTGAGCCCCGGCTATCAGACTGCCGGCGGCCCCCTGGCCTCCTCGGGCCTCGCCTACTGGATCGAGCGATGGGAATACACCTCGGGCGAAGGGAAAGCCACCCTCGTCCTCGACGCTCGCGATGCCTGGCAACTGATGGAGGGCTGGCGCTCGCGTCATCAGTACGCCTGGGCTCAAGGCGAAAGGAACGTCTTCCAGCTACTCTCCTTCGTCATGGCGCGAGCGGGCCTGGAGTTCTCCAGCCTCGGCAGCAGCAGTGTCCTCACTGACCTCTACCCCAGCTTCACCATCCACCCCGGCGAGAGTGGGGCCACAGCGGTGCGTCGCCTGCTGGCCATGGTGCCCGACGTTCTCTTCTTCCGGGGCCACTTCGCCTACATCAAGAACCCCCAGGCCAACGAGGCCAGCGACTACTCGTACGGCACGGATCACGCCATCTTCCGCGGCCGCCACGGCAGCCAGCGCCCCCAGGCCAACCGGGTGCAGGTGTTTGGCGATGACCTATTCGTGGAGGCCTTCGATTGGGATGAAATCGAGGATGCCTACGACCGCGTCCGCCAGGTGCATGACCTGAACCTGGACACGGTCGCCCGCGCCCAAGACCGGGCCGACGCCGAGATGCGCCACCAGGAGATCGCCTCCAGCAGCGGCGAGATCGTGGTGCCGGTGAACTGCGGCCAGGAGCTCTACGACGTCATCTCCATCAGCGACCAGTCGGCGGGCCTGACGGACGCTCGGCGGCGAGTGGTCGGCCTAAGTATGCGCTACTCGGCGGGCGGCAGGGTACCCGTCTACGAGCAACGGCTGTGGTTGGGAGCAGTGTAGGATGATCGTGCGCAAGGGGACGGTTAAGGGCTTCGACTCCGGCTCCTATACGGCCACCGTCCAGGTGGCGGGGAGCCTGGCGGTGTGGCTGGAGGACGTGCCGGTGGCCCGCAATATCGACGCCGCCGACATGGTGGTCGGCCGCGGCTGCGCCCTCATCTTCTTCTCGGAGTCCGACCCCCGCGACGCTCTTGTGGTGGGCGTCTATACCTAGGAGGAACGCATGGCCGACAAGCCCCAGCCTCTCCAGCCGCCTACTCCCTCTCGCCCTCGGCCGCCGCTGGGCGAGGAGGCTCCATCGTTGGGCAAAGACGTGCCCCGCGACCCATCCCTGGGCCGGGCGCAGGTCATCCGCAGCGGCGCCATCGTCATGGCGGCGGTGTGGGAGGAGTGACGGCCGCCCACCTTGACAGCCCTATCGTGGCGCCAGTACGCTCCCTCTAGCCATTCACGGTCGAACCGAACCAAGGAGGGAGAGCTTGGCGCAGCAGGAGGAGAAATTCCACGTAGGGCACCACGTGGTCGCCACCATCAAGTCAGTGAAGGGCACCTGCCACTGGAACCACAAGGCGGGCGACAGCTTCGAGATCAGCGCTCACGACACCGCCGGCCTCTGCGGCTTCTTCTACCACGACATCTTCCCTGAGCTCGTTCAGAAACATGGGTGACAGATGTGATAGAATTGAGCTGGTGCTATAGCTCTCGCCTGAGAACTAATTGATGCCTGTCGACCGCAAACGTGACGCCGCCATAACCGCCCTGATAGTGGCGCAGGACGCCTTCGAGGACAAGCGGGGGCGATCCCACATAATAGGAGTGTTCGACACGATCGGGGCTCGCGGGTTTCCGGTGAATGTCAGCTTCATGATCTACTGCCGGATCCAGGGCGAGGGTACACATACGGCTTACATGAAGATAGTCGATTCTTTTGACGAAACAGTCGTAGAGACCGAGCCGGTGGTCTGCGATATCACCTCAACGAAGGGGCATCAATGGTTTGCCGGGTTCGGCGTCACTTTCAAGTCACCCCAGCTCTACAAGGTGAGGGCCTATCTCGACGGGGTGCTCGAGCAAGAAGTGCCCGTCATGGTACGTGAAGACAAGCCGGCCACACCTGGTGCAGAGTAGCGTAGGCGGACGCCCAGAGCGCACACCTGGCGAATAGCAAGGGGCTCAGCATGGTCACTGCTCCGAAGGATCTCGAAGTCACGACGGATTTGCAGCGCGTCTACTGGAATCACGTAGCGTTCGGCGGGGTCACGGGTGACACGAGGCTGGACGCCCTCATTCGTTTCGACGACGACGTAAGACTGCCGTTTGCCGAGGTAGTGGCCTTTGCGGGACTCCGGGTCTTCGGCACGCCCTCTCAGCGTGACCAGGCAAATGAAAGACTACGTCGCGAACTCTCTGGAGTCAGGGGCATCCACAGCGTGCGGGTGCGAGAGGGCGCCGAGGGCTTGGACTTCCTGGTCACAGTCGACGCGGAACTATACGAAGCCGAGACAGTGATTATCCCCGTCTTCCAAAGCCTCATGGGAATGTTCCCCGATCTAGGCATTGAGTTCATGATAGCGTCGGCGGATGAAATTGGGCCCGAGGTTGTCACTAGCTGGGGTGACCACCTCTGCTCGCCCCATCAAACATGACCTCAGAGACCGTCCACCTCCGCAAAGCGCGCCACAACAAGGCGTTCCTCGCGACGATAGATGTGAGCGGACCCCGTTTCCTCGACTGGGCAGTGACGGTGCTCTTCTACTGCGCCCTACACTACGTGGAGGCCTGGTTCTGTAGAAAGCTCGACAGGCACTTCACTAGCCACGGGGAGCGCAACCAGGCGGTGAACCGGTTCCTTACCACCATCGCGGGCGGGTACCTGCGGCTGTATAACCGCGCAAGGCTGGCACGGTACGAGCAATTTGCGATGAGCTCCACGGACTTCGGCCGCTTGAGTGCGGATGACTTCGCTCCCATAGAGCAGTTCGTTACAGGCGACCTAGGGATCTCGCCCGCCTGAGACCCCTTACAGGTCGAACTCGCCGCCGACCGGCCGTCCAGCCTCCACAGCCTCTAGCAATTCAACCACCGCTCGCTGGAAAGCCTGCGGCCGCCTGCTCGTAGCAGATATCGATGCCGCTGGCCCCAAGAACGGGCACAATCCTCGAACTCCCGCCTGGACGCTGCCAACTCGTGTGTTATTCTATATGCGATGTGCCACCCTTGGAGAACCATAGCCGCTGCGGCAGCTTGTGCTGCCTTCCTCGCCCTCCTTGTAGCCTCGGCTGCCTGCGGGGGCGAAGGCGGGCCGTCGCCGCCAGAGACCCCCACCCCCACTGTGGGGATGTCTCAGCCAGCCCCTTCGACCATCGATCTGGCCACCACAGCCGCTGACCTGACCGTGTTCGGCGGCGACGCCGACGATTATCTCGCCGACCGCTTCTCCCTGGCCCAGGGCGACTTCAACGGCGACGGCATCGACGACATCCTCGTGGGTTCCCCCAAGGCCGACGGCCCGGACAACGAACGGATCAACGCCGGCGAAGCCTACGTCATCCTCGGCTCCTCCGATGTCAGCGGCACGGTGGACATAGGCAAGGATGAACACGACTTCACCGTGATAGGCACCAACGCGGGCGATAACCTCGGCTTTGTGGTAGCCAGCGGCGACTTCAACGGCGACGGCATCGACGACGTCCTGGTAGGCGCCCGCTTCGCCCGCCGCCCCGACGGCGGCCTCACCTACGCCGGCGAAGCCTATGTGGTCTTCGGCTCACCCGACCTGAGCGGCACAGTGGATACGGCCCTCGACGAGCAGGACCTGACCATCGTTGGCGTTGAGGCCGGCGACTACCTGGGCTATGCCCTGGCGGCCGGTGACGTCAACGGGGATGGCGTTGATGATGTCATTGTTGGCGCCCCGGGCGCCGATGGACCGGACAACAACCGCAGCGGTGGCGGCGAGGTCTATGTGGTGTTCGGTTCGCCCGAACCGAGGGGAACCGTCGATGTGGGCCAGGGTCAACAGGACTTCACCATCCTTGGCGCTGAGACCGAGGACTTTCTGGCCAACTTTGCCGCCAGTGGCGACGTCGATGGCGACGGCATCGACGACATCCTCCTAGGGACGCACATGGCCGACGGCCCCGAAGGCCAGCGCGCCGACGGAGGCGTAGCCTATGTCATCTTCGGCTCGCCTGAGCTGAAGGGAACCCTTGACCTGACCTCCGACGAGGGGTTCCTGCCCATTTGGGGCGCTGATGCCAACGACTGGCTGGGCTTCGCCCTGACCGCCGCTGATGTCGACGGCGACGGGGTAGATGACATCCTCATCGGCGCACGGAACGCCGACGGGCGGGACAACAGCCGCAACAACTGCGGCGAGGTCTATGTTATTTTCGGCTCGGCGGAGCTGCCCAGCACCATGGACATCGCCGAGGGAAAACAGGACGTCACCCTTATGGGCAGCGACCCAAACAACCTCTTCGGCCACTCCCTGGCCGCCGGCGACGTCAATGGCGACGGCCTAGCCGACGTGCTGGTCGGGGCCCCGGCGGCCAACTCCCGCGAGAAGGCCGGAGAGGTCCTTGTCTTCCTGGGCTCGGCCCAGTGGCCGGCCACCGTCGATGCCGCTGTGGGCCAACAGGAGAGGACCGTCCTTGGAGCCGAGCCGGAGGATGAGCTGGGCTTCTCGGTGGCCAGCGGCGACGTCAACGGTGACGGCAGGGACGACATCATTGGCGGCGCCCTTCTGGCCGACGGCCCCGACAACGCTCGCCCCGATGCTGGCGAGGTCTACGTGATCTTGAGCATGCCCTAGCAGGCCAGCGGCCCAGAGCAGCCCATTTTCTGGATAAGCGCGTAGACGAATGACTACTCTCGTCTTATAATACATCAAAGGCTGGCGAGAACCTCCCTGCATTGAACATGGCCGAGCGCATCACCTCCGGCAAGCAGCAAGAAGAGGACGTTACCCTCGATACAACCCTGCGCCCCAAGCGCCTGGACGACTTCGTGGGCCAGGCCAAGATCAAGGACAACGTACGCATCACCGTCGCGGCGGCTCAGAAGCGGGGCGAGGCCCTGGATCATCACCTGCTCTACGGGCCGCCGGGGCTGGGCAAGACCACCCTTGCCCACATCATCGCCCACGAGATGGGGGTCAACATTCGCCTCACCTCCGGCCCGGCCATCGAGCGGGCGGGCGACCTGGCAGCCATCCTCACCAACCTCCAGCGGGAGGACGTGCTGTTCATCGACGAGGTCCATCGCCTGCCGCGAGCAGCCGAGGAGATCCTCTACCCGGCCATGGAGGACTTCGCCCTGGACATCATCCTGGGCAAAGGTCCGGGGGCCAGAAGCGTGCGCCTGTCGGTGCCGCCCTTCACCCTCATCGGCGCCACCACCCGCTACGCCCTGCTGAGCCCGCCCTTGCGCGACCGCTTCGGCGCCGTCTACCGCCTGGACTTCTACCAGCAGGAAGACATCGCTGGCCTGGTTCGCCGCAACGCCGCCCTCCTGCACATCGTTATCGAGGACAAGGGAGCGCAGGAGATCGCCCGCCGTGCCCGCGGCACGCCTCGGGTGGCCAACCGCCTCCTCAGGCGGGTACGCGACTACGCCCAGGTGATGGCCGACGGCGTCATCACCGAGCAGGTGGCACAGGAGGCCCTGTCCCGCCTGGAGATCGATGAGCTGGGCCTGGACGAGGTTGACCACAAGGTCCTGCACACGATCATCGACAAGTTCGACGGCGGGCCGGTGGGCATCGAGACTATCGCCGCCTCCATCTCCGAGGAGGCGGACACGATCATGGACGTCTACGAGCCCTATCTGATGCAGGTAGGCTTCCTTCAGCGCACCCCTCGCGGGCGCATAGCCACCCGCCACGCCTACGAGCACCTGGGCCTGCCGCCCAAGGAGCGACCGGAGTCGGCCCAGAGGAGCTTCTGGGAATAGCGCTGTGGCTGAGCGCGAGATGCTGGTGGAGATCGAGGCAGTAGCAGTGGTAAGGGAGTAGCGGCAGTCGTATAATTGAGCGAATGGAAGCAACGGAGCTCAAGGTGGAGCACCCATGAAGCCGGGGTTCGTAGTTGCCATCGTGGTGGTTTGTTTGGCTGTCGGGGTAGCCTGCGCGGACGGCGACAACGGGAAGCCCCCCACCGAGGTCGAGCAGACGGCAACGGTGACCGCGGCCCCTGCTGCGCATGAAACGCCAGTCGGCATGGCGGAGGAGGAAGCACGCGCGCTGGCTGAGCAAGCTCTCCTCCGGCTTGAGGACTTCCCCACCGGATGGGTAGAGCGACCGGCGGAGGAGGACGAGGAGGATTTTCAACCCGACTTGCCCCCCGAGTGCGCATGGTTCATAGAGCAGGAGGAGGCGCCCGGCACTCTGGTTGAGGTCGAGTCCCGCGAATTCCACGGGTCAGACGACGAAGAGGTTCAGTCAAGCGTCACAATCTTTGAGGACGTGGCGGCTGCCTCCCAAACTTTCGCGGACGTAAGCGACTTCATTGAGCGCTGCCGACAGCCATTGCGCGAGGCAGTCACGCAGTACTTTCAAGAGAAGATTCGGGAAGAGGGCGAAGACCTTCCATTCGAGGACATTAAGCTCACCGACTTCAACGTAGATAGACTGTCGTTCCCCGCGTACGGGGACGAGAGTATGGCCTTACGCATGAGCGTTGAACTCGATGCTGGTTTCCTGTCGTTGGATTTCTATGGGGACATATTTGGCATACGGGTGGACCGAATCGTAGGCGGCATGATGTTTGGTGACTTCTTCGAGAGGCCCGATACAAACGAAGAGGAGCGTCTAGCAGGAATCATCGAAGAACGCCTTCACACCGTGGTCGCCCAATCGAGACAGAGGACCACGCCAGGGCCAAGGCCCACCGCAGTGGTCACGCCCACTCCACGACCTTCGACATCGCAACCTGCGCCAACGCCTATTCCCCTAGAGGTGCTCTTCGAGCTGGCGAAGGCTTCCGTGCAGGAGCGGGGCTACGATGTCGGCGACTACCGCTTCACAGTGGATCAGCAGGGCCGCCGCCTCCTGGCCGTCTCTAGCGGTTGTCCTTTTCCGCCTGGCCTGGACATCTCCATGCTCGCTAACCCTGGCTTTCCCTGCTCCACCACCCACTTTTTCCTGGAAGACCAGTATCTGGGCTCCGACACCTTCTATACCTACCTGGGGGGTGGAAGCCTGATCCCGTCAGAAGACCCTGGCCAGTTTATCATTGGCTATACGACCTATGCCCCTGGCGATCCCCGCTGTTGTCCCAGTGTCTGGGATAAGGTGGTCTACACCTGGGATGGGCAGAAGTTGAATGCCAGTGGCGAGCCGCCCAGGCCCTTCGGCAAACCCTTCAGCGAGACAGGGACGCCTACCTACCTTGAGGGATGGCGAGGCTGGGCTAAGGCGAATGGTTGGAACGGCGCACAGTAGAAGGCGGCCCTGGAACAGGCCGGGGCCAGCCTCAAGGACGTGGTGCGAACGCGCATCTACCTGATAGACATCGGCCGCTGGCGGGAGGTGGCTCGAGCCCATCGGGAGGCCTTCGGCGATGTGCGGCCGGCCTCCAGCATGCTGGAGATAAGCCGCCTGGCCGAGCCCGAGATGCTGGTGGAGATCGAGGCAGTGGCAGTCCTTTCGGCGGCCCGCGGGTAGT
>DAOUEZ010000022.1:0-144662 GCA_034429995.1 Dehalococcoidia bacterium
GGCACGTAGATGATGCGCTCCACTCGCTTGCCGTCGATGTGGGACTGCACCCGCTGGCTGGCCAGGGCCAGCTCCTTGGCCCCCTCCTCGTCGATGTCCGCCGGCACCTGAAGGCGGTCGCGCACCTTACCGTTCACCTGCACCACCAGGGTTATCTCTTCTTCCCTGGCTAGCTCCTCGTCCCACTTCGGCCAGGGCTGCTGGTGGATGCTATAGGGCTTGCCCAGGCGGGCCCACAGTTCCTCGGCGAAGTGGGGCGCTGAGGGTGCCATCAGAAGCAGGAGCGTCTCCATAGCCTCCTGCCAGGCGGCGGCGTCCACATGGCTCGACTCCCGGGCCTTGGTCAGGAAGTTGGAGTACTCCATGAGGGCGGCTAGCATGGTGTTGAAACGAAAGCGCTCCATGTCTTCGCTCACCCGCCGGATGGTCTTATGGGTGAGGTGGCGGGCCTGGTGGGTGGCTTGATGGTCGGCGCCGTCGCTGGGGGCAGCGCCGAGGATCAGGCCCCAGACGCGATTCAGCCAGCGGTGGATGCCAAAGATGCCCGAATCATCCCATTCGCCGCCATGCTCCCAGGGGCCCATGAACATCAGGTAGCAGCGCACCGTATCGGCCCCCAGGCGAGCCACATACTCGTCGGGGGTGATGACGTTGCCCCGCGACTTGCTCATCTTGGCCCGCTCGACGATGATGTGCCCCTGGTTGAACAGCCGTAGGAAGGGCTCGTCTCCCAGGACGATCCCCAGGTCGCGGGCCACCTTCCAGAAGAAGCGGGCATACAGCAGATGCATGACGGCGTGCTCGGCGCCGCCGGTGTACTGGTCGACGGGCAGCCACTTCTTGGCCAGCGCCGGATCCACCGGCCCCTCATTGTAGTGGGGGCTGAGGTAGCGTATGAAGTACCAGTTGGAGTCCATGAAGGTGTCCATGGTGTTCGTCTCGCGCCGGGCGGGCCCCTGGCAGCGGGGGCAGGTGGTGTTGACGAACCCCTGATGGCGGGCCAGGGGCGACTCGCCGGTGGGCTTGAACTCGGCGTCCTCGGGCAGGAGGACGGGCAGGTCCTCTTCGGGCACGGGGACGGTGCCACAGCGATCGCAATAGACGATGGGGATGGGGCAGCCCCAGTAGCGCTGGCGGGAGATGAGCCAGTCGCGCAGGCGATAGCCTACCTTTCGGTTCCCCCAGCCCTTAGACTCGACATAATCAGCAACCGCCTCGTAGCCCTTATCGCTGGGGGTGCCGTCGAAGGGGCCGGAGTTGACCATGGCGCCTTGGCCGACGTAGGCCTCTGTGAGCTCTTCGCCCTGCCAGCCGGGCGGAGCGATGACGACGGGGATGGAGAGGCCGTACCTCTTGGCGAAGTCGAAGTCGCGCTGGTCGTGGGCAGGCACGCCCATGACGATGCCGGTGCCATAGGTCAGCAGGGCGTAGTCGGCGATCCACAGGGGAACTTCCTGGCCGGAGAGCAGATTCTTGCAGTGGGAGCCGATGAAGACGCCCCTCTTCTCCTTCTCGGTAGACAGGCGCTGGATGTCGCTAAGGCGGCGTGTCTGCTCGACGTAGGCCTTTACCTCCGCTCGCCGGTCGGGGGTGGTCAGCTTCTCCACCAGGGGGTGTTCGGGCGCGAGCACCATGAAGGTAACGCCGTAGACGGTGTCGGGGCGGGTGGTGAAGACGCGGATCTCCTTCTCCTCCACGCCGGGCACGTCCAGCCCGAAGGCGATCTCTACCCCCTCGCTGCGGCCGATCCAGTTCTTCTGCATGGCAACCACTCGCTCCGGCCACTGGATCTGGCTGTGGTCGAGGAGCTCGTCGGCGTACTTGGTGATGCGGAAGAACCACTGCTCGAGGTCGCGGCGGCTGACGGGCGTGCCGCAGCGCTCGCAGTCGCCGCTGGGCAGGACCTGCTCGTTGGCCAGCACGGTCTGGCAGGAGGGGCACCAGTTGGCGGGGGCCTTGGCCCGGTAGGCCAGCCCCTTCTCGTAGAACTTGAGGAACCACCACTGAGTCCAGCGGTAGTACTCAGGGTCGCAGGAACTGGCCTCGCGACGCCAGTCGAACATCGCGCCCATCGACTTCAGCTGCTGGCGCATGCGCTGGATGTTGTCCATAGTCCACTTGTAAGGGTGGATTTTTTGCTTGATGGCGGCGTTCTCGGCGGGCAGACCGAAAGCGTCGAAGCCCATGGGGAAGAGGACGTTGTAGCCCTGCATCCGCTTGTAGCGAGCGGCCACGTCGGAGGGGGCCATGGGGTACCAGTGGCCGATGTGCAGGTCGCCGGAGGTGTAGGGGAGCATGGTGAGGAGGTACCACTTGGGTCGAGGGTCGTCGTCCGGCGACTCGTACAGGCCGTCCTCTTCCCACTTCCTCTGCCACTTCTTCTCGATGCCCGACGGGTTGTACCTATCGGTCATTCTCTGTCCCCTCCTGGTTGGGGTCCTCGTGCTCTATCGGTTCGCGCAGGCGTCCCCTGGTTAGGAGGTCCAGCCTGCGCACGGCCGGTCGGGCCTCCAGCAGGATGAACACCAGCACTGCCCCCAGGCCAGCCACCAAGTAGAGCTCGCGGCCGACAGCCATGCCGATGGCGGCGGCGCCCCAGATGGTGGCGGCGGTGGTGATTCCCCGCACAGTGTAGCCTTCGCGGAAAATGACGCCAGCGCCTATGAAGCCGATGCCGGTGACGATGCCGGCGGCCACCCGGTCCTCTTCGCCCAGGAGCTGGGAGATGTCGGTGAACAGGGCGGCACCCAGGGCCACCAGGGCTACCGTACGCACGCCGGCGGGATAGCCCCGCAGCTCGCGCTCCAGGCCGATGAGGGCGCCGAGGACGGCGGCGAAGGCCAATCGGCCGACGATGGCTAGCTGGTCATCGATGGGCATTTTCTGTGCATAGCCAAAACCCCCCGTCCACAGGGACGGAGGGCCTCTCCGCGGTACCACCCTGCTTCCCCGACAGGTCGGGGCGCTCGGGGGCGCTGTAACGGGCGCTACCCGTCGCCGGCTACTGACCCTTCGCCGGCGCTGCTCCCAGGCGAGTTCGGCCCATTCCCCGTTGCTGACTCGCAACTGCCGTCAGCTCTCTGGCGAGGACGAGGCGCCTACTACTCCTGCTCTTCGCTTTTGCCCTGTAAAACAAGAGTTGGTGAAGCTGAGGGACTCGAACCCCCGACCTCTTGTCTGCCAGTTACGGCACGCCTATACCATACCGTGTTTTTGGGTCATCTACAAGCTACACGACGGCGCTGGCCAGCGGCAGGGCGGCTGGGGTCTCGATGAGAGGCCGGTCGTTCATGGCACCTCCAGCCGCTGGACGACAGGCAGGGCCAGTAGATGTTGACAGAGGGTCTGAGCGGCTGTAGACTCGTTCTACTTTCGTGTGAGGTAGACAGCCGTGCCGATGTTTCGTTGCCGTCGCTCGGACAAGGTTGATTTGCTGCAGAAGATACCGCTATTTAGCCGCCTTAGCCAACGCCAGCTCAACGCCGTTGCCAAGTACGCCGACGAGGTCCAGCTTCGCAAAGGGGCGGTTCTGGCTAAGCAGGGTGCGCAGGGGCTGGAGGCGATTATCATAGTCGACGGTAGGGCCAGAGTCGAGGGCGATGGCAAGGCGATCGCTGAACTTGGCCCTGGCGATGTTGTAGGGGAAATGTCGGTCATCGATGGAAAGCCCCGCAGCGCGACGGTCATCGCTGAGACGCCTATGAACCTGCTGGTCCTGCACCGCCGAGACTTCATGTCCGTGTTGGAGACGGTGCCCGGTCTCCAGCGGAAGCTGCTGGTGACGCTCTGCGAGCGGGTGCGGCAAGCAGATCAAGCCCTAACGCACTAGAGCTGGAGCTCCGGTTAGCAGATACTAGCACCTCTGAACGAAATCGGCCCCGCCTGGGGCCGATTTTGTATTCGAGCTCTGGTGGAGCTGGGGGGACTCGAACCCCCGACCTTTTGTCTGCCAGACAAACGTTCTCCCTCTGAACTACAGCCCCACTTTGTGCTCATATGGTAGCAAGAACCGCCGCCCAGGGCAAGGCGACTGTCGCGTCGCCAAGCTTGACACAGTTTCGGAGCTGGGCGATCATGCGGCTGAATCTTCGCCCTTTTTCCTATGTGACAGGGAGGTGCTGCTCATGCTGGCCCTGGAAGGAATCCGCGTTCTCGACCTGTCGCGCCTGGCTCCCGGCCCCTACTGCTCGATGCTCCTGGCTGACCTGGGGGCCGACGTCCTGCTGGTCGAGGAGCCGCTGGACGGTCGCGGTGGCGCGAAGGCCCGCATGCTGGAGCGCGACATCAGCGAGCGGGCCATGGCCTTCGATGCCCTCAGCCGCAACAAGCGCAGCATCGCTCTGAACCTGAAGAATGAGGCCGCTCGCCAGGTGTTCTACAAGCTGGCCGAGAGGGCTGACGTGGTACTGGAGGGCTTCCGCCCTGGCGTGGTGAAGCGCCTGGGGGTCGACTACGACACGTTGAGCCGCATCAATCCCCGCATTGTCTATTGTTCGCTTTCAGGCTATGGACAGAGCGGCCCCTACGCCGGTCTGGTGGGCCACGACATCAACTACATCTCCATCGGTGGTGCTCTGGGGATGATCGGCTGGCCGGGCACGCCGCCGGCCATCCCCATGAACATAATCGCGGACTTTGCCGGCGGCGGCCTCTATTCTGCCTTCGCTATCCTGGCGGCGGTCATCGCCCGCGAGCGGACGGGTCGGGGCCAGTACGTCGACATGGCTATGACCGATGGCGTCATCTCTCTCCTTACTCATGCTGTCAGCCAGTACTTCGCCTCTGGCGCGGCTCCTCGGCCCGGCCAGAGCTTCCTCAACGGCGCGGCGCCCTTCTATGGCGTCTACGAGACCAAGGACGGCCAGTGGCTAAGCATCGGCTGCCTAGAGCCATGGTTCTGGGAGGCGCTCTGTCGCGCCCTGGGCCGTGAGGATTTCATTCCCTACCAGATGAATGCCGACAAGCACCCCGAGATGTTCGACTACTTCCGCCAGGAGTTCAAGACCAGGACGCGCGACGAGTGGTTCGAATACCTGCGCCAGTTTGACATCTGCGTGGGGCCGGTCTACAGCCTGGAGGAGGTGTTCAACGACCCTCAGGTGCGGGCGCGGGACATGGTGGTGGAGCTGGAGCATCCGACGGTGGGCAAGGTGCGGCAGGTGGGGGTGGGGGCCAAGCTATCGCAGACGCCGGGATCGGTGCGCAGCCTGGCTCCTCGCCGTGGCCAGCACACGGAGGAGGCCCTCCTCGACCTGGGCTACAGCGGCCAGCAGATAGAGGAGCTACGAGCAGAAGGGGCCATAGGCTAGATCAAGGTCGCTCGCTTGGCGCAAGAGGCATAACAGCAACGATGGGAGACCCGCCCGCGGGCGGGTCTCCCACGTTGTTAGCGATTGGCCGGGCTAGGTGCAGGCGGGCGAAGCAGCCCAGCTACAGGGCGAGGTCGAAGAAGAAGATGCCCGGTGCTAGGCCGCCTGTATCGTAGATCTGGGCGACATTGGCCAGGATCCCGAGGACGACTGCAAACACAGCGAAGCCGGCCAGGTTGGACACAATCACCTGCTGTGGCTCAGCGTCAGTGGCAGCCTGCATAGCGACGTTGGTTAGCAGAAGGGTTGTGGCAACAGCGATGACTCCAAAGGGCACAGCCAGCACCGAAATGACTACCAGAAAAGAGATGGCCATGGGCGCGAAGGCCAGGCCCATCGTTCGCATCATTTGATTCATGTCGGCGCCGGCGCGAAAGACGCGGGAGAGGATCATAGCGCTGATGTACACCCACAGCACCCACAACGCCGCCATGAAGATGCCCCCGAGGATGAAGGTCTTCCAGAACGCTTCGAAGTTCTTCTCGCTTATGTCTCCAGGGAAGTCAATCTCGAAGATCCACCAGAGCCACGATCCGAGCCCCGCAAGAAGACTGGCCACCACCACCACCACCAGGGCTGGCACCGTGGCCGCCGCATCGTCCTTCACGTCGTCGAAGACCGTCAGGTCGAGGCGGATCAACCGCCCTAACCAGTTGGGTAGATTCTGAAAGCTGGTGTTTTGGAACCCCATCTTCTGTCCTCCTTGCAGGAAAGCTGCCTTTGGCGAGCCTTCAGACAAATAGTCCTTGCTCTGCCACCCTTGTTCAGCTATGGGTCTCTGAATTTATAAAGCATTAGCGCCCACCTGTCTAGCCATTTTCGAGGGCTAATCGGCCCATTTCCGTCAAAATTCGCCGCTGACGAAATGGGTGGACATCCATAGGCGCTTGGCAGAAGCGATGGCTAGCGCAGGGGGCGCTTGGTGGGGATGCCTGGGCGGCGGGGGTAGGCGGCAGGGGTGAGAGCTGTCTTCTCCACCAGCACGAGCGTCAGGGGCAGGGCAGGGGAGGGGAGAGGATCGGCCGAGACAATGCGTCCGCCACAGAGTGCCAGGGCGCGGCCGGCCTCGGCCATCTCTTGGGGGGCACGGCTTCCCTTGGGGGCGGCCAGGAAGCCATCTAGCCCCAGAAGGGGCAGCGCCAGCTCGACTAAGACGGCCAGGGGAGCCACCGCCCGCGCTAACACCAGGTCGTAGCCTTCCCGATGGGCCGGGTCGCGGGCTACGGCCTCCGCTCGTCCGGTGATCACCGCCACGTCCTCCAAGCTCAGTCGGGTCAGCAGGCGTTCCAGGAAGGTGGTCTTCTTGCGGGTGGCTTCCAGGATGGTCAATCGCAGGGCAGGGTGGACGATCCTCATGGGTAGGCCGGGGAAGCCAGCACCGGCGCCGAGGTCGAGGACCCTGGCCCCTTCGCCAGGCTTGAGCACTCCTGCTCGATACAGGGCGGCACCCACAGCGAGCGATTCGCCGAAGTGTCGCCTCTGTACCTCCTGGTAGTCGGTGATGCTGGTGAGGCTGACACGCCGATTGGCGGCAATGAGCTGGTGGTAGTACTCCTCGAACTGTTGCAGTTGCTGGGCGTTTAGGGGAAGGCCGAGACCTTCGGCAGTGCGGGCTAGAAGCTGCATGGGCATGGGTAGTGTCACTGCCTTTGTGCTACTTGGGAGCAGCTACGGTGTAACGGCGGAGGTGACATAAACGTCTAACTTATGGAAAGCACAGGACGGGGAGTGCCGGCCTGGATCAACCAACTCCCCGCCCCGAGCACGTCGGGTCCGGCTTTCGGGCCCTAACGCTGATTTATTATACCACGCATGTCAACGTGTTATGACAAATTCTTCTGGTAAGAGAGTTCCATCATGGCGGCCGGTGACCATGGGGCTGCTCTTTGTAGCAGCCCTATTTGTGTCATTGGCTACTTCTCCTTTAGGAATAGCGAGTCCACAGGTAGGGCAAGATGAGCAGGCCCTGCTGGATTTGATTAACGTTCATCGAGTGGGCAATGGCTTATCGCCCCTAAGTATTTCCCCAACTTTAACCGATGCCGCTCTCTGGATGAGCGGGGACATGGCCGAAAACGACTACTTCAGCCATACCGACTCTCTAGGGCGAGACCCCTTCCAGCGGATGGCAGACTTCGGCTACAACTACAACACGTGGAAGGGCGAGAACCTGGTAGCAGGCAGTGACACCCCCCAGATGGCTTTCGAGCTCTGGCGCGACTCGCCTGGCCACAACGCCAACATGCTCAATGCTAACTTCGTGGTGGTTGGCTTGGCCAAGGCCTACGGGCCTGATTCCGTCTATGGCTGGTACTGGGCTGCCGAGTTCGGCGGATATGATGACGGGGGCGGTCCGCCACCGACGAGCACGCCTGTGCCTACGCCGACGTCAGAGCCGTCGCCGACGAGCACGCCTGTGCCTACGCCGACGCCAGAGCCGTCGCCGACGAGCACCCCGGTGGCAACGGCGACGCCGACTCTGGAAGCCAGCCCCACTCCGATCGCCGAACCTCCGTCTCCTGAAGCCGAGCCTACCCTGGAGGTTGAGTCGCCATCGCCGCCGGGTGCCGACCTCGGCCTCGCTCCTCCCACGCAGGATAGCGAGCCGGTGGACGACACGTCTAGGCCCGCTCCGATGGTTCGCGAGCTGGCCCCCGGCTGGAATCAGTTCCAGTGTCCGCCTGGCTCTATGCGGCTAACGGAGGTCTTGCCTGTGGATAACGGCAAGCTGATGGCGCTCTACGCTTGGGAGGCCGATAGGGGTACCTGGCGAAGGTATCTGCCTGGCGTCGACATACCTGGGCTCAATACTTTGACGGAGCTAACAGACCACCAAGCTATCTGGATTTTGGCAAGCGAGAGGTTCCTGCTAACGCTGCCGACCTAGAACGGCCTGCGGTGCGAAGGCTACGCCCAGCGCTTCTAGGGTGCCAGGCCGAAGGGAGGTGGCAGTTCCTCCTCGATCAAGTCCGCCCGTACTATCTGCCTCATGGTGTAGTAGCCGCCGAGGGGATTGGTCCAGTCGCGTATCCAGACGCCGCCGCAGGTGATGAGGGTGATTACGTCGTTGGGCGTGGAGCCCATCACTGCTAGTGCCTTGGGATCGCCGTCTTCTATCGCTTGACTCGCCATAACACTGTAGCGATATTCCGTTCCGTCCTCCAGCACGATCTTGATCACATCGTCCAGGCCCAGGTCGTGCAGGTAGTAGAACACGCCGATCACGGGCTGGCCGTTTATCGTCCAGTCGACGTGGCCGGAGAAGACGGCGTTGCTGCCCCAGCCGGGCTTGCTGCTCCAGTCGTACCAGGCCACGTCATAGGGACCATCAGGCACCTCGGGCACGGAGTTTTCGTCCAAGCCGAGGGTGATGATGGGGGCATCGACGCTGATCTTCTCGATGATCATCTTGGCCAGGGGTGAGTCGTTGGGGGGCGGTGTAGGCAGTGGCGTGGCGGTAGCGGTGCTGAGGCCGTCGTCGTAGATGGGAATGGGCGGGCCGACGTTGGTCACGACAGATCCGTTCCCGCCGGTCATGAGCAGCCCGGCAAGGCCAGCCCCCAGGAGCACCATTGAGGCTAGGAGGAGAATGGCTGCTAGTGTCAGTCTGCTATGGCGCCAACGAAACGCATTGGCCAGGCGTCGGGCAATGCCTCTAATAGCCGTCATGCTTGCTTCCTTCTGATCGTCCTTCTCGCTTGCCACAAGGCTGCCGCGATTGCCACCGCCGCCAGGCCTGCGCCGCCCGCCACGACGGGCCACCAGTTGAAGCCGCCGTCGTCAGATGTGTCCAGCTCGCTGGCGGGCGCAGCCGGCGTCTCCCCCCCGCTGGGCGTCATAACCGGCTCTTGGGCATGGGGCCGCGTCTCGGCCGTGAGGTTGAGGGGGTTTTGGCCTGCTTTCCACAGGCCCACCTGATCGCCTGGCCTGCCAGCGATGAGGAAGGTGACTATGGCTCCGTCGGTGCCACAGCCTGGCACCTGGCTATCGCTGACCACGTCTACGACATACAGCGAGTCGCCGCTGTTGATGCCGTACTCTGATCTCGCCTCGGTGGCTGTCCAGGTACCCTTGCGGCCTGGCTCCCTCTCTGCCTCGCCACACACGTTGCCGTCGATGAGAGCAAGCACCGCTGTGCCATCGCTCACGCTGTCGCCGTCCACCGTGACGCTGCCGAAGAAGGTGGCAGGGGGCATTGGTATCTCCTGGGCGGTGGCTGAGCTCAGCGGAAGAGTCATCAGTAGCGCAGTTGCCACGGCCAGCTCTCGGATCACTATTTTAGGATAGCATCTCCTGGTCGGGCGAGGCAACTGCAACCTTTTGTGCTTGACCCGATTGGACTGGCCGCGCGGTTCTCTCGCCCGACGCCGTAGGGCAGCCCCCGAAGGAGCTGCCCTACGCTGTTGTTTCGCTTAAAGCTAGGCAGACTAGCGGCGAGCCCAGCGGGCGGTGAGCAGACCTGCCACGCTGGTGAGAGCTGCCGCAGCCAGGGCCAGCGGCCACCACATGAAGCCACCGTCACCGCTCATGCCGCCCATACCGGTGGGCGGAAGAACCTCTGGGGTGGCTGTCGGCGTGGCCGTGACCTCCGGCGTGGCCGTGGCCTCTGGCGTGGCCGTGGCCACCGGTGTGGCCAGGGGGCCGCAGGTCAGGTTGGCCTCCACGACACCGGCTGACGGGTTGTATATGGCGGTCTCCGCGGCGCTCACACTATCGCACTGGAAGCTGACCGCGGTCGTGGCCGGCACGCCTGGGAAACACGGCGGGTATTGCGGCACTGGCTCCGGGATGGTAACGGTGTACACGCCGCCGGAGGTGGTGGTCGTTCCCCACGCCGTTCCATCGATCAGTGCGGTGATCGTGACGCCGTCGGGCGCTGGCACGCCATCGATGGACACCGTGCCATGAAAGGTGCCCGGGAAAGGTGGCGTGCAGGGGAGCTCGGCGGGCGTCGCCGTGGGGGTCTCGGTCGCCTCGACAGTGGGCGTCGGAGTGGCAGTCTCGTCGTTAGCCTGAGCGGTGCCACTGCCGAAGGTTAAGCCCCAAGCCAGCAGGGCGGCAAAAGCCACTGCCCCGATAATGCTTATCGTGATCGCTAATCTTCGCATCTATCCCTCTCCTTTGCTTCTCCTACCCGTTCCCGCGACGGCTTCTGGGGGCCGCCGCGGGAACGGGCGGTCGCGTTTTACTCTACTACTCCTACGGGTCGAACACCCAGGTAGTGCCACCCTCGGCGGTGACCAGCAGGATAACGGAGTCGAACGTGTGGAGCGTGGTGAGGGTGTCGGGGATCTCCGGCCGGTCGGGCACGTAGCGTCGCCACATCTGGTCGGTGCCTAGCGAGTACATGATGACGAAATCGCCCCCGATGTCGAGGGTGGCCTCGTCGGTAGCCTTGTCGAGGCCGGCGTAGCAGACGCTATTCCAGGCCCCCGCCACCTCGTCCTCGGCGCTGGCTCCTGCCAGGGGCACGCTGACGGGCAGCGCAGTGATCACCTGCGTCCAGTCGGCGCTGGCGGCCATCAGGATGAACAGCTGGTCGTAGGACTCGAGGGTATTCACGTCATCGAG
Source organism: Dehalococcoidia bacterium (assembly GCA_034429995.1). Classification (GTDB taxonomy): domain Bacteria; phylum Chloroflexota; class Dehalococcoidia; order SM23-28-2; family SM23-28-2; genus SM23-28-2. The sequence continues at coordinate 10,941 of DAOUEZ010000022.1, forward strand.
GGTGCAGAGCCCCTCCTCGTCGCAGCGACCAGGGAAGTGGCGGTCCCAGGTCTGGTCGACGTTGAAGCGGTATACGGCCATCACGTCGTCGATGATGTCAGCCATGGCATCCTCGACGGTCGTGTCCTCGTCCGCATAGCAGACGTCGTTCCAGCCCTGCACCAACCCGACGGTCAGCTCCGACAGCGGCCAGTGGCGGAGGATGACGCCCTCGGGGTCGTTGAACAGGACGCTGACGTCCAGCTCCGCGCCCAGTGGGTGCTCGATGAGGACCCAGGCTTGGCACTCGTCGGGCTGGTCCGAGTAGTAGGGGTCGTGCCAGGCGAGGCCAGAGTCGTCGAAGAGATCCTCATCCCCAGCCAAAACGATGGCATTCTCCTTGTTGACGATCACACCGTCGTAGGCGCCGCTGATGATGGAGCCAACCCCGGTGTTGAGGGTGAACTCGATCTCCTCGAGGTACACCGGGTGCTCGCTGGGCGAGTCAATGGCGCAGAAGCCGTCGCGGTCCTTGAGGTGAGCGATGATCGCCGTGTGGTTGGCGTCGATGGGCTTGGCGGTGACGGTCTTGAAGCCGCCCCACTCCCAGGTCTTCACTACGGTGTTGGAGATGGCGTTGCGAAGCTTCTCCGGGGCGCGGGTGTAGGGGTACTGGCTGATGACCTTGATGTTGCTCTCCCCCACCACGTCGCCCAGGCTGCAGTCCGGCGCGCCGGAAAGCGGGTCGAGGCGGCACCCGTCCGGGCTGCACACGCGGGCCTCTTGGTCCTCGTCGTACGGGCACCCGAAGTCCAGGTTGTAGTCGCCGTTAACGAAGAAGAAGCCCATGCCGCGGTTGTCGGTGTAGAACTCGATAGAGCGCGGGTGGGCGGCGTCCTCCGGCCCCTGGTCTTCCTGGTTGCCGATGTTGGCGTTGCACAGCTCTCCCTCCAGGTAGGGGCAGTCAGTAACCGGCAGCGTCTGCAGGACGTCGTAGAACTCGTACGGCCCCATCTGGGCGCCGTAGTAGTCCCCCGGGAACGCGAAGCAGGGGACAATGTTCGATATCCACTTGACGAACGGGTTGAGGTCACAGGCGTCGCCGTCCTTGTCGTCGTCGAAGTCGTTCTGGTCGGCGTTGGGCCGCGAGGGGCAGTTGTCGTCGGCATCCGCGATACCGTCCCCGTCGCTATCCTCACCCGTGCAGGTGTTGGTGGGATCGTAGTCGCAGGCGTCGGTGTCGTTGGCGATGCCGTCGCCGTCAATGTCATCGTCGCAGGCGTCGCCCGTCCAGTCGCCGTCGTTGTCGTACTGGTTGGGGTTGTAATCGTTGGGGCAGTTGTCCCACCAGTTGGACCAGCCGTCGGCGTCAGGGTCTTCCGGCGAGGGGACGTTGGCGTCCTCGATGCGGCAGAACCAGCTATCCCAGTCGTAGCCGCCGTTGCTGATGAAGGGCGGGATCTCGGGGTCGGCTGGGATCATGATCCTCTGGTAGAGGCTGTCGATGCCGACATCATCGTCCTTGTCCGCGCCCTTGAGGAAGCCGGCATCCTCGGCGTGGTATCCATCGGGAGCGCCGCGGAGCCCGGCCTCGATCTTCAGGGGCGGCATGATGGCGTCGGCCACCGTGATCTCGCCGTCGGGGTCGACCGTCTTGCGAGGGCAAGCATCCACCTGGCAGGGTATCCACGGCCTCGGGATGGTGTCGTGGCTGTCGAGGGTGCTCTTGGGGCCGACGGCCTTGGTCTTGGGCGTGTCGTCGATGTCGCTCATGACGTCCAGACTGGCCAGCATCCCGGGAAGGACGTCACCCAGATCCTGGGCGCTAGCCATGGTCACGAAGTCATCGGGCAGCACCCAGTGGCCGTGCTCCACCGCCTCGTCGTTCGGGTCGTCGCAGCCCAGCTCGTACTGGGTAAGCGGGTAGGGCTCGCCGGGCGGGGTGGCGTCTTCACCCTCTAGGCCATTGCCGTCGCCATCCATGTCGACACAGACGGCGCCGCGGCCACTGTTGTTGGCGCCGTGGAAGTAGCCCTTGACCGTCACCCGCAGGAGGGCGTCCTGGGAGACGTTGAGGGTCTCGGCATCCAGGCCCTCGCCGGTCGGGTCCTCGCCTTTCCACGCGCCCGCATTGTGATCGGCCCTTCCTTCGCCCTCATCGAGCGGGATGTTTTCGAGCTTGGTCTGGTAGATCTTCAGGTACCATACCAGGAAGGGATGCTTGTTGATCAGGACCTCGGACTGCAGCTCGGCGTCGCCGTAGACGCCCCAGTCGCGGGGCCAGCCGAGCTCGGCGAAGAGCGGGTACTCGCAGGTGAACTTGTGGCTATCGGGGTTATAGGCGATGCCCACCGCGTTTACCGGGTCCTCGTCAATCAGGCCGTCGCCGATGCCGGGGCAGCCGTCGTTGACGTAGCCGTCGGCGTAGGGCAGGCAGCCGTCGTTGGTGTAGCCGTCGCCGCGGGCAGGGCACCCATCGTTGGTGTAGCCGTCGCTGTCGTCGTCAACGGCGTCGTCACACTGGGTGGCCGCGTCCTCAGCGAGGGCGTTGGCGGGGCAGCCGTCGTTGACATAGCCGTCGCCGTCGTCGTCGGTGATGTCGCCGGCGGCGCACTCGGAGCCTTCCTCGGGCTCCGCCTCGTCGCCGGTCTCGTCATCGGTGTCGTTGAGGCAATCGTCGCCCGTCTCGGGCTCGCCGTTGGCCGGGCAGCCGTCGTTGACGCGGCCGTCGTCGTCGTCGTCGGTGGTGTCGCCCTTGGCGCAGTCAGTGCCCGTCTCGGGGTCCTCGTCGTCGAGGGCGTTGTCGCACTCGTCGCCCTCTTCGGGGTCACCACTCTGCTCCGGGCAGCCGTCGTTGACGTGGCCGTCCTGGTCGTCGTCGACGTTGTTGTCGCACTCAGCGCCGGTCTCGGGGGCCAACCAGCCAGAGCCATTAGGGGGCTCCCCGGCGCAGATGCCCGTGTCGTTGTCCAGGCCATCCACGGGGTCCTCGTCGACGCAGCCGTCATCGTCGTCGTCGACCGCAACCACTATCCCCCTTATTCCCCCCAGCACGGGCTCGCCGCAGTACCAGGTGGCCTCCACGAGCTTGGCCTCGAGGTCCACCTCGCCCGCTACCTCGCTGTCGTAGAGAGCCTTGGAGACGCAGGAGTGGTCGATATCACCCCTGGCCTCGCTGGCCCCCATGAAGGCCAGGGTGTCCAGAGAGCCGTCGCCGTCCTCGTCAACGTAGGCCCCCTCCAGGGCGCCCGGGCTGGGGTCCTTCTTCACGTAGTTCACGTGGTGGGTAATGGCGGTGGTCGCCGCCCAGGGGTCGAACCAGCCGATTCGCTCGATATTGTCGGTTGCCAGCGGGCAGACGGGCTGCACCCCTGCTGTGTCGACGGGGCAGCCGTCGTTCACCAGACCATCGGCTGGGTCGTCCTCTTCGGCGTCTTCGTCGTCAAGGCACTCAGAGCCCTCCTCGGCAACGCCCTCCGCCGGGCAGCCGTCGTTGACCAGAGTGTCGGCGTCGTCGTCGAGGTCGTTCAGGCACTCGTCCTCTTCCTCGGGCTGTCCAGTGCCTGCGTTGGGGTACCACTCTTCGGGCAGGGCCCAGCGGGTAGCCAGGACGATCTCCTCGCCGGCCCAGCGGATCTGGGGCTGCTTGAGCAGCTCATAGGTCACCCAGTTGATGGTAACCGACTCGGGCTCCGGGAACTGGGGCGCCGAGCCCACGTGGCTCGGGTAGCCCACCTTGAAGGTGATGGTAGCCTGCTCTTCGCAGCTGGTGTCTACGTGCACACCCAGGTGCGCAGCGGGGTTACCCCAAAAGTCGGTATACGGAGGCTGCCCAGTATTGGACATCCCCTCGCTCAGGAGGTGGGCAGCGGCCTCAGCCAGCGCTTCGGCATCGAACTGGGCGCCATCGGGCCAGTCCAGGGGGCCGACGAACTGGCCGAACTGGTTGGTGATACCGACCATGGCCGTGCCGTAGTACCGGTCGTTGGCCCGCACCGGCAGCTCGACGCCGGGAAAGACCTCCAAGTCGAATGCTGGGTTGGTGAAGTAGGTGCAGTGCTTGGGTGAATCGATGAAGGCCAGGACGACCGCTCCCTCAACCGGGTCGCGGTAGACGGGGTCAACGGCCTTCTCCGCGCCGCGGACGACCTCGAGGAGCCATATGGGACCGGCCATGGAGCTGATCCCCTTGGAGACCTCATCGACAACCACGGAGTGGTTTTGGACCTCCCCATCGTGGTTCAGGAGGTCCAGATCGTCGGTATCGCGGTCGCCGTCGTCGTCAGCGTCCTTCGGTAGGAGGGCCTTGCCGGCAGCTACACCCGGCTGGTACTCCCTGGTCTTGTCCGGCATGCTCACCTTGTCGAGGTCGCCCTCCTTGAGGATCACCGTGTCGTGGAGTTTGCGCCACTCCTTGACCACCGGAGTGGTGGTCCAGTCAAAGTCGCTCCACCCATCGTAGTAGGTGAAGGAGACGGTGCTCTCGCCGGGGTCCTTGGAGTGAATGACGATGCAGACTTCCCAGTCGTTACCGTGGTTCCACTCCGGCGCGAGGAACGCTTCGGGGATGTACCAGCAGAAGTCTACGAGCAGGACCTCCCCTACGCCCTCCAGGTGGACCGAGTCCTCGGACCAGAAGTCCATCACGTCCCCGACGAACCCCTCGGTGCGGATGACGTGGTTGCGGCTGGTGATGTTGTTGCAGTAGTCAACCGGGTCAACGCTCACTATCTTGCCGTCGTCCCACACCGTGCCGGGGCAGTAGGGGTTGCCCGTATAATCGGTGCCGTCAGCGTTGATGTGCACCAGCGACACGGGGCCGCCGTCGTCGTTGGCGCTGGCCCTCTGGCTGACGCCCCACAGGGCCGCCAGCACAGCCAGCGCTATAACAAACGCGCTCATCAGCCCTAAGCCGATGAAGCGCTTGCGGCTGCTGAAGAGCTTACTCACTAGCTCACCTCACTTTCAAAATGTGCCGATAAAAGCACATCAAAAATAGACCAGCTACCCTCCCGCCTAAGGCAGAAGGCAGCCGGTCCATTTCCTCTCTCCCGCCGATTTGCCTCTGGCTCCTCCCCCCAAACGGGGAGATGAGCCACGCTACCGGTTCAATCATCCGTTGCCTTACTTTAAGATTTCCTTCCGTCAGGCATTCGACAACACCTCCGCTGCCACCACCATCCTCAATCCACTAGTGCCTGACTCTATACAACCACCCTGGCTTTTGTCAAGCGCTTGAAGCACAAATTATGGACTGCCCGTCAATTGTTTAAAACGCCTCAGGGTGAGCAAAGGTTAACCAATCCCTGCCGACGGTGGGGTCGCGGTGGCTGTGCCTGCTGGCGGTCGTCGGGAATCGGGGAAATGTTATGAAGGTTAACCTTATTGTTGAGGTGGGCGTTCTATACAATGGTGGCAGTATGGGGTATGATGGCGGGGTAGCCAGCCTGGCCGCCGAGGGTGGCGGGCTCAGGAGGTTTCAGCCCTTGTACCCCAGCTTGGAGGCCCAAGGTGAGCGTCTGTTGGTGGACGCCGCTAGGGTCGGCGATGAGGGAGCCATCGCCGAGCTATACAATAAGTACTTTCCGCGCGTCTACCGCTACATGCTAGTTCGCACGGGCAACGTGGGTGACGCCGAGGACCTGACGGAAGAGGTGTTCATCCGTGTCTTGGATGCGCTGGAACGATTCGAGTGGCGGCAGGTGCCTTTCTCGGCCTGGCTCTTCCGTATCGCGCACAACGCCGTCGTTAGCCATCAACGGCGGGATGGTGCTCGGGGGAGGTTCTCTCCTCTGTCGCCCAGCGTGCCGGTGAACACGCAGGGGCCGGAGGAGGCGGTGGAGGCCCGCCTGGCGCTGGACGAGGTGATGGAGGCGACTCGTAACCTCCCAGAGGCCCAGCGGAAGGTGATCGCCCTTCGCTTCGGAGCGGGGCTGTCGGTGGCCGAGACGGCGCGGGCTCTAGGCAAGAGCGGGGGCAACGTAAAGGTCATACAGCACAAGGCCATCGTCAAGCTGAGAGAGCTGCTGGTGGACAAGAGGCCGGAAGGTCATGAAGAGAAGGCTTGAGGAAACGCTGGAGGAGTGCCTGGCGGCGCTGGCGGGGGGCCAGAGGACGGTGGAAGAGTGTCTGGCTCTCTATCCGGAGCTGGCGGCCGAGCTGGAGCCTCTGCTACATACGGCTGGCAGGCTCCAGGATGGCTATGCCGTCGTTCCCTCGCCGGTCTACGCGCAGGCGGCTCGTCAGCGCTTCCTGGCTGCCATGGCCCGGCGCCGCCAGAGGCGGTTCGAAGCGCGGCCGGTCAGGCCGTTCTGGCGCTGGGCCCCTGCGGCTCTGGGCAGCGCTGCTCTGGTAGCCTTCGCGGCCTGGGCGAGCGTGCTCGCCTTGGGTGGCGGCGGTGGTGGCTCTCAAGAGCCGTCTATCGGCGTGGCCAAGGTGACGCCGGCCAGCACGCCGGTGCCCGTGGTGAGTGATATCCAGCAGCAGGTGGCGAAGGTCCAGGCCAATCTGGAGGAAGTTCGAACCGGGGCGGAGAGCGGCGCTGTGGAGGTGGTCGCCATCCAGCACCTGAAGGAAGAGACGGTAGCGCTGGTGGCCAGCCTTGACCAGCCTGAGCAGCTAGAGCTGGAGGACGTGTCGCAGATCGGCGAGCTACTTGCCGATCAGCAAGAGATTCTCAAAGAGATGAAGGAGAGCGTGCCGGCTCAGACCGCCGAGGACCTGGACGAGATAATAAGGATAGCCGGGGCAGGGCGAGCCAAAGTGGAGGAGATACTGTCGCCCACCGCTACGACAACGCCATCGGCTACTCCGACTGCGACGCCAAGGCCAACCGCCACGCCTGAAGAGAGCCCTACTTCTACCACCACCCCTACGGCTACTCCGTCGGCAACCGCGACGCCGGAGGTAAGCCCCACGCAGACACCGCAGCCCACGCCTTCGCCGACCCCTGAGGGTGGCGAAGAGCCCAGCCCCACAGCGACCGCTACTCCTTAGGGAGCGGCAGTCGGACTGGCTGTCGGCGAGATTCGGCTGGCTACCTGCAGGATACGTTCGTCCAGGCGTTCCGCCAGTCTTAGGGCATCATCCACCGAGGCTAATGCTGTGGGAGCGGTGGCCCCGATGCGCACTAGGACGTTTCCCCGCCGGAAGTCTACCACGTGCAGACTTATCGAGATGTCACGCGTACCTATGCTTTGGTTGGCCACCTTCACGAAGGCCACCGATTGATCAGCAACAGTAGGTATTTCCACGGGGGCGGCATCCTCCATCTGCTGCAGATCCTTTTGCAATCTCCCCTCGCCAACACCGAAGGCCTCGGCTGCTCCCTTCTGATCCCGGTAGATGGAAACGGCACCGAAGATGCGGTAGATGCCGCTCAAGAAGGCGTCGGGGTCGCCGGCTGCGTACTCCACTTGATAGCCATCGAGGCGGCCCCATTCCTCCAGGCGGCTCAAGCACTCGTCTCGCTCGGCTCCCTGGGCACTGGCGCAGCTCTCGGTATTGGTGACGTGCATGGCACTACCCTCGACCTCGACAAAGTCCATCGGCACATCACCGATCTGAAGTGCGATAGCCTCGGCGTCTTCGATCAGAACTGCTTCCTCCTGACCACTACCGCCGCCAGCGCAGGCCGCCAGAAGGATCAGGAAGGAGAGCAGTAAAATCGTCGGAAGAAGGGTCAAACGCATAGTTCCATGCCCGACCATAGTGCCCTGGCCGTAACGCCTCTGTCAAGTTCGAGGCGCCTTAGGGTAATTGACAGTCGTATTTGGCGTTCCTAGAATGGGCGGTAGGATGGTTGACGGAGCGGAAGGCGCCAGTGCCGGCAGTGGTCGCGAGGTTGTGAGCCTCTCGCAGGCTGCTGCCCTTTTTCTGTCTGCCCTGGCCCCCGAAGTGCGTCAGGGGAGTCAGAGTGAGGTCTATCGCTTCGTCCGCTGGTACGGAGCGGATCGCCCTGTAGGCGAATTGCGTGGGCATGACGTAGCCCTCTATGCTGAATCTCTGGGCGTTGCTACGGCTGATGTCGTCCGTCGGGCTGAGGCTCTTCGCTCCTTTCTGGCTTTCGCTAAGAAGGAGGGCCTCACCGCCACCAATCTGGCCGCCCACCTGCGCCTGCGCAAGACTCCCCCAAATGTTGAGGGCGGTGCGGCCACGGCGGCCACGTCGTCGCAACTGACGGCTGAGGGACACGCCTCCCTCAGCGCTGAGCTGGAGTCTCTAAAGGCGCAGCGGCCCGGAATCGCCGAGGGGCTGAAACGGGCGATGATGGATAAGGATTTTCGTGAGAACGCGCCCTTGGACGCTATGCGCGAGCGCCAGGCGCATGTGGAGGGGCGCATACGCCAACTGGAGACCATCTTGAAGCATGCGGAGGTGGTTGGGGGTCGGAGGACTCCAGGGGCCAAGGCTCACCTGGGCAGCACCGTTATTCTACGTGACCTCGCGTTGGGGTCAGCGGTGCGGTACACGCTGGTGAGCCCCAGCGAGGTTAGCCCAGCCGAAGGCAAGATCTCTATCGCCTCGCCGGTGGGCAAGGCGTTGCTGAATCGCACCGTTGGCGAGGAGGTGGAGGTCTCGGTGCCTGCTGGGCGCCTCCACTTTCGCATCGAGGAGATACAGGGCTAGCCCCTCGACCTCGCTCTGCTCCCGCGGTTCTGCTATTGGTTTTTGGCTTGCCGCTTTTGTGCCCTACTTCCGCTCGCCGATGGGCACGTAAGGCAGGTTCATAGGCCCGACGTACTTCAGTCGGAGGGTCTGTCCTCAGGCTTGAGAAGTCCCCGCAGCCAGGTCCTCCAGCATCTTGGTGGTGAGGGACTTGGGTCGCTCGATGGGGTAAGCAAGTGCGCGGTCCCAGGTGATGTTGGCAAGTACACCGATGGCCCGGCCGACACCAAACAGCACCGTGTAGAAGTCCCACTCGGTCAGGCCGTAGTACCACTGGACCACGCCCGAGTGCGCGTCCACGTTCGGCCACGGGTTCTTGACCTTGCCCTGCTCGGTGAGCACATCCGGAGTCACCTTGAAGAGCATGTCGACGAGCTTGAAGAGCGGGTAGTCGGGCAGGTTCTTGAGGCAGAACTCGCGTTGCGCGGTATAACGCGGGTCGGTCTTGCGCAGCACGGCGTGCCCGAAGCCCGGGATCACCTGGCCGGCGTTCAAGGTATCCCAAAGTGCCTCGCGTACTAGCTCCTCAGTCGGTTCCTTGCCATCCAGCTTCTTCTGGAAGTTCATCAGCCACCGCAGCACTTCTTGGTTGGCCAGGCCGTGGAGCGGGCCGGCGAGACCGTTCATCCCGCCTGACAAGGCGTAATAGGAGTCCGACAAGGCCGAGGCGACCAGGTGCGTGGCGTGCGCCGACACGTTGCCCGACTCGTGATCGGAGTGGAGGATGAAGTACATGCGGGCGACGTCGTCGTAGGGCTTGGGAAAGCCCATTTGGTGCGCGAAGTTGCCGCCGAAGTCGAGGTCCTCGTTGGCGGGGATGTGGACGTCCGCCCTGTACTTCATGCGGTAGATGTAGGCCGCGATCGACGGGAGCTTGGCGAGGAGGTTGGTGCAATCCTCGTACATCGGGTCCCAGTAGTCATCCCTCCTCATGCCTTCGGCGTAGCGCTCGGCGAAGATTGACTCACGCTGCATCGACAGGATTGCCGCCGAGAACATGGTCATCGGATGGGTGTCGCGCGGCATGGCGCGCAGCAGGTCGATCACATACTGGGGAACCGCACGGCGGGCCTTGAAGTCCTCCACGACCTCCAGGGTCTCCTCGACGGTCGGTGCGTCACCGGTGAGCAAGAGGTACCAGAACCCCTCCACGTAGGGGTACTCGCAGCCCGGCACCTTGGGCAGCGCCGCGAAGGTCTCGGGGATCAGCTTGCCGCGGAAACGGATGCCCTCCTCCGGATCCAGGTACGAGATGTCGGTGACGAGGGAGCGGATACCGCGTGCGCCGCCGATCACTTGTGCGATAGTTACCTCACCCACCTTGACGTCACCATGCTCCTTGAGCAGGTTTTGGGTGCGCGGACGGTTCTCCTGGATCTTCTTCAAGAGCGCTTCCTTTAGTTTCGACACGAATGCCCTCCTTCCGTCAGATCGCTCTCGCTTCCTGTTTCTCCTGGCCTCAGGGCAAAAAATAAAGAGCCCCCCAGGGCTCCTCGTCAGAATTTTCTCTGCCCAGCATAGTTACCAGGTTATGACTCCCGCGACATTATAGCCCTGCCGGTGGGGCTTGTAAACCCATTCACAAGCGTTGCTGATCAATGGCTGTCATAATGAAATCGGCTTGACCCTCCTTTCGGCAAAGGACGATAATCGCCTCAGGGGGAAGTGATGTGCGTACCTTGCGTCTGGGGCTGGCTCAGATAAACACCACCGTCGGCGACCTGGACGGCAACGCCGCCAAGGTCCTGGACTACGTGGGCCGGGCGCGAGAGCTGGGCGTCGACCTGATCAGCTTTCCCGAGATGACCATCACCGGCTACCCGCCCGAGGATCTGCTGCTGCGCCCCCAGTTCATCGGCGACAATCTGGCCGTCCTGCAACGGCTGGTGGAGGGCTGCCAGGGCATCACCGCCGTGGTGGGGTTCGTCGACCGCGACCAGGACATCCACAACGCCGCCGCCATCATTCACGACGGGCGGCTGGTGGGCGTCTACCACAAGCAGCTCCTCCCCAACTACGGCGTCTTCGACGAGAATCGCTACTTTCAGGCGGGGACGAGGTGCCCCGTGTACGTGGTGGCTGGCATCGGCGTGGGGGTGAGCATCTGCGAGGACATCTGGTACCCGGACGACCCCACGCGAGCCCAGGCGCACGCTGGCGCCCAGGTGATCATTAACATCAACGGCTCGCCCTACCACATGGGCAAGCGCCGCTTCCGTCAGCACATGCTGGCCACTCGTGCCAGCGACTATGCCGTCTTCATCTGCTACACGAATCAGGTGGGCGGGCAGGATGAACTCGTTTTCGATGGCGCCAGCATGGTGGTGAGCCCCTGGGGTGAGGTCCTGGCCCAGGCTGCTGCCTTCGAGGAAGAGCTGTTGATCTGTGATCTGGACGTGGAGGAGACGTTTCAAGCCCGCCTCCACGAGCCGCGACGGCGCAGGCAAAGGGTGGCCTCTGGCGCTGGCAGTTCCGTGGCCAAGGTGCAGGTGTCCGATGAGCCCTTGGCGGAGAAGAAGCCGCCGGTGAAACGTCGCCGCGCTTCCTCTATGGCCGGTGACGCGGAGGTGTACAGTGCCCTGGTGCTGGGCACGCGCGATTACCTGCTGAAGAATGGCTTCCAGAAGGCGGTCATCGGCCTGTCGGGGGGCATCGATTCCAGCCTGGTGGCGGCAATCGCGGTGGACGCTCTAGGCAGGGAGAACGTGGTGGGCGTGGCCATGCCCTCCCGCTTCTCCTCCGAGGGGAGCATCAAGGACGCCCGCGAGCTGTCCGACAGCCTGGGCATTCAACTGATGACCATCCCCATCGAGGAGGCCTTCTCCGCTTTCCTTGACCTTCTCAGCGAGCCTTTCACCGGCAGCGAGTTCGGGGTGGCTGAGGAGAACATCCAGTCGCGTATCCGCGGTCTCATCATTATGGCCCTGTCCAACAAGTTCGGCTGGCTGGTGCTGGCCACCGGCAATAAGAGCGAGATGGCTACCGGCTATGCCACCCTCTACGGCGACATGGCCGGCGGCTTCGCTGTCATCAAGGATGTGCCCAAGACTCTGGTCTATCGCCTGGCTCGCTATCGCAACGGCTTGGGGCCAAAGCCGGTCATTCCCCAAAGCGTTATCGAGAAGGAGCCCTCGGCGGAGCTGCGTCCCGACCAGCGGGACGTGGACACCCTGCCGTCCTACGAGACCCTCGACCCTATCCTTGAGGCCTACGTGGAGGAGGACAAGAGCGTCGAGGCTATAGCGGCCATGGGATTCGATGAGGAGCTGGTGAAGCGGGTGATGACCATGGTGGACAGGAATGAGTACAAGCGTCGTCAGGCTCCTCCCGGCGTGAAGATCAGCCCCCGTGCTTTCGGCCGCGACCGCCGCCTGCCCATCGCCAACCGCTACAAGGGATTCTAGCTGTCGATGGTAATTCGGGCGGTTCTCTTCGACTATGGCGGCGTCGTTGGCCGCCTCGACCGCCAGGAGATGGCCCGCCTGGAGGACAAGTATGGTTTGCCTGCAGGGGGGTTTTGGCACGCTCTGTTCGAGATCCCCGAGTGGCACGAAGTGGAGGTCGGTCGTAGCTCGGAGCGAGAGTGGCTGAGGGGCGCCCTGGACAGGCTGTACGAACTGGCCGGGCGGCCGATACCGGGCATTCGGCAGGAGTGGTATCACATCTGGAAGGGCATCGATGAGGATGTGATCTCTTTGGCCCGAAAGCTGCGGCCGCGCTACAAGGTGGGCATGATCAGCAACGCCACCAAGAACCTGGAGAAAGTCCTGGACGACCATCACGGCATCATCGACCTCTTCGATGTGGTCATCAACTCGGCGCGGGTGGGCGTGGCCAAGCCCGACGTGCGCATCTACCACCTGGCCGCCGAGAGGCTGGGGGTGCCCGTTTCCGCCTGTGTGTTCACCGATGACCTCGTCCACAACATCGAGGGGGCGCGGGCCGCCGGCATGCAGGCCTTCCACTTCCGGGGCGCTGCCGATATGGAGCGCCAGCTGCGGGCGCTGGGGGTCGAATGGTAGCCTTCGGCTTGCCCTGGACAACGGCGCGTAGTGTTTCAGTCTAGGTGAGAGATGGAGGGTCAGAGGGCCTCTGGTCGCTCATCCTGAGCCTGTCGAAGGGTGAGCGGGGGCTCATGGTTCGACAAGCTCACCATGAGCGGCCCGAAAAGGGAGGCTGCAAGGAATCGACCGCAGCCATTAGGACTGACATCTGGAAAGTCGCGACCCGTGATTCATCACATGTCTTGAAACACGGCGGGGCTGGTAGTGGGCTGCTGCTTGTCGTATGATATTCTGTTAAGAATTGGGGGAAGAGTGAAGATACTGTTCGTCAAGCCTGACATATCTGATTTCTCGGTTGGCTTCACGTCGCTGGCCAGGACGCCTCCGCTGGAGCTTTTGACCGTGGCTGCCTGCGTAGCTGACCATGAGTGTCGGATTCTTGATATGCGTCTGGAGAAGGACAGCGCCTTTGAGGAAGAGGTGTTAAACTTCAACCCCGGCTTGATCGGCTTGACAGCCTATACTGCTGAGGCAGAAGCAGCCAAAACGCTCGCTCGTCGAGCAAAGAAGGTGCTGCCCGACGTACCGATCGTCTGGGGCGGATATCACGTCACCATGGCCCTGGACGATGTGCTGGATGAAGCGGCTGTTGACTTCGCCGTTCTCGGGGAGGGGGAAATCACCTTCCCGGAGCTGGTGACGGCAATCGCTCGTGGCGGCCCTTTCGATGCCATTCCTGGGATCGCTTTCAGAAAAGGCGAGCAAAGGGTAATCACTGTAGACAGGGCGCAAGTTGATGACCTAGACACTCTTCCTTTTCTCGACTGGAGTCTGCTCGCTCGTTATCAGGCGGACTACTACTTGTACGTTCTGGGAGCCGTCGCCGGCGTCGAGACTACTCGCGGCTGCCCGTACGACTGCAGCTTTTGTTCAGTTTGGATCTTTAATCGGCGCCGGTATCGTAAGAAGAGTCCGGGCAGGGTAATGGCTGATCTGGAACGAATTCCCGATGGGATTCAGGTTGTTGCTTTTGTTGATGATGAATTCTGGGCCGACGCCCACCGCTCGCTGGAGCTCGCTGCTCAGATTGGCGAGCGCAATCAGGCGGGCTGGAAGGGCAGCGACTGGAAATACTGGGCGCAGGTGCGCACCAGCGACGCCGCTCGCCGGCCGGAGCTAGTAGAGCAGTGGGCCAAAGCTGGGCTGAAAGTGTTGCTTCTTGGCATTGAGTCTCACAAGGATGAGGAGGTCAGAGAACTGCATCACAAGCAGACCACGGTTAGCCACGCTGTTCAGGCTTTGCAGACGATGCGTCAGCACGGGGTGGAAGCCTGGGGCTGCTTTGTGGTCAACCCTGAGTGGGAAGAAGGCGATTTCTACGACCTGATGGAGTTTGTCAACAAGTGTGAAATTGCTTTCCCCCAGTTCACTGTGCTTACTCCTCTTCCGGGGACGGTATTGACCAACAAATTGATTGAGACAGGGCAAGTGCGTGCGTCTGATATCCCTCAGTCCCTCCTTGACTTCCTACACGTGACATATCCAAAACCGCGGCTACCCTTGCGGCGATTCTACGAATTGCTCGCCGACCTGTACCGAACGACGTCGATGGGAGTGAACCTGCACACCTACCGTAGAGTGGTGCGCAACGGCGTGATCCCCAGAGGTTGGTTGCACTCGGAGATGGGGCGGAAAGCCACCAGTCTGCTCGGGCAGTTAACGAACGTCGAGTCCTACCTCAAAGCCCATCGTCTTCTGGGAGAGAAGGTCTAGTCTCCGTGGCTTCTGCTCTTCTCCTTTGGGGGGCCGTTGGCGAGCGGGATGATAGAATGGGTCTCACAGGCGGGAAGACGCTGAAGGCGAGTTCGTGATAGGAGGGCGATTATGAACCTCCGGGGCAAGCTCACGGCGTTGGTCAAGGGAATCCGGACGCGTTACCTGCATCGCGGGAGGGGGGCACCGCTGCTGGTTCTCCCTGGCTTGCTGGGAAGGCGAGCTGATGCGGTGGTTGAGGCTACTGAGTCCACCCACGAAGGCTACGCACCGGATCCGCCGGGATTCTGGGAGTCCGAGGCGCCCAGGGAGGCGTTGACCGTACCCTGGCTCGGTGAGTGGTCCGGTGAGTTTCATGGAGGGGTAATCGGCCAGCGACCGGTGACCGCTCTGGCTTTCTCTGCGGGAGCTACCTCTCTAATCCACCACGCTGCCACCCACCCGGGAGCAATAGAGCGGTTGGTGCTCTTTGAGCCGGTCATAAGGGGAAGGGAGCTGCCCGCCTGGCTGCAGGCGTTCATGGCCGCCTCCGCTATTCCCGGCGCCCCCCAGTTGATTTTGAAGTGGGCACCCCAACTGGTTCCCTTGTTGCCCGGGCTAGGCCATATCGGCTGGAAGAAGCGCCTTCGCCTGGTGGAAGGGATCAATTCGCCCCGGAGCGCCTGTGAGCTGGCTCGTTCTCTCTGGCGGTGGGATGCTACAGATGAGCTACGTTCTCTGGACATTCCCGTGTTGATGGTGAGGGGGTCCCAGGAGAGCATTGTGCCCCACCATACCATCACTTCCTTCCGCCGCCCGAATGTCTCCCATCTCGAGCTGCCCGGCGTCGGTCATTTCCTCAACCGTGCAGGGCAGGAGCAGGTAGTCGAGGCAGTGAGAGACTTCATTAAGCCGCGCCGATTCCTCTGGGGCTAGTGATCGGGCTGGCCCGGAAGCCAGCTTTATCAGATCAGCGGCTCTTCCTCGTGGGGGGTTACTACGCGCCGCGATTGGCCCCCTTCGGCGGTGTCGATGACTCCCTCCGCCTCCAGTTGGTCGATGAGGCGGGCTGCCCGCGGATAGCCGATGCGCAGTCGCCGCTGCAAAAGGGACGTCGAGATGCGGGTGTGCTCCTGGGCCAGCTCTCGCGCCTGCTCCAGCAGGGGGTCTGCCTCTTCCTCCACGTCTGGTATCCCCTTCACCTCCTGAAGGAGGTGATCGGCCACCTCCGGCCGTATGTGGCGGAAGCGGTCGTCTGTCCAGAAGCCGACGATGCGCTCGATCTCCTGGTCAGATACGAAGGAGCCCTGGAGACGCTTGGGCTTGGCGGCATCGGTGGGCATGAAGAGCATATCGCCGCGACCCAGCAGCTTCTCGGCGCCTGCCCCGTCCAGAATGGTGCGGGAGTCCACCTGAGAGCTGACGGCGAAGGCGATGCGGGTGGGGAAGTTGGCCTTGATGAGGCCGGTCACCACATCCACCGACGGCCGCTGAGTGGCGATGATGAGGTGGATGCCGGTGGCCCGGGCTAGCTGGGCCAGGCGGCAGATCTGGCGCTCCACGTGATAGGGGGCGGCGATCATCAGGTCGGCTAGCTCGTCAATGATCACCACCCAGTAGGGCATCTTATGGACGGCCCGCGGGCTGCGGTTGTAGGCCTCGAGGTTGCGCACACTCACCGCAGCAAAGCGGCGATAGCGGCTTTCCATCTCGTGGATGACGGCCTGGAGGGTGCTCACGACATCTTCCACATCCACCACGATGCGTGAGAAGGCCAGGTGGGGGATGGGTGCGAAGGCGGCCAGCTCCACCCGCTTGGGGTCGATGATGATGAAGCGCAGGTCCTCGGCTGTGTTGTGCATCAGCAGGCAGGCGATGATGGAGTTGATGCAGACGCTCTTGCCGCTGCCGGTGGCCCCAGCGATGAGGAGGTGGGGCATGCGGCCCAGGTCGGCGGCCACCGCCTCGCCGGACACGCCCTTGCCGAGGGCCAGGGCCAGCTTGGAGCGAGCGGCGATGCGCTGGAACCCTGTGGTCTCGATGACGCTGCGCAGGGTCACCAGGGAGGGCGTGCTATTGGGCACCTCGATGCCCACCACCGGCTTGCCGGGCACCGGCGCCTCGATGCGGATGGAGGGAGCAGCCAGAGCCAGGGCCATGTCGTTGGACAGAGAGGTGATCTGGCTCACCCGCACCCGTGTGCGGGAGGTGACCTCCGTCTTGTACTTGGGGTTGCCATCCTTGTCGTAGACCGGTCGCCCGCGGGCGTCCCGCTCGATGACCGTGCGGGTCTTCACCTCCCAGCCGGGCTCTATGCCAAACTGAGTGATGGTGGGCCCCTGGTTTGTCTGGATAACGCGGGCGTCGACACCGAAGCTGGCCAAGGTTTCCTCGATGAGTTGGGCCCGCGCGGCATTGTCTATCTGCTTGACATCGATCTCTAACGGTGGCTGAAGGATGTCCAGGAGGGGCAACTCCCAGCCGCGAGCGGCTGGCCGCCCGGTCACGAGCGGCGCAGCAGCGACAGCCGCTGGCCCCTTGGGGGAGACAGCCTCCTTTGCCTCTTGGGCAGCCGCCTCCTCGAGGGGAAGCTCCTCCTGCACAACGGTCTCTGGCGCCGAGGCGGCTGGCTCTTCCTCCCACCCTTCGGGCAGGGCCGGGAAAGGCTCTGAACTACGGGGCTCTGCTCTAGGCAAGAAAAGCGAGCCCAACGATCGCAGGCCGGCCGCGACCTCATCCGGCAGGCGCATCTGCACCAGCCCTCGCCAGAGGTCGGGTAGGTGCTGTACTAGCCAGGCCACTTGACGCGGCCAGAGCAGAATGATCCCCAGAAAGGTAAGGCCCAGCCAGATGAGGATGCCGCCCGGGCTACCCATGAGGGCGTGGCCCAGGTCGCCGCCAGCGGTGACCTTGGAGAGGGAGGTACTGCCCACCGACCAGTCCGGGCGGAAGAGGGCCATAATCCCACAGATGCTGACGCTCAGGAGGAGGCTGCCCGCCCAACGGCGCCAGAAGGTGCGCGATAGGGCGAAGCGGCGGGTCAACGCCAGCCAACCGTTGACTGCCAGGGCAATCACCAGCAGGAGCACGGCCAGCCCCAGCAGGCTCACCAGGGCATCGCGGAAGTTCAGGATGGCCTCGCCGACGGTGGGGCCCACGAAAGGAATGAGGACGAGGATGAAGACGACAGCAGCGACGATCAGCCAGCGGCTAAGCCCTCGCCTGTCCGCCAGGCCCAGGTAGGCCCCAGCGCGGCGATGGACCGCGGCCGAGCGGCGGTAGGTGGGGCGTCTCGCCTTTGCTCTAGCCATATCCCTACACCTCCACTATGAGGGGTAGGATCATCGGCCTCCGGCGGGTCTCCTGATAGAGGTACTGGGCGAGGGCATCCCTGACTCGGGCATTCACATCGGCCCACTCGGAGCGGTGGTTGGCCCCTTTCAGGGCTTGTGTCACTTGTCTTCGTGCTTTATCCAGGATCTCCTCGGCCTCATCTGTATCCATGAATCCCCTGGCGACCACATCCGGCTGGCCTACCGGGCGGCCGCTGTGCTTGTCCACGGTCAGGATGACCATGATAATGCCATCGCTGGCCAGGCGGCGGCGGTCGCGCAGCACCACCTGATTCACGCCCACGGCCAGGCCGTCCACGTAGACGTGGTCGGCTGCCACCCGACCGACCACTTTGCCACCCTTCCCGTCCAACTCCAGAATGTCGCCGTCTTCCAGGATGAAGGCATTGTCCTGGGCTACGCCCATGGCCTGGGCCAGGCGGGCGTGGGTCATCAGGTGGCGGTATTCGCCGTGAATGGGAACGAAGAAACGGGGGTTCACCAGGCTCAGGAGCATCTTCAGCTCTTCCTGGGCGGCGTGCCCGCGTACGTGAACATCGGCGATGCGGGTATGTAGGACCTCGGCTCCCAGGCGACAGAGATTATCGATGGTACGGTTGATGAGCGTCTCGTTGCCCGGGATGGGGCTGGCCGACATGACCACCGTATCGCCGGGGGCGATCTGGATGTGGCGGTGGTCGCGGCTGGCCATGCGCACTAGGGCAGAGGTGGGCTCCCCCTGGGAGCCGGTGGTCATGATGGCAACTTTCTGGGGACGCATACGGGAAAGCTGGTCGATGGGAGCCAGCACATTCTCGGGCGCGCTGAGGTAGCCCAGCTCTAGTGCCATCTTCACGTTGTCTACCATGCTGCGGCCGGTGATGAACACGCGGCGGCCATTGCGATAGGCGGCGTCGATGACCTGCTGCACCCGCGAGATGAGGGAGGCGAAGGTGGCCACGATGACCCGTCCGGATGCGGTGGCCATGATGCGATCCAGGGCCTCGCCCACCACTTGCTCCGAGGGGGTGTAGCCGGGGGTCTCGGCGTAGGTGGAGTCGGAGAGGAGCAGCAGGACGCCTTGATTGCCCAGCTCGGCCCAACGGGGCAGATCGGTGGGCTCACCCATCACCGGCGTGTGGTCCAGCTTGAAGTCGCCGCTGTGGATTACCATGCCTACGGGTGTGCGAATGGCCAGGCCGCAGGAGTCGGGGATGCTGTGGGTGACCCGCACGAATTCCACCTGGAAGGCCCCCAGGCGGATCTTCTCGCCGGGGCTCACCGTCCGCAGGTCGGCCTCCTTGAGGAGCTTGTGCTCCTTGAGCTTGACCGATATGAGGCCGCGGGTGAGCCTGGTGCAGTAGATGGGCGCTCGTAGCTCGCGGACGATGTAGGGTAGGGCGCCGGTGTGATCCTCATGGCCGTGGGTGATGATGATGGCCCGCAGCTTCTTCTGCCGCTCGCGGACGTAGGAGATGTCGGGGATCACCAAGTCGACGCCCAGCATCTCCTCCTCGGGGAACATGAGGCCGGCGTCGATGATGATCATGTCCTGGGGGAGTTCCAGGACCATCATGTTCTTGCCGATCTCCCCCAGGCCACCCAGGGGGATTAGCCGCAGTTTGTCTCTAGTCACAGCTCAACAAACTAGAACAGGCGCATCTGCTCGGGCTCCGGCACTTCTTCCTTGGGCCCCTTGCGAGCCTCCTCCAGGACGGCCGGCAGCTTGTGGAAGTCTTCCTCTATGGCCCGGCGCATATTGCCGGCGTGCAGGGCGGCCGCAGGGTGGTACATGGGCAGATAGTAGATGCCATCGCGGTAGCGGGCCTGGCCGTGCACCCGGCCGATGGACTCATTGGGGGAGAACCAGGCCAGGGAGAAGCGCCCCAGAGGCACAACAACCTTGGGTTTGATCAGCTCGATCTGGCGTTCCAGCCACTTGCGACAGGCCTCGATCTCTTTAGGCAGGGGGTCGCGATTGTCGGGCGGGCGGCACTTGATGACGTTGGCGATGTAGACCTGGTCGCGGCGAAGGCCGATGGAGGCCAGCAGGTCGTCCAGGAGGCGGCCGGCCGGGCCGACGAAGGGGCGGCCCTGCTGGTCCTCGTAGAAGCCCGGTGCCTCCCCGACGAACATGATCTCGGCGTCCTCCGGCCCCTCGCCGGGGACAGCGCGGTTACGGCTGCGGCTCAGGTCACAGTCGGGGCAGACGGCTATCTCGTCATAGAGCTCTGTGAGAGCGGACATTTTCTAAACCGTAAACGGTAAACCAGTCCCCAAATAGACAATTGCCCGCACCCTGGAAGGGGCGGCCAAGAACAACCTTTCGCCTGATATTAGCACGAAGGGCCAAGGCCGTCAAATGCGGGACGATAGGGATACGAGACAGCGGGTGCTAGGGCGCGGGTATCATGCCGATGGTGCGCCCATGAGCGAACCAGAGGTTGCCGTCGATGTCCACGGCCATAGCATTGACCTCAGTGCGGACCTTAACAGTCGACGGTGGATCTACGCCGAACGGTACCGACCAGGCGTACATTGTGATGTCATATTCCACAATGGGCAAGCTGTACCAGGTGATCTCACCGCTGGTGGGATTATGCGTCCCAATCTTGCCCTCGCCGAAGGACGACAACCACAGGTTACCGCTGTTCGGATCGGCAGCCAGGCAGTCCTCCAATGCTCCTCCTACGGCCGCATCAACGATCAGAGAGGCCTCCCCGGCTGTGAGATCGAGCTTTTGGAGGCCGCCTTCGCTTCCGCCTGTTAACCAGATCTGGTTGTCTTTGTCTATGGTCAGGGCGAGAACGGGGACATCGTGAAGGGTGAAGACGCCCGTCGTTGTGTCGAACTCACCCAGGTGATCGGCTCGATCGGTTGCAGCCGGAACCGCCCCCGGCAGCCACAGGCGCTCTTGGGCGTCCATTTCCATACGCCCGACTATGGGCGGAGCAAAGCAGGCTGGCACAGCATGCTCGCGCACAGCACCCGAGGTCGGATCTAGCTCGAGGATGGCTGCATCGTTGTACCTGGCGAACCAGACCTTGCCTGTGCTGTCCACGGCCAGGGCGGTGACGGGGGTGCCGGCGGCATCAGAGACGCCGGCCCTGGGGTACTGGACATCCCTATCGAGGGGGTAGGCGGTGGCGGAGAGGGTGGACGTGTCGAACCTGACGATGTTGTAGCCCCAGGCCAGCCAGACGTTCCCCTGGTCGTCCAGGGCCATGTCCAGCACCGAACCCGTGTAGGGCTCTACCGGCAAGCCCCAGAAGTCCAGCTTTCCGCTGGCGGGACTGTAGCGGTAGATGCGCGGGCCCAAGCCGTGGAAAGGAGGCGCGGTTTCCCCAAGGATGGGGAACCAGAGGTCGCCCGTTGCCGGATCGGTGGCCAGCGCCCAGATATTGCCGGGCAGGTCGGCTAGCTCGGGCGGGTGGACGATTTCGGGCGAGGCAGATTGCACCAGCTTGGGCGGACGTACTGGTTCCGAAGTTGCCGCTGCGGTTGGCGGCGGCGTGGGTGAAGGCTCTGGTGTGGGCGGCTCGCCCTGGGGCACCCGAGACGGAGGCGTGGGCAGCGCTGCCGTTTGGACGGCACCGCTGGCAAGCGCCTCGGCCGAGGGGCAGGGCTCGTCGACGGCAACAAAGGCGTCGACCAGCGGCCCGTCAAACAGCTTGTCGCCGTCGCTGTCGCCAATGGCTTCGCCCCCCGATTGGCCGAGCATCACATTGGCTACCTTGATAGCGGTCAGGCCTGAACCCACCGCCTGGAACGTCACTCTGGCTAGAGCGCCACTTCCGCTCCGGCTGGGGCCTTGCATGTTGGCATACTGCAACAGGACGTGGCCGTCGGCATCGGGGACGGTATCACTAAAGTCGACACCTCGCGGGCCCAGGAACAGACCCGGCTCGATAGCGCTGACGTTCAGCACCGACGGGTTATACAGAAGGTCCAGCTGGTAGCCGTCGAGAGCAGGAAGGTCTTGGACAAGGACGTCCATGTTGAAGGTCGTGCCTGTGGCTGCTGACCTGCAAACGTCAACGGTGCCTGCCGAGGTTCCAGTGTTACCCGACGGCTCGACGTCCAGGCTTAGCGCCGGGCTGGCCTGCGAAGCTCCGGTGACGTAGTTGTCCACCATCCAGAAGGCGAGCAGGCCGCTGACGACTACCACAACGACCGCTGCGACAGATAGAGCCTGCTTTCGCCCGAACCGCATGTCACTCACCACTATTCTGTCAAAATGCTTCCCGCCAGTATTTTAACGTATGTCGGCGCTGTTTGGTTCCGCGCCTTCCGATAGGTCAGTGGCCCCTTCGCGGCTCCACCAGGCGGGCGAGGACAACGCCTGCCCCGTAGAGGACGATGATCGGGCCGGCCACGAGCGACTGGGTGACGGGGTCGATGCTGGGGGTGACGATGGCCGCCAGGACGAAGGCGCCGACGATGGCATAGCGCCAGAAGCGCAGAAGCTGGCGGGAGCTGACCACACCGATGCGGGCCAGGCCCATGATCAGGAGGGGCGTCTCGAAGACGATGCCCGTCCAGAGGAGGAGGCGGGTCACGAAGTCGACGTAGCTGCCGAGCTTGATATGCGGCTCGGCGACGTCTTCAGGGTAGTTGAGGAGGAAGCCAAGGGCGGGCGGCAGGGCGACGTAGAAGGCGAAGGCCACCCCGGCGGCGAAGGCCAGGGTGGCGGCGAAGACGATGGAGTACACCCAGCGCTTCTCCTTGCTGGTCAGGGCGGGGGTGACGAACATCAGCGTCTGGTAGATCAGTATGGGCATGGCAAAGGTGATGCCAGCCATGAGGGCGATACGAAAGTGGGCAACCAGGCCCTCCATGGGTTCGGTGAATATGAGGAAGAACGCATCGCTGCGGTCCTCGGCGGGCTTCTTGAGGAAGTTGAGCATGCGACCGGCGAAGTAGATAGAGGCGCCAGTGGTGGCAACGACGGAAAGGGCCGAGACGATGAGGCGGTAGCGGAGCTCCTGGAGGTGCTCCATTATCGTCATGTATTTGCCGCTCTTGGCCTCGTCTTCGGGCTCCCTGGAGGGCTCCTCGGTGGTGATCGGCCTGGCGCTCATGGTTGAGGCGAATGGGCGGGCTCAGGGGATGCTAGCTTTTCCCCTGGGAGGGTGGTTTGGTTGTCTCCTGGGGCTGCTCTTCCTTGGCAGCGGCCTTCTCTACGGACTCCCTGGCTGCCTTGAGGTCGGCTCTGGCGGCGTCTAGCTCCTCCTGAAGAGGCTTGGCCTGCTGGGTCAGCTCCTGCCGAAGCTGGTGCAGCTCCTGGCGCAGGGCTTCGTAGTCCTGAGTGAGGTCGCCCAGCTCGTACTTGAGCTGGCTGGTGACCTGGCCAGCGTAACGACGGGCCTGGCGCACCAGGCGGGCGGCCTGGGCGGCCAGCTCGGGGAGACGCTGGGGACCGACCACGATGAGAGCCAGCACTAGGATGAGGATGATCTCGGGCAGGCCAATGCCGAAAAAGTTCATGCTCTCGCCACCGCTTCGGGTAGAGAAATCGAACGGTAATAACCATTATATACGAAAAAGGAGCCAGGCGCGGTCCCTGGCTCCTGGGGTAAGCTGAGGGCGGTCTAGTTCGCTGTGGCTGGCCTCAGTCGGGCTCGTCCTCGGCTATGCCGTGCTCCAGGATGTAGTTCACGGCATCCTGCACGGTCACGATCTTCTCGGCGTCTTCGTCAGAAATCTCGAAACCTTGGCCCCCCTGGCCAAACTCCTCCTCCAGGGACATGATGAGCTCCACTAGGTCCAAGGAGTCGGCGTTGAGGTCCTCCACGAAGGAAGTCTTGGGGGCTATGTTGCCCTCGTCGACGCCCAACTGTTCGACGATGATTTTTCGCACTCTTTCGAAGACGGTGGCCACGACTCACCTCCTGGTGCTGCCCTCTAACTAGTCGTCATGATGCTCACCGAGCCCAAGACGCCGTTGACAAACTTGGGGGAGCTTTCTCCGCCGAAGGATTTGGCCAGCTCCACCGCCTCATTAATGGCAGCCCGCACTGGCACCCTATTATCAATCAAGATCTCATAGATGGCAAGCCTCAGGATGTTGCGGTCGATGACTGCCACCTGATCGAGGGGCCAGGCCGGTGCCTTCTGACTAATCACCTCGTCGATCTCCTGGCGGTGATCTAGGACGCCGGACACTAGCTCCTGGGCAAAGGCTACCACATCGGCAGGAGCCGGGGTTTCCTCCAGGAGGCGTGAGAGAATCTCTGCGGCCCTGTGGCCCACGCTGTCCGACTCGTAGAGGGCCTTGAGGGCGATGATGCGTGCCTTGCGCCTCTTGCCTGCCATGGGTTACATCCCCAGGCCGCCGTCCACGGCCAGCACCTGTCCCGTAATGTAAGATGCCTCATCGGAGGCCAGAAAGGCTACCGCCCCAGCTACATCCTCGGGCGTTCCTGGACGCCCCAGGACGATGCGCTGGAGGGCCTCCTCCTTCAGCGATTGCGGCAGGTCCTTGGTCATGTCCGTCTCGATAAAGCCGGGGGCGAGGGCGTTCACGGTGATGCCTCGCGAGCCCATCTCGCGGGCCACGGCCTTGGTCAGACCAATGAGGCCCGCCTTGGCCGCCGAGTAGTTGGCCTGGCCAGCGTTGCCCAGAAGCCCTGCCAGGCTGCTGATGTTGATGATCCGCCCCCACCGCTGGCGCATCATGGAGCGCAGAGCAGCCTTGGTGCAGAGGAAAGCCCCTCGCAGGTCGGTGCTCAGAACCTCGTCCCAATCGTTCTCAGACATACGCAGTATCAGTGTATCGCGATTGATGCCGGCGTTGTTCACCAATATATCGACCTTGCCGAAGCTTTGCTGAGCGGTCTGGAAGACTCGCTCCACATCGGCAGCCAGCCTGACATCACCCTGCACCGTCAGGCATTGGCCACCCTGGCTGCGGATCTGTTCGGCCACCTTCTGCGCCTCGGCGGCGCTCTGGTTGTAGTTTATCACTATCTTGGCTCCGCACTCAGCCAGCTTGAGGGCCACTGCTCGGCCGATGCCGCGGGAAGCGCCGGTGACCAGGGCCACTCTACTCGTCAGATCGATCACCACATTCAGCCTCCCTGCGAATGGAGGGGGCATCGCCGATGTTCTCCGTATTGGCGCTGCCATCGATGCGGCGGATGAGGGCAGTGAGGACGCGCCCCGGCCCTATCTCCACGAAGGTGGTGACGCCGTTTTCGATCATGTACTCCACCGAGCGCTGCCAGAGGACGGGTCGGCGAAGCTGCTCTAACAGCTCTCGTCTGATGGCCTCGGCGCTGGTTATCGCTTGGGCGGTGCTGTTGGCAACGATGGGCACCTGGGCGTCAGTGAAAGGCGTGCGGGCGACGGGCTCGGCCATGCCCTCGGCGGCTGGCCCCATGAGCGAGGAGTGGAAGGCGCCGCTGACGTTGAGACGAATGGCTTGGCGGGCACCGCGGGCCTTGGCCTCCTCTATTGCTTGCGCCACCGCCTCGCGGGTGCCGCCGATGACCGCTTGCCCAGGCGAGTTCAGGTTGCAGACCTCGGCGCGCGTCTGATAGCACAGTTCGGTCACTTTGTCTTCCGGCAGGCCGATGATCGCCGCCATGGCTCCGGGGACTCTCTCGCCTGCCTCCTGCATCAGGCGGCCGCGCTCTCGCACCAGGCGCAGGCCGTCGCGGAAGCCCAGGGCTCCGGCGGCCACCAGGGCGGTGTACTCGCCCAGGCTGTGGCCAGCCATGAAGGCTGCTGGGCGTTCCTGGAGGCAGCCCTCTTCCAGGGCGGCCTGGAGGCAGGCCAGGCTGACGGTCATGATCGCTGGCTGGGCATTGATTGTCTGGCGAAGGGTGTCCTCGGGCCCCTCAAAGCAGAGACTGCTGAGGGGTAGGCCAAGCGCTTCGTCGGCTTCCTGGAAGACGCGGCGAGCCACGGGAAAGGACTGGTATAGGTCGAGGCCCATTCCTACTTGCTGCGAGCCCTGGCCAGGGAAGACCCAGGCTTGGGCGCTGGCTCTGTCTTCCCCAGGGCAAGGACGAGATACCATCGCGATCACCCCATGTTCTGCCCACTGGTGAGCAGGCAGGACAAGCGAAGTATAGCAAAAAGCGGTGAAGGCGGGAAAGGCTAGCGCTGGCCAGGCAGGCGGTGCGGCTCCTTTACCTTTAGCACCGTTCGTCCCCTGTAGGTGCCACAGACGGGGCAGGCCCGATGAGGCAGGCGCAGGCTGTGACACTGAGGGCAGGGCACGAGATGGGGCAGGTTGACCATAATATGGCTGCGTCGCTGTCGCTGTCGTGCTTTGGGATACTTCTTCTTGGGCAGTGGCGGCACGTTAGGACTCCTGTTCTTGCTCGATTTTCACGGCCAGCTCCTCCAGAGGTGCCCAGCGGCCCTCGATCTCTTGGCGAGGGCAGCCGCAAGGGCCTTCGTTGAGATCATGACCGCAACGAGGGCAAAGGCCAAGGCAATCGGGCTTGCAAAGGGGCTGCATGGGCTCGGCCGTTAGCCAATACTGGCGCACGGCCTCCGTCAGGTCGAGAACCTGGTGGCTGTCGATGAGGAAGACATCGGGGTCAGCGGCTAAAGGCAGAGACTCGCCGGTGGAGGCGTCCACCGTAGGCAGGTATTCCTCCTGGAAGGTAAGAGTGAGGGGATAGGATATGTCGGTCAGGCAGCGGCTGCACCTGCTGGCGATGGTGCAGTGGAGGGTGGCGGAGACTAAAATCCCCTTGTCCGTCCGCATGAGGTCCACGCTACCCGTCAACTCGCTGAGGGAGTGTTCCCCCTGGGGTAAGGGTTTGCTCTCCCTGATCTCGTAGTGGGTGACGCTGCCCACCTGCTCGCGCAACTGCTGACCTACGACAAATTGCATGAAAAATCTGTCCCCAAAATGTACTAGAATGCTGCACCAGATTGGCTACCGCCTTGTCAGGGGCCTCCCTCTAAGTCTATAATCCTGCCGCGAGCATTGTCTACCCCCATGCCTGATTCGGTAGCCTCATGCCCTCGCTGGTAATGACGATAGCGGCCGACCTTTACGCTCTTCAGGAGATCGATTCGGCTATCGAGGCCGCCAGGGAAGCCCTGGCGACGGTGGAGGAGCAACTGGGGGAGAGCGAGGAGCTCATCGCTGGCCGCCAGGCGGTCGAGGAGGAGCGAGATGCTCTTGAGGGCATTAGCAGGCAGCAGCGAGACTTGGAGTGGCAGGTGGATGACCTTCGCTCACGCCTCTTGGAGGTGGAGGGTAAGCTGTACGGGGGCTCGGTGCGCAATCCCAAGGAGCTAGCAAGCATGCAGGAGGAGGCGAACATCCTAAAGGGCCAGTTGCGGCGGCGAGAGGATGAGCTTCTGGATCTGATGGTCCGCGTGGAAGAGAGACAAGCGACCCTGCGGGAGGCGGAGGGATCCCTGGCCGAGGTGGATAGGAGGTGGCGACGGGAGCAGAAGGAACTGGCCAGCGAGAAGGAAAGGCTGGAGGGCGAGCTAGCCGGGCTGGAGGAGAGGCGAGGGCAGCAGTCGGGCTTGATAGAGGCGAGGGTGTTGGCTCTGTATGACACTCTGCGGGAGAGGCGGCAAGGGAGGGCAGTGGTCAAGGTGGAGCGAGGCATGTGCGGGGGTTGCCGCATCAGCTTGCCCATGACCGTATTGCAAAAGGCTCGCTCCGGCTTGGACGTGGTGCAATGCGTTAGCTGCGAGCGCATTCTGTATGTGAGCTGAGCTGTGAGAGCGGTAGGCTACTTCCGGGAGATAGGGGGCAGCCAGTCACTGGCTGAGCAGAGCCGCGCCTTCCTCGATTTCTGCCGTCAGAACGGCTATGAAGCGGCGGCTACTTTCCTGGATGTCTCTGCTGCCGCTAATGACTGCGCTGGCTATCGCCAGCTCATCGACTTCCTTAAGCAGGGCAGCGACCGTGGATTCACTGTGGTCGTTATCCCCTCCCTGACCAGCCTGGGGAGCGACCTGTGGGAGGCGGTTAGGCGCTATTTCCAACTGGCTAGCCTGGGCGTGAAGGTGATGTGTCTGGAGGACGGCGCCGATCCCGGTTCCACCCTGCTTTCCCTCTGGACGGAAAAGAAGGACGAGCGGCTGGGACAGAAGGTACAGGCGGCTATGAGGCGCAAGGCTGTGAAAGGTGAGGTCCTTGGGCGGCCGCCTTTCGGCTATCGAGTGGGCCCCCGTCGGCGGCTAGAGATAGTGCCTGAGGAAGCCGCGGTTGTTCGCTACATCTTTCGCCTCTATTTGCGAGACGGCCTGGGCATCCGCCTCATCGCTCGCCGTCTGAACGAGGAGGGGGTGCGCACGCACCGCAAGGGCCTGTGGAGCATGGTGACAGTCCGCGATATCCTGCGCAATCGCACCTACCTGGGTACCTACAGTCGATTCGGGGTACGCGTCCCTGCCAGCCATCCTGCTCTCATCTCCAGCGATGACTTTCGGCGGGTGCAGGAGCGCTTGAGCTCTCACCGCCAGGAGAAGGCTAAGCGGCAGACTTCGCTCTTTCTGCTATCGGGTCTGGCCTATTGCGGATACTGCGACAATAAGATGATCGGTGTGAGCCGTCGCCAGCGCTGGCGCCGTCGCGATGGCTCCGAAAAGTGGGCGGAATACCGTTACTACCAGTGCGAGTCGCGCACCAACCGCAGCCTGTGCGAATACCACACGCGACGGGCAGGGCAGTTGGAGGAAGAGGTGCGCCAGGCCCTTCTGGGTGAGGAGCCGTCGGAGGTGCTGGCCGTCCCCAAGGCCGGCGATGATGCAGCGGTCTTACAGGAGGCGGAGGCCCGCTGTCGTCGCCTGCGAGGTCGTCTGCGCCGCCTGGATAAGCGTTTGGAAGAGTACATGAATGACGCGGTCCGCGGTCGGCTCAGTGCCCAGCGAATGCGATCCCTTAGCGTGGCCGTCGCGGCGGAAGGGCTATCGCTGGAGGAGAGCCTGGCAGAGGCGGAGCGATTCGTCAAGCAGCAAGTGTCGGCAGCTGAGAGGCAGCAGCAGAAGGAGCGGGCCCTGGCTCGCCTAAGGGATGGATGGGATCACCTCGCTCCACTCGAGCAGCAGGCGTTGTTGGGGCAGCTGCTGGAGCGGGTGGTGGTGTGGGACGACAGGATCCGCCTCGTCCTATCTCTGTAAGGGGGCATGGCCACGGTCGAAGGGTGGTGGGTGGTCTACGCTGATGGCGCGTCGCGGGGGAATCCCGGGCCATCGGCTATCGGCGCGGCTATTTTTGACGATGAGAATAGGGAGCGCCACCGCATCTCTGAGGCTATCGGTCGGGCGACGAACAACGTGGCTGAATACCGGGCGGCCATCGCTGGCGTGGAGGCAGCCCTCGCCCTAGGGGCGCGTCACGTCGAGCTACGGATGGACTCTGAACTGGTGGTGCGGCAGCTAGACAGCCGCTACAAGGTGCGCAATCCTGTCCTGAAGCGCCTGTTCGCGCGCATGAAAGACCTGCGCTGGCGCTTCGCTTCCTTCAGGGCGGTCGCCATCCCTCGTGAAGACAATGCCCTGGCCGACAAGTTAGCCAACCAGGCCCTGGATCGGTCGGGCGCCTAGCTTGGCAGGGCAGCCATTCCTGCTTTACAATAGAGTTGGCTCAGTAGGCCGGGTGACCGCGCCCTGGCACGTAAGATGCCGGGGTGAGGAAAGTCCGAGCTCCACCGGGCAGCGTGCTGGGTAACGCCCAGGCGGGGCAACCCGACGGAAAGTGCCACAGAAACACACCGCCCCGATTTCTGAGATGTCGGGGTAAGGGTGAAATGGTGAGGTAAGAGCTCACCAGCGGCCGGGTAACCGGTCGGCTGGGCAAACCCCACGTGGAGCAAGGCCAAATAGGAGGACGCAAGGACGCCCGGCCTGTCCTCGGGTTGGCCGCTGGAGGTGGCGGGCAACCGCCGCCCTAGATTGATGGTCGCCGCTCCCCGCCCAGGGCGGGGAGGCACAGAACTCGGCTTATAGGCCTACTGGGCCACTATTGCTTGCCACGTCTGTGTTGGCGCGTCAACGCGCTTTGGCAGAATCCCCCTCGAATGGAACCCTACTCAGTTTGATAAAGATACCTCCATCTCCAATATCCACCCTCAGCCAGGCAGTGCCCGTTCCCACCAGACAGCCAGCGCCGCGCATATCAGTGTAACAATTACGGGCGAACCCGCGTCGTATTCAGCAAGGAAAGCGGGGCCCTGGTGTCTGCATCAGGGCGACACGCATCTCCTAATCCATTTGTCGAACCCCGCTAGCGCATAGGAGTGGGAACGGACGCGCAGCGGTCAGCTCGGCGACTACTATCGGGGCCAACATGGCAGGCGGCTGGTAGAAGCGTAGCGGTATCGGCCGCGGGATGTTTGGGCACGATAGGAGGGGGTCGAGAAGGAGAAAAGGAGAGCCATGCTGGATCACGTAGATGTAGGACCAAGGCCGCTGAGTGCCTACACTCACATTATTGGCGAGGAGGTTGTGGAGCAAATAAGGGAGTTGGCGGCGCCTCTCAGAGGCGCCCGCATAGCTCAAATCAACGCCACCACCTATGGTGGCGGGGTATCCGAGCTGCTGAGATCCATTGTGCCTCTCTACCGTGGCCTGGGTATCCAGTGCGACTGGAAGCTTATCTCAGCCCGGCCGGAGTTCTTCAATGTCACCAAGGCCTTTCACAATGCCCTCCAGGGTGCGCCTTATAAGGTAACGCGGGCCGCTCAGGAAACGTACCTCACGTACAACACTCGGAACGCTCAGCTCTTGGAAGAGGAGTACGATTTCATCATCGTGCATGACCCTCAGCCGGCCGCCATCCGGCACTTTCGGGAGCCGGGCGGGGCGAAGTGGATCTGGCGCTGCCACATCGATACCTCCGAACCCGATGAGGCCGTTCTGGAGTTCATGTTGCCATTCCTGGCCGAGTATGACGCCCTGGTATTCACCATGGACCGTTTTGTGCCGCCGGGGCTGGAGCACCAGCGGGTGGTCACGATGACCCCGGCTATCGATCCCCTGAGCCCCAAGAATGTGGGGCTTTCAGAGGGGATATGCCAGGAGATTCGGGCCTGGAGGGGCATAGACCCCCGCAAACCGCTGGTGACCCAGGTGTCCCGCTTCGACCCCTGGAAGGACCCTCTGGGCGTGATTGAGGTATACCGGCTGGTGCGAGAGGAGGTGCCGGGCCTCCAGCTAGCGCTGCTCAGTTCCATGGCCTCAGACGACCCCGAGGTGTGGGAGATGTACGCCGAGATCGTCGCCGAGACGAGGGGCGACGATGACATCCACGTGCTGACGAACCTAATCGGCGTGGGCGACATGGAGGTGGGCGCTTTCCAGACTTCCTCCGACGTAGTGATTCAGAAGTCCATCCGAGAGGGCTTCGGCCTAGTGGTCTCCGAGACGATGTGGAAGGGAACGCCAGTGGTGGCCAATCGCTCGGGCGGCATCCCCTTGCAGATGGAGGACGGCGTGGGAGGCTTTCTGGTGGACAGCACTGAAGAGTGCGCCAAGCGGGTGCTGTTCCTCCTGAACAATCGCGACGACGCCCGGAGGCGGGGGCTGGCCGGCCGGGAGAGGGTACGCCAGCAGTTTGTCATCACTCGCCTGCTGGCCGATGAGCTGCGTCTGCTGGCAAGCCTGGCTCAAGAGGCGGAGACCCCGGCTCCGGCTGCATCCGTGAACGTGCGTACGGCTGCCTCCCTGCAGGCCTCATAAGACTGGCAGCATACTAGCGCCGCATGCCACCTAGGGCCCCGGGGCTCGACAGGCTCCGGGGCCTCTGCTTAGTGACAAACGGCCTCACGTGGTTGGTAGCGGCGGAGGGGGTGGCCGTGGCCTCCCGTCTTGCGCACCCTCCGGCCTGCGAGTAGGATGGTGCTTGCCGTGCGTTGAAGACGGACCTTGAGCATGGAGGGAGCGCAATGAAGAGAATGAGCTTGGGCATGGCCCTTCTCCTTGGCATCGGCCTGACGGTGGCACTGGCCGCCTGCGGCGATGGCGAAGAAGCGGGTCCTCTTGAGGTAGTACTCCATACACCGACGGTGCCCGCGACGCAGGTTGAGGGCGGCCCTCCGAGCCCTCCGGCCGTTTCTGGTGAGCCTACAGTCACCGAGAGCGGGCTTCAGATCATCGACATCGAGGTCGGCACGGGCGATTCGCCTCAGCCTGGCCAGACGGTCGAGGTCCATTACACCGGCTGGCTCGCCGATGGGACGAAGTTCGACAGCTCCCTCGACCGGGGCCAGCCGTTCAGCTTCGTGCTCGGCGTAGGCCAGGTCATCCCAGGTTGGGACGAGGGCGTCGCCTCGATGAAAGTCGGCGGCAAGCGGCGGCTCATCATCCCACCGGAACTCGCCTATGGTGAGAGCGGTTACCCGCCCGTCATTCCTCCCAACGCGCAGCTCACCTTCGACGTGGAACTGCTGGACATCAAGTAGCTCCTCGGCTGACCGGACATGGGGTAGCCGTAGGCACGCTCTCCCCCTTGTCAGCCCTCGCGCCTGAGAGTAGCATAGGCGTGCCGCAGTTGCCCAGCATACCGGCCATGGGAAACAGACAGGAAATATCCAAGAGAGGAGGCTGATGCAGCCGTGCGGAAGCTAGGCAAATTCTCGCTGATCTTCCTCGCCCTAGCAGCGCTGTTGCTGATAGTGGCAGTGGCCTGCGAGGAGGAAGAAGAGGAGGGAACCCCCACTGGCACACCTACCGCTGCCGTGACCGGCACTCCTACCGTTGTGGGCGAGGTCGAGGGCATCACCGACACAGAGATAATCCTGGGGATGCACGGCCCCCTTAGCGGCACCTGGGGGGCGGCGTACGCTCCCGTCATCGGCGGCGTCGAAGCCTACTTCAAGTACGTCAATGCCGAGGAAGATGGCGCCTGCGGCCGCGACATCATCCTCAAGGTGGAGGACGATCAGTACCTCCCGGCCAAGGCGGTCGAGGCGGTCAAGAAGCTTCTGGACCGAGACCACGTGTTCGCCACCCTCGCCGGCATCGGCACGGCCGCTCATTCGGCCGTGTGGGAGGAGCTCAACGAAAGAGGGGTGCCCGACCTGTGGATCATGTCCGGGGCCCATAAGTTCGGTTCTGAGCCCGAGAAGTACCCCTGGTCGGTTCCCCTCCTGCCGGACTACTATGTCGAGGGGACGATCTTCGGCAAGTACATCTCCGAGAATATGCCCGACAAGAAGGTGGGCCTCCTCCGCCAGAACGACGACTGGGGCAACGACGTGGAGGCCGGCCTGAAGAACGGCCTCGACCCCGACAAGAACGAAGTGGTGGCCGTGCAGACCTATGAGCTCACCGACATCAGCATCCGCTCTCAGGTCACTAACCTAAAGAATGCTGGCGTAGAAGTGGTGGTCAGCGCCAGTAATCCACCAAGCTCTGCTCAGCTCACCAAGGAGGCCGAGCGCCTGGACTGGCATCCCCAGTTCTTCATCGACTACGTCAATTCTGACCCTATGATGTTCCTCTATTCCTCGCCGGAGGCCATGGAGGGGGTCATCACTCTTCAGGCTAACAAGCTCTCGCAGTGGACTGACGACCCGGACGTAGCCGAGCACCACCGGATCATGAACGAGTACGGTGACTACCCCGCCGGCAACTTCACCGTCGTCGGCGAAGCAGCGGCGTTCTTGATGGTCGAGGCTCTGCGGGCGACCTGTGACAACCTGACGCGACAGGGCCTGATGGACGCCGTCCACACCATCTTCAAGGACTACCAGGGTGACCTCACCTTGGAGGGCATCACCACCGACCTCAGCCCGACAGACCACCTGGCCACCGAAGCCATGAGGATGCTGAGGGCTCACAATGGCGAGTGGGAATACTTCGGCGAAATAGTCTCGTTCAGGCAGTAGAGGGCAACCGCCACCCGTTGGCGCTGTTGGGCAGTTCCTAGGCCGACAGCGGCGGGAGGCCCAGGCTATGTGTTCTGCGGCAATGGGTTTCTCTATCCGGGAGGCTACCGCGGCCGACAATGAGGCGCTGCTGGAGCTGGAGGGCAGCTCGCCGCTGGACCTGGGGGACGCCGAGCTCATCTTAGACCGGAGCCCTGACTACTTTGCGTGTCTCTCCCTCCAGGAGGATGCACGGGTGATGGTGGCCGAGGAGGGCGGACGGCTGGTGGGCGTTTGCGCCGCCGCTCGGCACCAGGTATCTCTGCTGGGTGAACCGCGGGCCCTTCTCTACATCCAAAAGGGGCGAACCCGCCCCGAGTTCCAGCAGCGGCGCATCAGCACTATGCTGATTTGGGCCCTGATGGAGTCCTGGCGGGTCAGGGGAATGGCCTTCGATTCTGCCTACTGGTTCATCTCCGCCGACAACATGGTGTCGCTGAGCGCTGTCCAGCGAGGCGGCGTTCCCCTCTGGCCTAACAAGGTTCATCTCGTCGATGTGGATACGGGGACTGGCCGGCGGGCAGGGGTTCCTGCGGTGCGCCTCGAGTCCGATCGGGCCCGGGAGGTCGTTGCCCTCCTGAACCGCACCCACGCCGGCAAGGAGCTGTTCGCACCGTATACTGAAGAGCGGCTCCAGGCTCGTCTGGGGCGCATCCCCGAATATGGCTGGCAGAACTGGTGGGGCATCGAAGGAAGAGCCGGTCGCCTGGTAGCCGTGGCCGGCCTGCTGGACCTGGGCCGGTGGTGGCGGATAAAGCGGCGACTGAAGGCCAGCGGCGAGGAGACGACGAGCAGCGCCGCCGCCGTATTCGACTTCGCCTACGCTGAGGGCGGCGAACAGCAAATGACGGAGCTGCTTTATGACCTGCTAGGGGTGGCGGCGTCCTGGGGGCGGGACCACCTCTCCATTTGTCTCGATCCGGAAGACGGCCTGTATCCGTTCCTGCCGGCCGGTGCCCGCGCCAGCGTTATCATGCGCTTCCTCGCTGCTGGGATTCCTGTGCCCTCAGCCGACGAGGTGGGGTGCATCTATCTGGACCCAGCCTACCTCTAGCCTGCCGCCCGCTGCCGCTGGCCAACGCCCTCACCTGCTCCGCTCAGTCTCAGGCGGGGCACAGAACTCGGCTTGTAGGCGTGCTGGACCACTGCTGCTCCCGCGGCTGTGTTGGGGCGCCAGCAGGCTTTGGTAGAATCCCCGTAAGTCTAGCTGGAGGTAGCAGTATGATCAGACTTGCCATCGCCGCACTGCTTGGCGCTCTCGTCGGAGCCATCGTAGCCGCCGGCGTCTCCCTCTTGGCCTTCACCTACCCGGTGCAGACGGAGATCAGCAACTTTCCCCTCGATGATAGTGGGAACCTCAAGATCAGCGGCGCTATCGAGACGACGATAGGCGTCGGGACAGCAGGGCAGCCCCAAGCGAGCATCGACGAGTTGGTGGAGTGGGGCGAGGCCCCAACGCTCGAGTGTGTCTGCTCGGAGACAAGGTAGACTGCCTGGCCTGCACCCCGAACTTGGCTGCTATCGCTGTCGTGCCCTGCTAGGCAGCCCAGGGGTCGATGAGCACCTTGCCGTGGCTGCGGGCGTCGTTGAGCTCGCGGAGGTAGGACTCGGTCTCTGCCAGAGGGGCGATGCGAGTGATGATGTCCTGGCAGTGGACCTTGCCGGCGGCCAGCAGGTCGAGGGCAGCGGGGAAGCGGCCGCCGCTGCCGAAAACGCCCTCGATGCGTAGCTCGCGGGCCATGACCATCAGGCTGGACATGGTGTATGACTTCTCGCTGTGGCCCACCACCAGCATCGTGCCGGCGGGGCGTAGGAGACCCAGGGCGGCGTTGGCGGCCTCCGGCACCCCCGTGCACTCGAACACGACGTGCACGCCCAGGCCGGTCTCGGACCGCACCAGGTCGGCCAGGCTGGCGCCGCTGGGGTCGATCACGTGGTCGGGCCCGAGCTTAGCGGCCAGCGTTCGGCGAGGCGCGGAGGGTTCGCTGACGATGATCGGCTGCACCCCACGGTCCCTGAGCACCTCGGTGATAAGCAGGCCGATGGGCCCCGCTCCGGTGACTAGGGCTGCCTGGCCAGCCTCGATACCCGACACGTCCACGGCGTGCACAGCGACGGCCAGCGGCTCGGCCAGGGCAGCGTGGGCCAGGTCGAGGCCCGGCGGCACCCGCAGGAGGGTGCTGTGGTGAGAGACGAGCAGTTGGGCGAATGCCCCCGGCCGGATGCCCATGCCGAAGCCCTCGGGCTGGAGGCAGAGCTCAGGCCGGCCGGCGAGGCAGTATTCGCACTGACCGCAGTTCCTGTGCTTGACCACCACCCGATCGCCGGGCTGCCAGCCGCTGACGTCGGCGCCGAGGCTGAGCACCTCGGCTGACACCTCGTGGCCAGGAGTGGTGCCGAGGAAGAAGACCCCCATGGCGAAGAGATGGACATCGCTGCCGCAGATGCCGCAGTAGCGGACCTTCATCAGCACCTCGTCCGGCGCAGGTTGGGGGTCGGCCACCTCCTCCACCACCATCCCCTGTTGGCCGCGGTACACCAGCGCCTTCAACGGCCTGCCTCCTCCTGAACTCGCCGACCGATTGGCAGTCGGTGAGAGGCATTGTATAATGCCTGCCGCATCCTGAACAAGCCAGCGATGAGCAGAGAGCGTCTCTAGGGGGAGGACAGATATGGCGACAATTCAAGGCGGCGAGATGGTGGTCCGCATCCTGGAACGGGAGGGCATCCGAGAGATATTCACCCTCCCCGGCGACGTCGACCTGATACTCCGCGCCGCCGAGGGCCGCGGTTTCCGCATTATCGACACCCGCCACGAGCAGGCAGCGGGGCACATGGCCGATGGCTGGGCGCGGGTGACCGGACGTCCGGGGGTGGCGACCGTCACCTCCGGGCCGGGTGTCACCAACGTGGTCACGGCCGTGGCCAACGCCTACATAGACGCCATTCCCATGCTGGTCATCGCCGCGCGCAGCGCCCTGGTGGAGGATGAGACTGTGGCCCAGCAGTCGCTGCCCCAGGTGGAGATGATGAGGCCGATTACCAAGTGGGCCTATACCATTACTCGCCCCCAGCGCATCGCCGAGTTCACGGCGATGGCCTTGCGCCAGGCCACGACGGGGCGCCCGGGTCCGGTGTTCCTGGACATTCCTGATGATGTGATGAAAGCCGAGGTGGAGGAGGAGAAGGTGTTCTTCCCCGAGGAGTACCGGCCCAAGGCGCCGCCAGCCGCCCAGCCCGAGGCCATTGCCAAGGCCATCGACCTGCTGGAGCAGGCCGAGCGGCCGACTATCCTGGCCGGAGGAGGCGTCTGGTTCGCTCAGGCCGCAGCCGAGCTGAGGGAGTTCGCCGAGCTGACCCAGATGCCTGTGCTCACGAATAACAAAGCCAGAGGCTCCGTGCCTGAGGACACACCCCTGGGGTTCGGCGACTTCGTGCCTCTGGCGGCCGGCCGACCGGACGTCGTGCTCGCTTTGGGCGCCCGCCTGGGGCTGTTCACCGGAGGCCGCTACTTCTCCCTCATTCCCTCCGATGCCCAGGTGATCCAGGTGGACATCGAGGGCGAGGAGATCGGGCGCAATCGGGATGTGCAGTTGGGCATCGTAGGCGACTGCCGCGAGGTATTGCGTCAGTTGCTGGACAGTGCCCGTCAGCGCCGCTGGCCCCAGCGCGATGCCTGGCTCGAGGTTCTCAACGGGACTCGCCAGGGGCGCTCACAAGCGTTCGCTGCTGCCCTGGCATCCAGCGAGCCACCCATCCATCCCTTCCGGCTGGCCACCGAAGTTGCTCGCTTTCTGCCCGACGACGCCATCATCGTCGCCGACGGCGGCGAAGCCTGGGACTGGATGAACAGCGCCGCTGTCATCAAGAGGCCGGGGCACTGGCTATCGCACGGCTATCTGGGCTGCCTGGGAGTGGGGCTGAGCTTTGGCATGGCGGCCAAGCTGGCCCATCCAGATAAGCTCGTGCTGGTGACCACCGGCGACGGGTCGGTGGGGCTCAACCTGGCAGAGTTCCATACCGCCGCCAAGCACAACCTGCCCATCGTGGTGGTGGTGTTCAACGACAAGGCCTGGGGCATGTGCAAGCACGGGCAGGAGCTGAGCCGCGGCAAGGGACAGACGGTGGCCACCGAGCTCGGCCTGGTACACTACGAGAAGGCGGCTGAGGGCCTGGGGGCCTACGGCGAGCTGGTGGAGAAACCGGCAGACATCGCTCCAGCGCTGGAGCGAGCTTTCAAGAGCGGAAAGCCCGCCTGCCTGAACGTCCTTATCGACCCCGATGTCGTTTCGCCGGCCACCATAGGCGGCGCGGCGATGGCGGCAGCAACGTCGTCGGCGCTATAGGCCGGTCCGCCGTCTGCTGTGGGGCCTCCTCCTTCCGTGGAGGCAAGTTGCCCTGCGTCTGCGAAGGCAGTAGATTGTGAGCAAGCGATATGTTTGGCAGACGGTTGGCTAAACAGGCGGGGCCGCAGGTGAAGGTTCGCCCGGCCGTTGCCGAAGATTGGCAAGCCTTTCTGGTTCTGGCCGAGGCCCTGTATCAGGAATTGGGCGAGGATAGGCCGCCTGGGCATCGCTTGATGAAACTGTTCGACGATGCTATGGTGCCCGCCTCGCCGTTCAAGCTGCTCTTCGCCGTCGCGGGGGACGAGCTGTGCGGCATGCTATCGCTGGCTATTGTGCCCACCACTCAGGGGGCAGGGTGCTTCGGCTATCTCGATGACGTCTTTGTCCTGGAGCAGCACCGCGGCCAGGGTATAGGGACCAAATTGATGCGAGAGGCGCTGAACCACGCTCGTAAGAGCGGCTGCGTTCGGGTGGAGCTTGGTACGCGGCGGGATAACATCCGCGCCCGCCGTCTGTACGAGCGGTCAGGGTTCCAGGAACTCGACGGCGTCAGGTACTGGCTGATGCTGCGCTAGAGGCGCGGTGGCGGGGCCTTGTATTCCCTTTCCTTATCATGCATCTGCATCAGTTGGCCGGCGAGCTAGACGAAAAAGAAATCCTTGGCGCCGATGTCCCCATATCGGCGATCTGCTGTGATTCTCGCCGGGTCTCGCCGGGAGCCCTGTTTGTGGCTGTGCCCGGCTTTCGGGTCGACGGGCACGACTACATAAGGGAGGCGGTGGCTGGCGGTGCCGCGGCGGTGGTCGTTCAGGCCGACCGGCGGGCGAAGTGGCGGGCTGCCGTCGAGGGAGGCGGCTTGCCCGCCATCGTGGTGCCCGACAGCCGTCGGGCTCTGGCTGCCCTGGCGGCCGCCTTCCACGGCCATCCGGGAAGATGGCTGCGGGTCATCGGCGTCACCGGGACGGACGGCAAGACCACCACCATTCATCTTATCAGCGCCCTCCTAGAGGCAGCGGGCTATCGCACCGGCCTGTTGAGCACCGTCCATTGCAAGGTGGGCGATCGCCTGTCCGCCAACGAGTATCGCTTCACCACGCCCGAGGCGCCCCAGGTGCAGGCTCTCCTGACTGAGATGGCGACCGCTGGGGTCGACTACGCCATCCTGGAATCGACCTCCCACGGCCTGGCCCTGCACCGTCTGGACGGCTGCGAATACGATGTGGCCGTAGTCACCAATGTCACCGCCGATCACCTGGACTTCCACCGGTCGCGGGAGGAGTACCTGGCGGCCAAGGGTCGCCTGTTCGCCATGCTCGACCAGGCAGCCGACAAAGGGGTGGACAAGGTGGCGGTGCTCAACGCCGACGAGCCCGCCTGCGACTACTTTGCTGGCCTCACGCAGGCCCGAATCGTGACCTACGCTGTGCAGAAGGCGGTCGACCTTCAGGCGACCGATATCTCTCCCACCGAGTGGGGCTCTCGCTTTCGCCTGCGGACAGAAGGGAACGAACTGCAGGTGGCCGTTGGCCTTCCCGGGCTATTCAACGTTTATAACAGTCTAGCGGCGGCGGCAGTAGCGCTCTCTCAGGGCATGTCGCTGGCTGCCGTCAAGGGTGCTCTGGAGTCTTTTCCTGGCGTGCGGGGCCGACTGGAGCGTATCGATGAGGGGCAGCCCTTCACGGTGGTGGTGGACTTCGCCCATGCGCCCGAGGCTCTGCGGGGCGTTCTGGCGTTCCTGCGCGAGCGATGCCAGGGACGGCTCATCGTCGTCTTCGGCTGCATCGGCGAGAGGGAGAGGCCCCGCCGCCTTGGCATGGGGCTGGCGGCGGGCGAGCTGGCCGACTTCGCCGTCCTCACCAACGACAACCCCTTCCAAGAGGACCCCCAGGCCATTCTGGCGGAGATCGCCCAGGGCCTGGAGAAAGCTGGCCGGCACGAGAGGCATCACTTCGTCCGTATCCCCGACCGGCGAGAGGCCATCGCCCACGCCTTGGCCATGGCCGTCGAGGGGGACATCGTGCTCCTGGCCGGCAAGGGGCACGAGCAGTCCATCACCATCGGCGATACGGTCATCCCCTGGGACGAGCGGCAGGTGGCGCGAGAGCTTCTGCGGGAGATGTTTTCCTAGCCTGCTGGCTCCGATCATGACAGCGACCGGTTGACCTTCGCGTGTAGTGTTTGACGTTAGGTGAGAGACGGAGGGCCAGACGGCCTCTGGCCGCTCATCCTGAGCCTGTCGAAGGGTGAGCGGGGGCTCATGGTTCGACAAGCTCACCATGAGCGGCCCAAAAAGGGCGGCTGCAAGGAATCGAGCGCAGCCATTAGGACTGACATCTGGAAAGTTGCGACCCGTGATTTATCACATGTCCTGAAACACCACACCGGTTGACCTCCTCCCTGGAAAGCTGTTACCATTGGTTGCAGGAAAGGAGGTGATGTGGATGGACGATAATCGTAGCGAGGGCCTCAGGCCTGTCCAGCCGCACCGCCATTCCTTGGAGGTGATGGCGGGCTAGGCCCTGGGGCCTAGCGCGAAAGCCAGCCCGCTACGGCGGGCTGGCTTTTTGTTTGGGAACAGTATATCCTTTCCTTGCTATGGCCGCCAGGTTCTCCGCCGAGGCTCTCAGGGAAGGCCTCACGACCAGCTTTGTCGGGCGCCATCTGGAGTATCGGGCGGCTCTCCGTTCCACCCAGGACCTTGCCCGCGAGCTGGCCCAGGCGGGGGCAGCCGAGGGCACAGTGGTCCTGGCTGGCCGCCAGACGGCGGGCCAGGGCCGTCTGGGCCGCTCCTGGGTCTCGCCGCGGGGCGGGCTGTACCTCACGGTTGTCCTCCGGCCACCGGCCGAGCATCTGAAGGCGCTGGTCATCATCGCTGCCCTGGCAGTGGCCCGCGGCATCGAGCGTCTGGCGGGCCTGAAGACGAGCCTGAAGTGGCCGAACGACGCGCTGGTGGGCGAACGGAAAATCGCCGGCATCCTCAGCGAGTCGGAGGTGGTGGGCCAGAATGTGAGTTATGCCTTGGTGGGGATTGGCGTGAACGTCAACGCCGACATGGCTCCCTACCCTCACTCGGCCCCCCTGGCCACCAGCGTCATGACGGAGCTAGGGCGGGAGGTGTCGCGAGAGGCCCTGGCGGCAGGCATCCTCAATGAGTTCGAGGCGCTCTATCTGGCCGCTCAGGCGGGCGAGCCGATTCATGAGGAGTGGCGCGCTCGCCTGGGTACCCTGGGCAAAGAGGTGCGGGTGCGCTTCGGCGAGCAGGTGGAAGAGGGGCTGGCCGAGGATGTGGATAGCGATGGCAGCCTCATACTGCGCCGGGCCGACGGCAGCCACGTGACCATCGCTGCCGGCGACGTGACCCTGCGAAGCTAGGCCAGAGTCTCCCGCGCCGTTTGTCTTCCCTAGGCGCTTTCCTCCTGGGGCTTGGGGTTGGTCGGTTGAGAAGCGGCGGCCCTGCCCGTAAGAGCCTGAAGCAGTTCGATGGGGATGGGGAAGATCAGCATGCTGGTGCGCTCGGTGGTGATCTCGGTCAGGGTCTGCAGGTAGCGGAGCTGCAGGGTGCCCGGCGAGGCGGCAATGATGCGGCCGGCCTCGGACAGGCGCTCGGCCGCCTGGAACTCGCCCTCGGCGTGGATGACCTTGGCCCGCCGCTCCCGCTCGGCCTCCGCCTGGCGGGCGATGCTGCGCACCATCTCCGGCGCCAGGAGCACATCCCTCACCTCCACCATGCTCACCTTGATCCCCCAAGGCTCGGTGGCCTCATCAATGGAGATCTGGAGGCGCTTGTTGATGTCCTCGCGCTGGGCCAGAAGCTCGTCCAGCTCCGACTGGCCGATGGTGCTGCGGAGGGTAGTCTGGGCGATGAGGGCGGTGGCCCGGAACCAGTTCTCTACCTTCACCACTGCGTCCTCAGGGTTCACGATGCGGAAGTAGATCACCGCATCGACCTTGACCGTCACGTTGTCGCGAGTGATGATCTCCTGGCTGGGTACGTCCAGGGTGATGACACGGAGGTCGATCTTCTGCATATTCTCTACGAAGGGGATGATCAGGAAGAGGCCCGGCCCGCGCGTGTCCACCAGGCGGCCCAGGCGGAAGATGACCCCCCGTTCGTATTCCCTCAGGATCTTCACGGCCACGAAGAAGAACGGGAGAACCAGGAGCCACCCCAACCGGATGAGGATCCTGGCTAACCGGGTGCCTTCCGTCGGCTGGCTAGTAGTCATCGCCTGCTCCTTTCCTGTTTCCTTACCATCAGCTTAAGGCCTTCGATTGCCGTAACGACTACCTCCTCGCCCTCCTCCGCGCTGCCGTCTTCTAGGGTAGCCGACCAGTATTCTCCATCTACGAACACCATGCCGCTGGGATCGAGGGGCGAGCGAGCCACCCCGCGGCGGCCAATGAGGGTGTTAACGCCCGTCACCGCTGGCTGGCGGCGGATGCGAATAATTGATGTTACCACAAACAGGAAGAAGGCGCCTGCCGCCCCCGCCATGCCATAGACCAGCCACCTGTTCACCTGGAATTCGGGCGGGTTGCCCCAGGTTAGCAACAAGCCACCCAGAACGAGAGCCACTACGCCGCCGATGCCTAATATGCCGCCACTGGTCACGAAGATCTCGGCGGCGAACAGGGCGAAGGCCAGGAAGATGAGGATGAGCCCTGCCCAGTTGAAGGGAAGTACGCTGAGGGAGAAGAAGGCCATGATCAGGGCGATGGCCCCGAAGACCCCGGGGAAGATCTGGTCCGGGTTGATGATTGCGAAGAAGA
Source organism: Dehalococcoidia bacterium (assembly GCA_034429995.1). GTDB lineage: Bacteria > Chloroflexota > Dehalococcoidia > SM23-28-2 > SM23-28-2 > SM23-28-2. The sequence continues at coordinate 53,645 of DAOUEZ010000022.1, forward strand.
GGGCTATCGACCCCAGGCTGAGGAGGAGGAAGGCGATGTTGGGGTCACTGATGATGTCCAGGATCCGCTCGGCGAAGTTCATGTTGTTGTGGACAATAGGGGCGTCCTTGGTGGCGAGCGTGACGCTGCGGTCAACCAGTTGCACCTCACGCCCGTCCACCGCCTCCAGAAGGGAGGGGAGGTCGTCGGCGATCAGGTCCACGACGTCGAGGTCGACCGCCTCCGTCTCCGTGGCGGAGACAGCCTCGCGCACCGCCTGCTCTGCCCATTCAGCGTTGCGCCCGCGATGATTGGCGATGCTCTTGGCATAGGCCACGGCGTCCTCGGTCACCTTCTTGCCCAGGGTGCCCTCGATGTCCTCGCCCCCGGCCCCGATGGGGCTGGCGGCGCCGATGCGGGTGCTGGGGGACATGGCGGCGATGTTGGCGGCCATGGTGATGAATGTCCCCGCCGAGGCCGCCTTTGCCCCCTTCGGCGATACGAAGACGATGACCGGTATGCGGTCTTTTTCAATACGCTTGACGATGTCCTCCATGGAGTCCATAAGACCACCGGGGGTATCCAGCTCGATGACGACCGCCAAGGCCTTGGCGTCTTCGGCCTGGTCGATGCCGCGGTCGATGTAGCGCGCCATGACGGGGTTCACGTCACCGTTGGCCTTCAGAACGTGAACAGCCCCCTCCGGCCCGCCGGGGCCGCCGCAGGCGACGGCCAAGACAGCCAGGGCGACGAGCAGGACGAGCAGACGGCGCACAAGAACCAGTGGTTGCCTCCGGGGCATGGCCAGGATACGATCCCTCATGAGCGGAACCTCGTCTAGCGTCATTATAGCCGTTTGGCCGCTCGGTTCCTACTGCTGCTGCCGGTTCCGGGGAAGCGAGCGGAAATGCAGCACCGCCACGGTTTGCGCTATGATCTGCAAGCAATGTTAACAGATAGAAGGGCCCTTTGGCGGCTTCTCTTTGTGGCTTTGCTAGCGGCCGTAGCCTGTTGCGTCGGCTGCCGCCCCTCTCCGGAGGCTGCACCAGCGGGCAGCAGGGAGGAATCGGCAGGGTCGCCGGCGCCTCTGCCCACGACCGACAGGCCAGTGACCACAAGCCTCCCTAGCCCGGCAGCGTTGCAGGCAAGCCCTCGTGCCGAAGGGGCGGAAGTGCCTTCCCCTCAGCCCAGCCAGTCGGCGGCGGCCGTCTGGTGCGCAGATGAGGAACCCCTTACAGGGCCCACCGCTGTTCCTCTGTCTCCCGCCTACGCACCAACGCCATCCCATCGCGATGCTGCCCTGGAGGAGGTTATCCGGAGCAGCCTGGGCGATCAGGTGGACAGCTACGGAGTGGTGGTCAAGAACCTGGTCAATGGGGCCCTAGCGGAAGTCAACTCGCATAAGCGTTTCGAAACAGCGAGCCTGTTCAAGCTCTGGGTGATGTATGAGGTCTATAAGCAGGTGGAACTGGGTCTGGTGGACATGGATGAGGATCTGCTAGTGACGCCCTACTATGCCTCCTTCGATGCAGGGAGCCTACCTGTCGAGGTATGCGACACGCTGACGGTACGCGAGGCTTTGTGGGCCATGATCACCTATAGTGACAACGCGAGCGGCTTCCTGCTCCGGGATAGGGTCGGGCTGGAGAACATCCATCGCGACCTGCAAGCGTTGGGGCTGACCGAAAGCGCTTTCAGGCGCGAGAACGTGACTAGTACAGCGGCGGACATGGCGCGCTTCTTGGAGATGGTGGTCTTGCAGGCGGCCGTCAGCAGGGAAGCCAGCCGAGAGATGCTCGACCTTATGCTAGCCCAACAGGTGCGCGACCGCCTGCCAGCGCTGCTGCCCCCTAGCACGAAGGTAGCCCACAAGACGGGCGATTTGCCCGAGGTTACTCACGACGTGGGTATCGTTTACCCTCCGCAGCCCACCTATGTCATCGCTGTCCTGTCTGACAGGGGTGGAGAGTCCGAACCCATTGCCCTTCTCTCTCGTGCCATCTACGATTACTTCAATCGTTGAACGGCTCTGGCCCCTGGTTGTAGAATGGGGCCGAGTCTGAGTACAAGAGGCTTGTCTATGGTTGAAGAGTCACCACGTTGCCGCGGCATGCGCGACCTGCTGCCCGCCGATATGGCTCGCTTTCGGCGGGTGGAGGAGGTCTTCCGCACTGCCTGCCTGGCCTGGGGCTATCAGGAGGTGCGCACCCCTACCATCGAGCACCTGCACTTGTTCACCGCTGCTGGCACCCTCTCCCCCCAGATGCTGGGACGCGTCTACTCATTCCTGGATTGGGATGGCTGGAGCGGCGAGCGAGTGGTGCTGCGGCCCGACGCTACCATACCGACCGCTCGCTTGTTCGTGGAGCACCTGCAACAGGAGAAGCTGGCCAAGCTCTTCTACATCCAGAACGTGTTTCGCTTCGCAGAGGGGGATGAGCCGCGGGAGGGCTGGCAGTGCGGCGTGGAGCTTATCGGCGATACTCAGCCGCGAGGCGAGGTGGAGCTTATCCTTCTGGGCTGCCAGACGCTGGAGCGGCTAGGCCTGGGTACGGTCGAGGTGCGCCTCTTCCATCCCGGCATCGTGCGGTCCGTTCTCGCTCAGGCCGGCCTGGAGCGCGCCGACCAGATGCGCGTCTACGACCGCATCCTGGTTGGCGATCTGTCAGCCCTGGCCGAGGTCGAGGAGCGACTGCCGTCCCTGGGAGCACCTCTGCGAGTGCTGTTCGAGGGCGAGGGAGATGGCAGCGCCTATCTGGCTAATCTTGGCAGCACTTTCCAGAAGGCGGTGCCCCAGATGGCCCGCCCCCTGGAGGAACTGACCACGCTGGTCGATACGCTATCGGCCCTGGGCTGCCGCTGCCAGGTGGCTGCGGCGCTGGTGGGCAGCTTCGAGTACTATACGGGGCCCGTCTTTCGGTTCGTGGCCAACGGTGAGAGGGTGGGAGGAGGCGGCCGCTACGACGGCCTGATCGCTCTGGCGGGCGGCCCCGATGTCGCGGCCTCCGGCTTTGCCCTGGATGCGACCAAGCTGGCCAGGCTGATGCCTTCGCCGGGGGAGGCCATTTCCCGGCAGGAGGCTGTCTGTGTGAGGCCCGCCTCTGACCGGGCAGATGTTGTGGCGACAGCCTTCGCCGCTATTGGCCCGCTTCAGGAGTTGGGCCTGCGGGCTGAGATGGCCCTGGTCCGAGATGCGCCTTCTGCCTGCCGCTGGGAGGTGACGGTGAAGCCCTCGGCTAAGGGTATCGGCTACTCTCTCTACGATCGGACCAAGAAGCGGCGGCAGAGGTTCGCCAAGCTCGACGATTTGTTGGCTGCCCTGGAGGCGACGGGCGGTGTCCCTTAAGCTGGCCCTCCCTGCTGGCCAGCTAGCTCGGCCCACCGATGAGCTTCTGAGGCAGGCTGGCCTGATTGTCCGCGGCTACACGGACGGCTCCCGCTCCTATCGACCGGGCCTGGACGGCCGCCAGGACGTGCTCCTGCGGGTCTTCCGCGAGAAGGACATCCCCATCCAGATTGCCTTAGGCAACTACGACCTGGGCATCTGTAGCCTGGCCTGGCTGCAGGAGCTGCTCATTCGCTATCCCAGCGAGGCGGTGGCGCAGCTAAGGGCTCTGCCCCTGGGCCCCTCGAGCTTGTACGTGGCGGCAGCATCTAGTAGCGGTCTGACCAGCCTGGACAGCCTGGCGGGGGTGCCCGGCCTGCGCCTGGTCAGCGAGTACCCCAACCTGACCGAGGCATTCGCCCTCAGCGCTCGCCTGCCCGCTTATCGGGTCTTCTCGGTGTGGGGGGCGGCGGAGGCCTATCCGGCCGAGGATGCTGACCTGGCGGTCGTCGCTGCCAGCAGTGAGGAGAAGGTGCGGGAGCAGGAGCTGGTGCCGCTGTATCGCCTGCTGGTGGGTTCACCTTGGCTCATCGCTCACCGTCGCAGCCTTGAGGGGAAAGACCTGAGCACCGTGCTGGGCCCCCTCATGGCCCTGGAGGGCGGCCGGCAGCCGGAAGTCGGCCTCGCGTTGCCCTCGGCCTTGGCTGCGCCGCGGCAGCCGCCCTTGGCGAGCGAGCGACCGGCCACCAGTGTGCGCTTGGCACTGCCCGACGGCCACCAGCAGGCCAGCGCCGCCGCTATCCTGCGAGCAGCCGGCCTGTCCTGCCAGGGCTATGACAAGCGTGGTTGGGTGCGCAGGCCGCGGAGCTCCGAGGAGGGCCTGGAGGTGAAGGTCATTCGGCCGCATGACATGCCCCAGCAGGTGGCCCTGGGCAATTTCGATCTGGCCATCAGCGGCCGCGACTGTTTGATGGAGCATCTTCTCTACTTTCCTGGCAGTCCAGTGAAGGAAGTTGTGGACCTTGGCGGCGGCCAGTTCGACCTGTCGGCGGTGGTCAGTGAGGACCTGCCGGCTGCCAGCCTGGCAGAAGCGGTCGAGCTTTGGCGCGGCCAGGGTCTGAAGACCATTCGGGTGGCCTCGGAGTTCCCTGCCATTGCCGACCACTACGCCCGCCAGAACCACTTCTGGCGCTATCAAGTGATACCGATCAGCGGCGCCTCCGAGGGGTTTGTCCCCGAAGATGCCGATCTGCTTATCGAGGGCATCCAGACGGGCAGAACGCTGGCCGAAAACAGACTCAAGGCCATCGATCGCTTCCTGCATTCCACCACTTGCCTCATCGCCAGCAAGCGGCAGCCGCCGCCTGCCAAGGCCGAGCTGTTGTCACAGCTCATCGAGCGTTTCCGGCAGGTGGGCTCGTCCCCGGCCGCGGCGGGCAGGTGATAGAATGGCCGTGGGAGGTTGTCAAAGCAAAGATGCCAGCGCTGGCCCTGCATGCCGCCGTCGCCAAGCGTATCGCCGAGCAGCTCCGTCACCGCGCCCTCGATGCGCACCCAGGGAGTCTCTATCTGGGCTCCACCGCTCCCGACATCCATATCTTGATGCGCTGGGAGAGGGAGCGCACCCACTTCTTCGACCTGCAGAAGTTCGAGGAACAGAGCGCGGTGGCCGCTATGTTCGAGGCTCATCCGGCTCTGACCCGTCCGGCCAAGCTCAGTCCGCCAACGGCAGCTTTCGTTTGCGGTTACATCTCCCATCTGGTGATGGACGAGATCTGGATCAATGATGTCTATCGGCCCTTCTTCAGTCGGTCTTCGCCCCTGGCCGGCGACGATCGAGCGGACATCATGGACCGGGCCGTCCAGTACGAGCTGGACCGTCAGGCTCGCGCTGACCGGCAGGCTATGGCCCACATCGTGAAAGAGCTTGCCCAGCCGACTCCTGACCTGGAGGTGGGCCTCATCGAGAGGGGCCCTTTAGGGCTGTGGCGAGAGCTGATGGTAGACGCGCTGAACCACCCGCCGGACTGGGAGCGGTTTCGCTTCTTCGGCGGTCGCGCGCTGAGGATGGCGGGCATCGATACGCCCGAAGCCTTCGCCGAGTTCGTGAAGACGCTGCCCGGTCTGGTGGCCGAGGCCACCGATTACCTCGGCCGCGAGCGCATCGATGCTTTCCTGGAGAAGTCGCTGGCCCAGGGTCGGGAGGCTATCAAGGAGTACCTGGATTGAGACTGGTTCACGGCAGTGAGGAAGGCCGCCGCCTGCTGGCCCGCCTGCGTCGTCCTCTGGGAGAGGCCGAGCTGCCCCCAGCCGTCCGCCGGGAGATACGGCGTGTCTTCGGCGCAGACCTGGACGCCCAGGCGGTGGTGGACCGCATCCTGGCCGACGTGCGAGAGGGCGGCGATGCCACCGTTCTGCGCTACAACGAGGAGATCGACGGCGTCCGGCCAGGCCCTGGGCTCTCCCTGAGGGTGTTGCCGCAGGAGGTAGAGGACGCCTACGCTCAGGTGGACGAAGAAGTGGTGCGGGCACTGCGCTTTGCCGCCGACCGCATCCGGGCCTACCACCAGAAGCAGCTTGACCACTCCCTGACCGGCTTCGATGAGGGCGGCCTAGGCCAGGTGGTGCGGCCGCTGGAGCGGGTGGGCATGTACGTGCCCGGCACCACGACGGTCTATCCCTCGTCGGTGCTCATGACCGCCATCCCGGCGCGGGTGGCTGGCGTTGCTGAGGTTTACATGGCCACGCCGGCGGCTGCCGACAGCAGCATCTCGCCCTTGAAGCTGGTGGCTGCCGACATCGCTGGCGTGGACGGGATTTTTCGGGCGGGCGGCGCTCAGGCCATCGCTGCCTTCGCCTTCGGCAGCGAGACTATCCCCCGCGTGGACAAGATCTGCGGCCCGGGGAACATCTTTGTGGCCCTGGCCAAGAAGACAGTACACGGCCTGGTGGGCATCGACGGTATCTTCGGCCCTACGGAGACGCTGGTGGTCGCCGACGATGGCGCCGACCCCACCCTGTGCGCCGCCGATCTCCTGGCCCAGGCCGAACACGATGCCCTGGCCAGCCCCATTCTCATCACCACCTCCGATGCCCTGGCCCGGGCGGTGGTGCGAGAACTCGAGCAGCAGATGCAGTCGCTGGAGCGGCGGGAGGTCGCCGCCGCCGCCCTGGAAGCACAGGGATTGGCGATAGTGGTGGAGACGCTGGAGGAGGCCCTGGCCCTGGCCAACGAGTACGCTCCTGAGCACCTATCGCTGGCGGTGAGCGACGGCCAGCGCTACCTGGGCCAGGTGGCCAACGCCGGCTCCGTATTCGTTGGGGCACTCTCGGCGGAGGCTGTGGGCGACTACACGGCCGGCCCCAGCCACGTCATGCCCACGGCGGGGAGCGCTCGCTTCTCCTCGCCTCTGGGGGTGCATGACTTCCTGAAGGTGATCAGCGTCGTGTCCCTCGATGAGGCCGCGCTGGCTGAACTGGGGCCGGCAGCGGTGGTTATCGCTCGCGCCGAGGGGTTCACCGCCCACGCCCGGGCCATCGGGCGGCGGCTGGAGGGCGGACGCTGATGTCTGACCCCGCCCGAACGAGGATGGACCCCCTGCGCCTGGTGCGGCCGGAGCTTCTGGAACTGCTTGGCTACGAGCCCATCGAGCCGGTGGATGTGCTGGCCGAGGAGCTAGGTATCCCTGCCGACCAGATCGTGAAGCTGGACGGTAACGAGAACCCCTACGGCCCCTCGCCCCGGGTCAAGGAGGCTCTGGCCAACTTCGACCTCTACCACATCTATCCCGACCCGGAACAGCGGCGGGTGCGTCAGGCCCTGGCCGACTACCTGGGCCTGGACAGCGAGCACATCGTGGTGGGCAACGGCAGCGATGAGCTGCTGGGGCTCATCGCCTGCCTTTTCCTTTCCCCCGGCGATGCCGCTGTCAATTGCGTGCCGACCTTCGGCATATACGGATTCGTGTGCCAGATCGAGGGTGCGCGCGTCGTCGAGGTGCTCCGCCGCCAGGATTTCAGCCTGGACCTGGCGGCTGTGCAAGAGGCAGCGAAGGAGGGAGCCAAGGTCGTCTTCCTCGCTTCGCCCAACAACCCCAGCGGGAACACCCTCTCCGGCGCTGAGCTGGAGGCTGTGCTCTCTACTGGCGCCCTGGTCGTGGTGGACGAGGCCTACGTGGAGTTCAGCGATCAAAGCTTCGTGGGCCTGGTGCCACAGCACGACAATCTCATCGTTCTGCGCACCTTCAGCAAGTGGGCAGGCCTGGCCGGTCTGAGGGCTGGCTATGGCGTTTTCCCCAAAGGCATCGCCGAGCTCATGCGCAAGGTCAAGATGCCCTACAACATGAACGTGGCCGCTCAGGTGGCCGTCCTGGCTTCGCTAGATGACCGCGACACGCTACAACAGCGGGTGCAAGCCATCGTGCGCGAGCGGGAGCGGCTCGTTGATGAGCTAGCGACTCTGCCCCTCCTGCAAGCGTTTCCGTCGAGGGCTAACTTTATCCTCAACCGCACCCAGGGTATCGACGCCGGCGAGCTCTGGCACCGCCTGCGCCAGCAGGGCATCTTTGTTCGCCACTTCGATACGCCTGGTGTGAAGGACTGCATCCGTATTACCGTGGGCAAGCCGGAGCACACCGACCGGCTCCTGGCGGCCCTGAGGGAGATAGGAGGGAGCCTTGGCCGCTGAACGAAGAGGCAGCGTCCGTCGCAAGACGAAGGAGACGGAAGTGGCGGTGGATATCAACCTGGACGGCAGCGGCCGTGCCGACATCGCCACCAGCATCGGCATGCTCGACCATCTGCTCGAGCAATTGCCTCGCCATAGTCTATTCGACATAACTATACACGCCAGCGGCGACATCGATCGCGACCCCCATCACCTGATCGAGGACGTGGGCATCGGCCTGGGCCGCGCCTTCTCCGAAGCGCTGGGCGAGCGACGGGGCATCGTGCGCATGGGCCACGCCATCGTGCCCCTGGACGAGGCGTTGGCCCTGGTGGCGGTGGACCTGAGCGGGAGGGGACATGCGGCGGTAGAGTTACCTGTGACCACTGAGCGGATAGGGCAGCTGCCCACGGAGATGATCGCCCATCACCTGGCCGCGTTTGCCGTGGAAGGGCGGTTCAACCTGCATGTGCAGGTGCTGGCCGGGACCAACGACCACCACAAGGCGGAGGCGGTGTTCAAGGCCCTCGCCCGCGCCCTGGGCGATGCCACCCGCATCGACCCGCGCATCAGCGATATCCCCAGCACCAAGGGGACGCTGAAGGGCTAGGCGGGCGTCTCCTCCAGTTGGAAGCGGAAGTCCTCGATGACGGGGTTGGCCAGGAGCAGGCGGCACATCTCCGCCACCTGCTTCTCCGCCTGAGCCCTGTCGTTGGCCTGGAAGCGGATCTCCATGTACTTGCCCGCCCGCACGCTCTCCACCTCGGCGAAGCCCAGAGAGTGCAGGCCGCCCTTAATGGTGAGGCCCTGGGGGTCGTTCACCGTGGGCTTGAGGCTGACGTAGACGCGGGCCAGATAGGCGCTCATCGCTCGACTGGCTCCAGGGCGTTCGCCACCTTCAGCAGTTCTTCTTTGGGGAAGCCTTCAGACGCGATCAAGTACTCCACGTAGCCTCGGTGCCAGTCGTCTCCGGGCCTGCCCCACCTGCCCGCCTCGTTCCAGGTCAGGAACGCATAGCCCAAGGGCTCGGCTGTGTCCTGAAGTTGATAGAGGCCCGTGGTTGCCCTAACCTCGACCCGCTCCTGCAGACTATCTGCGCCAGCCATGGGCGGGTTGAACCACGGTCCCCCGCCTACGGACAGTGTTACCTGTCCGGCGCTATCCGTATAGGTAACGTTGAACAAAACGCACCCCCGCTCCTGGCCGGCAAGGTGCAGGCTTACCCGGCTCAGGTTGGGGGGCAAGTAGGTAGGGCGCAGAATAGGCTCTGCTTCCGGAGAGTTGACCGCTATCCATTCCCACACCACGTCGTGCTCGGAAATGGGCATGACCGTGCCCTCAGGAGGGGGCACGGAAGTCGGCGACGCCAGGGAAGTCGGCGAGGGCACGGAAGTGGGCGACGCTAGGGGAGTGGCTGTGGCCAGCGGCTCGGCGCCCTCGTCGCCGCACGACACGGCAACCAGCAACGCCGGCGCAACGGCACACCCGAGCGCTAGATAGTGGAGCCTCGCCGCCGCTCTCATCCCGGCACCAGCAGCTCCTGCCCCGTGAGCCGGCGGAAGGCCTCGCGGTACTTGTCGGCCGTGCCTTCCACGACGTCGTCCGGCAGCACGGGCGGCGGCGGCTCCCGGTTCCAGCCGATGGAGATCAGCCAGTCGCGGACGTACTGCTTGTCGAAGCTGGGCTGGGGCCCCCCTGGCTGGTAGCCGTCGGCGGGCCAGAAGCGGCTGGAGTCGGGGGTCAGCAGCTCATCGATGACGATGAGCTCGTCGTTCAGCCAGCCGAACTCCAGCTTGGTATCGGCGATGATGATCCCCCGCTGGCGGGCGTAGTCGCGGGCGAAGCCGTACACGGCCAGCGTGCGGGCGCGGACGACGCTTGCCGCCGTTTCGCCCACCATCTCTACCACCTCCTCGAAGGGGATGTTGATATCGTGGCCTGTCTCGGCCTTGGTGGCGGGGGTGAAGATGGGCTCCGGCAGCTCGTCGCTCTCCTGCAAGCCGCTGGGCAGGGGGATGCCGCAAACCTTGCCCATGTCGCGGTACTCCACCCAGCCGGAGCCGGCCAGGTAGCCTCGGGCCACGCACTCCACGTCCAGGCGCTTGGCCTTGCGGATGAGCATCGAGCGGCCGACGAGCTCCGACGGGATGGCGAAGGGAACGTCCTCGGCCTCGGTGCCGTCGATGAGGCGGAGGAAGTGGCTGGGGACGACATCGCCGGTGCGCTCAAACCAGAAGGTGGAGAGCTGGGTGAGGACGCGGCCCTTATCGGGGATGCCGTTGGGCAGGACGACGTCGAAGGCGGAGATGCGGTCGGTAGCCACCATCAGCAGGCGATCGCCGAGGTCGTAGGTATCGCGCACCTTGCCGCGGTGAAACAGGTTGGCTTCGCTAAGGGCGGTCTGGACAAGGACTGTCATCCGGCTGTTCCTTTCCTTCTATTCGGCCTTAATCTCAGTTGCGGCCGTCGAAGAATCATGAGATACGCTCAACTGCATTCAATCTTCCTTCACTTTGGATATGGAAAATGTTCCCATCGCTTTGGCGGTAAGACGCCCATCGTTCTTTATTTCTGACTCCAAGACAGCAATTCTCTTGCTTCTGTGGATGACTTTCGTCTCACAGGTGAGCGTGCCAGAAGTCACCGCCACGAAATAGACTATCTTAATCTCTACGGTTGCACATAGCTCATCGTCGTCCAGATCCGAGTAAAGCGCCGCGCCCATGCCGGTATCTGCCAGCGAGTAGACAACGCCCCCGTGCAAGACCTTGTGAGGGTTGAGCAGCTTGTCGTTTACTTCTAAGGCGCAGCGACTGTATCCCTTCTTGCACTCGGAGAAATTCAAACCTATCAGCTCACCGAACGGGTTGAATCCTTCTGATTTCAGAGGGAATTTCTTAGGCACGGGGACCACCCACGTCTAGGCCAGCCCTAGCCTACGGAAAGACTCGTCCACGTAACGCACAAAGTAACCGTAGTCGAACAGCGCGGCCAGCTCCTCGCGCGAGATGTGCTCCAAGACCTCGGCATCCTCGTACAGAGCGTCCAGGTAGGGGCTGCGCTCCCGCCAGGCGCGCATCGCGTTGCGCTGAGCTAGCTTGTAGGCATCCTGGCGCTTCAACCCCTTGTCGACCAGGGCCAGGAGCACCCGCTGGGAGAAGATCACCCCGTAGGTCGACTCCACATTCTCCCGCATGCGCTCCGGGTAGACCTCCAGGCCGCGCATGATGAAGGTGAACAGGTCGAGTATGTAGTCGAGGAGGATGCAGGCGTCGGGCAGGATGATGCGCTCGGGGGCGGAGTCGGTGAGGTCGCGCTCATGCCAGAGGGCGACGTTCTCCAGGGCGACGGTGACGTAGCCGCGGAAGAGGCGGGCGAGGCCGGTGATGCGCTCGCACTTCTCGGGGTTGCGCTTGTGGGGCATGGCCGACGAGCCGGTCTGGCCGGCGGCGAAGGGCTCGGCCACCTCCGCTACCTCGGTGCGCTGAAGGTGGCGGATCTCGGTGGCGAACTTCTCCAGCGAGGCGGCGATGATGGCCAGGGTGGCGATGAAGTGGGCGTGGCGGTCGCGCTGAACGATCTGGGTGCTCACCGGTGCCACGTCCAGACCGAGGCCGCCACACACCGCTTCCTCCAGCGCTGGCGGGACGGTGGCGTGGCTGCCCACGGCGCCGCTGATTTTGCCCACCGACACCTCGGCCTTGGCCGAGGCCAGGCGGCGGGCGTGGCGGCGCATCTCGTCCAGCCAGAGGGTCAGCTTAAGGCCGAAGGTGATGGGCTCGGCGTGGATGCCATGGGTGCGACCCATCATCAGGGTGTCCTTGTGCTCGAGGGCGCGCTCCTGGAGGACGGCGATCACCTCGGCGACGTCGCGCTCCAGCAGCTCGGCGGACTCCTTCAGCAGCAGGCCGAGGGCGGTGTCCTCCACGTCGTAGGAGGTGAGGCCGTGGTGGACGTAGCGCGACTCCTCGCCCAGGCTGTCGGCCACCGAGCGGAGGAAGGCGAGCAGGTCGTGATGCATCTCCCGCTCGTACTCGGCCATGCGCTGAAGGTCGTAGCGGGCGTGACGGATCTTGTCCATCGCCTCGCGGGGGACGACGCCCTGGTCGGTCCAGGCCTGACAGACGGCGATCTCCACCTCCAGCCACTTGTCCAGCTTGTTGCTCTGGGACCAGATGCGGCCCATCTCCGGGCGAGTATATCGTTCGATCACGCGCGGTATTCCTCCTTATCCACACGCTCGTCCTGAGCATGTCGAAGGACGAGACAGAGCAGTAGCATCCTTCGACAAGCTCAGGATGCACGGGATTATCACGAGCGGTACTCCTCTCGCGGCGGCGAGAAAACGTCGATGGCCAATGAAGGCTCCAGGGCAGTCACCTGGTGGGGGACGTCGGGAGGCACCAGCCAGCTATCGCCGGCGGCCAGCTCCCGCCGCTCATCGCCCAGCTCGAACAGGACGCGGCCGCTGGCCAGGTAGCCGATCTGCTCATGGGGATGGCTGTGGAAGGGCACCATCGCACCCTTCTCGAGAGCTACCTCGATGAGCATCATGCCCTCGCTGGTACTCAGCGTGCGGCGGGTGACGCCGGGCATCATCTCCACGGGCGTGGCATCCGAGCGATTGGTGAACATCCTGCGCCTCCTCCTCCAGCGGGACCTCCGCCAAGATGTTACGTCACCAGTCCCGCGCGTTGCAATCGTTTTTTAGCTCTGGCTCAGCTCTCGCCGATAGTTTTCGAGAGCCCGCCGCACGTCCTTGTCTTGCAGGGCGAGGATCTGGGCAGCGAAGAGGGCGGCATTGCGAGCGCCGTTCACGGCCATGCAGGCTACAGGCACCCCCGGCGGCATCTGGGCGATGGCGAGAAGGGAGTCGAGGCCGCTCATGCCGCCCGCGGCGATGGGCACGCCGATGACGGGGATGGTGGGCGCGTAGGAAGCGAGAACGCCGGGCAGGGCGGCGGCCATGCCGGCGGCGGCGATGATCACCTCGATGCCACGCTCCTGGGCGGCGAGGGCGAACTGGCGGGCCTTCTCCGGCGAGCGGTGGGCGGAGATGACCTGCGTCTCGTAGGGGATGCCCAGCCGCTCGAGGGTGCGCAGGCAGTCCTCCATGGCGGCGGCGTCGGACTTCGAGCCAAGGACGACGGCGACGAGCGTCATATTACTCCACCACCGCCTCTTGCGACGGCGCGGCGATGTCCCTGCGGTAGTGGCAGCGGCTGAAGTGGATGTGCTGTATGTTGCGATAGGCCTTGCCCCGTGCCTCGTTCAGGTTGGCGCCCAGGGCCGCCACGGTCAGCACGCGGCCGCCGCTGGTCACTACACCGCCCTCCTCGTCCAGGCGGGTGCCGGCGTGGAAGACCAGCGCGTCCTCCTCGACGCTGCCCAGGCCGGCGATGGGGAAGCCGGTCTCGTACTCCCCGGGGTAGCCGCCGGAGGCCATCACTACCCCCACGCAGGCCTCGTCGCTCCACTGGACATCGACCTCGTGCAGGCTGTTGGTGGCCACCGCCCACAGGATCTCGGCCAGGTCCGACTTGAGGCGAGGGAGGGTGACCTGGGCCTCGGGGTCGCCGAAGCGACAGTTGAACTCGAGCACCTTGGGCCCGTCGTCGGTGACCATCAGGCCGCCGTAGAGGACGCCCCGATAGGGCCGGCCCTCGGCCTCCATGCCCCGGACGGCGGGCTCCAGGATAGCGGTGCGTATCGTCTCGGCCAGGGCGGCGTCGTACCAGGCAGGCTGGCTGAAGGAGCCCATGCCTCCCGTGTTCGGCCCTCCGTCGCTGTCGAAGACGCGCTTGTAGTCGCAGGCGGGCACCATGGGCACCACCGTGCGGCCGTCGGTGAAGGCGAAGACGCTTATCTCACGCCCCGACAGGCGCTCCTCGATAACCACCGTGCGGCCGGCCTCGCCGAAGGCGCCCTCGAGCATCATGCGGTCGATGGTCTCCAGGGCCTCCTCTTGCGTCTCGCAGAGGATGGCGCCCTTGCCAGCGGCGAGGCCGCTGGCCTTGACCACCGGCACCTGGTCGAACTCCTTCAGGTAGCTGCGGGCATCGTCGCGGGATGTGAAGGAGGCGCCGCGAGCGTGGGGGATGCCGTAGCGCTGGCAGAGCTCCTTGCAGAAGGCCTTGCTGCCCTCCAGGTGAGAGGCGGCCTTGCTCGACCCGAAGGCAGCGATGCCCTCCGCCGCCAGGCGGTCGGCCAAGCCCAGGACCAGCGGCTCCTCCGGCCCGACGACCACCAGGTCGATGCTGTGCTCGTGGGCGGCCTGGGCGATGCCCTCGAGGTCGTTGGCCTCTATCTGCGGCAGGTTGCGGGCGATCTGGGCCGTGCCGGCGTTGCCCGGGGCGACCAGCAGCTCATCGACGCGACGGCTCTGGCGTAGCTTCCAGGCGATAGTGTGCTCGCGGGCACCGCCGCCGACGAGAAGGATGTTCATGGGGCGCTCGGTTCGTTGGTCTCAATGGGGGGCAGGATTTCCCTACCGACGTCCCACAGAACCTTGTGAGGGAGTTTTCTCCGCGTGATGGACCAACGGTGTAGTTCAGTCCGCCACCGGCCACGCCAGTGGAACCGGATCTCAAAGCCCATCTCATTGAGCCCAACGGCGTCGTCTGTGCGCGGTGACTTCGACAGATCGAACTTGTCAGCGAAGCTAGTGCGGTCGAGTGCGGCTCCGCTCGCTCGACGCCAGTCCATGCAGAATCGCGGCCCGCGAATTCGCCACTCTAGGTTTGCCGCAGGGTCTCCGGAGAATTGCTGCACCCTGAATTGCGGGACGAATTCCGTCTCCAGTCTCGTCACGCCCCGCTGGGTGACTGCGAAGCGAGGACGATCCCTTTCTTCTGAGCGGTCTTCCTGGCCCTCCATGAGTCTAGCCCGCTGCTCCTCGGAGCTCATCCTCTGGTTCGTGGCCCCGACCCGTACAAGCGGGACGTTGAACGCGTAGAACAACTCGCCCGGAGCGTGCCTCGGCACTGTCACAGCGACAACCTCTTTCTTTTCTAGGGCAAGTCGGTCAATGATGGGCGAAAGAGGTGGGTCGGTGCCGGCTCTTATGTTGTTGCTGAAGCGGTCTAGCCTGTTCGCACCGATCGGGGTACCGAAGATGCTTCCATCGGGTGACACGCCGAAGAAGACAGTGCCACCGTCCGCGTTGGTGAAGGCGCAGAGAGACTCAATAGCTCTCCGCTCTTCAGCAAGACTCTTTTTGAACTCTACCTTCTGGCCCTCTCCCTGGCGGACTAGCTCAACGGCTTCGTCAGGGGTCACTGTCGTCGCTACTCCCACTCGATGGTCCCCGGCGGCTTGGAGGTGATGTCGTACACCACGCGGTTCACCCCCGGCACCTCGTTCACGATGCGGCTGGAGATGCGCCCCAGCAGCTCGTAGGGCAGGCGGGCCCAGTCGGCGGTCATGGCGTCCTCCGCCGTCACCGCCCGCAGGCAGACCACGTGGCCGTAGGTGCGGGAATCGCCCATCACCCCTACGCTGCGGGTGTCGGTGAGGATGGCGAACACCTGCCACAGCTCGCCATAGAGGTTCGCCTTCTTGATCTCGTTCATCACGATCCAGTCGGCCGCCCGCAGGGTCTCCAGCCTCTCGCCGCTCAGCTCACCGATGACCCGAATCGCTAACCCTGGCCCTGGGAACGGCTGGCGATAGACCATCGTTTCGGGCAGGCCCAGAGCCAGGCCCACCTGGCGCACCTCGTCCTTGAACAGATAGCGCAGGGGCTCGATGAGGGTGAGGCGCATCTTGGCCGGCAGGCCGCCCACGTTGTGATGGCTCTTGATCTTGGCGGCGGCACCGGAGCCGGCGGCGCTCTCGACGACGTCGGGGTAGGTCGTCCCCTGGGCGATGAAGTCCACCCGCCCCAGCTTGCGGGCCTGCGCTTCGAACACGCTGATGAACTCCTCGCCCACCATCTTCCGCTTGGCCTCGGGGCTGGCCACGCCGTCCAGGCAGGCCATGAAGTGGTCGCTGGCGTCCACATAGACCAGGTTGATCTTCATGTTGCGGCGGAAAGTCTCGACGACCCGCTCCGGCTCCTCGCGGCGCAGGAGGCCGTTGTTCACGAAGATGCAGACAAGCTGGTCGCCCACCGCGCGGTGCACCAGGGCGGCGGTCACGGCCGAATCGACGCCGCCGGAGAGGGCGCAGATGACGCGGCCGTCGCCCACCTGCTGGCGAATGCTACGGACGCTCGTCTCGATGAAGCTGGCGGCTGTCCAATCGCCGCGGCAGCCGCAGACGTTGTACAGGAAGTTGCGCAGGATGGCTTTGCCCTGGGGGGTGTGCACCACCTCCGGGTGGAACTGGAGGCCGATGACGCCGCGGTCGTTGCCCATCACAGCCACCGGCGAGTTGTCGGAGTAGGCCAGGGAACGAAAGCCGGGCGGTAGCTCCACCACCCGATCGGCGTGGCTCATCCAGACGGGCATGCTGGGGGGAAGGCCTTCGAAAATGGGCGCATCGCGGGCGTCCTGATGGATGATGCTGTGGCCGTACTCCTGCCTGTCGCCAGGGGCCACCTGGCCGCCTAGCTGGTGAACCAGGGCCTGCATGCCGTAGCAGATGCCCAGCACAGGCAATCCGCTCTCGAAGACGTAGGGCGGAGCCAGGGGAGCGTTCTCGCCGTAGACGCTGGCCGGGCCGCCCGACAGGATGAAACCCTTGGGCTGGAGACGCTCTATCTGCTTCCGAGGGGCGTCGTGCGGCAGGAGCTCGCAGTAGACGTTGCACTCGCGCACACGGCGGGCGATGAGCATGCTATACTGCGAGCCGAAGTCGAGGATCACCACCGTCTCCGGACGGGCGGGAGCCACGGGCGGTGTCGCCGCGGTGGGCTGCTCGCCCTCGCGCTGGCGGGCGATCTCCAGATAGGTGGAGACCTCGATGTCGTCGCTGGTACGAACGTGGTTGGCAGGCCGGTCGCTCATGGTTCTTACGGCGTCCCCTGTGGCTCAAGAGTAGCATCGGGCCGTCGGGAGCGTCAAGCGGGATTGGGCTAAAAAGCGTTCGCGCCCTAACAAATTTGTGACCGGATCTCGGTGCGTGTGCTATACTCCATGTTACCGACATGGTGAGGATACTGAAGGCTGAAGCAGAGGGCACTCTGGCGGAGGCGATCGCTGTCCTCAAGAGCGGTGGGCTGGTTGCCTACCCCTCGGATACCGTGTACGGACTGGGGGCAGCCGCCAGCGATGAGCGCGCGGTGGCGAGGGTTTTTACTGTTAAGGGTAGACTTCCCGAGAAGGCTCTGCCTCTCCTTCTGGCCGACGTTGAGGACATGCCGCCTTTGTGCGCAGAGGTTTCGCCCATCGCCAAGCTCCTGGCTGACCGCTTCTGGCCCGGCCCTCTCACCCTCGTGCTGCGGCGGTCGCCCAGTTTCCACAGCCCGGCCCTGGGCGGCGGCGCTAGTGTTGCCCTGCGGGTGCCTGACCATCTCCTCCTCCGCCAACTCATCCGCGCCCTGGGCGAGCCGATCACCGGCACCAGCGCCAACCGCTCCGGCAGGCCGAGCTGCCGTACAGCTCGCGAGGTGCAACGCCACCTCCGCGACGCCGTCGATCTCATCATCGACGGCGGCCCCAGCAGGATAGGGCAAGAATCGACAGTCGTTGACATAACAGGAGACACCCCCATGATTGTGCGGACGGGTGCGCTGAGGCGTGAGGAGATCGAGAGAGCCCTAGGACGGGAGGTGGGAGTGTGAGGATCGCGATCGGGAGCGACCACCGCGGCTTCGCCCTTAAGCAGGCTGTGAAGGAACTGCTGGGCGAGCTGGGGCACGAGTGGGTTGACTTCGGCTGCCAGGGAGAGGATCCGGTGGACTATCCGGACATCGCCGCGCCGGTGGGGGAGGGGGTAGCGGCAGGGGACTACCAGCGGGGCATCCTGATCTGTGGCAACGGGGTCGGCATGAGCATCGCGGCCAACAAGGTGAAGGGTATTCGAGCCGCCCTCTGCCAGAACGCCTTCACCGCTCGCCTGGCTCGGCGACACAACGACGTCAACGTCCTCTGCCTGGGCGCCTGGTGCATCGGTCGCGGTCTGGCTGAGGACATAGTGAGGGTCTTCCTGAGCGAGGACTTCGAGGGCGGGCGCCACGTCCGCCGCCTGGAGAAGATCAGGGCGATGGAGCCATAGGAGGTGCGCCTTGTCGCTGGCAAGGACTGTTCGCTATCTCGTACTTGGGCTGGCTCTGGGCGCCGCAGTGGGGGGAGCGGCTGTCTACGCCCTTCTGCGGCGTAGTGTTCCCTCCAGCAAGGGCTCCGTTCGGCTCAAGGGCTTGGATTCCCTCGTGGAGGTCATCCGCGACCGCTGGGGCGTGCCTCATATTTACGCCGGCAGTGTCAGAGACGCTGTGTTCGCCCAGGGCTATGTCCATGCTCAGGACCGACTGTGGCACATAGAGCTGGCCCGCCGGGCTGCCTCGGGCAGTCTGGCTGAAGCATTCGGGCCGCTGGCCTTGGATGCCGACCGCCTGCTGCGACGGGTGGGGCTGCGCCGCGCCGCCGAGGCTGAAGTGGAGCAGTTGGCCGAGGCGATGGGCGAGAACCTGGATGCCTATGCGGCGGGCGTCAACGCTTTCATCGTGGCGAGCAGGAATCGCCTGCCGCCGGAGTTCCTTATCCTACGCTTCCGGCCGGAGCCCTGGACCCCCGTGGACAGCTTGGCCATCGCCAAGTTCGTCGGTTGGAGCCTCTCTGGCAACTGGGACACCGAGATCGTGCGTTCCTGGATAGTGGAGCGGCTGGGCCCTGAGGAGGCCGCTCGTATGGAGCCCGGCTATCCAGTAGGAGCGCCGCTCATCGTGCCGCCCGGGGCTGAGTGCCGCGGCCTGGGAGTGCCGCTGCTGGAGGAACTGAGCAAGGTGCAAGAGCTGGTCGGTGCCAGAGGGGGTGGCAGCAACAACTGGGCGGTGGACGGCCACAAGTCGGCCACCGGAAAGCCGCTGCTGGCCAACGATCCCCACTTGCCGCTGCAGATGCCCTGCATCTGGTACGAGGTGCATCTGAATGGCGGCGGCCTGAACGTTATCGGGGCCTCTCTGCCCGGCGTGCCCGGGGTCATCATCGGCCACAATGATCGCATCGCCTGGGGCGTGACCAATACCATGACCGACGGCGACGACCTGTTCGTAGAGCGGATCAATCCCGCGAACCCTCGCCAGTACGAATATGGGGGCAAGTGGGTGGACGGCGAGCTCGTGCGGGAGGAGATCCGCGTGCGCGGTCGACGAGAGCCGGTGGTGGAGGAGGTTCTGGTGACCGGCCACGGGCCGATAATCAGCCCCAGCATCCCCGGCGAGAGCCGGGCCATCGCGCTACGCACGGTCGTGGCCGAGCCGAGCCAGCAGGTGCAAGGGCTTCTCCTCCTGGGTCGGGCCGGCAGCTGGGAAGGGTTCCGCGAGGCCCTGCGCCAGTGGCCGTCGCCCGCTCAGAACTTTGTCTACGCCGATGTGGAAGGCAACATCGGCTATCAGATGGCCGGCCTGGTGCCGATTCGGGTCAAGGGCCAGGGGCTGGTGCCCTCGCCTGGCTGGACGGGGGAGTACGACTGGAAAGGCTTCATCCCCTTCGACGAACTGCCCTCCATCCTTAATCCCCCCACGCACTACGTGGCCACGGCTAACAACAAGATCGTGGATGACGATTATCCCTACTTCCTGGGTGCTGAGTATATGGACGGCTACCGCATCCAGCGCATCGTGGATCTGCTGGAGGCCAGGGAGAAGCACTCCCTCGAGGATTTTCGCTCCATACAGGGCGACATCTACTCCATCCCCGGCCGGGAGCTGGCCCAGCACCTCCTCAGCCTTCAGCCCGCCAATGAGGACGCCAAGCGGGCCCTCAACTTCCTACGGGTCTGGGACTACCACCTTTCGCCGGACAGCGTGGCGGCCACCATCGTGGAGGCCTTCTTCCTTCAGATGCTCCGCAACACGGTGGCCCCTAAGCTGGGTCCCCTCACCGACTACTTCGTGGGCAAGGAGCTACACCCGGCCGTTCCTGATAGCTTCTACCTCTATCGCTCCGCTTCCTGGCTGTTGGCCCTGATGAGGGAGGCCCCGGCCGATTGGTTCGCTGGCCGGAGCTGGCGGGAGGTGATGGAGCAGAGCCTGGAGGAGGCCGTCGCTACCCTGCGACGGTCGCTGGGAGAGGACATGTCCCGCTGGACGTGGGGTCGCATTCACTACGCCCCCTTCGAGCATGTGCTGGGCAGAGTGCGCGCTCTGCGGCGCGTGTTCAACCGCGGCCCTGTGCCGGTGGGGGGCGACATGAACACCGTCGCCCAGGCGAGCTACATCGGCAGCCGGCCCTACGCGGTCTACAGCTTCACTCCCTCCTACCGCCAGATCATCGACCTGGGCGACTTCAACCGCAGTGTGGCCATCCTGCCCGGCGGCCAGTCGGGTCACCCCGCCAGCCGCCACTACAGCGATATGATCGATGCCTGGCGGCGGCTGGAGTACCACCCCTTGCTCTTCGACCGAGCGGAGATCGAGCGCCAGGCGGAGGGGAAACTGACGCTGATGCCAGCATAGCGAGCGTGGCCATGAAGAAGACGATCGGCGATATCGACGTTCAGGGCAAGAGGATTCTCCTGCGGGTGGACTTCAACGTGCCCCTCGATGCGCATACCGGTGACGTCGCCGACGACAGCCGCATTCGGGCGGCCCTGCCCACCATCGAATACCTGCGGGAGCATGGCGCCAGGCTCATCCTCTGCTCCCACCTGGGGCGGCCCAAAGGCGTTGACGACTCCTTGCGCCTGGCCCCGGTGGCCCGCCGTCTGAGCGAGTTGCTGCGCCAGTCGGTGAAGACGACTGCCGACTGCGTGGGGCCGCAGGTGGAGGAGGCGGCGCAGGCCCTCGGCCCCGGCGAGGTTCTCCTCTTGGAGAACCTGCGCTTTCACCCCGAGGATGAGGTAAACGACCGCGATTTCGCCCGGGCCCTGGCCTCCCTGGCCGACGTCTACGTCAACGACGCCTTCGGTACCGCCCACCGCGCCCACGCCTCCACAGCGGGGGTGGCTGCCTACTTGCCGGCGGTGGCTGGCTTCCTCATAGAGAAGGAACTGACCTTTTTGGGCAAAGCCTTGGCCAACCCCGATAGGCCCTTCGCGGCGGTCATCGGTGGGGCCAAGATCAGCACCAAGATCGCTGCGCTGGAGAACCTGCTGGAGAAGGTGGACCGCCTGATCATCGGCGGAGGGATGGCCTGCACTTTCCTCAAGGCCGAGGGCCTGGAGGTGGGCCAGTCGCTGGTGAAGGAGGAACACGTGGAAACCGCCCGCCAGATCATGCAGCGAGCGTCCCAGCGGGGGCTGATGCTTCTCCTGCCATCGGACGTCGTCGTGGGCGACCGCTTCGCGGCTGATGCCCGCCACCAGCAGGTTTCGGTGAGGGAGATTCCTCTCGACTGGCAGATCATGGACATCGGTGAGAAGACGGTGGAGGCGTTCGTCCAGGCCCTGCGAGATTGCAAGACGGTTCTGTGGAACGGCCCAATGGGGGTCATCGAGTTCGAGCCCTTCTCCCGGGGCTCCCATCGCCTGGCGGAGGCCATCGCCCGCCTGGATGCCACGACGATCGTGGGCGGGGGCGATACGGTGCCGATGGTGGAGCGACTGGGTCTGGAGGACAAGTTCAGCCACATCTCCACTGGCGGCGGCGCGGCGTTGAAGTTCCTGGAGGGGCGGGGATTGCCGGGCGTGGCGGCGCTGGAAGATAGCGATTGAGGCGGTAGAACATGGACTTTGATCTGATTCGTGAGATCGCCATCCCCGCCGAGACCAAGATCGTCCTCCTGGTGATGGACGGCCTGGGTGGCCTGCCTCACCCCCAGACCGGCCGCACGGAGATGGAGACGGCCCGCATCCCCAACCTGGACCGCCTGGCTCAGGAGGGCATCTGCGGCATGATCTATCACGTGGGCGTCGGGATTACCCCGGGCAGCGGGCCCGGCCACCTGGCCCTCTTCAGCTACGATCCCCTCCGCTATCGCATCGGCCGCGGTGCCCTGGAGGCAGTGGGCATCGACTTCGACCTGGGGCCTCAGGACGTGGCTGCTCGCGGCAACTTCTGCACCGTGGACGATGGCGGCCTCGTTGTCGACCGCCGCGCCGGCCGAATCGACACCGACACCTGCGCCCGCCTCTGCGCCGAGCTGCGCACCATCGAGCTGCCGGGCGCCGAGCTGTTCGTGGAGCCGGTGCGCGAGCATCGCTTTCTCCTGGTGCTCAGAGGCGACGGCCTCTCCGACGCCCTCAATGAGACCGACCCCCAGCAGGTGGGCGTGCCGCCGGTCGAGGCGGCAGCTCGCGCTCCCGAGGGCCAGGCCACGGCCGGGCTGGTGAGCGCCTTCGTGGCTGGGGCTCGCGATAGGCTGCGCGATCGTCATCCGGCCAATATGGTCCTCCTGCGGGGGTTCGCTCGCTGGCCGGACCTGCCGTCCTTCCCCGACGTGTTCGGGCTGCGGGCGGCGGCCATCGCCTTCTACCCCATGTACCGCGGCCTGGCCAAGCTGGTGGGGATGACGGCTCTACCTACGGGCCCTTCCCTTAGCGATTCGCTGGCGGCCCTGCGGGAGCACTGGGGACAATTCGACTTCTTCTTCGTTCACTACAAGGCCACAGACTCCACAGGTGAGGATGGCAACTTCGAGGGGAAGGTGGCCAAGGTGGAGGAGGTGGACGCTATCATCCCCGAACTGCTCAACCTTAAGCCGGACGTGATCATGGTTACAGGTGACCACTCGACGCCTTCCACCTATCGTGCCCACTCCTGGCACCCGGTGCCGTTCACATTACGCTCGCGCTGGTGCCAGCCCGACCCGGCGGAGGCATTCAACGAGCGGGACTGCCAGAAGGGATCACTGGGCCTGTTTGCGGCCACGGAGATAATGCCGCTGGCTATGGCCCACGCCGACCGGTTCACCAAATATGGAGCGTGATCTATGAGCGAACGCATGCCGATCATCGCTGGCAACTGGAAGATGTACACCACCGCTCGCACCGCCGCAGAGCTCTGCCGCTCGCTGAGGGAGCGCATCGATGGCCTGGCGGGGGTGGAGAAAGTGGTCTGCCCTCCCTTCGTCTTCCTGGCGCTCGCGGGGCGGGAGCTGGAGGGCTCGTCCATCAAGGTGGGGGCGCAGAACGTCTACTGGGAGGAGGAGGGAGCCTACACCGCCGAGGTAAGCTCACCCATGCTGGTCGACCTCTGCGAGTACGTGATCATCGGCCACTCCGAGCGGCGCAAGTACTTCGGCGAGACCGACGAGACGGTGAACCGTCGTCTGAAGGCGGCCATGGCCCACGGCCTGCGGACCATCATGTGCGTGGGCGAGACGCTGGAGGAGCGCGAGGCCGGCCGCATGGAAGACGTGCTGCTGCGGCAGGTGCGAGGAGGCCTGGCAGGAGTGGATATGCCCATAGGCTTCGTGCTCGCCTATGAGCCGGTGTGGGCCATCGGCACGGGCGTCCCTGCCACCGGGCCGATGGCCAACGAGGCCATCGCCTTCATCCGCCAGGAGCTGACCTCCCTCTACGGCCGCGAGTTGGCCGAGGCGGCTCGCATTCAGTACGGCGGCAGCGTTACCTCCGACAACATCGGCGAGTTCATGAGCCAGCCTCAGATCGACGGCGCCCTGGTGGGTGGGGCCAGCCTCAAGGCAGACGCCTTCGCTGCCATCGTTGAGCAGACAGTGCAGAACAACGAGGCAGCGTGACCCAAAAGCTCGTCGCCGTCGTCGGCCCGACGGCCACGGGGAAGACGGCCCTCGCCATCGGCCTCGCTCAACGTCTGGGCGGCGACATCGTGGGCGCCGACTCGCGCCAGGTCTATCGCCACATGGACATCGGCACTGCCAAGCCCACGCCGGAGGAGCGCTCGCTGGTACCCTGCCACCTCATCGACGTGGTTGACCCCGACCAGGAGTTCAGCCTGGCACAGTACCTGGAGCAGGCTGGCGCTGCCCTGGAGGGCGTATGGTCGCGGGGCAAGCAGCCGCTGCTGGTGGGGGGCAGCGGTCAGTACGTCTGGGCCCTGTTGGAGGGATGGAGGGTGCCGCGGCTGGCGCCCCAGCGGGAATTGCGGCGAGAGCTCGAGGAGCGAGCGGCTCGTCAGGGAGCAGAAACGCTGCATCGAGAACTGGCCCAGGTGGACCCGCAGGCGGCGGCCCGCATCGATCCTCGCAACGTGCGCCGAGTCATCCGGGCGCTGGAGGTGCACAAGGCGACCGGCCGGCCCATATCCTACTGGCAGGAGAAGGGCCCGCCGCCCTGGCAGACCCTCATCCTGGGCCTCACCTGCCCACGGCAAGAGCTCTATCAGCGCATCGATGCGCGCGTGGATGCCATGATGGAGGTGGGGCTGGTGGATGAGGTGAGAGGCCTCCTGGCCAGGGGCTACGAGCCCTCGTTTCCCTCCCTGTCCGGCATCGGCTATTCGCAGGTGTGTCAGCACCTGGCGGGTGAGCTGGACCTGGCGACGGCGGTGGCCCACATCAAGACCGCCACCCATCGCCTGGCTCGCCAGCAGTACACCTGGTTCCGTCTGGACGACGGGCGCATCCGCTGGCTGGAGGGCGACGGCGCCATGGGTGAGGCAGTGGCGCTGGCCGAGCAGTTTCTGGAGAAGAGCGCCCGTGCAGCGGCCAGGTAGGGAGTGACCATGCGCTTCGTCAAGATGCACGGTACGGGCAACGACTTCGTCCTCCTGCGGGCGCAGGGGGATGAGCAGGACTGGTCGCGCCTGGCCCAGGCCGTGTGTGACCGTCACTACGGAATCGGCGCCGACGGCCTGATCCTCGTGCTGCCGTCGTCTCGCGCCGACGTGGGGATGCGCATGTTCAACCCCGACGGCTCGGAGGCGGAGATGTGTGGCAACGGCCTACGCTGCGTCGTCAAGTATGCCGTGGACGAGGGCCTGGCGCGGCCTCGCGAGGGCGAGCTGAGCGTGGAGACGGCGACGGGCGTTCTCTCGGCCCAGGTGCTCGGCGAGGGGGCAGCGGTGGAGCGGGTGCGGGTGAGCATGGGCCTGCCACGCTTCGCTCCTCAGGAGATCCCTGTGCTGGTGGAGGCGGAGCCGCCCCTGAAGGACCTGCCCCTGGACATCGAGGGGCAGCGACTGGCGGTGACCTGCCTGTCGATGGGCAATCCCCACGCCGTCCACTTCATCGAGCGGCCCGTCGGCGAGTTCCCCCTGGAGAGCATCGGGCCGAAGGTGGAGCACCACCCCCTGTTTCCCCAGCGGGTGAACTTCGAGGTGGTACGGGTTCTTGGGCGTGACCGCATGGAGGCGCGGGTGTGGGAGCGGGGAGCGGGTGCCACCCTGGCCTGCGGCAGCGGCGCCTGCGCGGCGGTGGTCGCCGCTCACCTTCATGACCTGGTAGGCGAAAACGTTGACATAACACTTCCAGGCGGCACGCTGATCGTAAGGTGGGATGGGGTAGGGGAGTGCTGTCTAGAGGGAACGGCTGAGAGGGTATTCGTCGGCGAGTGGAGGAAGTAGTAGTGGTGGTGTTGGGGCAGACTGTCTAGGCAGGGGAGAGGCCGTTAGTGTAGGATAGGGGCGCTATGGCGCCGCGCATCCAGTACGCCACGACGAAAGACGGCGTGAGCATCGCTTTCTGGATCCTGAAGGGCTTTGAGAAACCGCTTCGGCTGTACGAGGTGCGCTGGCAAGACTGAGGGAGGACCTGCGACGATGATTGCAGCGGCAGAACCTGTCCCACTCGCGCCCAGTCAGATGCGTGAGGTGGGCCAGGTACTCGCCAGGGCGCTACATGACGACCCCCACTGGGCGTGGATCCTTCCCCACGAGTCGAGGCGGGCGCAGGTCCTGCCCTGGTTCATGGAAGTGTGGGCGAGGTTCTGCCACAAATACGGCGAGGTGCACACCACTGCCGGCAAGGTCGAAGGCGCCGCGCTGTGGATTCCGCCCGGGAAGTACCCGCCGAGCGTTGTGGGGCTGATCCTGGCGGGCATGATGCTGGTGCCCCTGAAGTTCGGCCGGGCGGCTTTCGGTCGGTTGATGAACGGCGTGAATTGCGAGGCGCGGTTGCACAAGCGAGACGCTCCGCGGCGCCACTGGTATCTTGCTACTCTGGGCGTCGACCCGCAGCGTCAGGGCCAGGGCATCGGCAGCGCTCTAATGCAGCCGGTCCTGGCACAGGCGGACGCTGAAGGCCTGCTCTGCTATGTGGAAACGGAGAAGGAGAGGAACGTGCTCTTCTATCGGGGGCACGGCTTCGAGGTAGTGGTGGAAGATGACCTGCCCAACGGTGGGCCTCACTTCTGGACGATGAAGAGAGAGCCTCAAGGATAGCCGCTATGGAGCCGCGCATTCAGTACGCGCAGACCGCCGACGGGGTGAGCATCGCCTTATGGACCTTGGGGGAAGGCACGCCCTTCGTGGAGATGCCAACGATTCCAGTCAGCCATATCCAGATGGAGTGGCAGATACCTGAGTGGCGCCACTGGTATGAGCCGTTAGCGCAACGAAGAAGGGTGGTGCGGTACGACTGCCGAGGGGCCGGGCTGTCGGAGCGGGAGGTGGCCGACTTCTCGCTCGACGCCTATGCGCTGGATCTGGAGGCGGTGGCAGACCGCCTGGGCCTAGAGAGCTTTGCTCTGCTGGGGCCTATACACTCGGGGCCGGTGGCAATCGCCTACGCGGCTCGCCACCCGGACCGGGTCTCGCATCTTATTCTGTGGCACTCCTGGGCACGGACGCGCGACGCAGCATCACCGCAGTTTGGGGCATTAGCCCGACTGAGAGATACGGACTGGGATGTGTACAGCGAGACGGTGGCGCATACCCTGCTGGGGTGGTCGGAAGGCGAGCCAGCGCATCGCTATGCTGCGCTACTGCGGGAATGCATCGCGCAGGAGACGATGAAAGCGGCCCTTGGCGCGATCGGCGCGTTTGACTCGACGGCCATCCTGCCGCAGGTAAAGGCGCCGACCCTGGTGCTTCATCGCCGGCAGCTCTCCTGGCTTAGCGTGGATGTCGCCCGGGGCCTTGCCTCTCGGATACCGGACGCCCGTCTGGCTGTCCTGGAAGGGGAATCCGGGGCGGCCTTCCTGGGCGACACTGGGGCGGTGCTGAGAGCCATCAACCAGTTCACGGGCGAGGGTGAGGAGGCTGCAGTGTGGGCCGAGCCGCTCGCAGCGGGCGCTCTTCGTACCATCTTGTTCACGGACGTGGAGGGCTCGACGGCGCTGACTCAGCGGCTGGGGGACGCCAAGGCGCGAGGGGTGCTGCGGACGCACGAGCAGATCGTGCGGGAGGCGCTGCGGGTCCACGGAGGCTCAGACATCAAGACGCTGGGGGATGGGTTCATGGCCTCTTTCCCGTCGGCGATGCGGGCTGTGGAGTGCGCCATCGCCATGCAGAGGGCGTTCGCCGAGCACAACGAGTCGGCGGAGGAGCCGATAAGGGTGCGCATCGGGCTGAACGCGGGGGAGCCGATACGGGAGGAGAAGGACCTGTTCGGGACGGTGGTGAACATGACCGCCCGGATCGCGGCCAAGGCGGAGGGAGGCGAGGTCCTGGCCTCGGACGTGGTGCGGCAGTTGGTGGCGGGCAAGGGGTTCTTGTTCTCGGACCGGGGCGAGGTAGTGCTGCGGGGGTTCGAGGATCCCGTGCGGCTGTATGAGGTGCGGTGGCGGGAACCGGAGTGATGCAACTAGCGAAACGCATCGAGAAGCTGCCGCCCTATCTGTTCGCCGAGATCAGCCGCAAGATCGGCGAGAAGCGAGCCCAGGGGGTGGACGTCGTCAGCTTCGCCATCGGCGACCCCGATATCCCCACACCCTCCCATGTTCTCGACGCCCTCTGCCAGGCCGCTCGCGACCCTGTCAACCACCGCTACCCAGAGACCGACGGCCTGCCCGACCTGCGGCGGGCCATCGCCCGCTGGTACGGGCAGCGGTTCGGCGTTTCCCTGGATGCCGATAGGGAAGTGCTGCCTCTCATCGGCTCCAAGGAGGGAGTCGGCCACATCGCCCTCTGCTTCATCGACCCCGGCGACCTGGCCCTGGTGCCCGACCCCGGCTATCCCGTCTACTCCGTCGGCACCATGTTCGCCGGCGGCGACTGCTACTTCATGCCCCTCACGGAGGAAACCGACTTCCTGCCCGACCTGGAGACCATCCCCGAGGCGGTGGCCCGGCGGGCCAAGCTGATGTGGATCAGCTATCCTAACAACCCCACGGGCGCGGTGGCCGAGCTCGACTTCTTCGAGCGAGTAGCGCGCTTCGCTAAGAAGCACGACATCGCCGTCTGCCATGACGGTCCCTACACGGAGGTGGCCTTCGACGGCTACCGGCCGGTGAGCTTCCTCCAGGCGGCGGGCGCCAGGGAGGTGGGGGTGGAGTTCCACTCCTTCTCCAAGAGCTACAACATGACCGGCTGGCGCATCGGCATGGTGGTGGGCAACGCCACCATGGTCGACGCCCTCATGCGGGTGAAGTCCAACCTCGATTCGGGCATCCCCCAGGCCATCCAGCGCATGGCCATCGCCGCCTTCGAGGGGCCCCAGGACTGCATCGCCGAGCACAACGCCGTCTACCAGCGGCGACGCGACCGCCTGGTGGAGGCGCTGGCCAGGATGGGGTTGGGGGTGCGCCCTCCCAAGGCCAGCCTCTACATCTGGGCACGCCTGCCCGAGGGTCAGACCTCCCTGGAGTTCGCCAGCCGCCTCCTGGACGACATCGGCGTGGTGG
The DNA here is from genome assembly GCA_034429995.1 of Dehalococcoidia bacterium. Taxonomy (GTDB): domain Bacteria; phylum Chloroflexota; class Dehalococcoidia; order SM23-28-2; family SM23-28-2; genus SM23-28-2. Next base: position 82,360 of record DAOUEZ010000022.1, read on the forward strand.
TGACGCCGGGCATCGGCTACGGGCCGCACGGCGAGGGCTACGTCCGCCTGTCGCTCACCATCCCCGACGAGCGGCTGGAGGAAGGGCTGCGGCGGCTGGCGGGGTGGCGCCTCCCCGGATAGTCGGAGCAAGTTCTTGCCCTTTGCGGTATACTTGTAGGGGAAAGCGTATTCTGTCAAGGAGGGCGAGGAGCATAGCCACGACCGGCCACGTCACCGCCGAGCCCATCGAGCGGGCCTATCTGGTGGCGGTGGAGATAAAGGGGCGAGGCAATAGTCGCTGGACCAGCCAGAGCTCGCTGGAGGAGCTGGCCCAGTTGGCTCTGACCGCCGGCGCCAACGTCGTCGGCAGGTGCGTCCAGAGGCTGGAGCGACGGACGCCCGCCTACTATGTGGGCCGCGGCAAGGTACAAGAGCTAGTCTCTCTGCGTCATCGCCTGGGCTACAGCACGATAATCTTCGACGACGAGCTCTCGCCCTCCCAGCAGCGCAATCTGGAAGACGCCCTTCAGGTCAAGGTGCTCGACCGTACCGCTCTCATCCTCGACATATTCGCTCAGCACGCCCGCACCCGCGAGGGGGCCCTCCAGGTGGAGCTGGCCCAGCACGAATACCTGCTGCCTCGCCTGGCCGGCCAGTGGACGCACCTGGAGCGGCTGGAGGGGGCCATCGGCACCCGTGGCCCCGGCGAGACCCAGCTGGAGACCGACCGCCGCCTGATCCGCCGCAAGATTCAGCGCCTGAAGCGCCAACTCGAGGAGGTGCGGCGGCAGCGCGCCCTCTATCGGCGGCGGCGAACGCGTCAGGGTATGCCCGTCGCCTCCCTGGTAGGCTACACCAACGCTGGCAAGAGCACCCTCATGCGGGCCCTGTCGGGGGCAGACGTGCTGGTGGGGGACAAGCTGTTCGCCACCCTCGACCCCGTCACCCGGCGGGTGGCCCTCCCTCAGGGCGGCGCCTTCCTCCTCACCGACACCGTCGGCTTCATCCAGAAGTTGCCCACTCAACTGGTAGCTGCCTTCCGTGCTACGCTGGAGGAGCTCTCCGAGGCCAGCCTCCTGCTGCACGTGGTGGACATAACCCATCCCGATGCCGCTGAGCAGGCTCAGACGGTGGAGGATACCCTGGCTGACCTGGGCCTGGCCGATAAGCCCTGCATTACCGTCCTCAACAAGGCTGACCTCATCTGTGGGCCGGATGGGGTGCCGATCGAGGGGCTGGAAAGTCTGGCCGAGGTGCGTGCCTCCCTCCGATACTCCCGGCCGGATGCTCTGCTGGTATCAGCGGTCAACGGCTGGGGCCTGACGGACCTCCTGGGACGTATCGAAGCTGGCCTGGGCCTCGGGGAGGGGAGCGAGGCCGCCTCCTGGGGCTATCGGGTGCCGGCGGCGGGGTAGGGGAAAGGCAGTTCTTCGTCTAACTGCTGCTCCGGCGGGCCTGTCTTCGCGATAAGGTTAGCCGACACCCACTTCGGGCAAGGCCGTCCTAGCCTGTTCTATTACCAAGTTGCAGCGACAGCCGGGCGTAGTACGCCAACTGGAGTGAGACCCTTCCCTACGCTCAGGGTGACAGCATGGCCCAGCGTCATTCTGAGCGGAGCGAAGAATCTCAGCGGCGATGTGGGCAAAATGGCAAGAGCCTGCCCTGAGCAGAGCGAAGGAGCCTGTCCTGAGCGAAGCGAAGGGATGACATCTTGGAGACAGTACGTCCTAGTCGCCCAGGAGGGTCTTGTAGTTCAGGGCGATGATCTCTTCCACGTACTCGGAGCGCCAGGCGGCATTGGGGATGCGCAGGCCGCGTTCGCGGAACCAGCGGTGAAACCTTAGATACTGCTCTTCCAGGTGGCGGCGCCAGTCATTCTCGTGGACAAAGAGCTGAGGGTCGACCTCTTCCAGCCGCTTGTCCATATCGTCGGGGTCGATGTCCAGGTCTTCCCGCCAGTAGTCGGCCAGGTAGTCGAGGCTCTCCTCCAGGTTGCGCTGGCACTCCTCCAGAAGGGCGACCATCATCCCCTCCTGGCCCATCTTGCGCCCGCGCAGACGCAGCTCACGGGCGCAGGGTTCGCACAACAGCACCAGTTTGCGGGCATCGCACTCCTGGCGAGAGTCGCAGCCCTGGCAGAGGGGAGCGAACTGGCCGGCTGAGGGGGCACGGGAGTAGCCGACCATCACCTCCGCGACCAGGGCGCCGCAACGTGGGCAGTAGATCTCGGTGGAGAGGATCTCGTCGATGGCCTTTTGCCAGTCTATCTGCATCAGAGAGACCTTTCTCGGTCCTTTTCCATCCTCATCATAATGCCTCTGGCCGCCGTGTCAACGGTTGCCCAGACTGAGGGTGCACCAGCCGGCCTGACCGGGCGCCTCCTCTACGCCCACGCTGATCGAGGTGATATTGCCTCGATCAGCCAGTGCCTCTGCCAGGCGATGGCAGAACCATTCGGCCAGGCGCTCGGCGGTGGAGTTATCCAGGGGTAGAACACACACATCGCTTTTGGGGATGACATAACGTCGATCAGCGAAGGCGATCTGCCAGGCATCATCGAGATCGCTGATCTTGAGGGCGGGGTTGTCAGCTGGCAATAGGAAGCGGTGATCGAGCTGCTCGCACAGGGCCTCGCCAATGCTCTTCACCTCGCCGAAATCTATCACCCAGGCGTCCTCGGTGAGGTGGCCTTGCACCTCGACCAGCAGGTCGTAGTTGTGACCATGCAGCGGCTCGGCCTGCCCCTGGAAGGTACTGAAGTGGGCGGCGCAGAAGCGCAGCGTGTCCCTCTCGACGCTGATCTTGTACTTCATCCTGCTCGTTTGCCAGCGAGGCCATGATAGCTCGGGCCAGGGCCTGGCACAATGAGGTCAGCGGGGGAGGGCAACCATTGCAGAGGTATGATCGCACTATAATTCTTCTGTAAAGAGGCGGCGGCGGAGGAGCGGACGACGACGCGGCCGCATTTGGCAGGGGGGACTTATCCACGTCCCCGAGGGAAGGTGGATAAGTGGATAACTGGCTGAGGAGGCGGAGAATGAGGGCGGCGAGGCGGTCAGCCTGGGGAGAGGCCAGAAGCTCGTCCAGGCGGGCTTGGAGACGGGCAATGCGTAGGCTCGTCGTGTCCTTGGGCGGACGGGAGCGCCTGCCGTGCTTGAGGGCGTTGGTGTTGCCGGTGGGTGCACCTGCGCCTGGCCGCCTGCCGCCTCTCATGGTTTGATTATTGGCGCTGGCCAGGGAAATGTCAATAGGTGTGGGCGGGTGAACAGTTCCTGTCGGGCCCGGTAGGATTAGGCGGGTGAGCAGTTCTAGCGGTCGGCTTCCTGGGGAGGGTAGAGGGCGAAGCCGAGTTCCTGGACGACGTTGGTGACGGCCTGGCTGAGGTTGTCGGCCTGGCTGGGGCTGAGGCGGTGCTGGATGGCGACGAGCCGGGCGAGGAGGGAGAGGCCGCTGGTGAAGGCGGCGAGCTGGTAGGGGCTGAGGGCGCTGAGACGGGCGCGCAAGGTAGCTATCTCCTCGGTGAGGTCGGTGACAGGGAGACTACGCGCTTGGCTGAGAGCTTCCTGGGCTGCTGCTGGGAGGGCTGCCGAGTAGAGGCCGTGCTTGAGGGCGTTGGTGTTGCGGGGCTGGCCGCCTCTGCGACGTGGAGGCTGGCCAGGGTGAGGATGACGGCGGCTGTCTGTACGTCGCCGCTCCTGAGAGCGATGGTGAGGGGCGGGCATCGAGCGCTCATGCGTAGGCGAGGACTCGATACTTCCAGCCGGTGGTGACGGTGGCGACGATGGCGGTGGTGGTGTGCGGGCCGAGGGTGATGGACGGCTGGGTGTAGCTGGCGGGGCCGCCTGTGAGCATGGGGATGACGTGGGCGGGTGCCCAGCCGAGGTTGTGGAGGATTTCCTGGGCTGAGCCGGTGCCTGTCAGTTCGTCGGAGAGGAAGAAGTAGGTTCCTTCGTACTCGGGCATGGTGTCCTCCTTCCTGGCCAGGGTAGCAGGGCGAAAACGAATAACGAATGCCTGGGTGTCAGGGGGACGATCGCACTATCCCTTCGACAGGCTGAGGACGGGCCCTGCCTGGCCGCCTGCTGGGAGGGAGCCAGAGAGACCGTCGAGGGTTGATGACCGCTGGGCGCACCTTCACAGGCGGCCAGGCAGACGTATCGTATGGGAGGCCTGGCGAGCGAGCCAGGCTTAGAAGCGCGGCACGGGGGCGGGCTGCCTACACGCGCAGGCCGCCAGGAAGCCGTGAGCAGAGCGGCGGCGCCGAGAGGGGAAGAGGCTGGCCAGGGAGACGGACGCGGGCGGCCTGCAGCCAGGCAGCCGCCCCGCAAGATGCCGCGCTGTACTGTCGGAACTGAGGGACTACCCGACGGCCTGCGGAGCTTGCGGAGCAGGCCGACGGGCAGGGCACAAGAATTAAGAGGCGAGCCCGCCTGTAGGCTGTGGAGGGAGGGTTGTGGGACACAGGCCGCCGGGCGGGCGAGCCTACCTTTTCTGGACACCGTTCCTGGTGGAGGTAGGGCCGCGCGGCGGGAAGAGGGGAGGGTGGAGGACGGTCGTCATGGTGACGGTGGAGGTGCGGACTCGGCCGTGGGTGGCCTTCCTGGTGAGGGTGATTCGGTCATCTGCAGGGACCATGATAACGGCCAGCTTGTCCTCGTAGGGGTGATAGGCCAGGTAGAGTCTGGCCTGGCCTTTGAGTAGGGCGTCGGCTGCTGTCCGCGGGAGCTGGTGCCATCGTATCCAGATGGGGCGGTCTCCGTTGGCGGTCATGGGCGTGAGCCTCCTTCGGTGAACTCGTCTAGGGTGTCGTCCAGGTCAACAATGTGCTCGGCAAGCTTCCAGGTGCGGCGGCGGCGGCGGACGAGGGAGCGCATGGCGGCGTAGCTGTCGAGGTGGTCGCGACGGCTGGGGATGACGTGGGCGATGTAGGCGCGGGCTTCGTGGTGCCAGCCTGCCCACAGCTTTGTCCTGCGACGCTCGGTGATGACGGTCATGATGATGTTCCATTCGGCGTAGGCCTCAGCGGAGATGGGGCGGTCGGAAGGTGCTCCTATTCGGTTGCGGGCGATGGCCTGCTGCCGGCGGCGGGCGGTTCGGTCGGGTTCGCGGATTGGAGCCTGCCTGGCGCCAGTGGTGGTAGGCGCAGCTGCGGCCGATGAGGTAGCGGGCGTTGGCGAGGGCGGTGGGGGTCGGAGGGTGAGGATTGTTCGATGGAGGGCTGGCGATATGCCCGCCTCTTGTAGGAGGGCTGGCGTGAGAGGGGGAGAGGCTTCGTAGGGGGGTGGTGGATCTCGGTCGGGAGGGCCGTAGAGCTCGGTCAGGAGCTCCTCGAGGCTGGGGTCTCTCTCGTTGGTCATGGCCGGCCTCCCTGTCTTTCCACGAAGGCTCTACACTCGGACTATCTTCTATTACGTATACCCAACCCAGGGTCATGCTCGACATAAGCTGAATCCCCAGGCTCAAATTGCAAAGGCCTGGGGGCGATGTTACACTACAGCCGCATCGAGGTGGGAGTTCGTGGATCAGTGGGGCAGGCAGGGCGATGAGGAAAGAACTCACACCTGCGGTTAACGGTTAGTCCTAGCTAGTCCCGAAGAATGGTCTAGCAAAGGGAATGGTGGGCGATGACGAGTGGAAGAACTGAGTCGTTGATCCTGAAGGCGGTACGCTGGGCCTTGTTTGGCCTGCTGGTGGTCCTCCTGTCGGTGATGTCCGGGGTGGTTGGCTTTGTGATCGGCGGTCATGGTGAAGACGGCCCCAGCAATGGCTCTACGCCCTCTGAGCCCTCTGCGCAGGGCGAGGTGGACTTTGGCATCCTGGACGAGGTCTACAGCATTGTTCGGGAAGACTTCGTCGATCAGGACAGCGTGGCCCCGGAGATTCTGCGCCAGGGCGCGATAGACGGGGCACTGGCCGCTCTGGGCGACCCGCACACCATATACATCGATCCCGAGACCTACTCTCTGGGTATCGATGTGATCACTGGCCAATTCGAGGGGATTGGCGCTCGCGTGGAGCAGGACCCGGGCAGCGGCGAAATAGTCATCGTTGCGCCCTTCCGCGATTCCCCTGCCGATAAGGCAGGCATCCGCGCTGGCGATGTCATCCTGGCGGTAGACGGCGAATCGACCGCTGGCTGGACAGTGGGCCAGGCGGTTCGCCGTATTCGCGGCCCCCAGGGCAGCGAGGTGACCCTGGGCGTGCGTCACGAAAACGGTGGGGCCGAGGACATCACCATCACCCGCGCCGTCATCAGCATCCCTACCGTCTTTACCCATGAGGTTGAGGACGCCGATGGTAATCCCGTCAAGGATATGGCTTATGTCGAGTTGCAGCAGATGACTGAGGAGACCGTTGCCGACCTGAGGGCTGTTATCAGGGACATCGGGGAGAAGGGCTACAGAGGGCTTATCCTCGACCTGCGGCGTAACCCCGGTGGTGGGCTGGCGGCAACGGTGGAGACAGCCGACCTGTTCCTGGGTAGTGGGATCATCGTCACTCAGGTGGACAAGGAAGGCAACGAGGTCACGCAGCGGGCGGATGGCGGCGACCAGGGTGAGGAGATCCCCTTGGTGGTGCTGGTTGGCAGCGGCAGCGCCAGCGGTGCCGAGGTGCTGGCCGCCGCTGTGCGGGACAACGGCCGCGCCGTCCTCATCGGCAGCACTACCTTCGGCAAGGGATCGGTGAACCACCTGCGCGAGCTCTCTGACGGCGGCGCCCTCTATATCACCATCGCCCGCTGGCTCACCCCCAGCGGGGAGCAGATCGAAGCGATCGGCCTGGCGCCGGACATCGAGGTGGTGCCCACTGAGGAGGACATCGAACTACGCCGCGACGTCCAGCTCTTCGCAGCTATCGACTACCTGAGGGAGGCCATCCAGGCGGCGGTCCCCTGAGGATGGCGGTGAGTGAGCCGTGGCCGAAAAGACGATTACTGTCAACCGCAAGGCCCAGCACGACTACCACATCCTGGAGAGGCTGGAGGCCGGGATCGCCCTTACCGGCACCGAGATCAAGGCCATCCGCGATGGGCGGGTGAACCTGCGAGATGCCTACGCTCGCCCGGAGCGAGGCGAGATGTGGCTGGTGGGCGCTCATATAGGACCGTACCCTGCTGCCGGCCGCTTCAACCATGAGCCCGGCCGCCGCCGCAAGCTTCTCCTCCACCGAAAGCAGATCCTTGTGCTGGCGCGGGAGGTGGAAGAGAAAGGCCTGACGCTTGTGCCCCTGAGGCTCTACCTCAAGAGCGGGCGGGCCAAGGTGGAGTTGGCCCTGGCTCGCGGGCGACGCCAGTACGACCGGCGCCAAGCGATCGCCCGGCGGGAGGCGGAGCGCGAGATGCGGCGGGCCCTGCGGCGTCGCGGCTAGCCGTTGACAGCGGTCATGGTATGGTATAATGAATTGGATTCGCCAGAACCCTGTTGGGGACGAAAGGGTTCGACAGGGAAGGTTGAATCTGGATTGCAGGCCGAGGTAGCCATCGCCCTCGTAAAACAGGTGGCGAAAAGTAACTGGCGAATCTGAATTCGCACTGGCCGCCTAATTTAGGCGGGCCACGTCGACCTTGACCTCTCCTCGATGGGTTGGGGATCGGCGCCGTAATGTCGAGGTGCGGTAGCTCGGACGCCGATAAGGGCTGTCAAAGAGACATCGGCTGGCCCGGCGATACTCCGTCGGCGGAGGTACGGCGGGCGAGACCAAAACGCCGACTAAGCCTGTAGGATATCCAGGGTGGCCTTCTTCTGGACGGGGAGTTCGATTCTCCCCCGTCTCCACCAGTTCGCATACGATTGGGAGCCTTCGGGCTCCCCTTCCATTTCCCACGGTTGCGGGACTAACAGTGCGTGTGATATAGGGGCTATGTGGAACAAAGCATCTTGGTGACCTACTTCCACCTAGGCTCCCCGCCTCCGCTGAGCAAGGATGCTTGTTCAGCATAAGTGGCTCGTCCTGGTGGCGGCGGTCTTCGGCCTGTTCATGGCCATCCTCGACTCCTCTATCGTCAACATTGCCATCCCCACTATCCAACGCGACCTTGATACTGACATCGAGACCATCACCTGGGTGCTGAACGCCTACAACCTCGTGTTTGCGGTGCTGCTGATCCCGGCTGGCCGCATGGCAGACAGGTTCGGCCGCAAGAGGCTCTTTTTGCTAGGCATCACCATCTTTTCGCTTTGCTCACTAGGTGCGGGGATGTCGGGTCAGATCGAGATGCTGATCGCCTGGCGCGCCGCTCAGGCCCTCGGCGCAGCGATCATGGTTCCCGTGAGTCTGGCCATTGTCACTCTAGCCTTTCCAGCGCACCAGCGCGGTCTGTCACTGGGCATATGGGGGGCCATGGCGGGAGTGGCGGGAGGAGTGGGCCCTACGATCGGTGGGGTTCTCACCGAATACGTCGGCTGGCAATGGATCTTCCTTATTAACGTTCCGATTGGGCTGGTCGCAGTGCTGGTGGGCCTGGCCATCATCCGGGAGTCCAGAGACCCCGAAGCGGCACACGCAATAGACCTGCCGGGGACGGCTATGCTCTCCGTCTCCCTGTTCTCACTCACCCTCGCTCTCATCCGTGGCCAAGCCGTCGGATGGTCGTCGCTCTTCATCACTGGTCTGCTTGCCACATCGGTAGTATCCGGAGCGCTCTTCGTTCTGGTGGAGAGTATCGTGAGTCACCCAATAATTGACCTGCGTATGCTGCGTGACAGGACATTCTCCGCCGCCAACGTGGCGATCCTCCTGTTTGGGCTCGCCTTCTTCGGTGCGGTGTTCCTTCTCGTCCAGTACCTGACGGTCACGGAGGGCTACTCGGCGCTGAAGGCGGCGCTCGCCATCACGCCGTTCTCAGGGTGCATCCTGCTTATAGGGCCGCTGGCGGGGCGTCTAACGGACCGCTTCGGGCCGCGCCCTATGGTGCTAGGGGGAGTGCTCCTCTTCGGCGCCGCGATGTACTCCGCTTCGCTTCTGGAAGGGGGGGTGCCATATCCACAGATAGCGTGGCGCCTCGTACTGGGCGGCGTTGGAATGGGCCTGACCTTCGCCCCTCTGACCAGCGCTGCGATGGGTTCCGTAGCAGGGAGAAGGGCAGGCGTGGGTGCGGGAGTGTTCAATACCGCCAGACAAGTAGGGTTCACCCTGGGGGTGGCGATTCTGGTGGCCGTCTTCGTCGGGGCCCTGCCCGGGCGGGTGAGCGCGGCTCAGGAGGAGGCGGTGGCCCTGGTCGAGCAGTCCGAGCTGCCAGCGCCCGCCAAGCAGGGCATCATCGAGGGGATCCTCAGCGCCTCGACGGAGGAGATGGAGGAGACAGCGCGGTCAGGGGAAAAGCCGACCATCGACCTCTACGAACGGGTGAAGGAGGCTGTGGGGGCGGAACTGGCTGAGCCCTTGCGGCCAAAGCTGGACGAGCTGTCGGAGGAGCTGCAAACCATCTTTGCCAGGAGCACGGGTCGCGCCTTCGGCCGATCGTTCCTGGTGGGAGCCATCTTCGTCTGGGTGGGCATCGTGCCCGCGCTCCTACTGGGGCGAGGGCCGGCGGGAGGGCCTCGCGCAGCGCCCGGGAAGCTGCGGCCCGCTCACTGATAAGGCCGTCAACTTGCTTTCAGCTTTCCTTTAGTTCGACCACAGGTTGGTAGGCCACGCCTACGACCAACTGCGTGGCGCTGAATATGCTCACTTGCTCTGGGGCGAGGCCGTCGTCCACCAGCATCTCCACCAGTGCCGTCGCTTCCCCCGGGTTATCGAAGACACGCGCTTTGGCCCAGGCGTCCTCGCCTTCGTCGGGGACGACGACGATTAGCTTAGTCGCTGCCTTGGGCTTCGCCCGCCGGGAAGATCGGCCTGTGGCTGGTGACCCGTACCATCGGCCGTCTGCTCGCTCGCGGGCCCACTCGGGCAGCCGCGTTATGAAACTCTCCTCCTCCGAGCCATCCTCAGAGCTGTGGTTTCCGCGCACATCCATCCCCGCTCACTCTTCGGCCACCATCGAAGTGTGTTCCCTTCCCTGCAGTAAGCTGCCCCTGGCTGACCCTATGCTGACTACCTGGAGGCCTTAGTCCGGCGGAAGATCCAGGCAGGAGGAGCTCGTTATCGGCCGACAGTCGCCGCCCCTGCCACTGATGCTCAGGGGTTCGCCTAATCGGCTGCCTCTTCTTGCCCTTCGTTGGCCTTCAACTGGACTACCGCGCGGTAGGTTAGCTGAACGTCTACCTGGGTGCAGTTGAAGACAGTGAGGCGCTGCTGATCGAGCCCGTCTTCTACTAGAGTCTCGACAAAGCGCCCGGCGGCCTGAAGATCCTCGAACAAGTGGGCTTCGCCGGAGTTGTCTGCACCTTCGTGGAGAGCAACGACGACTACCCTTGCCGACCCCTTCGTTTTCGTTTTCGGTTTTTCCGAGGGTTTCGTCTCGCTTGGTGCGCTATTGCCTTCGAGGGCCTCCGCTCTGTCCCGAGCCCAATCCAGTACCTGGGCCGTCAGATCCTCCTTCCCCTCGACGGGCTCTGCCCCTTGTCTCTTTTCCACGTCCACCTTCACTCACCCCTACCCACGCCTCAGCAGCAATCACACTCCTACCAGTAGATAGACGCGGTTTGGGCCTGTTATGTTAACACGTTGAGGGGATGGGCGGGGCGAAACCCGTAGGCGGCTCATGCGTTATAATAGTGGATGTGGACATCGGGGGGACCTCCCGTTGTTCCATCGGGGAGGGGCTGTGTCAGGAGCCTTCTCCCCACTAATGAGCCGATTGGTTGGGCCGCCAGGGGTCGAACCTGGGCTTCCGAATTTGGAGTCCGGCGTCCTACCTCTAGACCACGGCCCAATGTTCGGGATTGCTGGGCGGCCCCCGCTCGTGACGCAGACCGCCCAGCACTACTATTCACTCGAAAGGCAGTTCCTCCTCCTCTTCCTTCGGTTCAACATAGCGGTACTTGTCATCGTCTGTCTTCTCTATTCCTCCGGTTTTCATGAGTGCCGCGTTCACCGCTCGCATCGTCACCTGAGCCCGGAGGCCACCCTTCATGACCGCATTGGCTATTTCATTCAAGGCCATAGGCTCATCCGATTCCTTCAAAGCAGCCACGACGGCAGCGCCGATAGCCATGTGAATGAAGCGAAAGCGGCCTTTGCTCGGAAATTGAACGTAGTATTTGAGCGCGTCTTTTTTGGTGGGATTATGGCCCAAGTGCCGTGCCACCACATCGCGAACAGCGGCGAATTTCTCGCTGGCCACCTCGAAGTTGATTCGAGCTTGCCTAAGCTCCTCATCCGCCTCGCTGAGGGTTTTGTCCTCATCAACAAGCTCTTTCATAAGGCCCTGGATAATGGACTCATTGTAGTTAGTCATGCTATCTACCTCCCCGCTCGAATGTCACTTCAATTCTACACACGAGAGGTGCTAAATGTCAACACTTAATGAGGTCAAGAATGAAGAAGAAGTCATAGCATTTTTGCTGGAGGCCCTCTGTGCGGAGGATGCGAATGTTGTGGCTGCCGAAGAGGAGGTGGCTAGGCGTCTTGCCGTGGTCAAAGGCCGCAAGGAGCGGGTGCTGGCTCTGCGTGAAGCCCTGAAAGCGTTGGGCATAGACCCTGATGACCCGCAAGTGAGGAGGAATTATGAATAAGGCTTCATTGACCCCTTCCGTGCCGAATGCTAGAATACTGCTCGGCAACACGGTTGCTCCTAAGCTGGATGGGCGGGGGTCGTCTCCTTCGGCCCTCGTTCTGCGTTCACGGGGGTCAGCGAGAAGAAGGACTAGCCTATGCTCACTACCGTCGTCGGCAACTATCCCAAGATACCCAATCGACCCCGGCCGGCCAGGCTGCGGGCTGCCATCGCTCGCTTCGAGCGGGGGGAGATAGACGAAGACGAGCTGCGGCGGGTAGAGGATGAGGTGACCATCGAGGTGATCGAGGAGCAGGTGGAGGCTGGTATCGACATCGTCAGCAACGGTCAGATCCGGTGGGAAGACGACCAGACCTACTTCGCCCGCCGGATGGATGGCTTCTCCATCGACGGCCTCATTCGCTACTTCGATACCAACACCTACTACCGCCAGCCGGTAGTCACTGGTGCTGTCCAGTGGCGACAGCCCATCACAGCCGAAGACTATCGCTTCGCTGCCGCCCACAGCCCGCGTCCAGTGAAGGCCCTGGTCACCGGCCCTTATACCCTGGCCGCCCTCTCGGCCAACGAGCATTACGGCAGCCTCAGCGACCTGGTCCTGGCCCTGGCCCAGGAGCTGCGGCAGGAGGTGCTGGCCCTGGAGAAAGCAGGGGCGCCCATCATTCAGGTCAGCGAGCCGGCTATCCTCAAGCACAAGGAGCACTTCCCCCTGTTCAGCCAGGCATTGCAGCGGATGATGCAAGGGGTGACCGCCGAGGCCCATCTCTATACCTGGTTCGGCGATATCGGAGGCCTCTTCCCCCACATCCTGGAGCTCCCCTTCTCTGCCATCGGGCTGGATTTCGTCAAGGGACCCGCCAACTACGACATCATCACGACAGCGCCCTTCACCAAGAAGCTTGGCCTGGGCATCATCGATGCCCGCAACACCAAGTTGGAGACGGTCGACCAGATACTGGACCGCATCCGCCGAGTGCGGGATGTTGTACCCGTGGATTCCCTTTATGTCAATCCCACCTCTGGCCTGGAGTACCTGCCGCGGGAGGCAGCTCAGGCTAAGCTAGCCCGCATGGTGGAGGGCGTTCGGCAGGCGCAGGAGGTGCTAGGGTGAGCAAAGGACTGCTTACTACCACCGTTGGCAGCTTCCCCAAGCCCGACTACCTGACGCGGGCCCGCAACCAGTTCTCCTTGGGAAAGATCGGCCGCGAGGAGTTGGCCTCTCTGGAGCGCCAGGCGACCGCGGAAGTGATTCGCCTCCAAGAGGAGGTGGGCCTGGACATCCTGGTGCACGGAGAGATGGAGCGGGGCGATATGGTGGCCTACTTTGCCGAACTGCTCAGCGAGAGCATGGCCATCGGCGGCCTGGTGCGCTCCTACGGCAACCGCTACTACCGCAAGCCCATCATTACCGGCAAGCTCCACTGGCAGGGCCCGATGACGGCGGAGATGTGGCGCTACGCCCAGGGCCTCACCGATAAGCCGGTCAAGGGGATGCTCACCGGGCCCTACACCATGGTGGAGTGGTCGTTCGATGAGTATTACCCGTCGCGGCGGGAGGCGGTGCTGGACATGGCGCGGCTGCTGCGCGAGGAGGTGGAGGCACTGGTCGAGGCCGGGGCGAAGTACATCCAGATCGACGAGCCCGCCATCCACACGCGGCCGGAGGAGGACTTCGACCTGGCGGTGGAGGCGATGGCGCTGGTGGTGGACGGGATCGACTGCGAGTTCCACACTCACATCTGCTACGGGGAGGTGGGGCTCATCTACCCGGACATGCTCCGGCTGCCGGTGAAGCAGATCCACCTGGCCTTCAAGAACACCGACTTCGAGTACCTGAAGCTGCTGGAGAAGCATCCCTTCGACAAGGACCTGGGCGTCGGGGTTGTGGACGTGCACGACCACAGGGTGGAGACGGTGGAGGAGGTTGAGGACGGGATCAGGAAGACGCTGAAACTGCTGCCGTCCGAGCGGGTGTGGATCGAGCCGGACTGCGGCCTCAAGACGCGCACCTGGGAGGAGGCGGCGGCCAAGCTGCGGGTGATGGTGCAGGCGGTGCGCGAGGTCAGACGCGAGCTGGGGATCGAGGGCTAGGATGGAGGTTTGGCAGTGACCGATGGCCAGAAGGGAAAGCTCGGCGAGCGGCCCCTGGCCCAAGAGGGTGACCCCCTAGCTATCGATTACATCTTTCACCCCCGCTCGGTGGCAGTGGTGGGGCCTTCGCCGCAGTTCGGCCTCGCTGGCATGGGCGCTAGCTTTGTGCTCGCCATGCAGGACATAGGCTTCGAGGGCGGCCTCTATCCGGTGAACCCCAAGCATGAGAATGTCCTGGGGCTCAAGTGCTATCCCAGCCTGTTGGACATCCCCGGACCAGTGGACCATGTCATCTTCAGCGTCCCTGTGCGGGCGGTTCTCGATGTGGTTGACGACTGCGTGGCCAAGGGGGTCAAGAGCATGCACTTCTTCACCGCCGGCTTCAGCGAGACGGGCGAGGAGGAAGGGGCGGAGGTGGAACGCCAGGTGGTGCAACGGGCTCGCCAGGCGGGCATTCGCGTCATTGGCCCCAACTGCATAGGGATATACTGTCCAGCGGCCAAGGTCTCCTTCGGGCCTGGCTCGCCGAGAGCGCCTGGGCCGGTGGCCTTCTTATCCCAGAGCGGCGGCAATGCCGCCGACCTGCTGACGACAGCGTCGCCGCGGGGCATTCGCTTCAGCAAGGTAATCAGCTATGGTAACGCCGCCGACCTGAACGAGAGCGATTTCCTGGAGTACCTGACCGAGGACCCCGATACGGAGATCATTGCCGCCTACATCGAGGGTGTGAAGGACGGACGCCGCTTCTTCAGGGCGATGCGTAGAGCATCGGCCCGCAAACCGGTCATCGTGCTCAAGGGTGGTCGCACCGAGTCCGGCGGCCGGGCTGTCTTTTCTCATACCGCCAGCCTGGCTGGCTCGTTAGCGGTGTTCAAGGCTCTTGTCCATCAGGTGGGTGCCGTGACGGTGGACAGCGTGGACGAACTGGTGGACATGCTGGTCGTCTTCCGCTTCTTTGAGCAGCCGCCAGCCGGCCGGGGAGTGGGCATCGTCGGTGGTGGCGGCGGCTTCAGCGTCTTTGCCGCCGATGAGGTGGATGAGGCCGGCCTGAAGGCGCCCCTTCTCTCCCAGCGCGTTCAGGAGGAACTGCGTCGCTTCACCCCGGTAGCCGGCAGCAGCGTACGCAATCCGGTGGACACCCTGGCCGTGATGGAGCCGTCCAAGCTGGCCGACACTCTGTGCCTTGTGGCCTCTGACGAGGCGGTGGACGTGCTGCTGGCCCATACTGGCTTCGGTTGGGGTCCGGGGCGGGTGGCCACGGCCATGGGCCTCGACTTGGACGCGCTCATGAAGGCGGTGGTCGATACCCTGGTGCGAGCGAGGGAAGCAGCGAAGAAGCCCATTGCTCTGGTGGTGGCCACGCCGCCGATACTGGAGGCTACAGAGTACTCGCTGCGCTTCCAGGAGCTCTGTTGGCGGCAGGGCTTCGCCGCCTTTCCCACCATCCCGCGGGCAGCCAACGCTATTGCCAAGATGGTCGCCTGGCGCGAGATGCGAGAGGACCTGGCGCGCTAGACTGTACTGTCCCAGAGTTGTAGGGACAGCGGGCTGGTTGAAGCAGACCCTTCGCTATGCTCAGGGTGACAACCACGGCTGGCGTCATTCTGAGCGAAGCGAAGAATCCCAGCGAGAGGCGGCGTTCTCCAGAGCTGATGCACGCCCCACGAGCGCTGCCGGTCTATCGCCGTTGGGCCGGGGGGCTAGCGGCGGCGAAACTCCTTCTCCAGCAGAGCGGTGCTCATGTGGATCATGGTGGGGCGGCCGTGGGGACAGGTGTGGGGCACCTCAGCCTGCTCCAATCGCCGCACCAGCTCGCGCATCTCCTCCAGGGCCAGGGATTGGCCTGCCCTCACCGCAGCGTGGCAGGCCAGGCTGAAGGCCACCCGGTCGTGCTGATCGACCGCGGCCTCTTCGCCCAGGGTGTCCAGGAACTCGGCGAAGGCCCGCGATAGGTCTTTCCCTGCCAGGACGGCGGGGATGGCCCTCAGCAGATAGGTGCGCTCGCCGAAGGGCTCCAGTTGGAAGCCGTGCTCCGAGAGCGCCTCATAGTAGGCGAGGATGATCTCCTTCTGCTGGGGCGATACCTCCACTACGGCTGGCTCTAGCAGCCCTTGCGCGTCCACGGCTCGTCTTTGGCGCGCGGCGCAGATCTCTTCGAACAGGACCCGCTCGTGGGCGGCGTGCTGGTCGATGAGGTACAGTCCCTCGGGCCCCTCAGCCACAATGTAGGTGCTGCCGATCTGTCCCACTACCCGCAGCATGGGCAGGGAAACCTTGGGCGGCGGCGCGGCTGTGCCTGCAGCCGTCTTAGGCTGGCCTTCCGCTTGCAGAGCCCGCTGCCACAGAGGCGGCGTCTCCCCAGGGGCAGTCGGCTGAGCCACGGCGGCGCCTGCGGTGGATGGGAGGGAAGGGACAGGCGCTTGCTCCAGGAGGGCCTGTCGCACCGCTCGCTGTACGGCAGCAAACGCCTCCCTCTCCTGGCGAAAGCGCACCTCGGCCTTAGTGGGATGCACGTTTACGTCCACCTCCTCGTAGGGGAGGCGGAGGTTGACTATGGCGATAGGGTGACGACCGGCTGGCATCAGGCCAGAATAGGCTTCCTCCACGGCGAAGGTCAGGCGCCGGTTTTGCACCCAGCGGCGATTGACGAATAGGCTAACGTAGCCTCGGCTGGCCCGCGAGATGTGGGGTGGGCCAGCCAGTCCGCTCACGCTGATCGCTGTGCGTTCGCCATCCGGAGGCCAACGCATGGGCAGCATAGCGGCTGCCACCTCGGCCCCGTAGACGCTGGCCATCGCATCGGTGAGCTGGCCACTGCCGCTGGTGAGGAGGGCTTGACGAGTGTCTAGACGCAGAGAGAAGCGCACCTCGGGATAGGCCAGAGCGTACTGACTGACTAGGCTGGCGATCTGCTGATTTTCGGTAGTGGGCGAGCGCATGAACTTGCGCCGGGCGGGTTGCTTTGCGAAGAGATAGAGGACGCTGACTGTGGTGCCTACCGGCGCTCCCCGTGTGCCTTGCTCTACCGGTTTTCCGTCTGCCAGGCGCAGGTAGGTTGCGGCAATTGCATCGGTGGGGCGAGAGACCATCTCTACTTCGGCCACAGCGGCGATACTGGGCAGAGCCTCTCCCCTAAAGCCCAAGGTGGCGATGCGGGCCAGGTCTTGCGCCAAGGTTACCTTGCTGGTGGCGTAGCGGTGAAAGGCCAGGGTCAGCCCGCTGGAAGGGATGCCCTTGCCGTTGTCGGTTACCCGAATGAGGCTAAGCCCGCCCTGCCTCACCTCGATGGACACCTCACTGGCGCCGGCATCAAGGCTGTTCTCTATCAGCTCCTTCACCACCGAGGCTGGGCGCTCCACCACCTCGCCGGCGGCGATGAGGACGGACACTTCAGGCGGAAGAATGCGAATGGTCAACTGTGGATGCTCACCCCGTCTATAGATTCTAGCATCCAGCGGTTTAGGGGAAACAGATTACCCCTGTCCTTGCTGAAACCTTGATTGCTCCCCTCGTTCTCCATTGCTATACTAGCGCCATTGAATGCAAGGCTGGGGAGAGGATATCGGCATGAGGGTTTTTCGTTGGCTGTGGTGGCTGCCCCTGCTGGCGGCTGCCTTCCTGTTGGCTAGCGACCTTCCCTACCCTTCGGCCTCCTCGCAGTTCTTGGCCCCT
Organism: Dehalococcoidia bacterium; assembly: GCA_034429995.1. Classification (GTDB taxonomy): domain Bacteria; phylum Chloroflexota; class Dehalococcoidia; order SM23-28-2; family SM23-28-2; genus SM23-28-2. Next base: position 99,721 of record DAOUEZ010000022.1, read on the forward strand.
CACATTGCCCCCGTGTCGGCTCACCCAACTGATGCTGGGGAGTTTGTCCCTGGCGAGCTGCTGGTAAAGGCCAGCCTGCCCCTGCCGCCCACCGCTGTGGCCGCTGTCCTGAGGCTGGCAGGGGGGGCAGTGATAGAGCACGATCCGACTCTCCGGCTGTATCGGCTTCGCCTGCCCGAAGGGGTCGATGTGCAACAGGCCTCCACTCTTTATAACGAATTACCTTGGGTTGAGTATGCGGAGCCCAACTACATTGTTCGAGCGGCAATATTGCCTGACGATCCCTTCTACTTACCAAAGCAGGCTTGGTACTACGACATCATCAATGCCCCTGCTGGTTGGGATATCGAGAGGGGGAGGTCAGCTATCATCGCGGCGGTGCTCGATACGGGGGTGGACCTCGATCACCCCGATCTAGAGTCCAAGGTCTGGACCAACGCCCGAGAGGTGCTGGGCAACGACATCGACGACGACAAGAACGGCTGCATTGATGATCTCCACGGCTGCAACTTTGTGGCTCTGCCGCCCTCCAGCGACCCCAGCGATGACCACGGCCACGGCACGATGGTGGCCGGCATTCTAGGAGCCAGGAGCAACAATGGCCTGGGGGTGGCGGGAACGGCCTGGGGGCCGACCCTGCTGCCGGTGAAGGTACTCGATTCGACGGGTGCAGGCACAGCCTCCGACGTGGCCCAGGGTATCGTCTATGCCGCCAAGAGCGGTGCCCAGATAATCAACCTGAGCATGGCCCGACCGTCGCCCAGCCGCGCTCTGGAGGAGGCGGTGAAGGAAGCCCACGACGTCTTCGGAGCCATCCTGGTTGGGGCTTCAGGGAACGAGGGCCAGGACGGTGTGGGCTACCCGGCGGCCTACCCGGGGGTCATCGCTGTGTCTGCCTTCGACCGCTCCGACCCCAACAGCCGTGCCCTCTTCAGCAACTGGGGCCCCGAGGTGAACGTGGCGGCGCCAGGGGTGGACGTGTTCAGCACTCACCTCAACGGCGGCTACGCTACAGGCGAGGGAACGTCCTTTGCTACCGCCTTCGTATCAGGGCTGGTGGCGTTGCTTCTGTCTCAGGATTCGTCCCGCAGCGACGACGACATCCGCGCCCTTCTGCGCATCTCCGCCGATGACCTGCCCGACGGCGACACGGCCAACTGGGACGGCTGGGGCCGCCTGAACATAGGCAAGGCCCTAAACACCCAGGTGTATCGTTCCATCGTGCCGGGGATCGCCAAGGACTAGCCGCTAATCCTGCGGGTTGGTGCAGGTCTTGTTCATGTCTTCGTTGGTGTACACGCACACGTCGAAGATGTCGACGCAACCGTCGGCGTTCAGGTCATAGCGAGAATCATATCCAGGATCGGGTTGGCAATAGCCGATCTTGCCCCTGTACATCAGCACGTCAAAGATGTCCACCACGGTATCATTGTTGATGTCCGGGGGCCAGGCGTCGTCCCAGGTGCCGTCCGGGCAGTCGTCGCTGGGGTCGGTGCCTATGATGTTCTCGGCGCTGTCCTTCCAGCCGTCGCAGTCCGTGTCCTCGATGCAGAAGCCGCGCGCCCAGTCGTTCTCCCAGTCCTGGGGATCGTACGTGGGGTAAGGCCACCCCTGAGGCCCACAGGGGTACCTGTCGCCGGACTCGCAATCTCCGTCGTCCCTGAGGAAAAACGTGCTCGCATAGTTCTTGTGCTGCTCGTGGAGGTGCGGGCCCGTCCACAAGCGGAGGTCGATGCAGCGCTGGTTTTCCGGGTGATTACCCCAATCCGCCATGAGGGCAACCACCTGCTCATTCTCGTAGCCATCCTCGCTGGCGTAGAGCCATATGATGCCCGGATATGTAAGGTAGGTGTGTACGTACCACATCTCCCCCAGGACCGTGCCCCCCGTGTCCCACACGGGCGCTTTCACCGTCTTACAGGTCGTGCCGGGTACCTCTTGGGCCTGCGCGTAGCCAACGTAGGTGGTATCCGGCTCACGATCGAGAAACGCGAAGTTGCGGAAGTATACGCTCTGCCCGCCGGAGCAGCTAGCGGGAAAATCGAGCGCCGGGCCCGGCTGCCAGTTCTCATTGCACACGTCGTGCCAGCCGCAGCTAAGGCAGGCAGAGCGTAGCCTGCCTGAGGGGTGAACAGGAACTTCACGACGGGGGCGGTGCGAAAGGCAGCGGCTGGACTTGGAATCAACAGAATGAGCGCGAGGACGATGGCTGCTGCCGTTGCGCAGACCAGCGGCCTGGCCATCTAGTAGAGCCCTTCCGCTATCTTTACGGTCTCCTCAAGCGGCAGGCCATCCGCCGCGATGACCGTGATGCCGAAATCCTCAGCGACGATGACCATCGAGTAGCCGTACCCGTCCGGCGTGATGGGCTCGACAAGCGCCGCCGGCTTGCCGCCGATCGTTCCTGCCGATATCCTGTCCGCTGAGGCGCTGATGTCGATGGCGTGCTCTCCTTGATAGCGAATGATAAAGAAATCCGCGCCTTCATCACGCATGACCCAGTCCCGTTGCACGTAAACCAATATTCCCTTGCACTTCGCAGGCGGCCACATGGGGGAGGTCTCCTCAGCGCCGGCGGGAAGGTAAGTGGGGGTGATCTCCATGGGCGTCCCGGCGACCTCGCTCATGGTGAGGTGTTCGACCTCCTCGGGCCTGGCGTCCGTGCAGATCCACTCGCGCTCAGCGGCAGGCCCGGCACTCGTCGGGTACAGGCGGATGCCGTTGACCACCCCTTCGAACCTGGGTTTGGCCTCCTCTTCCTGCCTGGCCCGCTCCCGCTCGAGGATGATGTCGGAAACGCCCTCCGGGGGCTCATCTCCCTGGCTTGCGACCACCACGGCACCGGCGGCGATGCCGCAGGCCAGAAGAACCAGGACAATTCCGAGAACAACCCGCTTCGTCATTTCGCCCCACCCCTCATCCTTGTACGCTTATCCTAGCCCATGTCAACGCCCTGCCGTCAAGACCCCTGACGGGTTTTTCGCCAAGATTTGTCTGCAGCCTCTACTCCTGCTTCCCCCGCGCCTTCTCTCGCAGCTCGTAGAGCTTGGTGATGGCCTGCAGGGGAGTGAGGCCGTCCACGTCCAGGGAGGCCAGCTCCTCGAGGACGGCGTCGCTGGCGCCCAGGAGGGATAGCTGGACAGCGGTCTGGCGAGGGCGGCACCGGCGGGGCGGGCGATCGCTTTTGTCCTCGAGCTCGCTGAGCACCTCCTGCGCCCGCTGGATGACCGGTCGGGGCAGGCCGGCAAGCTGGGCCACGTGGACGCCGTAGCTCTTGTCGGCGCCACCGGGGAGGATGCGGTGGAGAAAGACCACTCGCCCCTCCTCTTCGCTCACGGCCACGTTGTAGTTCTTCACCCGTGGCAGGAAGGCGGCCAGGTCCACCAGCTCATGGTAGTGGGTGGCGAACAGGGTCTTGGCAGCGACCTCCGGCCGGTGGTGGATGAACTCCACCACGGCGCGGGCGATGGCCATGCCGTCGTAGGTGCTGGTGCCGCGGCCGATCTCGTCGAACAGGAGGAGGGATCTGGGCGTGGCGTTGTGGAGGATGTTGGCCGTCTCCAGCATCTCCACCAGGAAGGTCGACTGGCCGGCGGCGATGTCGTCCAGGGCGCCGACGCGGGTGAAGATGCGGTCGACGATGCCGATGCGGGCCGAGGCGGCGGGCACGAAGCTGCCCATCTGGGCCAGCAGCACGATGAGGGCCACCTGGCGGATGTAGGTGGACTTGCCAGCCATGTTGGGCCCGGTGAGGACGATGATCTGGGCGTCCTGGTTGGAGAGATGGCTATCGTTGGGGACGAACGCCCCCTGGGGAAGCATGCGCTCCACTACCGGATGGCGGCCGTCGCGGATGACGATCTCGTCGTCCTGGGTCACCTCCGGCCGGGTGTAGCCGTAGCGGGCGGCCACCTCGGCCAGGGCGCAAAAGACGTCGGTCTCGGCGATAGCGGCTGCCAGCTCCAGGATGCGCTTGCCCTCGGCGGCCACCTGGGCGCACACCTGACGGAACAGAGCGGCCTCCAACTCCTCCTGGCGCTCGCGGGCGTGGAGGATCTGGAACTCGCGCTCCTTCAGCTCGGGGGTGGTGAAGCGCTCGCCGCCGACCAGGGTCTGCCGCCGCTGGTAGTGAGCGGGCACCAGCCGCTGGTTGGCCTTGCTCACCTCGATGTAGTAGCCGAAGACCTTGTTGTAGCCCACCTTCAGGGACTTGATGCCCGTCTGCTGGCGCTCCCGCCGCTCCAGGTCGGCGAGGTACTGGCGGGCGTCGCGGGCCACGCCGCGCAGGCTGTCCAGCTCCGGCGAGAAGCCAGTCCGAATGACCCCGCCCTCCTCGAAGCTTCCGCCAGAGGCGGATCCGCCCACGGCGGAGGCGGCGGGCTCATCCTCGATGGCCTGCTCGATGAGGGCAGCTGTCTCCTGGCAGGGGTGAAGGCGGGCCAATAGCTCGCCCCCTTCGGCTACCTCTTCCCCATCGCCGCCGATGGCCTGACGCAGCGATGGCACCAGCTCCAGGCCGCGCCGCACGCTCACCACCTCTCGTGCCCACGCCAGCCCCGCGCTGATCCGCCCCAGCAGCCGCTCCAGGTCGGGCATCTTGGCCAGGAGGGCGCTCACCTGGCCGCGGCGGACGGCGCTCTGCAAGAAGAACTGCACCCTGTCCTGTCGACGGGCGAGAGCTGTTATGTCGAGCAATGGCTGCCCTATCCAGCGTCGGAGGAGACGGGCGCCCATGGAGGTCTTGGTGAAGTCGATGGTGGATAGGAGGGAGGCGCTGCCCGGGCCTTGGCGGACGCTGGCGAAAAGCTCAAGGTTGCGGCGGGTCTGGCTATCGAGGGTCATGAAGGCGCCGGCGTTGTAGGTGGAGAGACGGGTGATGTGGCCGAGGACGGCTCGCTGGTTGTCCTGAAGGTAAGCGAGGACGGCGCCGGCGGCGGCCACCGCCAGCGGCTGGTCGGCGCAGCCGAAGGCATCCAGGGAGGCGGCACCGAAATGGGCGAGAAGGAGCTCGGCGGCCTCCTCGGGGTCGAAGCGGTGGGCGTCCAGGTGGCTGACGGCCGCCTGGAGGCCTTCAGGTGGCTCTTGGCCTTCGGGGAGCACCAGCTCGGCGGGGCGCAGGCGGTCGAGCTCGGCAGGGAGCAGGTCGGCGTCAATCTGGGCGACGGCGAACTCGCCTGTGCTCACGTCCACGTAGGCAATGCCCGCTCGCTCCCCTTCGACCGCCAGGGCGGCCAGATAGTTGTTGGCCCGCTGGTCGAGGAGATCGCCTTCGACTACCGTGCCGGGGGTGACCACCCGCACCACCTGGCGCTCCATGAGGGTGCGGCCCTTCGCTCCGCTCAGGGCAGGCTCCTTCGGCAGGCTCAGGCTTCGCCCTGAAGGGCTCAAGCCCGAAGGGGCAGGCCCCTTGGCAGCCTCGCTCACCTGCTCGCAGATGGCCACCTTGTATCCTTTAGCGATTAGCTTAGCCAAATAGCCATCGAGGGCGTGGTGGGGGATGCCCGCCAGGGGCACCCGCTGTCCCTTGCCGATGGGACGGGAGGTGAGGACGATCTCCAGCTCGCGGGAGACGAGCTCGGCGTCCTGGTCGAAGGTCTCGTAGAAGTCGCCCAGGCGGAAGAAGACGATGGCCTGGGGGAAGCGGCGCTTAATCTCCAGGTACTGGCGGCGCAGCGGCGTGGTCATGGCTCAAACTCGGGGCCATTATACAACCGCTGGCCTGGTGGTGGCTCGATCTACAGGTGAGGCTGACGATCAGTCGCTAGTGGCCAGCGCATCCACCACTCGCACCGCCGCCGGTGCCAGCTCGCGGCAGGCGCCGCACTTGATGCACAGCGCCTGGTCGATGGTGTAGTCGCCGTCCTGCTGAACGATGGCCGCCGTGGGGCAGATGGCCACCGCCTCGGGCAGGCCATAGCTCGTGCCCACGATCTCGTAGCGGATGAGGCCACGGCAGACCTTGGCCGGGCAGCGCTTCCCCTCGATGTGCTCCTGGAACTCGTCCAGGAAGTTCTCGATGCTGTTCATCACGGCAGTCGGAGCGGCCTGACCGTGAGCGCAGTTAGCGTAGCGCATGGTATCGGCCAGGAGGCGCAGGAGGCCGATGTCCGAGGGGCGGCCGCCGCCGTCGGCGATGCGCCGCAGGATGTCCACCATCCGCTGGGTGCCGCCGCGGCAGGTACTACAGCGCCCGCAGGACTCGTCCTCGGCGAACCACTCGAAGTACAGGCACATATCGATGATGCAAGCAGAGTCGTCGAAAAGCACCAAGCCGCCGCTGCCCAACAGCGCGCCCCTCTCCCGGAAGGGTTCGGGCTCCAGAGGCAGGTCCACGTCCTTGGCAGGGAGGATGCCCCCCAGGGGTCCGCCCGGCTGGATGGCCTTGAGGGAGCGCCCCTCGGGCGGGCCGCCGCCAGCCTCGTAGACCAGACGCCGCAGCGGCGTGCCGAAGGGTACCTCCACCACTCCCACCCGTCGGACGTGCCCCGAAAGGCTGAACATCTTAGTGCCCTTGTTATTCTCTGTACCCATGGAGGCGTACCAGGCGGCCCCGTGGCGCAGGATGAGGGGCACATTGGCGTAGGTCTCCACGTTGTTGACGTTGGTGGGCTTGCCAAACACGCCCGCCTGAGCGGGGAAGGGCGGGCGGATCTTGGGCATGCCGTGAGTGCTCTCGATGGAGGCGATGAGGCCCGTCTCCTCGCCGCAGACGTAGCTGCCAGCCCCACGCACTATCTCCATATCGTAGGAGAAGCCGCTGCCCAGGATGTTGTGGCCCAGGAGGCCTCGCTCCCGCGCCTGGCCCAGGGCTAGTTCCATGCGCTCCACACATAGGGGATACTCGTGGCGAATATAGATATAGCCGTAGCTGGCGCCGGTAGCGTAGGCGCCGATGATCATGCCCTCGATGATGGAGTGGGGGTCGCTCTCCATAAGGGTGCGGTTGACGAAGGAGCCGGGGTCGCCCTCGTCGGCGTTGCCGATCATGTACTTGGGCTCGCCCTTGGCCCCGCGCAGGAAGTCCCACTTGCGACCGGCGGGAAACCCGGCACCACCCCGTCCCCACAGCCCGGCGTCGGAGACTTCCAAAATAACGTCCTCATCAGACATGCCCAGGGCTCTGGCCAGGCCCTCGTAGCCGCCGCGGGCAATGTAGTGGTCGATGTTCTCGGGCTCGATAACGCCGCAGTTGGCCATGAGACGGCGCACTTGCTGCAGGGCCATGAAGTCGAGGGATGACAGGGGCGATACGCCATCCACGGGCTCGGACGAAAGCGTAGCGAGGGCTAGCTCCCGGCAGACCCCGTCTGTGGATGCCAACGCCTCCTCGACGAGCTGGGGCACGCGCTTGGCCGTCACCTTCTGGTAGAGGATGCGGGAGCCGTTGGGCTTGGCGATCTCCACCATCGGCTCGGCGTAGCAGAGGCCCCAGCAGCCGGTGACGGCCACGTCCGCCTCCAGGCCGCGGCGCGATATCTCCTGGCGGATGGCCTCCAGCGTCTCGTCGGCGCCGACGGCCCGGCTGCAGGTGGTGACGCCGACCATTATCCGCGGCCGCGAGGGGCTCTCCACCGCTCGCCAGGCTTGTTCCGCCTGCTGGCGCAGCTCCTGGTAGGTGCTCATGCCAGGGCTAGCCTCCCTTTTCCTTCAGCTCGCGAGCTAGCCTGATAGCCTCGCTGACCGTCAGGGGCCCGATGGGGCGGCCGTTGAGGCGGATGAGAGGCGCCAGGGCGCAGGTGCCGTCGCACTGGACGAGGTGCAGGCCGACAGCCTTGTCGGCGGTGCTCTCCTCCAGGCCGATGCCCAGCACAGCCTCCAGCACCCGCCGGATGTTCTCCGAGCCCTTGAGGCGACAGGCCGGCCCGCTGCACCAGGAGATGGTCGTGCGGGCGGGCGGCTCCAGGCGGATCTCCGAGTAGAAGGTGATCGCACCGTAGACCATGGCGGGAGTTGTGTGCAGCTTTTCGGCCAGGATGGGGATGGCCTGGGGTGGCACATAGCCGTAGGCCTCCTGGAGGCGATGAAGAGCGGCTAGCAGGTCAGCGTTGTCGGGCTTGAGGTCGGCCAGGAGTTGCTCCAGCTCTGGTGAGCCCTCGGTCATGTCGGTCAAGGGGGCAAGCCTTTCTAGCCTATGGACGATTGTAGATTGCTTCACTAATCATAGACTGCTGCCCGCGCTTATTCAAGGTCGGCGGCGAGCATGGCCGCCACCCCCTCGCCCAGGCGGATGCTGTAGTTCTGGCCGCGGTCCTCGGGGTAGATCTGGCTCATGTTGGCCAGATACAGTCCCTCGATGGGCGTGCGGTGCTCGGGGATGGAGCGCGAGTAGTTGGTGGCGATGATCGGCTGAGCGAAGGGTCCTCGAAAGAGCCAGCGGTCGGCCACCCATTCCTGGGAGAACGCGGGATTGATGCGCTTCAGGTGGGGGAAGTAGAGGTCGCACAGATCGTCGACCCCCATCTGGAGGAGGGGTGAGGCTTCCTCCAGATAGTTGGAGAGATAGGCCACGTGCAGGCCGCCGTAGTGGGAGCGCTCGATGAAGTTGGTATGCTCGATGAGCGCCAGGAAGGGAATGGTGCGGTCGCTGATGTTCATCCAGTAGATGGGCGATAGCGAGCGCTTGAGGGCCAGCACCAGGCAGAGAGCCCACTGATGCTGCACAGCCCTCAGCTTGGTCGCGTAGTCCTCAGGGAGCTGGGGCACCAGGCCGAGGAAGCTCTGGTTGGGGACGGTGGCGAGGACAGCGTCGCAGGGTATTCTTCCCCCCTTTCCTTCACCCGCTTCCAGGGCGACGGCTCGCCCATCCTCCACGATCACTCGCTGCACCGGCCGGCCCGTCTCCAGCACGCCCCCCATCTGGCGGATGCGCTCGGCCACGGTATCGACCAGCAGGCCGAAGCTGCCCATCAGATAGCCCAGTTGCTCCTTCTGGCGCCCTCCCTTGCGGGAGGCGAAGCGCAGGTGGATTTTGCTCCAGAACCAGGCCATGCTGACGTCGTCGGCTCGCTGGCCGAACTTGCCCCGCAAGAGCGGCCCCCAGACGATGTCGTAGTTGCGCTGGCCGGCGTGCTTGATGATCCATTCCTTGGCCGTGATGCCTTCATAAGGCCGCCACTTCTTCTGCCGTCGCAGCCAGAGGCCCACCAGCCCCAGGCGCAGGCGGTCGATGAAGGAAATGGGGGTGAAGCGCAGCAGATCGAGGGGGGTGACAAAGTCGTACACTCGGCCATCGCAGAAGATACCCACCTTCGATTCGCGCCAGAGCAGGCGGTCGGCCAGGCCCAGCTCGTCGATCAGGGCCATGATGGTGGTGTCGTTGGAGAAGATGTGGTGATAGAACTGCTCGATGCGGCTGCCGCCGATCTCGAAGGTGCCCACCAGGCCTCCCAGGTTGGGCTCGGCCTCCAGCAGGTGGACCTGGAAGCCTCGCTGGCAGAGGCGATAGGCGGCCGACAGGCCGGCCAGGCCCCCGCCGATGATCCCCACCTTCATTCGTTGCCCTCCCCCTCCAGGCCGATGCCGGCGGCCAGCTCGGGCTGGGCCGGCCGGCGCAGGGTCTCGGCCAATGACAGGTTGATCACCCACAGGAAGACAAGGCCGGCGGCCACCACCGGTAGCAGGAGCAGGGCGTGCAGGGCGACGGCGTAGGCTCCGGCCGCCCCCCGGCTCACCCCCACGAAGTCCAGCGTCTCCTTGGCGAAGAACTCGAAGGGCCCGATGCCGCCCGAGGTGGAAGGAAGGGTTATCGCCAGGTTGGCCGCCGCCGCCACCATCATGAAGATGGGGAAGGCCTCCCCCAGGTCGAAGGACAGGCCCACCATGAAGTACATGGTGGCCTCCAGGGCCCAGGCCACGACCGAGGTGACGAGCACGGCCGCGATGCGCCAGGGGCTCTGCAAGGCGCCTAGCCCCGCTATGAACGAGCCAGCCCACTGACTGCCCTTTTCCTGGAGTCGCGCCGGCAGGAAGCGCAGGAGCCTTGCCAGCCACCGTTCGGATCGCTCCTGGGAGGAAGCGACGAACAGGAAGAGGGCCAGAACGACCACGAAGGTGGCGGACATCGCGGCGGCCAGGATGCCCAGCTCCTGGCTGAGGCCAACGAAGGCACCCACGGCTATCAAGAAGACGACGAGCACCAGCCCATCGAACAGGCGCTCCACGGCGATGGTGCCCAGGGTGGCCATAATGCTCAGACGATGCCTCTGGTCCATGATGTAGGCCCGCACCAGCTCGCCGGCCCGCGCCGGCAGGAGGTTGTTGGCCATGTAGCCGATGATCACTACGGGGTAAAGGGTCTGCGTGGAGACATTAGCGATGGGGCGCAGAAGGTAGTGCCAGCGTAGGGAGCGGAACCAGGCCGAGACGAACCAGACGGCGATGGCCGGAGCGAACCACCAGTAGTTGGCCTCGGCCAGCTTGTCGGCCATGTCCCCCAGGTCGGTACGCCAGAAGAACAAACCCAGGAAGAGGGCTGTCCCCCCTATGCCAATCCAAAGCTGACGGTTGCGCAGCAAGATGTTTGACCCGCCTTTTCCTCTCGGCTGGAGAGAGTACGCATCATTATAGGGTGGGGGCAGTTGGCGAGGCAACGCGGGCCGTCGCAGGGAGGGGCAAGGTTAGGGCGCAGGCATATCAGCCAGGAGGACGCGGCGTACCTGACTGAGGCCACTGTTGGAGATATAGAGGAAGCCCCGGTCGTCGAGGGCCAGGCCGGTGGGGTTGGCCAGCGCCGTCTCGCCGATGCCCTCCCAGGTGGATAGGATGCGGCCGTCGACTGCGAATCGCAGGAGGCGATGGCGGGCAGTCTCGCTGGCGATGATGCTGCCGTCGGGCACCAAGGCCAGATAGGGCTTGGTGGACGGGTCATCGGGGACCCAGCCCGGCACGGGGAACTGGCCCACTGGGTTGAGCTGGCTGTCGAACTGCTGGATGCGGCTATTCCAGGCATCGGCCACGAAGATGTCGCCGTTGGAGACGATCGCGATGCCGACCGGCTCGCGGAGCTGCCCTGGCTCCGTTCCAGGCTTGCCGACGCTTGCCAGGAAGGTGCCGTCGCTGGCGAACTTGAGGACACGGCTGTTGCCGGTGTCGGCTACCCAGACGTTGCCTTCAACATCGATTGCCACGTCCCGTGGGCCCCAGAAATCATAGGGTTTGGGGTTGCTGAGGTCGGACGCTGGCTGACCCCACTGGGTCAGGAAGTTCAAATCGCGGTCGAACTTCTGGATGCGATTGTTCCAGGTGTCGGCCACGTACAGGTTACCCTCGCCGTCCACCGCCACCCCCCAGGGCTCGTTGAACTCGCCCTCGCCCTCTCCTAGAGAACCCAGCTCGACTATGAATCGGCCCTCGCTGTCGAATTTCTGGACGCGATGGTTACCGCTATCGGCCACGTAGAGGTTGCCATCGCCGTCCACAGCTAGGCCGGCCGGCTTGATGAATCGACCGGGGCCGGTGCCCCGCTCGCCGAGGGTGAACCTGCCCTCGCTATCGGCCTTGGGCACCTCGGGAGGTTCCTGCCTGCCGACGACCTCCTTAGGCACGAACTCCTCGGGGAAATAGGCCACCGCATCCGTCGAGCCCTTGGGCTCCGGAGGATCGTGATCGCGGAAGTAGCGCCACCAGGTGTCCCAGGTATCGTCATCGCCCAGGCTTGCCACAAAGTCGGTGAAGATAGTTAGCACGTTCTTCTGCTTCCCGTCCTCGAACTCCATGCTCCGGTAGGTCTCGGGGAACCACCAGCGGTGGGAATAGGGCTGCCCCGGCCCGTAGCCTTCCAGGTGGGACTGGATATTGGCGTCGTCGCCAGCATTGACCAGAAGTACGGCGTTGGCGGGCGGCTCGTAGTCGCCGCTCATATTGGGATAGGAGACGCTGTGGTAGTTCCGCAGGTACCAGACCCAGGGCCAGGAGAAGGCGTCGCGGCCGTCGACAGCGATGGGCAGGTCGTTGCCCAGGCCCGTCTCCTCCGCCATCTGCTCGATCTGATCCAGGATCTTGGGAACGTCGGACGAGGTCTGGGTGTAGACCAGCATCTCGCGGGCGTCGGCGCCGTCGCCTTCCTGGAAGCTGGCCATCCAGGCTGCCCGACCACTGAACAGCAGGAGGGCGCCAACCAGCGCTACCAGCGGCACCACCGCTATCGCTCGCCCCCGTAGGGTGCTGGTCAGGGCAACGATGGCCAGGGCCGCCGCCAAGCCGACCAAGATGCGGGCCAGCAGGGCGTCGGCGGGGCCGAATACGCCGAAGCCCATCGCCCCCGCGCCCAGGGCGGCCGCCAGCAGAGGCCAGATGTAGGTGGGGATACGGAAGCGCCACTCCCCGGCCCGGGCTAGTTCCCAGATCTGGCCTAGGGCGTAGGCGGCCAGGATGACCACCGGCAGGGTCAGGTGCACGTTAAGCCAGGGCATCTTCTCGCCGGCCACCGAGTAGGCGAAGAGGCTCAGCATCATCCAGAAGAGCAGGAAGCGAAGGAAGGGGTTGACCCGCAGGCTGAAGACCAGCAGGGCCAGGGCCATCAGCCCCAGCACCATGCCGGTGGTTGACATGCCCCCGGCGCCGGCGACCAGGGCCAGAATGGCCAGCGAGCCAGCGATTATGAATACAATGCGGGCCAAGTGGCCCTCGGGCGTGTTGGGGCCGAAGGCAGCCTTGGCCAGGGCTACCCCCGCGGTGGCAAAGGCGAAGAGCAGGGGCAGGAACTCATAGGCGGGTAGTAGCACCAGGTAGTAGTAGAAGGGCTGGCCGCCGCGGCGCTCACCCTGCTGCTCCAGCCAGTAGTCCAGGGAGTTCCATATGCCCGAGCCGAAGCCGTCCGGGTTGGTGAGGAGGGTGGTGTACAGCAGGCCGAAGACGGCGTAGAAGATCGCTCCCACGATCAGCGCCGAGCGCCAGTTCCAGCGTAGACCGATGGCTGCTGTGGACGCCACAAGAATAAGCACGGTGAGGAAGCCGGTGAGCTCTTCGCGGGTGACGTGCTCGTGGCCGCTGAGTGGCCCCAGGTTCAGGGTGAACAGCTCACGAGGCCAGTCGGCCTCCTTCATGCCGAGGAATTCCAGCGGCACCTGAATGCCCGCCGCAAATTGGGGAAGAGATAGCGTGCCCAGGATGAGCAGGAAGTCGGCGGCGCGGGGCCTCTCCGCCAGCCCGATGTGCTGGCGTCTGTCTTCGCTGAGGAAAGGCCAGAGGGCGACGATGGCCCAGGCAAAGGGCGCCAGGGCTAAGAACAGGAAGGGAGCAATCAGCGGGTCGAGGTTGTGGCGCTCCCTGATCTGGCTGGCCAGGGTCTGGGCTATCCACAGGTCGAGGAAGGCGATGAAGATCGCCGCGTTCAGGAAAGTGACCTCTTTGGTAGCGAAGCTGAGGGCCAGGAGCCCGGCGGCGATGTACAGCCAGCGGTGGCGGCCTTCCTCGATGTAGCGCCAGAGGCAGACCGCCAGCCCCAGGGTCCACAGGCCAACGTAGATGTCGTTGCGGGCGAAGCGGCTGAAGTAGAGGAGGGTAGGCGAAAAGGCGATGAGGCCGGCAGCGATCAGCGCCCCGGAGCGGCCAATGTGGCGCCGCAGGAAGAAGGGCAAGCCGATGAGGGCGGTGCCCGCGACGGCGGGCAGAATGCGGGCCGCGTAGTCGCTCACCCCGAACAGGAGGAAGCTGAAGGCGGTGCCAAAGAACTGGAACGGGCCGTGCATCATCGGGTTGTGCTCGTACGTGCCGTTGTCGAACAGATACCAGGCATACTGGGCGTGCAGGCTCTCGTCGTGGTGGAAGGCGCGTGCTCCCAGGTCCCAGAAGCGGAGGGCTGCGCCAGCTGCAATGAACAGGATGTAGAGGGCCAGCTCCCAGTCCAGCCTCAGGCGCAGGGAGCCCAGGCGCTCGAATGGGCTGGCCGGGGGCGCCAGCGCTGGCGAGGAGGATGGTTGGTCGCTCATTCGATTCTCACCAGTAGGTCCGCCTCCCTGGATGATAGGTCACCCCAGGGCTGACGGTAAACCAGCCATCGCCACCAGTCCAGGGGATCGACGGAGTGAGGCAGCCAGCCCTCGGCTACAGGCCAGGACCCCTGCCAACGGTAGCCGGAGGGGGCTGATTCGCCGGGCGGAGCCACAATGGCTACAGCGTCCTCCGCCGGCGAGGATGCAAAGGCTAGGTCCTTCACGTCCCGCAGATACCACCCCAGAGCGGGAAGAAACGACTCGTGGACAGAGATCGGCCCAGGCGTCTCGGCCTCGATGGCGACTAGCCGGTCCTGCAACTGGAAGACGCGGGCATCGACTCGCTCGGCGGCCAAAAACTCGCTGCCCCGGCCGTACATTACAGACGTGGAGCCATGGATCGCCAAGATCGCCAGCAGCACCAGCGCCAGGGCCAGCGAGCCGGCGGCTGCCTGACGGCCCAACGTGTTCCAGGCGATCCAGATCAGGGCTATCGCCCCGCCCAGGGCAGAGATCACCCCTATCCTCTCGCCTGTCGAGCCCACCTCGCCGGCCTGAGCCCACTGGCAGAGGACGAGCGCTATGTAGCCAGCCAGGGCAAGCACCGGCGCCAGGTAGGGGGCGGCCCGACGGAGAGAGGCGGGGTCGGCCTCGGCGGCTATCGCCTCCAGCCAACTACCGGCCAGGAGAGCAAGGGGCAGGAGGAGGAGTACGAGCTGTCCTGCCTCGCGGCGGGTGGTGATGGCGATGATGACGGCGGCGCCGCTGGCCCAGAAGAAGAGAAAGCGCTGGAACAACGAGACATCCTGGCCCCTGGAGGCGATCCAGCGGCTCAAGAGCCACAGGTAGGCTGACGCGCCCAGAAGAAACAGCAGCGCTTCGTAGCTCATCAGTATGCCGGGGTGAAAATGCCAGGGCAGGCCGTCGCGGGGCAGCGCGAACATGTCTACCCACTGGCGCAGGCCAGGCAGGCTGAGGCGATCGACGGAGGTGCCGAAGTGAGTGACGCCCAGTTCTAAAGCTCCCAGGAAGAAGAGCAGGCCGCTGACGAGCAGGATCGGGTTCTGCCTGATGAGCCCGGCGGTCGCCAGCACGTCCTGGCTTCGGCGCCAGCCGATCTCGTAGGCCAGGAAGGCGACCAGAATGAGGGCGGTAGAAGTGGAAACGAGGTCGCTGCCCAGGGCCAGACCCAGGCCGAGGATCAACACCAAAAAATAGAGGGGGCGCTGTGTCCGCAGGTAGGCGAAGAGAGAGAGGACCATGGCCAGGGAGAGAAAGGCACCGACACTGTAAGGCAAGCTGCTGCGGGAGAGGTGCACGAGCAGGGGCGAGAAGGCGAGCAGACCCGCCGCCGCCAGGGCGGCACCGCCCACATATCGCGATAGGGGCCAGAACAGGGCAACCAGGGCCGACCCAGCCAGGGCCGGCAGCAAGCGGGCCAGAAGGTCGCTGGAGCCGAAGATGGCGAAGAGATAAGCCGTGACAGAGGAGGTCATGTCCCCCGGCCAGTTGGCGGGGGTATCGCCCTGAGACGTCTGCCAGGCGGCGAAGGCGCGGACGCTTTCGTCGATGCTCAGGGGAAGGTGATCCAGGCGGGCTAGCCGCAGAGCGGCGGCCAAGGCGATAATGGCCAGCCAGACGACCACCTCCAGGCTGATGGATAGGGAGACCGGTGCCGCGGCTGCCCTAGCTACTGTCCCTGCAGGCTGAGTCGATAGGGTGCCATCGGAACGTTCGCTCACGGGCGCCATCGCCTCGCTGCTACCCTAAGGGGTGCTGACAACGGTTTCTACCTCCCGTGGCATTCGGTAGATGGTGACGGTGTCGTTGCGGTAGGCCACGTCCATAAAGGTGGAGAACTTGGCCAGTCCCGCCTCGCCGTAGGTCTCCCTCTCCAGATGACCGACGTAAACATACTGCACGCTGTACTCTTCCAGGATCTCTTTCGCTTCCCGTGGGCTGGTGCTCGTGTAAGCTCGGGCCACATCGACGCATCTAGCGGTAAGGCAGTCCGGGTATGCAGTCCGGTCAGTCGCCTCCGGCTCGCCGCCCAGCTCTGACCACGAGCCACGCCATCGATATTCGTGATCTTGCCAGCCGATCAGCGTGGGCAGGCCAGTCCGGGAGGACACCCGGCCGTGGCCCTTAGGCGAGTAGTCGCCGCCCACCGCTTCCAGGATGATGGGTGTGCCCTCCACATTGTCCGAAAGCCAGCGGACGGCCTCGTATTCGTCGGGATTCCCCCCTCGCATCGCCACCAGCCCGTCGAGATGGGGAGTAACAGCGAAGCCCCAGGTGCGGTTCATGGTGGCGGTGAGAGGATAGACAAGCCCCGCCCCGATGAGGAGGATGGTGAGCGCCGCCCAGGCATGAGGGGAAATGCTGGCCGCTGTATCTTTCTGGGTACGGTTCCAGACGATGTAGGCGATGGCCAGGAGCATGCCAGCGATGGCTATGGTCATCGCCAAGGGGCCATTGTCTCGCAATAGCCAGACAACCAAACCGAAAAGGCTCGCCACTATCACCTCTGACAGGAAGCGCGGGGATGCGGCCAGGAATTCTCTCCAGTTGAACCTGGACAGGATATAGTGCAGGCCGAAGGCACCGCTCACGCTCAACATGATCCACGATTGGTAGTTCAGGCGAAAGACGGTGTTGGAGCGCACCCCCACCGGGTCGTAAACCCAGTACAGCTCCGTGCCCAGCAGGATAAGGATGGCAGTCCCGCCCACTGCCAGGGCGAACAGGAGGCACTGCTGGCCTTGGTCTTCCTTGGCTCCGGCATTCAAGTAGCGCCCCAAGGCCAGGGCAGCAACCGTCACCAAGGTCAGGAGCAATGCCAAGGTGACCCACCACGTCCCAGCCCAGTCTAACCATCGCCAGCTATCCAAGCCATCGCCGCGCAGTTTGAGTTCATCGTAGAAGCCAGCGCCGCCCAGGTGGGCCAACCCAAGGAGGACCCAGAGGCCGAAGGGCAGAAGGGCAGGGATAAGAGCCCAGCCCCAGTGGCGTCTGTGGTGGTGCCAAGGGCCGAGCGCGGCGATGGCGAAGGTGGCAGTCGGCCAGAGGATGGTCAACCAGATGTACATGAAGTGATGAGGCCGAGTGGCCATGGTATCTATGGGCGGCCAGCCATCGATGCTGGCCAACTGGATGGGCATAATGCCGCCACCGACTGGGTGGAAGTTCAAATAGAAGGGAAGATAGAGCAGGGGCGCGAGAACGAGCAGCGGCAGGGCAAAGCCCAGCGTCTGCCCCACAACAGCCGCGTTCAGTCGGCCCTCGCTGAGGTAATTGCGCACCGCCGCCATGGCCACCACCAGAGCGAGTAAGGTGGGGAGGTCCCAGAGGTTAATGAAGCCCAGAGCCCCCAAGAGGACGCTCGTCCCCAGCAGGCGCAGGGGATGCGCGGCCCAGAAGCTTAAGCCCGCCCAGGTGGAGACGGCGAGGTCTGCGCCAGCCGCTCCCACAGCGGACGGTACAGAGGGCGGAGCGGGTGAGGCCGATGACGGGGGGATGTCTCCCGGGTCGTCATCAGGGGTGCGATCGGGCTCATTGCCCGGCGGCGTTGGCTGGGAGGGGGCGCCTGGCCAGACACGGGCGACCAGTGCCCCCGGCCAGCGCAGGGTGTTGAGGGCGATGCCTATCCCCATCAATACGAATGGTATGGACAGCAGGTGGGCGTGAAGGTCGCCCAGCAGGAAGGTGAAGAAGGGGGTCTCCCGCCAGTCCCACTGGGTGGAGACGCGAG
Source organism: Dehalococcoidia bacterium (assembly GCA_034429995.1). Classification (GTDB taxonomy): domain Bacteria; phylum Chloroflexota; class Dehalococcoidia; order SM23-28-2; family SM23-28-2; genus SM23-28-2. Next base: position 117,403 of record DAOUEZ010000022.1, read on the forward strand.
TGGCCCGCCACCAGAACCACCACTCGTCCGGGTACCACTTCTGAGACGAAGCTGGCCCGTCTAGACCGTCAATGTCGACCAGTGCATAGAAGAAGCGTGATGACCCCCCGCCGTGGGCCCGCACCAGCTCGAAGACGCCCTCGATATTAGCCAGGATCAAGAGCAGGCCCGCGGCTACCAGACCGAAGAGGATGGCGCCGGCGGGCCGCCCGCGCATGACGATGAGGTTGTACACCACGCCGAAGACGGCCACGGCAGCGAGGCCTCCGATAAGGGCCAGGCCCAGGTTGAAGGTCATGCTGGAGCTCAGGCCGGTGAACTTGGTAAGTGCGCCGATCATGATGTGGCCAAAGTGGTAGAGAGGGATGTCGTGTCCGGCAAGCCAGGGGTCCTTGGCGGGGAACTGGTCGGCCCGAAGGACACCGTTTAGGAAGGCGAAATCCATGGGTTTTTCTGTCCCATCGATCGCCGATATGTAGGAGCGCAGGGACGCGACGATGACAAGAGTGACTGCGAACAGGCTCTCGATCAGAAGGATGTACGGCCAGCGCTCCTGGACGAAGCCTCGCAGTTCGTCACGGCGGCGGCCGGCCACGACGACGGACGCCAGGGCTAGCCCAACCAGGATGAGGATGATGGAGCCGCGGTTGTTAGGGAATAGGCCCAGGGTGGACCCCATCCAGAGGATGTAGGCCAGGAAGACCAACCCTAAGGGCTTACTGAAGGCGTAGCCGCGGTCGGGCAGGCGATGGAAGAAAGCGAAGGTCAAGGGGAAAGCCACCAGCCCCACGAGCATGGCCGCCGCCCACCAGACGTATGTCTCCGGCTGGCCCAGCGACCACCAGCTATCGGCCAGTAGCTCGCCTATTTCCTCCATTACCTCTTAAGGGGGGAACCCATGCCAGCGGCAGCGTCTAGGCGAAAAGGGCTTCCACGAAGTCCTCGGCTATAAAGGGGGCCAGGTCCTCTGGCCGCTCGCCGGTGCCCACGAACCGCACCGGGATGCCCAACTGGTCGCAGATGGCGAAGACGATGCCGCCCTTGCCCGTACCATCCAGCTTGGCCAAGAAAAGGCCCGTCACCTGCACCGCCTCGGTGAAGTGCCTGGCCTGGAGGAGAGCGTTCTGGCCGGTGGTGGCGTCCAGAACCAGCAAAACTTCATGGGGGCCCGAGGGGTCCTTGCGCTGGATCACCCGCTGGATCTTGCGCAGCTCCTCCATCAAGTTGACCTTGGTGTGCAGGCGACCGGCTGTATCGATGATCACTGCGTCGGCACCCCGCCGTTCGGTGGCGGTAAGCGCATCGAAGACCACGGCACCGGGGTCGGCCCCTTGCTGGTGCGCCACCACCTCCGCCTCCACCCGCTTCCCCCACTGGCATAGCTGATCGATGGCGGCAGCGCGGAAGGTGTCGGCGGCGGCCAGGATCACCCGCTTGCCATCGCCCTTCAGGCTCCAGGCCAACTTAGCAATGCTGGTGGTCTTGCCGCTGCCGTTCACCCCTACCACTAGGATGACGGCCGGCTTAGCGGCGAAAGTTCCCACGTCTTTCCCCCAAAGCTGGCCGCCATCGCCCTCCACAGCCAGGATGGCCGCCAATTCCTCCTTGAGGCTCTGGCGAACCTCCTCGGGCTGGTTCATCCCTTCGTCCTTCGCTCGAGCCTCAAGGCGTTCGATGAGGCCGGCGGTGGTGACCACACCGACGTCGGCAGCGATGAGGAGTTCCTCTAGCTCCTGCCAGAGATCGTCATCGATGCGGGAGCGCTCGAAGAGTCCGGCTACGCGGCGGAACCAGGTGCGTCGGGTGCGGCCGAGGGCAGCGGTGGTCTTTTCTTCAGCCTGTGGAGAGCGTCCGAAGTGCTTGAACAGATGCTACCTCCTGGAGCCAGAGACGATGGCTTGCTGCATCATAGTATCGGCCTGGCGGTCGATCAAGCAAGAGCGCCATCAGCGGGGCCGAGCGTAGAGGCCACGGCGGTCGTTCCACCAGACGGTGAGCACCTCCCGAAACATGCGATAAGAATCGAGGAGAGGGTTGACCCGCTTCGTCTCTACGTGGCGCCAGAGCACTGGCACCTCCTTGATGGTATAGCCTCTCCTGCGGGCTAGGAGGAGGAGCTCTACGTCGAAGGCAGTGACCCGTGGTCCCTTCACCTGGCCGGAGCGGGGCTGAAACACGCGCAGGCTGTTGAACAGATCTTGGCTCACCTCGCACCGGAAGGCCTTAAAGCCACACTGGCTGTCATGGATGCCAGGCAAGAGGAGGAGCCTCACCAGCAGACTGAAGACCTTGGCCATCAGACGGCGGTGAAGGGGCGTGGCCAGGCGAGCCCCTCCTTTGGCATCCCGCGACGCGATGACAATGTCCCAGCCCTGGTCGAGGAGCGTCAGGACGGGCTCGATGTAGTCGAGGGGCGTCGACAGGTCCAGATCGAGGAACAGGACGTAGCGGCCGCGGGCTGCCAGCATGCCGCGCTGCACTGTCAGGGCCTTGCCTCGATGCTCGCTGCGGAGGACAGAGAAGGAGGGGTGGCCGCTGACAAACTCCTCCGCCAGGGAAGCCGTCTCGTCCCCGCTGCCGTCGTCAACGATGAGCACCTCGCTGGGGTAGCCCTGGCTACTCAGGTAATCGGCCACCTGCTGGAGGATGCCCCGGCGGAGGTTCTTTGCCTCGTTGTAGGCGGGGATGACCAGGGACAAGAGAGGTTCGGATGTCATCGTCCAGGTCCGACCGTCACCAAGCCGCCTCAGGCTGGCTCTTTGCCCTTGCGCCAGATCACCTGGGCATTCCAGAGCCAGTTCCAGACCATACCCAAGGCGATGCCCACGGTATTGGCCAAGTAGGGGTTGACACCGAACTTGGGGGTGAGGACGTTGACGGTGGCGACGGAGATGATGGGACTGCCGATGGAGGTGATGTTGAAGGCCACGAAGCGCAGGGCCATGGGCAGGCGCTGCTCCCGGTCGCTGAAGGTCCAGACGTTGTGCCAGAAGAAGTTGGAGAGGATGGACACCTCCACGGCCACGATGGTGGCGATGAGGAGGCGGACATCAGGGTGAGTAAAGAACACGATGGCGGCGCTGGTGTCCTTTTCCGGCAGGAAGGCAAAGGCGGGCGAATCGTAGAACAGGAAGAGGAAGAACTGGTTCACCAGGTAGCCGAAGCTGCCGACGATGGCGAACTTAATGAAGGTGGTGGAGCCTCTCAACTTGGCCATGGCATGCTGGCGCGTCGACAGTCTGGCCACCCGGCCATGGCCTTGCTTGCCCGCCGTTGTTAGTGGCTCCCACTGAGACAAGAAGGGGACTCTCGGCATCTCAATTAAAAACGCCTCAATTGCTCCCAAGGAGCGTGAGCATTATATCTCCTGCGCTCGCTTCGGGGCAATGAGGCCACTAGTTAGAGGGGATGTCGCTCAGGCGCAGGGAGAGGACGCGGGAGATGCTGTCGTCACCCATGGAGACGCCGTATATGCTGTTGGCCGTCTCGATGGTGCGGCGATTGTGGGTGATGACGATGAACTGGCTGTGTTGGGCCAGCTCTTGAAGGGCGGCGACGAAGCGGCCTACATTGGCCTCGTCCAGCATGGCGTCTACCTCGTCTAGGACGCAGAAGGGCGAGGGGTTAGTCTGCAGCAGGGCGAACAGGAGAGACACCGCCGTGAGAGCCTTTTCGCCACCCGAGAGCACACTCAGACTTTGCAGGCGCTTGCCGGGCGGCTGAGCGACGATGTCCACGCCGGAGGCCCGATAGTCCTCCGGCGCAGTGAGAATGAGCTTGGCCTGGCCGCCGCCGAAGAAGGTGGTGAAGCAGTGGCTGAACCGCTGGGCTACCTGGTGGAAGGTATCCTTGAAGCGCTGGCAAATGACCTCGTCCAGTTCGTCGATAGCCTGAAGGAGGGAACGCTCGCCTGCGGCCAGGTCGGCGAGTTGGGAGGTAAAGAATGTGTGGCGCTCCTTCAGTTCGCTGCACTCGGCCTCGGCCTGGGGGTTAACCGCGCCTACAGCTCGTAGCTGGGAGCGCAGGCGCTGAATGCGCTCCTGCATGGTCTGGGGGTCGATGATTGCCCCACCGGCTACGGGCGGCAGGCGGCTGGTTCGGGCCTTGCCATCGCCATTGCCATCGCCATCGCCGCTAGGCAGCCAGGCAGGCGATTCAGGCGCGGGCATGGGCACTGGTGCCACCTCGCCCCCGTCGGTTAGCGTCAAGCTGTCGGCCTCGATGCGCTGGCGCAGGCTATCGAGGTCGTCCAGGCGGCGACGCACATCCGACTCCGCTTCCAGGCGCTGGCGTTCCGCCGCCAGCAGACGACCGCGGGCGGCAGTCTCCTTGGCCTGGTTCTCTCGCTCCTGGCTCTCCAGAGCAGCGATGGCCCGCTGGGCGGGCTCTACCTCTTCGCTGTAGATCTTGAGTTCCCGCGTAAGATTCTCCACCTCTCGCCAGTCGGCCTCGACGTTTCCGGTGAGAGAGGTGCTTTCCATCTCGATGCCGCGCAGCTCGGCCTGCTTGGTAGTCATCTCGCCGTCCAGCTTGGTCAGGGTAGCCTGGCGCGTTTCCTGCATGGTGCTTAGAGAACCTAGCTCTCCGTCTAGGGAGGCCACCTTCGTGCTGCACTCAGTGACCCCCTGCAACAGGGTTTGCCGGCGCTCGCCGAACAGACCAGCCGCCGAACGCAGATACTGGGTCACCTCCTGAGCCTCGCTGGCTTGGGCCAGCAGTTGTTCTCTCTCCTCCTGCAAGCGCTGGTCTTGGAGGGTCAGAGATGCCGCTTGCTTGGCCGACCTCCGCTGGCTGGTGATAAGCCAGCGCATCTCGCCTCGCAGCTGAGCCAGGAGGCGGCGGTCCTGGGCGATGGCATCCTGGGTTTGCATGCGCTGCTCCTGGAGAGTGGCCAGGGTGTGGCCCACCTCCCGCAGGGCGCTCTCATCCTCGGCGATGCGGGAGCGGAGCCGCTCCATCTCCTCCTCGGCCGCCTGGCGGGAGCGAACCAGCCTCTCGATGGCTCGCGGTATGGAGGTCAGCTCCTGCTGGCGGGCGAAGATGTTGCCCTCGCTGGTGGGCCGGCCGGTGCTGATGGAGCCCAGAGGGTGAAGAAGGATGCCGTCGCGGGTGACCACGCTGCCCATCCCTCGCCGCAGGACACGCAGAGCGGTATCCAGGTCTTCGACGACAATAGTGCGGCCCAGGAGACTATCAACGACCTTGCGGTAACGTCCGTCGCACTTCACCAGCCGGCTGGCGACGCCCACGACTCCCTGTTCCTTCATGATGTTGAGGGGGTAGACCTCCTTGAGGCTGTCCAGGGGGAAGATGACCACCCGTCCGACCTCTTGTCTGGCCAGATCCTGCACAGCGGCCAGGGCATCCTTCTGGCGCTCCACCAGCATCGCCTGGAGGTTCTCGGCCAGGGCGGCCTCGATGGCTCGTCCCAGACCCTTGGGCACGCGAATGAGGCTGCTCACCACTCCCAGGAGGCCATGCACCGGCGTATCGGCGGTCTCCAAGACGGGGGCGGCAGTGGCCCGTGTTCGGGCATCACAGGCTTGCTGAGCATCGGTGAGGACGCCAAGGCGAGCTTCGAGGCGCTCTATCTCCAGATCGCGGAGGCGGCAGCTCTCTTGCAGGGCCAGAAGGGAGACCTGGCTCTTCCCCAGGCGGCTCTTGAGAGCATCCTGTTCCTGAAGAGCGGCCACCATGCCTTCATTCTGGCGTTTCTCCTCGGCCCGATAGCCGCTCAGGTTGCGCGCCGCCTCGCCCATCTCCGATACGAGCGCGCGGCGTCTTTCCTCCTGCTGGGAGCCCTCCTCGTCCAGGCGCGAGCGAGTATCGGCCACATTGCGCAGGTGTGCTTCGACGTCGCTTACGGCAGCGCGCGTGCGGGCGGCCTTCTCCTCGCCTGTCGCTGCCTGGCGCTGCATGCCGGAGGACTCCTGTTCGAGGCTCTCCAGCTCCTGCTGTGCCTGGCTGAGGGCGCGGCGGCCTGCCTCCAGCTCCTCTTCCAGGGCGATCCTGCGGCGGCTGTTCTCCACCGAGGATCGGGCCAGATTGAGCATCTCCTTCTCCACGGCCTCCAGCTCTAGCTGGAGCTGCCGGCGCCGACCGATCACGCCGCTGTGCTGCTGATGGGCGACGGCGATGCGCTCCTGCAGACGGTTCACTTGCTCGCTGAGGCGCTGGTGCTGGAAAGCACGGTCAGCGATGGCTGAGCGCCTCCTGGCCAGTTCTTCCCTTACTGCCGCCAGCTGTTCCTCCCAGGTCTTGATCTCCGCCTCGGCACGTGCCTGCTCCTGCTGGCAGTGGTTGAGAGTCTGCCGGGCCGTTGCCAGGGCTTCCCTGTCCTCCTGCCAGAGATGGCTGTACCAGGCTCGCAGGGCGTCTGTGAGCTCCTGTGACAGCTGCCCGTGGCGGGAGGCTCGTCGCGCCTGCCGTTCGAGTTGGGACAGACGAGGGGCTATCTCGTCGACGAGGAACTGAGCACGCTCCATGTTGTCGCCAGTGGCCGCCAGGCGATTCTGAGCCTCCTCGATCTTGAGGCGATAGTGCTGAACGTCGGCGGCCTCCTCCAGGAGGAAGCGGCGCTCCTCAGGGCGGAGGTTGAGGATGGTCTCTACCAGGCCCTGGCCGATGATAGCGTAGCTGCTCTGGCTGGCGTTGGCCCGCTGGAGGAGGTCGGTAATGTCCTTGAGGCGGACGCGCTTGCGGTTGATGAAGTAGTCGCTATCGCCGGAGCGGCGACCCCGGCGGGTGACGGCTACCTCAGCGAAATCGAGGGGAAGCCAGCCGTCGCTGTTGTCGAGGGTGATGGTCACCTCGGTCTTGTTGGCCGCTGCCCGGCGAGAGCTGCCGCTGAATATGACGTCTTCTAGCTTGCGAGCCCTGAGAAGGCGGCCGCTCGTCTCGCCCAGAACCCAGCGGAGGGCATCGGCCACATTGCTCTTGCCGACACCGTTGGGGCCGACAATGGTGGTGATGCCTGGCCCGAGCTCAAAGGCGGTGCGAGTGGCGAAGCTCTTGAATCCCTGAATTTCCAGTCGCTTCAGGTACATATCTCACTCACTTAGCAGAGGGGGCTCGCCGGCATCCATAGCCTTCAAGGCCTGCTGGGCGGCCTTGCTCTCTGCTTCCTTCTTGCTCCTCCCTTGGCCCTGACCGAGTGTCCGGTCGCCCACCAGCACCTCCACGGTGAACACCTTGGCGTGGTCTGGTCCCTCGGCGGCCACCGTTCGGTAGGAGGGTATTGCCTGCCAGCGGGTCTGCACCATCTGTTGCAGCCGCGACTTGCTGTCCAGGGCTACCTTTCCAGCCGTCATCTGGGCAAGCTCTGGCTTGAGGCAGCGGAGGACCAGGGCCCTGGCCTTCGCCAGGCCACCGTCCAGTAAGACCGCTCCTACTATCGCCTCAAAGGCACAGGCCAGGTTGGAGGGTCTCCGCTGGCCACCAGTCAGTTTCTCGCCCCGGCCCAAAAGGAGATAATCGCCCACAGACAGCCTTTCAGCAGCCCGAGCTAGGGTCTCCCAGCGGACGAGGGCAGTCTTAAGCTGAGTGAGATCCCCTTCGCTCAGGAGGGGAAAGTCGCTGCACAGTTTCTGGGAGACAATAAGTCCCAAAGCCGCGTCGCCTAGGAACTCTAACCGCTCATTGGACTCTAGCCCTGACGCGCGAGCCTCGTTAAGATATGACCGGTGGACTAAGGCCTGTTGAAGCAAGGAAGGGTTTTTGAACTTTAGGCCAAGAGCCGTTTGTAATTCTGATAGGGGTGATCCCTGTTCCACTGCTATTACTGTCTCAGATACCAAACCTTAACCTTCAAAAAGTTTCCCGTTGACCCTTGTTCCCTATTCAGAGGAACATCCCCCTACGTTTAGTTGGATGGGAAAAGTAGAGGCTTAGCGTGGGGAGAGTCCTGCGAACGCAGGCAATGATAGGGGGTTGCAAGGCTAATGTCAAGCGCCTGCCGTGATGGCCAGAAGGGAAAAGCGTAAGCGGAACATGACAAGGGTATACCTAACTAAACCCGCAAAGCTCCTCGCTCGGCTGCGGACAGGCCTCGACGTAGATACGACGCAGGGTCTGGAGGTGGTACTGCGACTGGCCGAGGAGGAGGGCCGCACACTATATCTGGTCGGCGGTGCCCTACGAGACGTGGTGCTGGAGCGGGGGCAAGTAGATATCGATTTGGTAGGCGAGGGGCCAATGGTATCCTTGGCAGAAAAGGCCGCCTCGGTACTGGGTGGACGCTGGGTAGAGCACCGCGCTTTCGGGACGGTAACCGTGGAAGGGAAAGGGTTCCGTCTGGACCTGGCGATGGCCCGCGCCGAGAGGTATGCACGGCCGGGGGCACTGCCTAAGGTGAGGCCAGCATCCATTGCCGAGGACCTGGCCAGACGCGATTTCACCATCAACGCTATGGCCCTCGCCCTGTGTGGCCGCCAGCGCGGCCAGCTCCTCGATCCCTTCGGTGGCATGGAAGACATCGCTGGCCAGCGTGTGCGCGTCCTCCACGACCGCAGCTTTATCGACGACGCCACCCGCATCCTGCGTGCCGTTCGCTACGAGACGCGCTTCTCCTTCCGCATCGAGGAGAAGACGCTGGCGTTGCTCAAGCGCGACCTGGGCTACCTGGGCACGATCAGCGGGGCGCGACTGCGGCACGAGCTCCTGCATCTGCTGGCGGAGGACGAGCCGGAGAAGGGTCTCCTGCGCTGTCAGGAGCTAGGGGTGCCGGCGGCCATACACAAAGCTCTGCGCTTCGATGATGAGCTGGCCACGGCCTTCCGGCGGACCCGCCACGCTGGTCGGGCCCCGACGCAGCCGGAGTTCTCCCTGGGCCTGCTGGGCACTCCACTCTCTCCTGCCGATGCCGGGGCGGTAGCTCTCAGACTGGCCCTGTCCAAGAGGCAGCGGCTGGCGCTCGAAGGTGTGGCCGACCTGGCCCATCTCTTGCCCTGGCTGTCGCGGGCTGATGCCCGCCCTAGCCAGGTGGTCGAACGGCTGGAGCCCTATCCCCTATCTGCCATCGAGGCCTGGGCCCTGGTAGCTTCCGAATCGGCGGCTGGCGCGAAGCTCGGCCACTATCTGGGCGAGTGGCGCTATGTCAAGCCATCGCTGGATGGAAGGGCGCTCGAGCGGTTGGGGATGGTGCGGGGGCCGGGCATGGGCGATGTTCTTCGGTTGTTGAAAGCGGCGCGGCTGGATGGGCAGGTGAGCAGTCGCCAGGAAGAGGTAGAGCTGGTGCGGCAGGTTCTGGAGGGTGGAGAGCAGTGATTAGGCCTGTTCGGTGGCGAAGCACTCCAGCACGGCAGCTATGTGTTTGGTACCGCGGAGGAAATCGGCCAGGCGAATGTTCTCGTCGGGGGCGTGCATTCGCGATTCGGGATAGCCGATGCCACAATCGGCCATGGCCAGGCCGAGGGTCTTGACGAAGGGGTAGAGGGGCCCGGTTCCAGCCATGCTGGGGATGAGGACGGGCTCCTGGCCGTACACCTGCCGTGCCGTCTCGCACACCAGGCCCACGAAGGGATGGTCGACGGGCGTACGGGCCGGCCGCTCGGCTGCCAAGCGGCGCACCTCCACATCGCCGTAGCCCTTCTGGCGAAGATGACGCTGGAGCTTCTCCAGCACGTCCTCGGGGTCCTGGTCTGGCACCAGGCGGAAGTCGAGCTTGGCCGTGGCCCGCGATGGCAGCACCGTCTTGGCTCCCGGGCCTTCGTAGCCGGAGCTGAGCCCGGCGACGTTGCAGGTGGGCTCGAACAGGTGGCGCAGGCGGTAGTCCAACCCGCGAACGCCCTTCAGGAAGCCGTCGATCCCCAGGCTGCGTGCTTTGTACGTTTCGTCGGCGGGCATAGCCTCCACTGCTGCCCTCTCCTGGGGGCTGGCAGGCCGCACTTGCTCATAGAAGCCATCGATGAGGATGTTCTCCTGTGAGTCCTTGAGGGTGGCCAGGGCCCAGAGGAGGCGCCAGGCGGGGTTGGGCAGCACGGTCGCGTAGGAAGAATGGGCATCGCGGTTGGCCCCGCGTGCCTCTAGCTCGAGGTAGAGGAGGCCTTTCACCCCCAGGGTGATCTGGGGCTGGCCCTGCCAGTTGACGCCGCCTCCTTCCCACAGGCAGGCGTCGGCGGCCAGAAGCTGACGCTGCTCCTCCACGAAGGGCTCGATGCCCGGGCTGCCGATCTCCTCATCACCTTCGATGCAGAACTTGAGAGATACAGGCACCTGCCCCCGCACTGCCTGGAAGGCGCGGATGACCGCCAGGCGGGCGGCGATGTTCCCCTTGTTATCGCAGACGCCCCGCCCGTACAGCTTATCGTCCCGCAAGGCAGGCTCGAAGGGGGGCGACGACCAGAGGTCGAGGGGCTCCGCTGGCTGGACATCGTAGTGGTTGTAGAAGAGGAGGGTCTTCTCCATCGAGGCACCGGTTAGCTCGCCGTAGACCACGGGATGGCCGCCGGCCTTGGGGAGGATCTGGGTGCGGAAGCCGAGGCCCCACAGCATCTCGCTCACCAGCTCCGCCGTCTCCTCGATGGCTTTTCCTTCGGCGCTCACGCTGGGCAGGCGGCAGAGGCGCATCAAGTCCTCGATGGCCTCTTGCTGGTGCTCCTCGATATGACGAAAGATGTCTTCCATCGCTTTCCTCCTAGCGCTCCGACTCCAGCCAGGCAGCGGCACGGGCGGGCAGCTCGACCAGGGGCGCCTCCTCGATCCGACAGGGCGGCAGGGAGTCCAGGAAGGCCCGTCCATAGCGCTTGCTCTTGATACGGCGGTCGAGCACTACCACCACCCCTCGGTCGGTCTTGGTGCGGATGAGGCGGCCGAAGCCCTGCTTGAAGCGCAGCACAGCCTGGGGTAGGGCGTACTGAGTGAAGGGCTCCTCGAACAGGGCGGAGCGGGCGGCGAAGACCGGCTCGCTGGGCACGCTGAAGGGAAGGCGAGCCATAACCAGCAGCGACAGCGCCTCGCCCACCACGTCCACTCCCTCCCAAAAGCTGGCGGTGCCCAGGATAACCGAGAGGGGATTGCGCCTGAGGGCGTCCAGGAGTTGCTGGGGCGCGCCGTCGATGCCCTGGCCCAGCACAGCGATCCCTCCTTGGCCCAGAGAGCCTCGAACGGCAGCGTGGGCCGCGCGTAGAGAGGCGTGGGAGGTGAACAGCACCAGCGCTCGCCCCTGGCTGGCCCGACAGAGCTCAGAGAGGGCGCGGTGGGTGACCTCCTGGTAATCGCGTGCTCCTGGTTCGGGCATGTCTCTGGGCAGGAGGATGAGGGCCGCCCGCTGGTAGTCGAAGGGGGAGCCCAGCAGCAGCTCACGTGCCTCGTCCAGGCCCAGCCGCTGGCGAATGTAGTCGAAGGAGCCCTGGGTGGCCAGGGTAGCGCTGGTGAGGACGACGCTGTTCTTCTCGGCGTAGAGGCGCTCCTGGAGGAGGGGGGCCACGTCCAGCGGCGCCGAGGCCACGGCGATGCCCGCTGGGCCTCCCTCCGACAGCCACTGGATCCTCTGTGGGTCCTCGCGCTCGATGGTGGCGGCGATCCCCTGGCGAAGCTCCTGGCCGGTTTGCAGCAGGGCCGCCGTCTCGGCGAGCAGGCTCTCGTAGCTCAGGAGGCCCAAACCTTCGGCGTCGCTGAGGGCGGTGTGCAGACGGGCCAGCACATCCTCGACGGCTGCCAGGGCCAGGCGCAGGTTCTCCCAGGCCACCTCCACCGTCACCCAGTCGGGCTGGACGCGCATGGAGCGGGTCAGCAGGAGGCGCTGCTCATAGTTACCGCTCTCCTCGGCGTGCTGGCGGAGGAAGATTCGCGCCGCCTCGCTGAACTGGCGCAGGCGGAGGCGTGCCCTCTCCACCTCCTCGCCGATGGCCGCGGCCAGGCCGGTGAGGTGCGAGCCCGGCCCCAGGGGCATAGCCAGTCCCCGCACGCTGTGGCGCACGCTGGCGGCCAGACCCGAACCGCGCTCGCGGCCCTCCCGCCGGTGGAGGCGATCCAGGTAGGATAGCAGGTCGGCTTCTCGCGCTTCAAAGCCCAGTTGGCGGGTGACCTCATCTTCCAGATGCTGCCCCTCGTCCACGATGAGATTGTCGTAGGGAGGGATGACGTGCCCGCCGACAGCAACGTCCGATAGAAGGAGGGCGTGGTTCACCACCACCAGGTGGGCCGTTTCCGCCCCCTGACGGGCGCGCACCAGGAAGCAGCTCCCATCCAGGACGAAGGGGCAGGAGCTGCCCAGGCAGTTCTCATTCTGGGCCGAGAAGCGATACCACAGCATCTCCTCGGCCGGCCTGAGCCTTAGCTCGGCGCGGTCGCCGCTTTCGGTCTGGGGCAGCCAGAGGAGGAGGCGGAGGAGGAAGCGGGCCTCCTCATCGGAGAGGGAAGGTGCCTGGCGGCCCGCCAGGTGGCGACGCAGGCAGAGGTAGTTGCGCCTTCCCTTGAGTTGAGTCGCTGCCAGAGGACGGCCATCGGAAGGCCAACCCTCCAGCAAGCGCTGGACAGCGGGGATGTCCTTGGTCATGAGCTGCTCCTGGAGGTTGATGGTGGCGGTGGAGACGACCACGCGGGCGTTGTTCCGCAGGGCATAGCAGGCGGCGGGCAGGAGGTAGGCCAGCGACTTGCCGATGCCGGTGCCCGCCTCGACGACGAGCTGTTCGCCCTCGTTGAGGGCCTCAGTCACCGCCTGGGCCATCGCTCCCTGCTCCGGTCTCTCTTCGAACTGAGGCAGGATGTCTGGCCGCTCTCGTAGCGATTGGAGGAGGGCCAGAACCTCCGACGGTTCCACCAGCCGGCGGCGCTCGCAGGGCACGAGAGGCTCGAGCGTCCGCCGCTGCGTCCTGGCAGGGCCCAGCGCTGCCTCGTTGAGCACTTCGACAAAAAACGAGCGCCAGGGCCAGCGACTGGCGGCAGCCAGACGGACGGCCTCGGCCAGAATGGGCGGCGGCAGGCTGGCAGCGTGGGCTCGCAGGGCCAGGAAGGCCTCGCGGGCGGCCTGGGCGTCGGCCAGGGCTCGATGGTGCCTGGGCATGGGGATGTCGAAGTGGCGGGTCAGGGCCGAGAGGCTGTATTCCCCCAGCAGGGGCAGGAGAAGGACGCCTAGCTCGTGGGTATCGTAGACCACCGGGCTGTGGCTGAGGCCGGCGGCTGCCAGGAAGCGAAGGTCGAAGCCAAGGACGTTCTGCCCCACGATGGGCTGGTCGGCGATGAACTGCTGCAGTCGGGGCATTACGGCGTCCATAGGCGGTGCCTCTGCCACCTCCTCGGGGGCGATGCCGGTGAGCATTTGTATGCGGTAGGGGACGGACCTGCCGGGGTTCACCAGGGTGGAGAAGGTCTCTTGAACGGCGCCCTTTGGGTCGAACTTGACCGCTCCCACCTCAATGATGGCGTCACTGCTCGGCTCGAGGCCGGTGGTCTCCAGGTCGAGGGCTACGTAGGTGCTGGCCAAGAGGGCTCCCTGCTTTGATTGAAAGGGCTGGCTCACTATTGTAGCACTCGCCAGGCAGAGTAACGGAAGGGGCTGAAGGCAAGAGAAGCCAGTTCGCCGTTGGTGGCTGAACTTTCCAGCCCTGCGGGATGAATCCCGCAGCATTGTCTATCGCTTCTAGGAATCCGCGGGTTGAAACCCGCGGATTGGCCCGGAAGTCTCTCACCCATCGAGAATGAACCAGTCGTGGAGCAACAGAAGCCGGCGGAAGACCGAGATCAGCCGGATGGGGTGAACAGCGCGTCGCTGTTCACGCTGCCCTCGCCGAAGGGGGTGATGCCGCCCTTGAGCAGTCCCTCGGCGGGGTAGTAGCGGCTGGCCTTCAGCTCGGCGATCAGGTCTCGCTCGTCCGCCAGCGGTCGCTGGAAGACGGTAGTAAAGCAGCCCAGGCCGTGGGTGGAGTGGGCATCGCTGCTGCCGATGCCCCGCTTGCCCAGGATGCGGGCCACCAGCAGGGCGAAGTAGTTCTCGCCGGGGCTGCAACCGCCGTTGGCTACCTCCAGCTCGTCCACCAGCTCGAAGATGGGCAGGCGGGCCGCCTCCTCAGGGGTGAGGCTAGGGGGCTGGCGGGGCCGAAGGTCGGCCGACCTGGCGGCCCCGTCGCGGCGGAAGGGGACGGGGTCGAAGAAGTGGCGAAAGGGGTGAGCAACGAACATGAAGCCGCCGACCTCGCTCACCACCCGCCTGAGCTCGGCGGCCTTGCGGATGCCTGGCAGGTACTGGTCGAGCCCGATGACGATGATGTGGCCCAGGTCGGTGGAGACCTCCATGCCCCTGCTCACAAACAGGCCGCTCTCGCTGCGGAACCTATCGAACTCGTGAGCGTCCCAGAGGCGGTCGTGCTCGCTGATGTTCACGCCGCCCAGGCCGATGCGCTGGGCCTCCTGCACGAGCTGCTGGGGGGTCAGGCTGCTATCGGAGCCCCCCTTCACCGTGTGGAGGTGCATGTCGACGATAGTGTCAGGCATAGGATCACCCTTCCGATCGCAGTCAGTGTAGCACGGGGGACGATTGTATCGCTATTCGGCGGCCTGGGCCAAGCGGGGCAGAACCCAGCCGAAGAGGGCAATGAAGGAGAGGCCCATCACTGCCACCTGCCAGGGCAGGCGTCGGAAGGCGGCTACTACGGCGGTCAGGGTCAGGCCAGCAAAGCTGATGACCAGCACCGTGTACAGGAGGTTGGGGCTGCCCAGGCCACCGCCGGGGGCTTCCTCCAGGGTGTACCGATAGAGGAGGCCAAGGAACATCCCGATGGCTGTCCACAGGAGGAAGGCGATCAGGGATACGGGGACGGCCAGGGCGACGGCCGATATCTTGGGGGCGATGGCCTTGGCCAAATAAGGAAGGCGGCTACGCGCATTCACGATCATGAGGGCCGCCAGGCCGCTGAAGATGAGGGCCATGATGTAGCCGCTGATGAAACCGGCGAACACCTCTTCCATAGCGTCAGTCAGGGAGCTGCTCCGCGGCTAGTGCCTGCGAGGAGAGTATGGTCGTAGCGGCGAAGGCCTTCGCGCCGGCGTCGGCGGCTGCCCTGGCGAGGCGTTCCCTTTGCTCTTCGCCCCGCAGCAGCACAAACAGGGCCGGGCCGCTGCCGGCGAGGTGAACGGCACTTGCCCCGGCCTGAATCAGAGCCTGGCGGCAGGTGTGCAGCTCGGAGAAGCCCTGGAAGGCCAAGCAGCCGAAGATGTCGTACATATCGCCGTCCTTAAGAGACCTCCCCTGTCTGAGGGCGTCGGCGAAACGGTCGCTGGGAGCGCCATCGCCGTAGTCCTTGGAGCCCAGGAGGGAGTACATTCGCTGGGTCTTCTGTGGTATGGACAGTGGGGGCACGACCACAAGGATGGCCGTGCCCGGGGCGTCGGGCAGGGGGGTTATTCGCTCGCCGCGCGCCTCGGCCAGGGCAGTGCCGCCCCGCAGGAAGAAGGGGACATCCGACCCCAGTTCGCTGGCCAGCTCGGCCAGCCGTTCGTGGGGGAGGGCCAGGCCCCAGAGGCGATCGAGGCCGCGCAGGGCAGCGGCGGCGTCGCTGCTCCCGCCGCCCAGGCCGGCCGCCACGGGTATGGTCTTGGTCAGGCGCATCCTGGCGCCGCCGCTGTAGCTCGTCCTCTTCTGCAGAAGGCGAGCGGCTACCATTGTCAGGTCCTCCTCAGGACGCGGCAGGCCCTCGCCCGTCGCCTCCAGGGTCAGCTCAGAGGCTGTCTCCAGCTCCAGGCTATCGAAGAGGTCGATGGTCTGGAGGATCGTCTTCACATTGTGGAAGCCGTCCGGGCGCGGGCCGAGCACCTCCAGCGTCCAGTTGATCTTAGCGGGGGCTGTCAGTCTCAGGCGCATCGGACTTCACTCCTGCCCAGAAGGGCGGCCGTTCCCTCGCCAGGCGCGGTACAGGCAGCCCCATTCGTCCAGGCTGAGCGTCTGGGCGCGGCGGCTGGGGTCGATGTTCGCCGTATCGAGAAGGCTCCGAGCAGAGGCGGGGTCGATGCTCAGGCCCAGGGCGAGGGCGTTGCGGAGCTGCTTGCGGGGGGCAGCGAAGCCGGCCTGCACCAGGTGGAAGAAGGCCCGGCGGTCGTCCACGGCCACCGCCGGCTCCGACCGCACGTCGAGGCGAATGACGGCCGAGCGCACCTTGGGCGGCGGGTGAAAGGCGCGCGGCGGCACGTAGAAGAGGACCTTGGCCTGGGCGTAGAACTGGACGCTCACGCTGAGAAGGCTCATGCGTCCGGGTGGGGCGGCCATGCTCTGGCCTACCTCCGCCTGTACCATGACGATCATCCTGGCGGGCGGCTGGGCGCTCTCCAGGAAGTGGCGGAGAACGGCGGAGGCGATGTAGTAGGGGAGGTTGGCTACCACCACGTAGGGCGGCGAGGCCTGGGCGCGGGCCAGCAGCTCGTCGGGAGAGAGGGAGAGGATGTCGCCGCAGACGGCCTCCACGTTGGGATAGGCCGCCAGTGGACGCCGAAGATGCGCACACAGCCCTTCGTCTATCTCTACGGCGATGACCCTGCCCGCCGCCGAGGCTAGAGCCCGCGTGAGCCCACCCTTGCCGGCGCCCACCTCGATGACCGTGTCCGCGGGAGAGAGCGACGCCGCCGCCAGGATGCGCTGAAGGACCCTTCGGTCGGTCAGGAAGTGCTGGCCGAGGCTCTTGCGGGGGCGGATGGTGGCCGCGGCGGCCCGGTGGGCTGCTGTCGATTTGACGCGATCTCCTGGCTGACCCCTCGCCATGCCCCGATCATATCCCGCGGCCCGCCGCGAGGTCTACTGCGGCGGGTGGCGCTGTTGCCAGCGCTTGCGTCTACGAGTAGGATGGGGCTGCCATGGCTGTCGGCTACGCTCACGATGGTGGCGCGCCTTTGGCCAGGTATGCGGTCGGCTAGATGCCGTGAGGGAGGCGTATCATGAGATGGCCATTGATTCTAGCATTAGCAGGTGCGATTCTTGTTCTCGCTGTGGCGTGTGGAGATGGTGGAGGCGGCAGTGACGAAGAGCAGATAGGACAGCTAAATCAGGACGTTTTTCGCCACTTGAAGGACGAGCGGTGGTCGAAAATGTACGAGCTCTACTCCCAGGGGTTTCAAGCGAGGTGCCCGCGGGACGAATTTCTTGGTGGAATGCTAATCGGAAAGGCCTTGCTTGGTGAGGGGGAATGGGAAGACCTGCTGAAAGAGATGAAGCTTATCGCGGTGGATAACATCCAGACCGAGGGCGACACAGCCACGGCCGACGTCACGGCCGAAGTTCTTGGCGAGCGAGAGACCAGAACTCAGCACTACGTCAAGGAAGATGGCAGGTGGCGACTTGCACCGGATCCCGGGACCGAAGGGTGCCAAACAGAAGCCGACGAGGAGGAGATCCCCAGTCCGCTGCCAGCAGGGACCCCGACAGTGTTGCCAACTGCACCTAGCGCTCAAACGCCCAGGGCTACCGCTACCCCTGAGGCCACACCCACGCCGGCCGTCGGTCGCAGCCGCAGCAACCCGATCCCGCTAGGCGAACCCACCGTCGTTCCGCCTGGGTGGGAGATTACTGTCCTCGACGTGAACGGCGATGCCTGGCCAGTCGTGCTGGCCGAGAACCAGTTCAACGATCCCCCGGAAGAGGGCTATCGCATGCTTATGGTGACGGTTCGCGTCACGAACGTTCAGGGTGGCGACGAGACCAATATCATCTCATCCTATGACTTCGACATGGTCGGTTCACGGAACGAGGTCTACGGGGGCATGGAGCACTATTGCGGGGTGATACCCAACGAACTAGGGGCTGAGCTATTCCCCGGAGGAATGACGGAAGGCAACGTCTGCACGCAGATCCCCGCCGATGAGACAAGCCTGTTGCTAATAGCTAGCATTAGCTGGGACAAGGAAGACCGGCGCTACTTTGCACTGGAGTGACGGTCGGGATGAAAGACTGGCTTGCCGCGGCCTCGCGGTCGCCAACGCCATCGCGTACTTCGTGGCGGCGCTGGCGTGCCCGTAGAGCACTGGGGGCCAGAAAGCTAGGCCCTGGCCTACTCCAGGATGTACACCGTCACCCAGCGGCTGCCCCAGTCGACGACCTCGTAGTCGGCGAAGCCCAGGTCGATAATGTTGCCGATCACGGCCGAGCCGGTGTCGGCGGCCACTGCCTGGCCGTAGCCGGGGACGTACAGGCGGGTGCCCAGGGGGATGACACCAGGGTCTACGGCCACGATGCCCCGCTGGACCTGCACCCCGGTGGCGGCGATGCCGTACCAGGGGCTGGCGGCCGAACGGCCGCAATGGGCGGGCTGATACCAAGTGGCGTACATCTCCAGCGAGTAGCTGTAGCGCAGGGAGCCCTGCGGCGTCTCCACGAAGTTCACCGGCTTCGTCCCCTGGGCGATGATCTGGTCGCGGGGCGGCTGCTCCCAGTCGCTTAGCAGCTCTCGCTCGATCTCCTGCCCGTCCTCGTACACCACCCGGTACTCGCACTGGATCAGGCCGTCGGTGCCCCAGTCCAGCACCAGGTACTGCCCCATATCCATGGTGGGGTCATCCTGGTAGATCACCGAGCAGGGGATGACCTCCTCCACCGTCTCTAGCTCCTCCCGCACTCGAACCACGCGGATGGTCAGGCCGTCCTCCACGGGGGCATCCAGAGGAGGCCCCACCCGGTCGAGGGCGTCCAGCGAAACCTCGGCTTCGTCCAGGACCTCGGCCACGGTGGCCTTGCGGCTATGGATCGTCGTGGTATCGCCGCCCACCGACAGGAAGAGCTCCCTGGCGTGATAGATGTAGATGTGGGTTCCAGCGGTCACCAGACTTCCAGCCGAAGGAAACAGGTAGTCGCCGGAGCCGACGACGGTGCCCTTCTCGGCCAGCACTTCGCCGACCGTAGAAGCAGCGGAAACGGTGCTTATAGTCAACCCATCTTCGTGCAGGACGACGGGCACTGCTGGGCCCATGGGTTCGATGCTGACGGCGGCGATGGTGATGATCTCGTCATCGCCGTCCCTAGCGATGCCGTCTAGCTGAGGCCCCTGACTGAAGGCGACCTCAGGGCTGGTGGGCTGCCCTCCTCCACCTGGGGGGCCCAGGAGGAAGAAGAGTGACACGCCGCCCGCTACCAGGAGGACGAGGAAGAGGTGAAGGATGCGACGTGGGGTCACAAGGAAGGCTGGCGGAGTGTTGGTGCCTTCAAGTCTTCCTGGGAGCGCATCCTTGGGATAAAGACGCGCCCGGAATGGCTCTCCGGTCAACATATCCCTCGTTAGAACTAAGCGTGCCTGCTGCCCTGGGCAGAGCGGCCGTGCACCTGCTGTCGATCTCGCCCGTAGGCTTGCTCCCGACAGCCAGCTCCAACCAGGTTGACCTGCGGCACCCGAAACTCACTACTTACCGCTGCTTCCTTCCGGACCTGACGGGGTTTGCAGCGTTTCGCTGCGCAGGGCCAGGTTATCAACGCTACTTATCGAGGGCAGTCCCCGCGGTGCCAAGACCTCGAGCAGGGATTCAACCCCGCTATAGCGGATTGCGGGTTCAGGGCACCGCTAGCTCCCCGTCTAGCACGGCCGAGGCTCAATGCTACATAAACGCTGTGCTTGTGTCAAGGTGGTTTTCCACGCGTGGACAACCGCTTGAAGGGCCGTCGGCCCTATTGTAGAATGAGCCAAGTCCAGAGAAAGGCCAATTCTCATGCACGTTCGCAAGGCGGTGATCCTGGCCGCCGGTTATGGCACTCGCTTCCTCCCCGCCACCAAGGCCATCCCCAAGGAGATGCTGCCCCTGGTGGACAGGCCGGCCATCCAGTATGTGGTAGAGGAGGCGGTGAGGGCCGGCTTGGAGCAGATCATCATGGTGACCGCTGGCGCCAAGCGAGCGGTGGAGGATCACTTCGACCGCGAATTGGAACTGGAGCGGTGGCTAGAGCAGAAAGGCAGTGGCCAGCAGGCCGAGGAGATGCGGCGGCTGGCCGAGATGGCGGAGATCGTCTGCGTGCGCCAGAAGGAGCGCCTGGGCATCGGCCACGCCGTGCTGATGGCCCGCTCGCTGGTGGGCGACGAGCCCTTCGCCCTCTTTTTCCCCGACGACATCATCGAGAGCGAGGTGCCAGCCATCAAGCAACTGATGGACGTCTTCTATTGGCACGGCGGCAGTGTCCTGGCCGTGCAGCGCCTGCCCCGCGAGGAGCTTCCCCACTACGGCATCATCGAACCCAAGCCGCTGGAAGAGAGGGTCTACCAGGTGCTGGGCATCGTGGAGAAGCCGTCGGCGGACGAGGCGCCGTCCGATCTGGCCACCGTCGGCCGCTACGTGCTGACGCCGGCCATCTTCTCCGCCCTCGAGCGCACAGGGAAAGGTGCGGGCGGCGAGATCCAGCTCACCGATGGCATCGGCCTGCTGCTGGGCGAGGAGTCGGTCTTTGCCTGTCGCTACGAGGGGGAGAGGTTCGACGTAGGACGGCCTCTCGGTCTCCTCAAGGCTTCGCTATCGATGGCCCTGGCCAGGCCCGACCTGGGACCGGAGCTGCGTCGCTACCTGCGCGACCTGCTGGCCACAGAGGAGAGCGGTGACTGACCAGAACAGCCTGCAAGACCGATGGGCGCTCATCCTGGGCGCCTCCAGCGGCATGGGTGCGGCTACCGCCCTGGAGCTGGCCAGAAACGGAATGCACATCTTCGGCGTCCACCTGGATCTGCGGGCTACCCTGCCCAACGCCCAGCGGGTGGTGGCCGAGATTGAGGAGATGGGCCGGGAGGCTATCTTCTTCAACATGAATGCCGCCGACGCCGGGAAGCGAGCCCAGATCCTGGACGCCGTGGAGGAGCGGCTGAAGGCGGAGAAAGAGCCCTCGCACGTGCGGGTGATGCTCCACTCCCTGGCCTTCGGCACCCTCAGGTCATACGTACCCGAGAACCCCAAGCAGGCGGCCAGCCAGCGCCAGATGGAGATGACCCTGGACGTGATGGCCCACAGCCTGGTGTACTGGGTGCAGGACATGGTCTACCGCGGCCTTCTAGGGCCGGGCAGTAAGGTGTTCGCCATGACCAGCTCGGGCTCGACTCGCGTCTGGCCGGAGTACGGCCCGGTGGGCTGCGCCAAGGCTGCCCTCGACTACCACGTCCGCCACCTGGCGGTGGAGCTGGCCGCCAGGGGCATCGCCGTCAACGCCATCCGAGCGGGCATCACCGAGACCCCCGCCATGCGCAAGATCCCCGGCCACGAGCAGATGCTGGCGGTGGCCGCCGCCCGCCACCCCAGTAGGCGCATCACCACCACCGAGGACGTGGCCCGGGCCATCGCCGCCCTGTCCGACGAGGGGACGGCCTGGATGACGGGCAACATCATCGGCGTCGACGGCGCCGAGGACATCATCGCGCACTAGGCGCTGACTCCAAGTAACCCCCATTCCGGGCTGCTCCGTTCCTCGCCTAGCAGGGCTACTTGCTGCAGTGTGTCCACGCGCTGAGGTCTACGTGTCGAAGCACGTTGACCGTGGGCAAACTTGATGGGCCGTAAGAACTATGGTACACTTATGCCCGACGGGGCATAGCGGAGTGGCCCTGGAGCGCCGTCGGTTTGACAGCATGGGCTGGAGGCATTAGAATGGCAATAACGATGCAGCTTGGCTTTGCCAAGGCAGGGAGGCGATACGGATGACGAACGACAACCGGCCAAGAGGAAGCAAAAGAACGGTCTCTCGGCTGAGATTCCCCTATTATGACTTGGAGGTGGCTGTAGACCTTGTCCGAAGAATATTTGATGAGCGGGGCGGCAGAGTGACCCAGGATGGTCTAGCAGAGATGCTTGGTACGTCCAAACAAAGGTCAGCCTTCCAGGTGAAAGTCACCGCTGCGCAGTTGTTTGGTGTCCTGAAGCGCGATGCCGATGGGTTAGTCGTGACCGATTTGGCATTGAGAATTGTGAGACCACGGAGCCCATCGGATGAGACGCTTGCCACCGCCGAGGCCTTTCTCTCTGTGCCGCTCTTTGATGCTGTGCAGAAGCAGTACGCAGGGCGCCCTTTGCCTCCGGACGAGGGCCTGAGAAATGCTCTCGAGGTGGAGTTTGGGGTGGCGCGCAAACGTGTGTCGGATGCCTTTGGGACGCTGGCCAGGTCGGCGGAGCAGGCAGGTCTGTTGTACAGGTCTGGGGGAAACACCTATCTCTCGCGCGGCACAGGCGCGCCCGAGCCGCCGCGCCCAGAGGAGCCACCCGTTAAGGATGCGCAGCAAGAGACCACCGGCCCGAAGCTTCCGCCCGCAGGGGGCGCTCACCCTGCTCTCTCCGGTCTGCTGCAGGTTCTTCCGGCGAACGATGCCCCCTGGAGCGCCCAGGAGCGTGACCGGTGGCTGGAGGCATTCGCCGCGACTGTCAGGGTTCTGTATCCCGCTGAGGACGAGAAGTAAGCAATGTGCCCGCGAGACGGAAGGCGTGCCGTGGCTCCCGCCGGCCTTTCGCCGCAGGAGTTGATAGAGATTGGCCGGGGCCTGGAGAAAGCGGACCAGAATGCCAAACGGCTGGACCGGCTGGAGGACGAGCTGCGTGGGAGAGATCAACACAGTCGGTCCGTAGTGCTGGGCTGGTGGCACGTCGTGGTCGGCGGGCTCTTCGTCATCGCGGGGTCGTGCGGCGGCAGCGTGCTGGTGCTGGTCCTTGGCCCATGAAGCCGCCCCCTACTTCCCCAGCCGCAGCAGGGCCATGAACGCTTCCTGGGGGATGTCCACGTTGCCCACCCGCTTCATCCGCTTCTTGCCCGCCTTCTGCTTCTCCAGCAGCTTCATCTTGCGGGTCACGTCGCCGCCGTAGCACTTGGCCAGCACGTTCTTGCGGATCGGCTTGATCGTCTCGCGGGCGATCACCCGCCCGCCGATCGCCGCCTGGATGGGCACCTCGAATAGCTGGCGGGGGATCAGGCTGCGCAGCCTCTCCACCAGTTGCCGCCCCTGCCGCTGGGCCCTGTCGGCGTGGACGATGGCCGAGAGGGCGTCCACCGGCTGCTGGTTCACCAGGATGTCCAGCCTCACCATCTTCGCCGGCGCGTGGTGGGCAAAGCTGTAGTCCATGCTGGCGTAGCCCTGGCTGCAGGCCTTGAGCTGGTCGTAGAAGTCGAGCAGCATCTCCGATAGGGGCATCTGGTACTCGAGCAGCACCCTCCGCCCGGTGGCTCCCTCCAGCGGGCCGTGCTCCAGGTAGTCCATGCGCTTGAACTCGCCGCGGCGGCCGGTCACCAGCTCCATCAGCGGGCCGATGTAGCGGTCGGGGGTGATCACGCTGACGTTCATCCAGGGCTCCAAGATCTCCTCCACCTCCTCCAGGCGGGGCAGCTTGGCCGGGTTGTCCACCGCCAGCTCCTCGCCGTCGACCTTCAGCACCCGATACTCCACGCTGGGGGCGGTCACCAGCATGTCCAGGTCGTACTCGCGCTCCAGGCGCTCCTGGACGATGTCCATGTGGAGGAGGCCGAGGAAGCCGCAGCGGAAGCCTGGGCCCAGGGCTATGCTGGACTCCGGCTCGTAGCTGAGGGCGGCGTCGTTGAGGCGCAGCTTGTCGATGGCGTCGCGCAGGAGGGGGAACTCGTCGGCGTTGGAGGGGTAGAGGCCGGCGAAGACCATCGGCTTAGCCGGGCGATAGCCGGGCAGGGGCTCCGAGGCGGGGGTGTCGTCGTAGGTGATGGTGTCGCCCACCCGGCAGTCGCGCACCGTCTTGAGGCCGGTGGCCACGTAGCCCACCTCGCCGGTGGTGAGCCGATCCGTGGAGGCGAAGGCGGGCCGAAAGACGCCCACCTCCAGGGGATCGAGCTCGCGCTGGTTGGACATCAGGCGCAGCACGCGACGCCCGGTGGAGAGAGCCCCGTCCACCACTCGCAGGTAGGCGATAACCCCTTTGTAGGGGTCGTACTTGGAGTCGAAGATGAGGGCCCGCAGACGGGCCTGCACCCGACCGCTGGGGGGTGGGATGCGCTGGACCACCGCCTCCAGCACCTCCCGCGTGCCGACGCCCTCCTTGGCCGAGGCGAAGATCATCTCCTCCTGGCCGTAGCCCATGACGGCCTCGATCTCCTGGGCCACCCGCTGGGGCTCGGCGTTGGGCAGGTCGATCTTGTTGATCACGGGGATGATGACCAGGTTGTGCTCCATGGCCATGTAAACATTGGCCAGGGTCTGGGCCTGGATGCCCTGGCTGGCGTCGACCACCAGGATGGCCCCCTCGGCGGCGGCCAGGGCGCGCGACACCTCGTAGGTGAAGTCGACGTGGCCGGGGGTGTCGATGAGGTTCAGCTCGTACTCCTGGCCGTCCTCGGCGCGATAGACCATGCGCACGGCGGTGGCCTTGATGGTGATGCCCCGCTCACGCTCCAGGTCCATCTGGTCGAGCACCTGCTCGGCCATCTGCCGTGGGGGGATGGTGTCGGTAAGCTCCAGCATGCGGTCGGCCAGGGTGGACTTGCCGTGGTCGATGTGGGCGATGATGCAGAAGTTGCGGATGCGGGCCTGATCCATGTCAGGGCTATCGTAGCATGGGGCCAGGAGGGCTTCAATGTGGGCGGCCTTTCCAGTCCCGCGGGATGAATCCCGCGGCACCATCTACCGATTCCAGAAAGGCGCGGGTTTCAACCCGCGCGATAGCCGGAAAGCCCCCCATCTGCCGAGGATGAATTAGTCGTGTTTCTCGCTGGCGAGCGTGGAGGGAGCGGCCGCCTAGCTCCTACACCCTGTGGCAAGCCACCCAGTGCTCTTTGGCGCTGGTGCCCACGTTGCGCCATTCGGGGATGCGCTCCCGGCACTCCCCGACGGCGATGGGGCAGCGGGTGTGGAAGACGCAGCCCGGCGGCGGCCGCATCGGGCTGGGCACGTCGCCTGTCAGGATGATGCGCTCTCGCTTGGCCTCCACCACCGGGTCGGGTATGGGGATGGCCGACATC
The DNA here is from genome assembly GCA_034429995.1 of Dehalococcoidia bacterium. Classification (GTDB taxonomy): domain Bacteria; phylum Chloroflexota; class Dehalococcoidia; order SM23-28-2; family SM23-28-2; genus SM23-28-2. The sequence continues at coordinate 142,247 of DAOUEZ010000022.1, forward strand.
AGGGCCTTGGTGTAAGGGTGGAGGGCGTTCTCGTACAGTTCCACCCGGTCGGCCAGCTCCATCAGCTTGCCCAGGTACATCACCGCCACCCGGTCGCTGATGTGGCGCACCACCGACAGGTCGTGGGCGATGAACAGATAGGTGAGGTTGAACTCGGCCTGAAGCTCCTCCATCAGGTTGATGATCTGGGCCTGAATGGATACGTCCAGGGCCGAGATGGGCTCGTCGCAGACGATGAAGCTGGGCTGCACCGCCAGGGCGCGGGCGATGCCGATGCGCTGGCGCTGGCCGCCGCTGAACTCGTGGGGGTAGCGGTTAGTGTAGTAGGGGTTGAGGCCGACGACCCGCATCAGATCCTGCACTCTCTCCCGCCGCCCTTTGCGCCCGCCGGCCAGGCCGTGGACGGCCAGGGGCTCGCCGATGATGCTGCCCACGGTCATGCGGGGGTTCAGCGAGGCGTAGGGGTCCTGGAAGATCATCTGCATGCGGCGGCGCATGCGGCGAATCTCGCCGCCCTTCATCCTGATGAGGTCATGCCCCTCGAAGGTGATCTCGCCGCTTGTGGGTTCGTGCAGCATGAGGATGCAGCGGCCGGTGGTCGTCTTGCCGCAGCCGCTCTCCCCTACCAGGCCGAGGGTCTCCCCCTGCCTGATGGCGAAGGAGATGCCGTCCACAGCCTTGACGTCGGCTATCTTGCGCTGGAAGAGGATGCCACTGGTTACGGGGAAGTACATCTTCAGGTCGCGGACATCTACAAGGACGTTGTCCAGGCGACCGGCGCTTCTGGTAGCGACGTCTTCTGTGGTCATCGGCCGGTTCCTCAAGCAGGAGCCGCCGACCCGGCGGCCTGACCTACCCTGGGCCACTCCCAGCAGGCGGAGTAGTGCTTGCTGGCTACCTGCAGGAGGGGCGGCTCCTCCTGGCACTTGGCCACGGCGAACTTGCAGCGCGGCCGGAAGGCACAGCCCTGGGGCATGTGGATGAGGTCGGGGGGGAAGCCCTCGATGGGCTCCAGCTTCTCCTTGCGCGCCTTGTCCAGGCGGGGCACCGATTTCAGCAGCCCCAGGGTGTAGGGGTGGTGAGGATTGCCGTAGAGTTCGCGGGCCACCGCCGACTCCACAATCTTGCCGGCATACATCACATTGACGCGGTCGGCGTAGCGGGCTACCACCCCCAGGTTATGGGTGATAATGACAACCGCCGTCCCCAGCTCACGGGTCAGGCGGGTCAGCAGCTCCAGGATCTGGGCCTGAATGGTCACATCGAGGGCGGTGGTGGGCTCGTCGGCCAGGAGGAGCTTGGGGTTACAGGAGAGGGCCATGGCAATCATCACTCGCTGTCGCATGCCGCCGGAGAACTGGTGGGGATAATCGGAGATGCGCGCTTTGGCCTCGGGGATGCCCACCATTCCCATGAGTTCGATGGCCCTCTTGTTCGCGCTGCGGCGATCCATCTTCAGGTGCAGTTCAAGGCTCTCCGTGATCTGGCGGCCGATGGTGAGGACAGGGTTGAGGGAGGTCATGGGCTCCTGGAAGATCATGGCGATGCGGTTGCCGCGGACGTGGCGGATCTCTTCCTCGCTCGCTTTCAGGAGGTCATCGCCCTCGAAGATGATCTCGCCGCCCACGATCTTGCCCGGCGGGTCGGGGATGAGCCTGAGGATGGCTAGGGCGCTTACCGTCTTGCCGCAACCGCTCTCCCCCACCAGACCCACGATCTCCCCCGGCTGCACATCGTAGCTGATGCCGTCCACCGCCTTGACCACACCGTCGTCGGTGAAGAAGTAGGTCTTGAGGTCCCTGACCTGAAGCAGGGAGGCCATGCAATCTCCTCTAGGAGTCAGTGCCTCTCGGGCCTAGGGTTGGTGGGGAAGGGGGGACTCGAACCCCCACGCCTCGCGGCACATGATCCTAAATCATGCTCGTCTACCAATTCCGACACTTCCCCCTGGGGGGCCGCCCGGGACTCGAACCCGGAACCCGCTGATTAAGAGTCAGCTGCTCTTCCAATTGAGCTAGCGGCCCGCAAGCAAACGAACCACACCATCCACGCCCTCGACAGCAAGAAGCGTCAACGGGCGTGCAAGCCTTCCATATTTTATTATATAGGCAATAGGAGTCAAGGCCTATCGGCGCCAACCAGGCTCGTTGACGATGGGCTTGACACGGTGCCCCGCCGGTGGTAGGTTAAGGGGTGAGGTTTGCTCTAGGGCGCTCTATCCGCTAGCGGTTTTGCGGAAGGCGGGGCGCGCACCGAGCTTATTGCAGGGACGACTTGACTGGGCCATGACGCGTGACGTGGCATTGCTACCATGTGCATTTGTAGGGTCGGTGAGCGTTAGATGGCACGGGCGCTGCTGGTTGTGGCGCTAGGTGTGGCGCTTCTTCAGGTCGGCGTAGGCGCGTCGATGCTGGCG
>DAOUEZ010000023.1:0-5456 GCA_034429995.1 Dehalococcoidia bacterium
ATCCACTTGAGGCGACGCCTGGCTTCTCCTGACAGCTCCTGCCCGCGGCCTGCCAGGCGTAGGGCCCCGGGCGCTGTCCCTCTGATAATCCGCATAGCGACACCATTCTAGGTGTCACCCATGTTTCTGAACGAGATCATATCGCTGTTCCGGTTCTTCTTGGATGAAGGAGTCATCTGGCACGAGGAGGCAGTTCGTGTCTTGCTCCGGGGAGCCCTCGAGACGATTGATCCGCCCAGTCGGGCGGTGACTCTATCGCTTGCTAACTTTCTGCTACCAATTGCCACAGCAGCCGACCCTGAACTTGCGGGTCTCCTCATTCAACAGACTGCATCCTCGAGGGGTAGCCAAAGCGCGCTTGAAACGGCTCGGTATGTCCTAGACAAAGCGAACATCTATGCGCTTCCTTCTACGAGATCAGCATGGCGACGCGGAATTGCCGAGGGACTAGATCAACTAGGCCTGGATCCTTGTAGCGTAGGCCTCGAGGCAGCAGATCTCCAGCCCGATCGAGAGCGAGAGGGATCCGCGGGCTCACTCAGACTAAAGGATGGCTCACTCTTGAGCTTCCGTGAGGTGAAGGCGCGGGTTTCCTCGACATCCAACCTTGAAGCCCTACTGGACGAGGAAACAGATGACTCCTGGTTTGACTGGCAGCCAATTGTTGCCCAGCTAGCTCAAAACGTCGATTCTGAGGGACTCCAGGCTATGGCGGGTCTCCCTTGGCGCTCTCATCGGTCATTCCAGACCCTCGCGACACTCAGTGAGAGCCTCAGCGCTCGGGGCCATGTCCAAGAGGCTTGGCTCATCGGAGAGCGAGCCCTTGAGATGTCAAAGGCGCACGGTTGGGACCGATGGTACGACGGTGGGAGTCGGCTCGCCGCCTTCAGAGCCCTGGTTCATGCTGTGCCGGCCAAGGGTGGCGACCTCGCCTGGGACACACTTGTCCAGGATCTCAGGGAAGAATTCTGGTACCCCCAAAGCATAGTGCTGAATTTGCGTGATATCTTGCCCCTCCTTTGCGAGACTCTTCCTGTTCGGGAGATCTGGGCGGAGATCGAGCGATATGTCCGATGCCTATTCGAGAGTTCCCCGCTGCCTGCAGGTGGCCCGGTAGACTTGGACCCACAGCCCGCTCGTGATAACGCCTCGGCAGGGATTGCCGACCTGCTCGTTCTTCACATCGATCACCCGGTTGTCGCCGTAGGGCAGGCTGCCCAGAGGGCCCTCGGAAAGCTTGTTCTCAGCGGTGAGCTGATGATGGAAGACGCTATGCGCGAACTTCTGGGTGGAACCGAAAGCCAGCAGCAGCGCGCCTTGATGATTCTCGACGCGATCAGTCTGCGAAAGCTAGGTGTAGTAGCGCCGTTCAAGGAAGACATCCTGGACCTCCACGCCTCGCCCAATTATGGTATCCAGAGAGCCACTCAGATCCTGGGCGACCGTCTAGGTGTAAGTCGCCCGTCCGTTACGCCCCATGTTGGCTCTTTGCCGACCATCTACCGGATCTCGCTGCCTCCCGAATCCACCGCGGGGCTGATCGCGCCAAGAGACGTCTCCCCAACGGCGCCGCTGCCCGACTCGGCAGACCCCGTAGAGCTAGTCAGCCCCTGGCACCACCACATGAGGGCTATCGCCGAGGAAGCCGGACTTCCAGCCGTCAATGTCTGCTACCACGCGGTTCAGATCATGCGAGATATGGCCCCCGAGAGTTCATGGAATCAGCAGGGAGAGCGGTGCCTGATGAATGCGCTCGATCGGGTAGGATTGCGCATCGCTTTCCGCAGACCTCGCGTAGAGCTGGCACACAGGGCTATGCTCCATGTTGTTGCTGAACTGGTCAGCGCAGGAACACTTGATCCAGACAAAGTGCGCCAGCTGGAGGAAGTTATACGGTTCTACGATCCGGTCATGGTCTTGGCTGAACCTACCCTGCGCCCCGTGGATATTGAGCCTATTGCTGGGGGCCGCGAATTCCGTAGCCGACGCGAGCAGTGGCCTGCACAGATCAAGATGCCCTATGAGCCGGTCAAACGCAAGACAGCCAGCGGCTTCGTCATCTTGGCCGAGGAGACCAACCTTAGGCGGCTTGAGTGGGGCACCCCAAGTGAAACACGCCGCAGCGTGATTCGAACCTACGAAGCGCAATCCCTTCAGCAGGATTCAGGCGATGGGTCGCTCTTCGCAGGGGTCGTGAATCGCCTGGTGGCTGAATATCCGACTCTCAATGTCGGTGCAGAAATACGGCCGCTCGTCGCCCGGCATGAAGCCTATGGATACGAGTCCCCGGGGCAGAACTGGCTCGCTCTGAATCCTTCAGTCGCCGGCCAGCTTGAGTGGAATCTGGCCAAGGACGGCCTCTTCAGGTGGGCAGACAATGACGGCCAGACAATGGTGGAAAGCGTGTGGTGGGCAGATGGGCTGGTGGGGCAACCGCCGCCACATCTTGAAGATGAGGTCGGCGAAGGATGGCTCGTGCTTGCTTCCGAGCCGGCTTCGGAAGCCATACAGTCGCTGCTGCCGAATTTGAGGCGGGTGGTCTACGTCAAGCGCAGTTATGATCACGAGGGACGGCAGATTGAGCATGAAGTGCGCGGCGAAGAAACCGTTTCATGACTTGCCTCGGCAAGGTAGCGGTTGGAGCGACAGGGACTGGGAGTCCCGGGAAGACTGTCCCAGCCCTTTCAGCCTCTCGTCGGCGGACAGTAGGTATCACATTGACGGTCCGCGCATCTGCCCTTCACGTAATGGAGGTTATCGATCGCTCAGCGCTCTCCCGCTCCACCAGCGGGTGATCGGGCTCGGCAGAGGATTCGCGAGGCGCCGCCCTCAAGGAAGACCGGGCTGGCGGGCAGGCATTTCTCCGAGCGACAGGATCGCCTCTATCTTCCCCGGCGGCAGGAGCTTCCCGTAGACGCCCTCTGGACGCGGCAGCGATGTGTGGGTCCCGACAATCTCCTACAGGGTGGGCACGTAGTCCACGGGGATATCGTGCACCTCTCGCGTTATTTCCTGCTCGATAACCTGTAGAGAATGAACGGTCGTGAGGATGGAGGGTGTCGCTGAACAGCCTACCCACGCGAAGGCCAGGGCATATTCCAAGTCGGAATGGCCCCCGCGTTTGCCGAGGCGGGCTTCCTCAAGGAAAGGGATGTTGGAGCGGGTGTGCGGTTTCTGCATAGCGCATGCTACGAGTTTGGGCTACAAAGCATCGGGCCTTGTATCCAAGCGCTTGCTGACGTCGCGCAGCTGAGCTAGTATTGTCTATCGGAGGTTCTAGCCTCCGACCGGTCAGTGCCGAATCATTTCGAACTGGCTTAACTTGGATGGGATCCTCATGTCACCTGAAGGGAACGCCAGAGAACCGCCGCGGGGGGTTCCACGGACACATCGGCGCCTCCGACGCTGGTACGAAAGTCTAGGTCCCAGAGAGCAATGGGCTATCGGGATAATGGTCACCATCTTGTTGGCCATAGTCACCACGGTGGCTGTGATAGTCGTACCTCCGCTGATCAACTCACAGGAGTCTCCAGCGGAGCCGGGCGCGGTAGGCGGACAAGCACAGCCCCAATTGACGGCGACAATAGAGCCAATAGAGCTATCCCCCCGGCCCGAAGTCTCACCAACTCCCACCGCACCTATTGAGCACTCTACGAGCGAGATGTCGCAAGCGCGGGCGAATTTCTCGCTCTTTCTGCTCCCAAACGGTAGGGTGCTTGCGGTGGGCTCACATGAATCGTCGGACTCAGAAGAGGTGAAAAGCACGGAAATATATGACCCCTCAACAGGTGAGTGGCTGGGTACAGGGAGCATGAATGAGCGCAGGCTCGTGGCGCCAGCGGTGCAGCTGCAAGACGGTACCGTGTTGATCGCTGGTGGTTCGGAAGTCGACATCACCCAGCTATCGGGCTACGACACATTCCCCACCCCGCTCAGATCGGCAGAGGTCTACGATCCTGACTTAGGACAGTGGATCACCACTGGAAGTATGCGTGCGCGACGGTACCTCCATACGCTATCCCTACTTTCCGACGGCCGCGTGTTGGCGGTGGGCGGACAAGGAGGAAGTTGGTCTGCCGAGATATATGACCCAAGGACGGGCGGGTGGGAAGCGATCACTGGTCCAGGCCTGGGGGATCAGTGGGGTTTCATGGGTCATGTCGCAGTAACATTGACCGACGGCAGAGTCTTGGTGGCTGGCGGGAAGGACACGCCTGTGGAGGGATGGGGCGACATCTTTGATGAAGCTGCGATATATGATCCCGCTGCGGACGAATGGACTGCCGCGGCTAAGATGGTGATCGACGCGGAACGAGCGGTAGCTGTCCTGCTGGCGGATGGTAGAGTGCTGGTGACTGGTGGAAGGACCGATCTGCCCAGCCCGGGGATAGCGCAGGTCTCAGACGTTGCCCAGATCTACGACCCGGTCTCAGATCGGTGGGAACTTACAGGGAGCATGAACGTTCCTCGCGTTCGACATACTGCCGTTCTGCTCCATGATGGCAGAGTGCTAGTGGCAGGAGGACTTAGTCCCAAATCGCCGGAACACTCGGGGCTCCGCGTGCCAACAGACTCGGTGGAGATATACGACCCGGAGCAGGGGACATGGTCAGTGGCCAAGAAAATGATCTGGCCGAGGGCGAACCATGCGGCGGTAGCCCTACCCGATGGCAATGTACTTATCGCTGGGTCGGTATCGCCGATAGCGGCAAGGGTAGCAGAACTGTATTCCCCGTGAACGTTGCGGTGTACTGTCTCAGAGGCAGTCAAGAGGGCATTTCTGCCTCGCCCATCTACCGCTCGTCGGCTTCCGATACACCGTCGCTCCTCACGCTGCGGGAGCGGCTCAAGTACACCCAGGCAATCGGCTGGCGCCACCACCCGTCGTCGATACGCTGGCCGTCCCGCACGGCAGCTAAGCGCCAAACACTCACGGTCCAACAGCGGAGACTGGTGGTTGTACGAAGATGACCGATCACCTGCTCCGCGGGCAGGCTCTCTAGTCGCGCTGCCCGCGCGCTGACATCCTTCAACGAAGATTGGGCGAAGCAGGAAACCCCGGCGGGACGGAGCGTTGCAGTATCTCCCCAGAACATTTATACTAAGTGCCGAGCATCAATCCGCTGAACTCCCTGGCAGCTGCCGGTCCAAGCGCAAGGTCATGATACGCGACCCCCTTTACAGCGCCATTGAGGCAGGGCTCTCGAAGCCCCTCGACAGCTGTGAATGTCAAGCGAAAAGCCACCCACTGTGATGATTGAAAAGGCACCCACCCCCTGGGTGCGTGATGACGCAGGGGGCGCCACTTGAACCTGCTCTAGGTCTTGGCCTTCTCCCTTCTGCGCAGACTTTCTTTGAACCGGTAGGAGTCACCCTGGAACTCGATGATGTGGCAGCGGTGGGTGAGGCGGTCAAGGAGGGCTCCCGTAAGGCGGGCATCCCCAAAGACCTCCGTC
>DAOUEZ010000024.1:0-13725 GCA_034429995.1 Dehalococcoidia bacterium
AAGTGGCCACATCCGGGATCCGCGGCGCGGTCCCCTCGTACTTCGTCCGGAGCTCATCGCAGGCGGGGGTACCCCCGGCAGTCATCGTCGGGATCACGCTGCCTCGCAGCGCCTCCCCAGAGCGGGAACGGGGTCCCCCGGCAAGATCGGATTGGTGGCTGGGAGGGTAGCGGTCTCCTGCTTTTGAGGCAGGCGATCGGGGCCTGCTTCGTCTGTCGGCACACAAGCTCGGATCCGAGCTGGCGGAGCTTGAGTTGCCTGCTCATCGGAAGGATCCCGGACTTCTGCTCCGGGAGTCGTGGGTTCGAATCTCACCCGGCCCTCCAGATCCTCTGGGCCTATGCTTCTGAAGGCAGAGCTCACTAACCCGTAGCTCGCCCCGAAAGTCTTCTGGCAGAGCGCACTCTTCCTCCTGTCCACGCGCAGCTCGATAGCCGCATCGCCTCCGCGTTGGCCAGCGAAGAAGACTTCTGCACTGTCACACTTTCGAAACGATTTTCTCCGGGTGCCGCCCGTAACCTTGGATCAGAGGTGATGTGAAGACGGCCTTGCGCACAAACGCGGGTCTCATCCGCTGGCTGCTTGACCCGCGAAGAAACGGATAGAGGATTGACAACTCACAAGGCGAATACTGAGAGGTGAGTCGGCCATGAGTGAAGCAGCAAACGACTACGACGATCTGCTGGACGGCGCCGAACGCCGGAGGAGCCAGGCGGTGGCCGACTGCGTTAGGCCCCGAAGTCTGCGCCAGAAACGGCATACTAATCCGGAAACCTTAATAATGTCTTCACATTCGTGCTGTACCGTTGGGATAGCTGGATGTTTACCCAGTACGGTGCGCGAATCTCATCACCGGAAAGGATAGTCTCAGTCGAGCACCATCAGAAAGGAGGTAAGTGATGGTCAAGAATCGATTAGTGCGGGCGGGGATAGCAGTGGTGGCCCTGCTCGCAGTTGTGGGAGGTGTTAGCTTCCTCATCGCCGCCGCTGATAGCTCAGGCTCGACGGCGGTCTCTGCGGCAGCGTCCGCAACGGAGAGCCAGTCAGGCTCCCTGTCGGCGAGCAGCGCCGCTCAGGAGGTAGTGGAGAAGCCCTGGTTGGGGGTCTCGCTAACTCAGACGCCCGACGGCGTTACCATCGCTCAGGTTATCGCCGACAGCCCCGCCGACGCAGCAGGCCTGCAGCGGGGCGACGTCATCGAAGCAATCGACGGGACCGAGGTCGACAACGTGAGCGAATTCCTCGACCAACTCGACGACAAGAAGGTCGGTGACACTGTGACCCTGACCATATCCGGCGACGGCCCGGTTCAGGTCACCCTGGAGGCGCGGCCGGAGCCCCTTCCACGGGCGATTCCCCTGCTGCCGGAACTGGAAGGCATACCGTCAGACGAGCTGTTCGGCCACATCCTCGGCGGAGAGTTCAGTCTGACAGACGAGGATGGCAACCCCGTCACAGTCGCCCTGGAGGTAGGGACCGTCACCAGCGTTGACGCCAATGCTGGCACGCTGACGGTGGACCTGAACGCCGGCGGCACCAAGACCTACACGGTGGAGGACGATGACCTCATCTGTCGGGGCAGCCTCTCTGACCTGGAGGAAGGCGCCAACGTCACAGTCATGACCGTGGGCGACGATGTACGCGCCGTCCTCACGGGTGGCCGGATGGGCTTCCTGCCCGGCCTTGGTGGTGGAATGCGAGGCGGAATGCGAGGCGGCGGGTTCGGCCCCGGTGGTGGCCGATTCGGCGGCAATGGGGGCTTCGGGGATGGCGGTTTCGGTTCGTACTCTCCGCCGGACGCCGCTCCTAACGCAGCCTCCGGTACAGGGCTGTAGCCAGACCGGGACCGAGGTCAAGCTAGACGTAGTACTGGAAGACGAGGACGCCTCCCCCGAGCTTGGAGGGAGCCTGCTCTCCGGGGCAGGCTTCCCTCCAACGCTTCCGGCGGACGATGTGTGAAGATCCAAGCGTACGATGCGGGTGGCGAGAGGAATCCTCGACTGGAACAGCGAAACTCATTCCCTGAGGAGATAGGCATGCACCTGCGAAGCATACTTACGGCGGCTGTGGTCAGTGCCCTGCTTGGCGCCGGGGCCGCTATCGCGGTCGTTCAGCTCTGGTCGGATGATGGGGGGGCGGCGCAGCCAGCCGCTACGGTCTCCACCGCTGCCAACTCTACATCCACTCTTGCTCCCGATGGGAGCTCCTCAGGCCAAGCGTCTCTCAGCTCCGGTTGTCTTCCCGCTGCGGAGGTCTATGAGCAGCTCCGGCCGGCGGTGGTGGAGATCACCAGCACGGTGAGCGCCCGAAGCCCCTTCGGGCCATCTGCAGAAGGGTCGGGCAGTGGCATTATCATCGATGAGCAAGGCTTCATTCTCACCAACTATCACGTCATCGCCGACGCGGACAATCTGGAGGTTACACTTGTGGATGGGATGACGGTCTCGGCCCAGGTGGTGGGCCGCGATCCCGGCAACGAGCTGGCGGTCATCCGGGCCAATGTGTCCGATGAGGAACTCACCCCTGCTCCCCTCGGCGACTCGGATGCCGTTCAGGTTGGCGATCCTGTCCTGGCTATCGGCAACCCCTTCAACCTAGAGGGCACGCTCACCGAGGGGATCGTTAGCGCCCTGGGCCGCACGTACGCGTCAGAGGATGGCACTCGGCCCATTCGCAACATGATCCAGACCGATGCGGCGGTGAATCCTGGCAACTCCGGTGGGCCCTTGCTCGACTGTCGGGGACAAGTCATCGGCGTCAACACCCTCTTGGAGAACCCCACAGGAGACAGGGTCAATGTGGGTGTCGCCTTTGCCGTGCCCATCAATACGGCCAAACAGTTCCTGTCAGACATGCTCGCCGGGGAGACGGTGAGCCATCCCTGGCTGGGGATCGCGGGACAGGAGGTCACGCCGGCCCTGGCTCAGGACCTTGACCTACTGGCGGATGCTGGGGTATATGTGACCCTCGCGGCGGTGGGTAGCCCCGCCGAGCGGGCTGGCCTCCGGGGGGCGTTCAGCTCGGAGGCCCAGGCAGCCCGAAGCTCTTCCCTGCCCAGCGGCGGCGATATCATTGTCGCGGCTGACGGCCAGACCGTAGCCAGCGTCGAAGACCTTGCTGGCTATCTGGACAACCAAAAGGTGCCAGGTGACACAGTGGAGTTGCAGGTCCTCCGCGACGGGCGGGAGCTATCGCTGGAGGTCACCCTGGCGCAGTGGCCTGACTAGAGTTTCGAAGCGATGTCAAGAGAGCCTCTTCTGCCAGCGCGGGTCTCATCCGCAGCGAGATTGACCTGTGAAGGAACGGATGGAGGAATTGACACCCCACAAGGTGAAGACAGAGAGGTGAATCGACCATGAGCGAAACGGCAAACGACTACGAAGATCTGCTGGAGGAAAGCGAACACCGCTGGCGCAATCGCCTTATTGGCCTCGTGGTGCTCGCAGCGTTGGTCGCGGCGGCTGCCTACGCACTCTGGGCCATGGTGCTGAGCGGTGAGGGTTCGTCCGGGGAGGAAACCCAGACGGCGACGGTGGAGCGAGGCTCCATCACGAATACGCTCAGCACCAGCGGCGTCGTCGTCGCACAGTCAACGGCGGAGCTTTCGTTCGGCCAGTCCGGGCTTGTCACAGCCGTGAACGTCACCCTTGGGCAGGAGGTCAAGCAGGGAGACGTGCTTGCCGAGATGGAGTCAGGCGAACTTGAGAGTGCCCTGGTGACCGCCGAAGTGAACCTTGCCTCCGCCCAGGCGAAGCTCGACGAGCTCCTCGAGGGCCCCAGCGAGTCCGACCTCGCCTCGGCCGACCAGACCCTCTTGCAAGCGCAGGCGAACTACGATCAGGCCGAGGGCGCTCTGGAGGACCTACTAGACGGGCCTTCCGAGACTGAGCTGCGCTCGGCTGAGCTGGCCGTGGCTTCAGCCGAGTCGCAGCTAGCCAAGGCGGAGGAGTCGCGCAGCAACCTGTATTCAGCAAGCGACGACGCGGTGGCGGCCGCCGAAGAAGCCGTGAGCAAAGCGGAGGACGCGCTGTGGAACGCGAAGCGCACGGCCGCCAACGCCGCCGATAGTCTTGTGTTAGCCAAGGTATCCTTCCAGAATGACGCCGCCACCTACTGCGACACCGCCGACTACGTCGAAGGGATCTGCGACGATTTGCACATCCCCTTGTGGGAGCAGGAGGTGCGTAGCCTCGGTCACTCCATCGAGCCGGACGCCGACCCGGAGCCCAGCCCGGAACTCATCTCGGCCACCACCAGTCTTATCTCCGCCAACACGTCCTACAAGAACGCCCGAGCATCGAAGACCAGCGCCGACAATGCTGTTGAGTCGGCGGAAGCGGACATCGAAGCGGCGAAGAACGATCTCGAGGAGGCGAAGAAGGGCCCCAGCAGTGCGGAGATCGCCGCGGCGGATGTCGCGGTGGCAGAAGCGCAGCTCTCGCTGGATGAGGCGAACGAGAAGCTCGCCGAACTCATCGAAGGGCCGACGCAGGAGGACCTGGAGGAGGCGCAGAGCAATCTCGACCAGGCCGCCGCCGCGCTCGTTGTGGCGCAGGCGAAGTGGGACGACGTTTACGGCGGCCCGGACCCGTTGGACATCGAGCTCCAGCGTGACCAGGTGCGGCAGGCTGAACTCTCGGTTGAGCGAGCGCGCGATAACCTCGAGGACGCCCAGATCATCGCACCGTTCGACGGCACCGTGGCGGCACTCAACATCGAGGTAGGCCAAGAGCCTAGCACTCAACAGGCAGCAATCATTCTTAACACGCCGGATGCCCTCCGCCTCGATCTGGTCATCAGCGAATCCGACCGACCTGAGGTCGAGGTCGGCCAGTCGGGCTTTGCCTCGTTCGACGCCATCGGGGACATACCGTTCCCCTTCGTCATCGACTCGGTGGGAACCAACCCTACCACCACCCAGGGCATCGTCACATACGAGGTGCGGGCTACCCTCCAGACCGAACGATCCCCCGAGGCCATGGGGGCGCTGCTAGGCGCGCGAGGTGGCGGCACATCACCGCAGACCGGCGCTCCCGACACGGGAGACATTCCAGCGGAGGCCCTCGAGCGGCTCGCTGCCCGCACGGAAACTGACGCCAAACCGCTGCCGGGCATGAACGCCTCGGTGACGATCACAGTGGACCAGGCCCAGGACGTGCTCATAGTTCCCGCCCAGGCCATCGAAAGCAAGGGCTTCCAAAGCGTAGTCGAGGTCCAGAATGACGACGGTTCGACGGAGAAGGTGGTCGTCCAGACGGGACTCAGCGATGGGCTGAACACGGAGATCACAGAGGGCCTGGAAGAGGGGCAGACGATCATAATCCCCGCCCGCGCGGCTACATCGGTAGAAACGACCACGGGCACCGAGTTCCAGCAGCGTGGCTTCATCATCACGGAGGGCGGAATGCCGCCGGGCGGCTTCCAGCGGCAAGGAGGCGCGCCGTGATCCGCCTCCGCGGCATCACCAAGGTCTATCGGGCCGGCGACGTGCCCGTGCCCGCCTTGCAGGGCATCGACCTGGACATCGAACGCGGCGAGTTCCTGGCCATCGTAGGAGCGTCCGGGTCCGGCAAGTCAACGCTGATGCACATCCTAGGCTGTCTCGACAGGCCGAGCCGCGGCTCGTACGAGCTGCAAGGGCACGACGTACGCCGAATGAACGAGGCCCAGCTAGCCAGGGTCCGCAGTCGGCGCATCGGCTTCGTGTTCCAGTCGTACAACCTGCTCTCGCGCCTGCCAGCCATCGCCCAGGTCGAGCTGCCGCTCATCTACCGGGGCGCAAACAACCGCCGAAAACTGGCGGCGCGCGCCCTGGCAGAGGTTGGCCTCCTCGACCGCGCCCGCCATCGGCCAACCCAGCTGTCGGGCGGCGAGCAGCAACGCGTCGCCATTGCGCGGGCGCTGGTGACCAATCCTGCGCTGATCCTCGCCGATGAGCCGACGGGCGCCCTCGACACGAAGACCTCGGCGGAGCTCATGGAGATGTTCGTCCGGCTCAACGCCGAACGCGGCATGACAATCGTCGTCGTGACCCACGAGGCAGAGATAGCAGCCTATACGCACCGCGTGATCCAGCTCCGCGACGGTCGCGTCGTCTCCGATGCGCCACCGGAGGGCGCCGCTGTCCCGACGTCCCCGCCGACCGATGGGCAGAAGGAGGCGCCAGCATGATCATCTTCGACACGATCCAGACGGCGCTTGCCCAGCTCAGCGCGAACAAGCTCCGCACCGGCCTCACCATGCTGGGCATCGTCATCGGCGTGGGCGCCGTGATCGCCCTCATGGCCGCTGGCCAGGGCGCGCAACAGGGCGTGACCAAAGAGGTCAGCGGGCTTGGCAGCAACCTGGTCTTCGTCAAACCCGGCGTGACCGAGCAGGGTGGCCGCTTCGGTGTCGGTGCGATGACGCTCACCACCGACGACGCCGAGGCGCTCAAAGATCTCGCGTACGTCGATGCGGTGATCTCCCAGTTCGAGCTAGGTATAGAGAACCAGCTCATCGGCAACGGCCGCAACACCTCAGCGGCCATGACCGCCACCGAGCCAGACTTCACCTACGTCCGTAGCTGGGATGTCGAGGCCGGCAGGTTCCTTATCGATGACGATGTGAGCCGGAAGGCTACGAACGTTGTCCTCGGCGCGCAGGTGGCCGAGGACCTCTTCGACACGCCGCAGAACGCCATCGGCCAGCAGGTGCGTCTCAGCTTCGGGCCGTTTTCCCTGAACCTCACTGTGGTCGGTGTCATGGAGAAACGAGGCGCGGCCGGAACCGGCGACGACGACACGCAGATCCTCATACCGCTGACCACGTTTCAGACACGGATACCCTTCGCCCGCAGCCCGACCGGGGAGGAGAATGTCGGGCAGATCGTCGTCAAGGCTACGGGGGGCGGCAAGGTCGACGAGACGAAGGACGATACCTACGAACTCCTGCTCCAGCGCCACGACTTCGTCGAAGACTTCACCGTAGAGACCCAGGAAGACCTTACGGCGACAGCAAGGGAGGTGAGCCGAACGCTGACGATGCTCCTGGGCGCCATCGCCGGCATCTCCCTGGTGGTCGGTGGCATCGGTATCATGAATATCATGCTGGTATCCGTCACGGAGAGGACACGTGAGATCGGCATCCGGAAGGCAGTCGGCGCCAACAGGACCGACATCCTCCTGCAGTTCATCATCGAGGCGATCATCGTGACGCTCGTGGGCGGAGCAGTCGGCGTGCTCGCGGGAATCGCCGCCGCTCAGATCGTCGACGGTCAGGACTTCGGCACCGGCTCGCCCGTGACGACGGTGGTGGCCCCGTGGAGCATCTTCGTAGCCCTTGGCGTGTCGGCCATCATCGGGCTCTTCTTCGGCATCTATCCAGCGTTCCGGGCCTCCCGTCTCGACCCGATCGAGGCCCTCCGGACGGAGTGACCGGACGACGAGTAGGCTATCGCAAGGAGGGGATTTCCCGTGGTGAAGCGAAGATGGCAAGTGCGTGCGGGCATCGCGTTCGTGGCTGCCATAGCAGGTGTCGTGATACTGGCTCAGGCGTGCGGCGGCGGCTCGGCGAAGGTGGATTGAAGCGAGTACAATGTGCAAGGAGGGCAAGTGCATGGGATGTACTGAACGAGTTCCTATTGACCCAACAGTACGACCCGCAAAAAGCGTATGGACCCGACCAAGAGATAGGATTGTGGCGCACCTGAGAAAGGCTGCCGTCATGCCGAACGGGAGATGGCTTCCCACTGCCCTCATCCTCGCGATGTCCACGCTATTCCTAGCAGTCGCCTGTGGTGGCGACGGGGAGGAAAGTGGCATCGCAACACCCGCCGCTGGAGGGTCTCCCACCACCTCCGCCATTACCAACGAACTGCAGGCTCTAGGCGAACAATGGGAACAGACAGTGGCCAAAGTCAGCTACAACGTCACGAGCAGCTCGGGCGGTACCACCGATAACAGCTCGGTCACTCTGTATCGGCGGCCCCCCAACTGGCGCATGGACATCTCCACCAGCGGCGAGGGTGACGTGATCCTGATTGCGACTGGCAGCGCCCTCTACTGGTGCGGCGCTGAATCGGGCGCAAATCAATGCCTCTCCTATGATCCCTCCGAGTTTGACGCCTCGGCTGCCCTTGAAATGTTTGATCCTACCGTCGTTGGCCTCAACCTCAGCGGGCAGAATGTGGATCGCTCAGAACAAACGATGTTCGGAGAGTCCGCAACGTGCTTCTCGGTGACTAGCACCACCGAGGAGAGCACAAGCGAGTCGGAGTGGTGCTTTGCCAGCGACGGCATTCTCCTGCAATTTGCCGGTACCTCCGACGATCCAGCGTCCGGCAATCTCACAGTAGAAGCGACCAATGTCAACCGCAATGTTACAGAGGCTGACTTTGACTTCGAGCCACCTTATGCAGTCACGCCGTATGTGCCACCGGCCTCGCCGACGCCATCCGAAGCACCCGGCTCGCCGACACCATCTGGGGCACCAGCCTCCCCGACGCCCGTCCAATAGCCCGGGAGGCCTCTATCCCCTGATAGGTGCATGAACCATGTTCCAGACAGTCGCCGGCCTCTGGTGAAGGTGCGGGGCGGCAGCGGTGAGGTAGTGCGCTATCGGAAGGAGGAGGATTTGCCGTGGTGAAAGCAAAGTGGCAAGCGCGTGTCGGCATCGCGCTCGTCGCTGTCATGGCAGGTGCCGTGTTACTCGCTCAGGCCTGCGGCGGGTCGGCAGGCGAGGACGTGACGCCGACGGCGACGAGCCCGCCGACCTCGACCGCAGGCAGCGCGACACCCTCCCCAGGCCAGCCTACCGATCGTGGCGACAGAAGCGCCGCAGATATCCCCGACTTCACACCTGGGGCGGGACCGCCCGGTCTGGGTCTGCTCATCGGAGGCGCCAGCGAGGAGTTCGCCGCCTTTCTGGGCATCCCCTTCGAGCAACTCGAGTCTGAGCTCAGTGCGGAAGGTGCGACGCCCGCTAGTGTCGCCGAGGCGCACGGCCGCACCCGCGAAGAACTGAAGACCTTCTTCATCGAACAGCTACAGGCGAACCTCAGCGAGGCCGTCGCCGCCGGCACCATGTCCCAGGAAGCCGCCGACAACCAGTTCGAGAGTTTCGCGTCCCGTATTGACGATATCATCGACGGAAACGCGCCATATGGAGGTGCTCCAGACGCCGGCGACATCACGCCTGGAGCCTGGGGCCAGAGGCTATTCATCGGAGGCGCCAGCGAGGAGTTCGCCGCGTTTCTCGGCATCCCGCTTGAGCAACTTGAGTCCGAGCTAAACGCAGAAGGTGCGACGCCGGGAAGCGTCGCCGAAGCGCATGGCCGCACGCGCGAAGGACTGAAGACCTTCTTCATGGAAGAGCTACAGGCGAACCTCAGCGAAGCCGTTGCCGCCGGCACCATGTCCCAGGAAGCCGCCGACGACATGTTCGAGCGTCAGGCCTCCCGTATTGACGATATCATCGACGGCGAGATGCCATCGGGCGGACCTTGGCCCGCGCCGGACGGGCAGTAGGGCCGTCGGGGAGATGAACGAGGAGGTATAATTGAGATCGATGGGGCCCGCAGGTGACTCTTGCGGCACCCGGACGGAGGCCTGCCCAGGCGAGGCCACTCAGATGCAGGACAGTTTGGTTCTTGTTGCCGACGACGACGAGCACACCGTCGAGCTCGTATCGTTATACCTGCGTCGGGCTGGCTATTCTGTGGAGGTCGCGTTCGATGGTGAGGAGACGTTGCGCAAGGTGGGGGAAACGCGACCGGCACTCGTCGTGCTCGACATCATGATGCCGGGACCAGACGGCCTCCAGATCTGCCGCAAGATAGGAGGCCAGCGCGGAGTGCCGATTCTGTTCCTGACAGCCCGCACCTCGGACATCGACAAGATCGCAGGATTGCGCCTGGGCGCTGATGACTACATCACGAAACCGTTCAACCCTGAGGAGCTTGTGGCACGGGTCGATGCCGTCATGCGACGGGCCCGTGCCAATCACGAGGTGCGCTCGAAACAACTGCAACTGGGCCACCTTATGATGGACCTCGATCGCCGTGAAGCCAACGTCCGTGGCCGGGCCATACCTCTCACGCCGAAGGAGTTCGACCTGCTGGCTACGTTTGCCCACTTCCCGAACGTCGTGCTCGATAGGGATAGGTTACTTGACCTGGCCTGGGGCACATCCTTCTACGCATTTCGGACGGTTGACGTGCACGTTGCGCGGCTTCGCGAGAAGCTAAAGGGAAGCGGCGTGCGTATCGAAACCGTCTGGGGCACGGGATATCGGCTAGAGGCGGAGGCCTAGGATGTCATCGCGCTGGGGCTTCCTGCATAGCCTGCAGTGGAAACTCATCCTCGCTTTCTCGTCGTTGGTCGTGGCAGCGCTGGTCCTGGCGGGCGGCCTGTTTGTCCTGCTCACCCAAGACGAGGAGGAAGAGCGTGCCCTCGACCACACCGTCGCTGCCGCACCGAGCATCTATAGTGGCTTTCTTCAGCACCTGTTCCAGGGCGACTCGCTCCAGGAACTCGAGTCGTACATACGGGAAGCCGCGCAGCAGTATGACGTACGCATCCTCATGCTCGATGAGTCCGCTCAGGTCATAGTAGACACCAGCGGCGGCCTGACGGGCGAGCAGTTAGCTATTCCCAGCAGCGTCCAACTGGGGCCACGCTTCGCCTTCCGGACCGACCGCTACCAATCATGGCAGCCGGAGGAAGGTGACCCGGGAAGTGAGCTTATCCTAGTGTCGCCCTTCCCGCCAGGCACTCTTCTAGCCCAGCCCAGTTTCACAGAGCCGCCCCGAGGCCAAATTGGCACGATAGACCAGGGCCTTGTTCTGCGATACCAACTAGTGGTGGCGGTTCCCGAGAGTACCATCACTGGCGCGTGGCTGGGCCTGCTACCGGGCCTCTTGATCGCCGCTGCCATCGCCTTGCCCGTAGCAGTCGCACTCGCGGTGGTGGCCGCCCGGTATATCACGCGGCCATTGGACCGGCTAACGGCAGCCGCTCACGAGATGGCTCAGGGCTCGTTCGATGTTGACGTCTCTGTCAACCGGCAGGACGAGGTGGGCCAACTAGCACGAGCTTTTTCAGACATGGCCACGCGGGTGGGCGGAGCGTATCAGCAAATGCGCACGCTGCTGGCGAGTGTCTCGCACGACGTTAAGACACCGCTGACCTCGATCCTTGGCTTCGCGCAGGCGTTACGAAGCGGCGTAGTTCAGGGTGAGGCGGAATCGAAGCGGGTGGGTGAGGTCATTCACCAGGAGGCCGAGAGATTGACGAACCGCCTGAATGACGTGATCTATCTGGTCGAGCTCGAGTCCGGGCAGGCCATACTTCAACACGAGGAAATAGACCTTCGAACCCTCGTCGACGGTATGTTGAGGAGCACGATATCGCTGGCGGAGCAGAAGGGTGTAACAGTCTCCGCGGCTCTAGGCGAAGGCATTGTCTTGTCTGCGGACAGGCCGAAGCTCGAGCGCGCTCTGGAGAACCTGCTCGACAACGCACGCAAGTTCACGCCGCCGGGTGGTGAGATTCGTGTTCATACCTTTGTTGATGCGGAGCAGCCCGGGCAAGCTTGCATCCAGATAGAGAACACCGCGCCAGACGTCCATTCGGAGGAGCTTCCGCGGCTCTTCGAACGATTCTACCGTCGTGACCGTGTTGGCTCGGGGCGGTCAGCGGGTACGGGTCTTGGCCTCGCCATCGCCCGTGAGCTGATAGAACTGCACGGGGGGACGTTGGAAGCCTCGGTCCGAGATGGCGAGATCATCCTGACGGCGAAAATGCCACGGGCGCAGCTGTAGCGGCGCCTCTGCGTGTGCGTCGCCAAGACGCCTTCGATACAGATACATCGATTGCATGATTCCGGGAGATTGACCATGTCTGAGCGGATGGAACCGGCCGGTCTTGCCATGAACGCAGAGCCAGCGGCGATTACAGTTGAGGGCGTTAGCAAGTCCTTTGGTAGAGTCCAGGCCCTGGACGGAGTTGATCTTGTCGTTCGCTACGGCAGCGTGCAGGCACTACTCGGACCCAACGGCGCAGGCAAGACCACTCTGGTGCGCATTCTTACTACTCTCCTGCAACCGGACGCTGGGCGGGCGCGGGTCGCGGGCTATGATGTCATCCGCGACGCAGCCGCGGTCCGGTCAGTTATTGGGCTGGCAGGCCAGAACGCTGCGGTGGATGAAAACCTCACCGGTCGCGAGAACCTCGACATGGTAGGTCGGCTGTACCACCTGGATAGGGCCGAGTCACGTCGTCGGGCTGATGAGTTGCTCGAGCACTTTTTGTTGAACGAAGCGGCGCATCGCACAGTCAAGACCTATTCTGGCGGAATGAGACGTCGGCTCGACGTGGCCGCCAGCTTGGTAGGCCGCCCGCAGATACTATTCCTGGACGAGCCCACCACCGGGCTCGACCCACGAAGCCGATTCGGGCTTTGGGATGTCATCAGAGAACTGGTCAATGAAGGCACGACGGTATTGCTGACCACCCAGTACATGGAGGAGGCAGATCAACTAGCCGACGCCATCACCTTGATCGACGTAGGCCGTGTCATTGCAGAGGGCACTGCACAGGAACTGAAAGGCTGCTGTGGCGGCGAGACGCTTCAGATACAGGTGGCAGACCACGCCCAGACCGCAACGGCAGCGGAAGTCATCGCTGAACTTGGCTCAGGCAAGCCGCAGACCAGCGCGGAAACCGGTGAGATCGCTCTTTCACTCAACGACGGAGCATCGGCCTTGGCCGAGGTAGTGCGCCGACTCGACGCTGCTGAGATCGCCATCTCTGTGTTTGTCAACCCAAAACAGCGCCACTGTGATGATGAAAAACGGCGCCACCCCTAGGTTCTGGCCTTCTCCTTTCTGCGCAGGCTTTCTTTGAACCGGTAGGAGTCGCCCTGGAACTCGAGGATGTGGCAGCGGTGGGTGAGGCGGTCGAGGAGGGCTCCCGTAAGACGGCCATCGCCGAAGACCTCCGTCCAGCTGGCGAAGTCCAGGTTGGTGGTCACCAGCACCGATCCCCGCTCGTAGCGCTCGGTGAGCACACCGAACAGCAGCTCGGCGCCGGTCTTGGAGAAGGGGATGAAGCCCACCTCGTCGAGGATGAGGAGGTCCAGCTTGAGAAGGGTGGCCTCTAGCTTGCTCAGGCGCAACTGGGCCTGGGCCTCGATGAGCTCGTTGATGAGGCCGGCTGCGGTGGTGAACCGCACCCGTTTGCCGTGGCGGCAGGCAGCGATACCCAGGGCAATGGAGATGTGGGTCTTGCCGGTGCCCGTCGGGCCCACCAGGATGACGTTCTCCCGGGCGTCCAGGTAGTGTCCCTTGGTGAGCGCCAGAACGGCTTGCTTATTGAGGGAGGGAATGGCTGCAAACTCGAAGGAATCGAGGGTCTTCAGGCTAGGGAAGCGGGCCCGGGCGATGCGCTTGCGCTCGGCATTGACCTCACGGGCGTGGCTCTCGGCCTCAGTCAGAGCCAGCAGGTAGCGCTCGTAGGGCTGGTTGGTGCTGGCGGCCTCCTGGGCGAACTTGCGGTAGTTGGCGGCAATGGTAGGGAGCTTGAGACACTTGAGGTAGCTGCGCAGCAACAGGTCGGCTTCCATCAGGGCACCTTCCCTAGGAGCTGGTTGTAGAGGGTTACGTCGCGCACCGGCACCGTGGGGGCGACCACCCTCAGGGCACGTAGGTCGAGGCGAGGCGGCTCCTGTCTGGGCGCCTCCAGCTGG
>DAOUEZ010000025.1:0-36346 GCA_034429995.1 Dehalococcoidia bacterium
GGCCCACTTCTTGCAGGGACTGAGCATGCGGCGGATTGCCCGGGAGCGGCGCCATTCGCGGCACACGGTGCGTCGCGCTCTGGAGGATCCTGGTCCACCCGTCTACCGTCGGCGGCAGCCCAAGCCGCGGCCGGTTCTCGGGCCCTACACGGTGGTCATCGAGCAGTGGCTTGTGGAGGACGAGCAGCGGCCACCTAAGCAGCGGCACACCGCACGGCGGATCTACCACCGCCTGGTGGCGGAGTATGGGTTCAGGGGTGGGGAATCGACCGTTCGCCAGTATGTGCGGGAGCACCGCCCCAACCGTCCCGAGGTGGTCATCCCTCTAGAGCATGACCCTGGCGAAGCCCAGGTCGATTGGGGAGTAGCCCAGGTCATCATGGCCGGGCGCCAGACGAGCGTCCGGCTCTTCTGCTTCCGGCTGTGCTACTCCCAGAAGTCCTTCGTCATGGCCTTCCCCACCGAGCGGCGAGAGGCCTTCTTCGCCGGCCATGTGGCTGCCTTCAGCTTCATCGGGGGAGTGCCCAGGCGCATCACCTACGACAACTTGGCCACGGCAGTGCAGCGGGTCCTCAAAGGAGGCAGACGGGAGGAGCAGCGGGAGTTCATCGCCTTCCGCTCCCACTACTTGTTCGAGAGCAACTTCTGCCGGCCGGGCAAGGAAGGGGCCCATGAGAAGGGACTGGTAGAGAACCTGGTGGGCTATGCCCGTCGCAACTTCCTGGTGCCCCTGCCGGAGGTGGACTCCTTCGAGGAGCTCACCGCCCTTCTCCTGGCCCGCTGCCAGACCAGCGACGGGCGTTTGCTCCCCGGCCAGGGTAGGACCGTAGGGGAGGCCTGGGAAGCAGAACGGCCACAGCTCTTGCCCCTGCCGCGCTTTCCCTGGTCCTGCTGCACCGTCCACGCCTTGAAGGCCAGCCGCAGTAGCGTTGTGCGCTTTGAAGGCAATCGCTACTCCGTTCCTGCTGGCTACGCCGGCCGCAACGTCCTCCTGCGAGCCTACGTGGACCGGGTGGACATCGCTCATGGGGAGCGAATCATCGCCAGCCATCGCCGCTCTTACGGTCGGGGCCAGGACATCCTCGACCCCTATCACTACGTCCCCGTCCCCGCCTGAGGCGGGCCTGGAGCCTTCCACCACGCCAAGGCGGTGCGTCGCTACCCCTGGCCGCCGGTCTTCCGCCGGGCCCTGGCTTTCCTGGAAGAGCGCCATCCTGATGGCGAAGGGGTACGGGAGTTCCTGCGCATTCTCGCTCTCAAGGAGGAAGCGGGGGAGGAAAGGCTGGGGCAGGCTCTGGAGCTGGCCTTGCGCCATCGCTGCCTGGCTGCCGATGCCGTCCGCCACCTCCTCCACCAGTTGGAGGCGCCCAGACAGGAGCCGCCTCGCCTCGACCTACGTGCCCTGAGGGTGGTCGCCCCCACGGTGCCGGTGCGCGACGTGACCCTCTACAACCAGCTCCTAGGGGAGGTACCTTGATGGAAGCCGACCTGCTGCTGCGTAGCTACCTCAAGTGTCTCAAGCTCCCTACCATTGCCGCCAACTACCGCAAGTTCACCCAGGAAGCCAGTAGCACCAACCAGCCCTACGAGCGCTACTTGCTGGCTCTGACTGAGGCTGAGGTCCACACCCGCGAGGTCAATGCCGAGCGCAAGCGCATCGCCCGGGCCCGCTTCCCTAGCCTGAAGACCCTCGATTCCTTCGAGTTCGCAGCCATTCCCTCCCTCAATAAGCAGGCCGTTCTGGAGCTCACTAAGGGGCACTACCTGGACGCCCGGGAGAACGTCATCCTGGTGGGCCCGACGGGCACGGGCAAGACCCACATCTCCATTGCCCTGGGTATCGCCGCCTGCCGCCAGGGCAAACGGGTGCGGTTCACCACCGCCGCTGGCCTTATCAACGAGCTCATCGAGGCCCAGGCCCAGCTTCGCCTGAGCAAGCTAGAGGCCACCCTTCTCAAGCTGGACCTCCTCATCCTCGACGAGGTGGGCTTCATCCCCTTCTCCAAGACCGGCGCCGAGCTGCTGTTCGGTGTCCTCACCGAGCGCTACGAGCGGGGATCGGTGCTGGTGACCACCAACCTGGACTTCGCCAGCTGGACGGAGGTCTTCGGGGATGGCCGTCTTACGGGAGCCCTCCTCGACCGCCTCACCCACCGCTGCCACATCATCGAGTTCCAAGGAGACTCCTACCGGTTCAAAGAAAGCCTGCGCAGAAAGGAGAAGGCCAGAACCTAGGGGTGGCTCTGTTTTTCATCATCACAGTGGCGCTGTTTTGGGTTGACAAACACACCGTTGTGGCCATACCAGCGAATGCGCACCTTATCCTTCTTGAACTCCCCAGCTGCCGACCTTTGGAGCTGGTCAAGGTCGGGGGTATCGAAGTAGAGGCTGTTGATCTGCTCTTCAGGATATTCGCTGTCCGGCCGACACACCTGCCGCAGCAGAGCATAGGCAAAACCGATATTCCTGGGTACTACAAAGAACTTCCTCTCAAACCTTTGCCGGAATTGACCCCCGACGGGAGTTACGTCGGGTGGCCGTTCGTCAATTGCCGGCCCCAGTTCCATTTGGTTCCCACCATTTTTGCTCATTGTCTAGGCTCCCCGGGAGGCATTCCACGGTTACCCGGAGCCCAGTTACCCCCGTTGCCACTTCCATCGCCAGCGCTTGGCAGATCTCCGTTAAGCTGTTGCCTGACCGAGGCACTACGCTCCACGACAAAGGTTTTCAAGCCGATTGGTGTCATGCCCCCCGCCACCGAGCTACTTCTAATATCTTCACTGAGACCTCGTTCAAAATCCTCCGTGAAGTAGAACTTGAGCTCATCAGCTTGCACATAGGGGCGTATCATATCGGCTAACTCATCAATACGGGACTCCATTGCCTCAACCGAGAAGGGGCCCTCCAGAAGGGCCTCCAGATACCCGTGGTACAGTTCAAGGTATGGCTGGTAGGACAACAGCCGCTCAACGAGAGGACGCTCAGCAATTGGCCCGGCGGTCGGCTCGTCTATGAAGAAATTTATTATACCTTCGCGGTCGATGCCGCTGTTAAACGTACCGAAGGCCATATTTAGGTCCCAGGGAAGGATGGTGAATTTGCCGTCAACTTCATAGAGATAATAGTTGTGGCCCATCCCGAGATAGTTGTCCAGATGCACGATGAGCGTTGACACCGCCAGAAATCGGAGCACCTCATCTACATCCAGCACCTTCTCAATTTCGTCAGGAAACGTTTCATCAGGCTCATTGTTGAGCACCTCAAGGAAGCGAAACAGGGCTGAGTGGTCGGGGTTGTTCTCATTTGTTTTCAGCGCCATCGCCTCAAGGTAATCACGTTGTTGTCCCGAGGGTTGCTGTCCGGCACGTCGCTGACCTCCAGCCTGCTGCCCGACAGGTAGTTGACCTGGAGGCTGCTGACCGGCAGGTGGTTGACCCTGTGGCGGCATAACCGGTGGATTGGGAGCGACAACTTCACCAGTTGTTGAGTCTTCCTGCTGAAGGGCTCGCAGGATCTCACTCAGTTTGCCACCGCCTAGGTTGGCATCCGGGCTACTGCCTGAGTCATCCTGCTCGGTAGTTCCCCACACGGCGCGCTGCTCTTCAAGATCCGCCTCCGTCCAATTCAAAGGAGCTGCCGATACTTCGGGCTTATACAGATTGCCGTCATCCTCGGAGAAGTGCTCTCCCAAGAAAGTCTTATCGATTTGCTCAACCATCGTATACACCCCCAGATGGGTATCATTTACCCAAAGATCAACGAAGGAGGCACGAGGAGTAGGAACACCCATCTGGTCGTACAGCTCATATGCTAGGTACTCGCGAATGAGAGTGGGGTCGCTGAAGCCGTTATTAAAATTGAGCTTTTTCAAGCCACGAAAAGTGCGCGCCGCATTGAAAAAGTTGAGGTCAACCTTCAGGCTGAACCGAGGGCTCCCTGATCTAGCAGCTGACTGCAGCGAGGAGTTCCCCTTCGGCCGGACGGCCACATCAGGCACTAGCTCGCCGTCAAACCAGAAGTCTGCCCGCACATATTCCTCAGCCAGGGCATTGGTCTGGCAAGCAGTCCAGTCTTCCTCTGTCATGACGATGCGCACGGTGACGACACGGTCGGTAATAGATGCATCAAGGTCCCGGGCGGACGTCCCACCTGATAGCCCGGCGCCGCATCCTGTTACGCCTGCGGCAAGAACAACGATAACCAGCAGCCCTACCAGGACAGCCTTACTGCTTTTCCACATCCTCCCCTTGGCCATGCCGATCACATTGCGCATATCTGGTGCTCCGTCCTCTTACGCTTCATCCTGAGTAGACACGCAGCTATCCCAATGGTACAGCATGAATGTTAAGAAATTATTGAGGTCTCGGGCTAATATCCCGTTGCTGGTGCAAACTCTGGGGCTTGGCGCAGCCAGCCACCGCCCCATTCCCTATTGCCAGTTGCTGATAGAGACCTCCCATCGCCTCGCCCCGTCACTCCGTCCGGAGGGCCTCGATCGGGTCGAGGCGGGAGGCCCGGAACGCCGGATAAATGCCGAAGAAGAGCCCGATCATGACCGACACGCCGAGGGCTGCCGGACGTCTGCTCTCCTGGTCCGACAGCCCTCGCAACCCTTGGGCCTGCTTACCTCCCGCCGCGACAGTGGCGGGCGAGAGCGCCCGGCCGGGCATTTTGGGCGAGCATTACAGTTTCTCAATACTGGGCCGAAATGTCTTTAACGTTTCCTTAATGTTTTTCGTCTACAATACGTGCAACAGGAGCAGGTGAACATGTATGTATTGGTGGTAGAGGACGAACGACGGCTGGCCCAGGTGATACGACGCGTCCTGGAGGAGGAGGGGCACACGGTAGACCTGGCCTACGACGGCGAGGAGGGGCTGGCCATGGCCATGGAGGGTTGCCACGACGTCATTGTCCTCGACATCCTGCTGCCGGGGCTCGACGGCATCGAAGTCTGTCAATCGCTGCGCAGGAACCGGGTGGACACGCCCGTCCTTCTGCTCACCGCCCTCGACGACGTGCCCGACCGCGTGCGGGGGCTGGACGCCGGCGCCGATGACTACCTCAGCAAGCCCTTCGCCTTCCAGGAGCTCCTGGCCCGTCTGCGCGCCCTGGGCCGCCGCCGTGTCCAGGCCCGCGAGCCCGAACGGTTCCAGACCGCTGACCTGCTGCTGGACCTGAACCGACGACGGGCGGAACGGGCTGGCCGGGTCATCGAGCTAAGCCCCAAGGAGTTCGCCCTGCTGGAGTACCTCATGCGCAACGAGGGGCGCGTGGTCACCCGCACGCAGATCCTCGATCATCTCTGGGGCTACGACCACGTCCCGGAGTCCAATCTGGTGGATGTCTACGTCTCTTACCTCCGCCACAAGATCGATAGGAATCACGACCACAAGCTCATCGGCACCGTCCGCGGCGTCGGCTACATCCTTGGTCGATAGTCATGTTTGCCTCCACACGCTGGCGTCTCACCCTCTGGTTCGTGGCTGTCCTAGCCCTGATCCTGACCGTGCTCGGCGCCGCCGTCTTCTTCATCACTCGCGCCGCCCTCTTCGACGCCGTCGACGATAGCCTACGCTCCCGCGCCACCACCGAGCTGCGCCTGCTGGCCCCAAGGCTCCCACAGCAGATTCGACCCCAGCAGCGCCCGGTAAACGTCATAGTGGGACCCACCTTCACCGCCGGCGGCTACTTCTATGCCCTGGTCGACCGCGACGGTGAGCTGCTGGCGGGCACATCCAACGTCGACCCCAACGGGCTGGCAAATCAGGAGGCCATCGAGAAGGCACTGAACGGCGACCCGACCTTCGACAACACGGACTCCTCCACCGGCGAGAGCCTGCGGGTATACGTGGTGCCCATGGAGGCCCCCCAGGCGCCTGGGCTAGTTCTACAGGTGGGCAGAAGCATTGAGCCCGAGAAAGAGACTCTGCGCCGCCTGATATTCATTCTCGGTGCTGGTGGCGGCGTTGGACTCGTCCTCGCTCTGGTCGGCGGCTTCTTCCTCGCCGGCCGGGCCCTCCGGCCCATAGGCGCTGCCATGGACCGCCAGCGGGCGTTCGTGGCCGATGCCTCCCACGAGCTGCGCACGCCTCTATCGCTGATCCGGGCCAACGCTGAACTGCTGCAGCGCCACCCGAGCAAGACCGTTCGGACCAACATGCCTGCCTTGGAAGACATCATTCGGGAGACCGATGAGCTGGGGACCTTGGTCAGCCAGATGCTGACCCTGGCAAAGGCCGACGCCGGGACAACGCCCTTCGCCTTCACGCAGGTTGCCCTCCACGACTTAGTGGAAGACGTGGGGAAGCAGATGAGGGTGCTGGCGGACAAGAAGGGACTTCAGCTAGACGTCCGCATCGATGGGCCGGTCCGGGTGAGAGGGGATGAGATGCGGCTGAGGGAGCTTCTGCTCATCCTGCTGGACAACGCCATCAAGTTCACGGACGCGACGGGAACAGTAGGGCTGACGCTGGAGGCAGATGACGGCAAGGCCGTGGTGCGCGTCACGGACTCGGGCAGCGGCATCCCGCCGGAGGCCCTCCTCCACGTCTTCGACCGCTTCTACCGAGCGGACAAGGCACGCTCCCGGGCCGAGGGAGGAGCTGGCCTGGGGCTAGCGATCGCCAAGTGGATCGTGGAAGGCCACCGGGGTTCGATACGGGTCGACAGCGACCCCGGCAGGGGTACCACCTTCACGGTGCAACTCCCCATTCACTGAGGAGGGACGACCCAGGTCTTGGAAGGCTGAGCTGTCGGGTGCCAAAACCCCCTCTGTATCTGCAGATTGGCACCCCACAGCAACACGCGGTCACGTCCCGGCTTTTTGACTAAAGCGTCTAGC
Source organism: Dehalococcoidia bacterium (assembly GCA_034429995.1). Lineage (GTDB taxonomy): Bacteria > Chloroflexota > Dehalococcoidia > SM23-28-2 > SM23-28-2 > SM23-28-2. The sequence goes on from DAOUEZ010000025.1 coordinate 6,845, forward strand.
GAAAAGGATACTTGCCATAGTGATTCTCAGCATCTGAACCGTGCCGCCGGCAACCATCCAACCGTGTGCGTCCCTGTGCATTCTCTCCACCGGGAACTCTCTGCTGTATCCATAGCCACCGAAAACCTGCATAGCTGCGTTGGTGACTTCAACAGCCATTTCATTGGCAAAACATTTTCCCATGGCAGACTCATACATCGAGGGGAAGCCTCTGCCGGCGCCAGTGGCAGCTCGATAGACAAGCAGGCGCGCGGCGTCTAGTTTCATGGCCATATTGACGATCATGAACTGCATGTCTTGGAACTCGCATATCGGCCTGCCGAAGGCTTTTCGTTCCATGGCGTAGGCCTTCGCCTCTTCGACAGCCCCACCGGCAACGCCGAGACACATCGCAGCATTGCCACACCGCTCGAGATCGAATGTCGTCATCAGATCCCGGAATCCGCCCGCTTCAATTACTACATTTTCCTTCGGAATCTTTAGGTCCTCGAAAATGAGATCACATGACGGCAGGCCTCGCAGCCCCATGAACTCTTCTTGCTTCCCGAATGTAAACCCCGGAGTTCCCTTCTCGACTATGACGCCTCCGATTCCCTTATATCCGAGGATGTCTCCGAAACGACAATAGACAAGATAATGGCTTGCCTCTCCTCCCCCTGAGATGAACACCTTGCGCCCGTTGAGGCGATATCCATCCCCATCTTCCACCAGCTTTGTGGAGAGGGAGGTGAGGTCCGATCCCGCCTCCGCCTCTGTCATGGAAACCGAGACACTGAGCTCACCTTTGCATACGCCGGGTATGATGGCCCTTTTCTGCTCCTGGGTTCCGAAAGTGTCGATGACCGTCACCGGACCTATATTCGACTCGAATACCGGAGTGGCTATCATAGGGCTGAACTTCGCCAGTTCCTCGATAGCCAGTATGGCATTTATGCCGGGTTGACCACCGCCGCCATGCTCAGGCGATAGGGTCATTCCCAGCAGCCCCAACTCGGCATACTTCTTCATCAAATGCGTAGGGTACTCCCCCGTCCTGTCGATCTCCACCGCCAGTTTCTTGAAGTCCTCCCGCTTTCCCATAGTCCTCAGCATATCGACAAGCATCCGTTGTTCTTCGTTCAGATCAAAGTCCATGTGTTACTCCGTTGTGCTGTCGCTAAGTGCGCTTTCCCCCGGCGAAACCTAACTCTCCTAAATGATTGCTGTCAGTTCCTTGATGTCTCCCACATTGTCGAGTTCAAGCGATAAGCCGATTATCTTATCCGTAGTTCTCTCATCCTTCTGTGAGGCGAAACGCTTTACCTTGTCGGCCACGTCCTCGGCGGTCATCGGGTCCCTCGGGTCCCCCTTCGGGATGTCGACCTGCTTCACCAGCGTCTGTCCACTTCTCAGCCTGATCTCCACCCGGCTCGAGGTCATGCCAGGATAGGCCCTGGCCAACTCCGGGTCTACATTGACCTTCACTCTCTTAGAAAGCTCGCGGATGGCGGAATCGGAGATTCGATCCTCTTTCAGTTGCGCCGGCCCCATCTCTCCGTCGATCAAACAAGCGGAAACCACATACGGCAATGAAAACTGTGCCGAGACGAAGGTAGCTTCCGCGGTTACACCTTTGCCGACGGCAGTGAGGGCAATAGGGTATGTGTAGACATCCACCGCTTCAATGTCTTGCGGCCCAAAGCTCTCTTTAGCCACCAGTTCCAACGCGGCCTGTGCGGCGCCGTGAGTATGTCTGCACGCGGTGTAGGGCTTGAAGTAGATGTCCATGATGGAGAAATGCTCACCGAGCTGTTCAACAATCCTGTCCAGGACGGGCTCGCCCCGAGTGGTAATCTGTGTGAAGCCTCCACCCAAATGCGAGCCTTCCAGAACATAAGGAGCTCCCGTGACACCGGCACCGGCCAGTCCCGCAGCCGTCAGACCCGCGCTTGCGGCCTGGCCCCCCTGCACGATTTTCGAAGTATACCCGCCCATCAGATGCTCGGCCATCGAGAGGGGTAAGAGATATCCCGCATTGCCCAGCGAGTTGAGCATGCCTTCGCCATCATGGCCCATGAGTCTAGAAGCGGCGGCCGCCGCCCCGAAGGCGCCGCAAGTGCCTGTGGGCAGAAATCCCGCCAGCGTATGGTGGGGATGCATCGCCGCGGCCGGCCGGCTGGCGGCCTCGTAGCCTGCCACCACTGCTTCAATGACCTCCCTGCCGCCGAGTCCCAGACTCTCTGCCACTGCAAGGGCAGCGGGGATAACGGCCGTACCCGGATGGTTCCCTCCGAACCGGAGTCCGTCCTGGCCCTCTATTGCCTCAGCAGTGGTGCCGTTAAGAAATGCCGCATTGTGGATTCCTGTCTTGAACCCGCAACCCAGAGCCGTAGCGGTTTCCGGTCCGCCCAATGAACGTATGTAGGACACTACCCCTGAAACCGCTTCCAACTCCAGCGAGCCATAAACGTTGGCGAAAAAGTCCAGGACGCAAAGCTTCGCCTTATCAACCACCTCGGCGGGAAGGTGCTCCAGAGAGACCCCGGCGCAAAACTCCGCCAGCTTTCGTGTGTATTCCATCTCCTTCTCCACTTGTTCAATAGCCATGCTTGCCAATTGAGGCAAGAATCAGAAAGAGGACGTCACACGTAACCACGACGCTCATAAGCCGAGAGCTTACGGCTGGGGTCGAGTACTTCCCTCAGAACCCTCAGTTCCTCTTCGGTCGGCGGCTCCGTCTCGTGCACGTCATCGGCCACTTTCAGGTCCCACGGAGTATTCTTGACGACCTCGTCTATTGAAGTGTCCGGATGGTAAGTTGCCAGATAGGCTTCTCCCGTGGCCTTATCGAAGCGCATCACGGCCTTGTTTGTGATGATGACTTGCGGGCCGGTACCCGGTGGGAGCCCGCGTTTCTCCCTGGCCCCCGGGCCGTCGATGTATCCCGGGGTGGTGATGAAGTCCACCCTTTCAGCCAGCCGGCGGGTGTCGTGCAGGGCGATGATGAGCACCCTTTTCGCCAACGAGCCAATGGGATTTGCCCCCCCGCTGCCGGGAAGACGGCTTTTCGGATTGTCGTAGTCTCCGATGGCCGTGGTGTTGATGTTTCCGTACTTGTCAACCTGACTGCCCGCCAGGAAGCCGACATCCACCCAGCCCGCCTGCAGGAACATTCCCATTATATCCACCAAGGTACCTATCATCGCCGCTCCCGGATTCAGGCATGGGTCGCCTACGGACAATGCCGGTCTCTTCGGTTGCGCATCGAAGACACCCGCTTCCTGCATCAACCTGGCGTTCGGCGCGTGGGTATGCCTGGCTATGTTGGCGCACATCGTGGGAAAACCGGTCCCCACCAGAACCACGTCGTAGTCCCTGATCTCCCTGGCGCCGCAACAGGCTATGAGCTCGGGTTTTGTATAGTCGCCGGGATGTTTCTTCATCTCCGATCCTCCGGTGGACTCAATACGTGTAGCTGACAGGGTACCCGTAGTCGAACTCTGCCTGGAGACCTCTGAAAGCAGAGTACCCCACTGTTTCTATATAGTGCTGAATGTACTCGGTCCTGTTCTTAACCCCGAAGACCCATTCGTCGAGGAATTTTTGAAAACCCTCGACTGTGTTGGATGCCTGTTGGTATCGGTAGCCGAAGGAAAAATCCACGTCATAGAAACCCGGCGTATAGCCGGGGTGGGCACCGAAGGGTTCCTCCACGACCGCGACGACCCTGAAGTCCGGAACAATGGTGCGCGAGGGGTCCTTTCCGATGACCTCTCTACTGACGATCCTTTCACAGCTCACGATGACCTTCTTCGCTGCGTTGGCCCCCACCTGGCAGTCACCCCCGATGCCCCATATTTGGGCGTTCCCCAATTCATCCGCCTGCTGGACGTGAATTATCGCCACATCGGGGTGAAGCGGCGGCACCAGTACGGTTAGGCTCCCGTCGAAGGGGGAGTTGATCACCTTGTATTTGCCGTCTCCCATAAAAGACTTCACGTTCAGCAGGTCCGAGCCTGCCATGTCTTTGACGGGCACGAACGGCATCCCCATGGCCCCGGCCATGAGCATCATGGGCAACGATAGGTTCGTGTACTCTTCCACCTCTATCTTGTGCGGAATCCCCTGCTCGATAGACCGCCGGTAGCAGCGCCCAAGGCCGAAAAAGCCAAGCGAAAGAAAGGTAGCGATGAACCGCTTTACCAGGCCCGCGCCGATCATCATATCGAAGTCATCGGCCGCGTTGCTCCTGGTGAGCGTCAATTCCTTTTTCCCCTGCCGAATGATCTCGTGTATGGCAGCAAACGGGGTCCTGCAGATGTAGCCACCGATGAACAGAAAGTCGCCGTCGTGGACATGTTCAGCCACGGCTTCTTTCATTGTTACAACTTTTGTCACTTCATACCTCCGGTCGCCGAGTATGAATTTCGCCCACGAAGGGCGCAGAGGGCCGCCAGGGAGTCGATCCTATCAGGCATTACCCCTTCAACATCTTCAGCTACAATTTGTATTCCGTGCGGCTTATGATCTCGTTTTGGGCTGTTTCGCTCAGCCCCGTAAACAGGGCCGAATACCCGCTCACCCTCACCACCAGGTCGCGATACTTCTCCGGGTGCGCCTGGGCGTCTCTCAAGGTAGCGGAGTCGAGCATGTTGAACTGAACCTGGTATCCTCCTTGCTGAAAGTATGTTCGCACCAGTGCCAGGAGGATTTCGGGTTTGAGCCTGCTCCCGTCAAACCTCATGATGAGGTTAGCGCCGTTATGGACGCGTGTGAGAGGTAGTTTGGTGACCGAGTTGACCACTGCCGTGGGGCCGCTGACGGCACTCCCGTTTGTGGGCGTAATTCCGTTGCTGAGAACATCACCGGCATGGCGCCCGTCCGCACTCGCGGCGGCAAATGCGCCCATGACAATATGAAATCCAACGGTGAACACCCCCGGCCAAAATGCACCGCCTCGATAGTTCCTGTGCTTCATTACCTCGTCACAGAGATGCTCCAGCACTTTTGCTGCCATGGCATCCACTTCATCGTTGTCGTTTCCATATTTGGGAATCTTGTGCAACAGGTACGCTCTCTTGTCATCGGCATCGTCCCAGTCCTCCGCCAGGTAGGTGGCCAGTTCCTCCAGCGACATCACCCCATCCTCGAAAACCGCCTTCTTTACCGCATACAAACTGTCCACTACGTTGGAGAAACTGATGAGCTGAACGCCGGTGGAATTGTATATAGCCCCTCCACGGGTAAGGTCCAGGCCCTTCTCCATCGGCCCATCTATCATGGCCGATGCAAAGGGAGAGGGCACAAGCTCGGCGATAGCCTGGTCGAGTACTGCCATACCTTTGGCCATCTGCCCCACGAAATAGGACACCTGAGCGTCGTACGCATTCCATACATCACCGAAGGAAGCAAACGTGGCGGGGTCTCCGCTCTCTATGCCGGACTGATGGCCGAAGATATTATCCACGCCGTTGCTTAAAGCAAACTCGAGGCATTTGATTCCGCTGAACTGGACGGCGAAGGTCGAACCGAAGCTCTTGCCCTGCGCGTTCGGCTCAAGGCATCCCACAACGCCGTAGTCGCGCGCATCCTCGAGGGTATGTCCCGCTTGCCGCAGGGACTCGATAATTGCCTCATCATTGAACAGGTGCATCAGAACGTCGTCTTTCGCGTATTCGATCGCTTTTCGGAAGAAGTCTTCGGGTGCATTCGGGCTTAATCGGACCCCGAAGTCGGGCTGAACCGTCCGCACGTCAGCATAGGCGTCCAGCCCGATGTAACTCAGCTCGTTGGTGGCATCTTCACCATCGGCCCCAACACCGCCGACCGTCACGTTCTGGGTTGTCTTCCCTTCCATACCTTCGCCCGCCGGAATATACGCTTCCTCCAGGATATTCCATATTTCATTGGTCTTGATGAAAAGCAACGAGAGAAGTTCCCTGGCTTGCTCTGGGGTGATCCTGCCCGATTGCCTGTCGGCCACGTAGTATGGATAGAGAATCTGGTCTATCCGACCTAGAGAAATCGAGTTTCCCCCGGACTCTATCTGGGCGACGAGATGAATGAAATAGACGGATTGGACCGCCTCGTGGAAAGTCTCCGCCGGGTGCTCCGGAACCCGCCGGCAGACCCGCGCTATGGTCCTTAACTCCTCGGCCCGCTGCCGATCGGTCTCATCCTCAGCCAGCGACGCCGCCAGATCGGCGTATCGATTGGCAAATCGTATGGTAGCCCTTAATGAGCGGAGCACGGCATCATAGAATAACCCCTTCTCTTCCAGCCGCTCTTCAGGAGTCATTGCCTCATATCGTTCCTCAGCCTCGGCAATAATCCCCGAAAGTCCCAGCTTCAGCACCCTGGGATGGTTCATCGTAAAGTGGCCGATGCCATAGGTGATCTCCAAGACCATGGCAAAAACGTATTTGTCCATGTCCTCAGCCACATCTGGCGGCAACCGATCTTCCAGCCGATCCTCCACCGTCCTGCCGTGCCAGAAGGGGAGGATGTCCTGTCTAAGCTCCCGTTGTTCTTCCTCCGTGATCAGCACTCTCTGGAGCACCCTCTGCCCAAAGGCCTCCAGGTCTCCCTCTATCCATTTCCACTTGTTCTCGGGGAAAAGGGGCGCCCCTTTGAGCTTAGAGGTCCGGCATCCCACGATGAATTCATCGTCTCTGATGACGACACTCATGTTCTCCAGAACATGCTCCAGCGCCATGCTCATGCGGGTAAGCGGATGCAGATTCCAGTTCGCAGCCATAGATTGGGTTAGGTACCGCGCCCGCTCGATGCAAACCTCGTGCGGCGCATCTATTGTTCGCTCCCTCAGGCGTTCAACCCGGCTGCCGTGCTGCCGCCCCGCGACTTTCTCCTTAGGCACCATGTGAATTCGCTCCTCCGCTCGTTAGGCCAGGGGCAGACCCTTGCAGAGCGAGCCCCTCCTGCAGTTCTACCAGTACCGCGAACTGCGACCTGCGAACCACCTTCTCGATGAGCCTCATACTCTTATGTCCATGTGGCGCAACAATATCCCGTCCCTTATCCGTTGCGGCAAGAACTTGTTGAGCGACAGGAACAGCCTGCTCTCAAACTCAATTTGGTTATAGAGCTTGGGGTTTTTGGATTTGATGACTTTTACGACCTTCGCCGCCGCTTGGGGCGGAGTTGGGGCCGTCTTGATCAGTTCTTCATCCCTTCTGATAAATCTGCCAGCCCGCTCTCTGTAAGGCGATCCCTCCGGCGGAAGTTTATGAATCTTGGCCGCAAAAGAGGTTGATACCTGCGCGGGTTCGATCAAGGCAACCTTTATGCCGAAAGGCTCCACCTCATAGCGCATGGACGAAACCAGCCCCTCAACAGCAAACTTGCTCGCCGAGTAGATCGATTCAAACGGGAATGGAATCTGCCCGACCAAAGACGACATGGCGATCAGTTTTCCCCGGCGATTCTCACGCATTGAAGGTAGAAATGCCTGGAAAATCGCCGCTGTCCCAATAACGTTGAGCTCCATGCATTTCAGGGCCTTCTCCAGATCCACTTCCTCGAAGGGCCCGAAGAAACCGATGCCCACATTTGAAAGTACAACATCCACTCGCCCGAACTTTTCCAGCACCATGTCCCTGAACTTGAGAATTCCGGGGCGATCGGCTATGTCCAGCGTCATCAGCAGGTGATCGCATCCCGCCTCTTCGAGCTCTTTTTCAAGCGACTCGATTCCATCCTTGTCGACATCAAAGCCAGCCACCGGCACCTTTGACCCGGCCAGGAGCTTCGCAACCTCGCGCCCGATCCCCTGGGCAAGTCCCGTGATTACCACTGCCTCCATGATTTGCCCTCCTCTATCCTCCGACTCAAAAGAACCTCACCTGGGGGCATTCTTGCTGAACCATTCCCCCATCTCCTTCATCGATTCTTCGAAGTCAGGATAGATAAACTTGTAGCCAGTGGTCTTCAGCCTGGTGTTGTCCACCACGTAGTCGCTGCCAAGGTAGCGCACCGCGTCGTATTCCAGGTCCGGAATCCGTCCCTTCATCTTGGAGACGAACCCACCCATACGGGCGAAAGTCTTAACGATTGCAAGGGGTAGATGCAACTTGGGGGGCCTCGCCCCAAAAGTCCTTGCCGCAATGGTTAATGCTTCCTCGACTGTCGGATGGCTGTCATCCGCGATGTTGAAGGCTTTGCCAACGGCTTCATCGAGCTGCGAGAGATGCACCACCGCAGCCGCCACGTCCTCGGCCCGCACATTGGACAAGAGCTGCCTGCCGTTTCCCGGAATGGCCGTAATGACGGTGCGGCGCGAGAAAACCTTGCCGGCGCCATCACTGCACCCAGGGCCGTAGACAGTGCAGGGGCGGGCAACTATTGCCGCAAGCCCTTCCTCGATCCTTTGCCAAACTATGTCTTCACCGTCTCTCTTGCTTCTCCCGTAGCTATCCTGGGGATCGCGAGGAGCATCTTCCCTAAACGGTGTTCCCCGGTAGGGGCCATAGACACTGGTCGAACCGACGTGGATGTATCTCCTAACTCCCGCATCGAGAGCCAGCCTGGTGATGCGATCTACTCCAAGCACATTGGTGGGATAGAGCTTCTCATAGGGGGTGGAGAAGTTACAGATCGCGCCGAGGTGAAAAACCCTGTCCACTCCTCCATCGAGCAGGGCAGGCAGCGTCTCCGGCTTCGTAAGGTCCGCACCCACGAACTCCACGCCCATGTCATCGAAGTATGACGTATCTTTCCGGGGCAGATCCGTTGCCCGCACTCGGGCCCCGAGGGCCACCAGGTGCTCCACTACGTATCTGCCTATGAAACCGGCGGCACCGGTTACCAATGTTATTCCCTTGAAATCCACCATCCCCTGCTTCTGCCCGCCGCCGCGCTATCCTACGCTCACTCCTCGAACTCGAACAGCGGTCCGAAGTACTCGAACTTGCCCTTCCCGTCCTCGACGCTGACCCTCAGCATGCGGCCGGTCTGGAGGCCGATGTGGTCGGTGTCGGAGAAGGTGACGTTCACGCCGTCCAGCATCAGGTCACTGTGGAAGTCCTCGATGGACTCCAGCGCCTCCATCAGGCCCTCGCGGGTCAGGTTATCGCAGCTCCTCTTGAGCGCTTCTACCGCCACCTCGGCCACCGTCTGAGCGAAAACGGTGAAGTTGGTGGGGGTGGGCCCGCCGTACTTTTGCATGAGCTCGTAGTGCTCAGCGACCGCCGGATCGTCCCGCCAAGCCGCTAGCTTGAGGGCCTGGAAGGTGATCGTACCCTCCAGAAGCTCGGGAGATACGAACTGGAACATCATGTCATCCGAGTTGATGTAGCTCATCACCCACTGAGGGTGCCAGCCCAACCGGTCCGCGTTCTTCATGGCCTGGGCGGTGAAACCAGGGCTGCTGAAGAGGACGACGACCTCGGCATTGGAGCCCTCCAGGTTGGCCACCTGGGAGCTGATGGAGACATCCCCGTTGTTGTAAGACTCGTCGGCGACGATCTGGTTCTTGCTGGGGTCCAGCCCCCGCCTCAGGCCGGCCAGCCCGTCGATGCCCGCGGCACTGGTCTCCCAGAGGACGGCCACCGTCTTGCCCGACAGGTTTTCCGAGATGTACTGGCCGAAGAATGTCCCTTCGACAAGGTAGCTGGGGATCGTTTGGACGGTCCAAGGGTGCCCCTGCGGGTCCGAGCCGAATCGGTGGCCGCCGGCACATATCATGTCCGGCGCCCCCATCTGGTTCAGGTACTCCCAGGAAGCGGCATGGGGCGCGTCGCCCATGTTACAGACCAAGGCGAACACCTTGTCTTTCTCCACCAGCTTACGCGCCGCCTCCACGGCCCTGGCCGGGTCGTCGAAGTTGTCCTCGAGCTGGTAGACGATCTTGCGGCCGCAGACGCCCCCTTCGGTGTCGTTGATGTAGTTGAAGTAGGCCTCAACGGTCTTGGGTATCGTGGAGTATACCGCTCCCATGCCGCCGCTAAGGATCGCCTCCGCTCCCAGCAGGATCTCCGTGTCGCTGATCCCCGGTGCTCCCTCCGATGGGGTCGTTGTGCCTGGAGGCGTCGCCGTACCCACCACCGTCGCTGTGGGCGTGCCGGTGCCGGTGGGCGCCTCCTCCTCCTCGCCACAGCCGGCGGCCATGGCGACCAGGAGCACAAACGCCAAGGACACAATGACCAGGCCCCAGGCCTGGCGTGACAAGCGGGCGAGATGCTCAACGTTCATGTGAGCCTCCTCTCTCCCCCCAATTCTATTCTCCTGCTCCTGAAGTCGATGAGACACCAGTGTCCTGTTTTTCCCTGATGATAAGATCTCCATAGCCCATTTCCTCAAGAACTATCGGGAACATCTTGAAAGCAGGCTTGACCACCGGTAGAAGTTTAAGCATGGCGATGACGTTGCCACCCTGCTTCATCTTGCCTTTGGCTACAGATGCTATCGGATTTTCATAGCCATGCCAGAAACGGTGGGAATGGTCCGCCGACTGCTTGGACCAGACATCCTCTTTAACATCGGTCGGGCCCAAATAGAAAGTCCCATAATACCCTGGCTTTGCCGGCGGATTTTTCAAGTCTATGGTGATCTCACAATCGGGATCGGTATATATGAACCTGATGACAACCCCTGCCTTGGCCATCTTGGCGCCTATCTTGTCGTCCTTCAGCACCCGGTCCAGAAAGTGGCCATATATCTCGAAAAGATGCGCAGCATCCTTGTAATACTTGCCCATAATGTTCCCCCCTGGAGGTAATCCTACCACCGGTTGCTGTCTTGGGTGTATGTCCTCAGCATTCTTCGGGCTTTTCGCCCATTTTCTAGTGGCCACTTCGGCCGGCTGAGGCTGGATTCTGGGCATCGCAGTGGACCCTGTCACCGCAGCCTGAAGGGTGCGGCACGATTGATTCGCCTCTGGGTGCCGCCGGCTTTGGCCTGCGAGGGGCGAACCCCTAGACGAAGTTGTTCTGGGTCAGGAACTGAAGCAACCGCTCGGCCACCGTGTCTGGCGGCCCCTGGATGACATCACCGTGCCGCTCCTCCATGCCACCGGAGACGATCTGTTCCCAGCGTTCCTCCGGCGAGAGGTCGCTATCGGGGATGAACAAGCCTTTGGTGATGGGCTTGGGCGGCGACAGATTGACTACCTGAGCGCAGGAGCCCGCCTCGCCCACCTCGTCAGGGCGGAGACCCAGGTCGGCGAGGCCACGGCGGGCGATTTCTGCCCCCAGCGACCGAAGAAGAACCCGTAGCCGCGGATAACGGGGGTAATTGATCCCTTCCTCGACGGCGAACAGGGCGGGCAGAGGACAGCGAAGCACCTCTCGCCGCCCTCGTTCCAACCGCCGATGAACCAGGGCTTCACCGTCCCTCACCTCGAGCTGGAGAACACTAGTAACCGCTGGCAGGTCGAGAAGTTCGGCTAGCTGAGCGCCCACCTGTCCCGTATCGCCGTCGCTGGCCCGCTTGCCGCAAAGCACTACATCGGCCTCCGCCTGCCTGATGGCGGCGGCCAGGATGCGAGCGGTGGCCAGAGTATCTGATCCGCGGAAGGCCTCGTCCCACAGGAGCAGGGCCTGATCGGCCCCCAGGGCCAAGCAACGGCGCAGGGCCGACTCGCTTTCGGGCGGCCCCACGCTGATGGCCATCACGCCGCTGCCGGGGAAACGATCCTTCAGGCGCAGGCCCTCCTCCAGGGCATACTCGTCGGCCAGATTGAGGACGTGCCTCAGACCCTCCTCCTCGAGAGCGGCCTTCCCCGACCTCACCGGCAGCGGCTCGCCGGTATCCACCACCCTGGCGACGCAAACAACCACCTTCATCGAGCTTGTCACCTCACGAGACCTGCCTGCTGCCAGGCACGTTGGCCAGCGTCCGCAGGACCTCCTCGTCCTCGGCCGTCCCCCGCTCCTGCCGCAATTGCCGCAGCCGCTCGACCAGCGAGGGCAGCACCTGGTGCAGATCGCCCACTATCTTCACGTCGGCAATCTGAAAGATGGGCGCCTGGGGGTCCTGGTCTATGGCGACTATGGCCCTCGAATCCCTCATCCCCACGACATGGTGATTGACGCCCGAAATACCACAAGCGATGTACAGCCGGGGGGCAACGGTCTTGCCGCTGAGCCCCACCTGTCGCTCATAGGGAGCCCAGCCGGCGTCGACCACCGGTCTGGAGGCAGCCACGGCGGCACCCATAAGGTGAGCCACCTGCTCCACCAGGTGGAAGCCCTCCGCACTGCCCACGCCCCGCCCGCCGGCGACGATGGCCTCCGCCTCAGTCACATCCAGGGCTGAGGGAGGAATCTTGACCACCTCCTCCAGGCGGAGGCGCAGATCCTGGGACGATAGGCTCACGTCCACTGCGATTACCTGCGCCTGGCGGCTGGGGTCCGGGCGCTTGGCGGGCACCGCCCCCGGCTGAAGGGTGGCCATCTGGGGCCTGGCCTGAGGGCAGACGACGTTGCACGAGGCCCTGCCAGCGTAGACCGGGCGAGTCATCACCAGCAGGCCATCCTCGCTCAGGTCAACGCGGGTGCAATTGGACGCCAGGCCTGCGCCCAGGCGGGCGGCCACCCGCGGGGCCAGGTCGCGCCCCTGATCGGTGGCACCCCAGAGGACGATAGAAGGCCGCTGGCGACGGATGAGCTCGGCGAGAAGAGGAGTATAGGCATCGGGATTGTAGGCGCCCAGGAGAGGGCTTTCAGCTAGATAAACCGTATCGGCCCCCCACTGAGCGAGAAGAGGCGCCAGGCCACCAACGTCATCGCCCAGGAGCACCGCCGCCGCTGACAGGCCCAGTCGATCGGCCAGCTCGCGGCCCTGCCCGAGGAGCTCCAGGGCGATATCCTCCACCTCGTCGCCGGTATGGTCGACGATAACCCACACGCCGCCCGTCTGTCCTGCTCGCATATCTCAACGCGGTCGCGCCCCCTAGTGGACCCGCTGGCCAGTGGCGCGGTCGATATCGAGCTTGTTGACGAACTGCGTCGCTGCAGCTTGGTCATGGGCCAACGAGGCTACCACGCGAGGAGGTGCGGGTCTGTCATGGTGCGCCTCCGTTGCTTGTCAAGGCATACCGATCTGCACTATTCTACCAGATGGGCTGCCGATTGACACCTCGACCGATCGTGCAGAATGATTTGCGCACCAAGACCGCTCATAAAGCCGAGCGCGGGTGCCCGAGCTCACCGCGTGGATTTGGCGGGGATTCAGAAGAGAGGATGGAAACATGAGACAGCCTCTTCTCAAGGAGCTCGTGACCGAAGAGGACAGGTTGATCCAACAAGCGGTGAGGGCCTTCGTAGATAGCGAGATCATGCCTATCCGCCAGCAACTAGACAATGATAAGGACCATATCCTCATCGACAAGATAGGGGAAAAACTGAAGGACCTCGGTTTTCAGAGGGCCATGCTGCCGGAGAGATATAGCGGCCTGCCACAGAGATCGATGGTCGGTAACTGCATCGTCCTAGAGGAGATCGCCCGGGGAGACATCGGACTCGCCGTGTCCCTGGGCTGCACCGGGTGGTGCATTATACCGGCGATCGTGGCCAATAACGAAGCGGTACTAGGCAAGGTCGCTGCCGTCTTCTGTGGCGACGAGCTGCGCAGAGGATGCTTCGCCATGACCGAGCCCGAAGGGGGGTGCGACATTGAGAACCCTGCCCTGCACGGAAAAAGGATCTCCACCAGGGCCGTGTTAGACGGAGATGAATGGGTTCTGAACGGAAGCAAGAGGTTCCCCAGCAACGCGGGTATCTCCGCCTATTACTGCGTTGTGTGCGCCACCGACCCCAATCTGGGGGACGAGGGCATTGCCTTGATCTACGTGCCTCATCCCAGTGAAGGGCTCTCCTTCGGCAAGTTCGAAAACAAGGCAGGCATGCAGGCGGATAGAAACTGCGATATCTATTTGGACAACGTGAGGGTCCCCAGGGAGAACCGCGCCGCAGGCCCCGGAGAGGATGCTAGGCTGCTCGAAATCATTATAGCCATTGGCAGGATAGGGAGCGGAGCTATGGCCGTGGGTGCGGCTCAGGGCGCTTTTGAGACGGTTCTTGAGTACACCAAGAACAGAATCGTGGCTGGGAAGCCCATCCGGGAGCATTCCATCTGTGCCGGCATGCTGGCCGATATGGCCATCGGCATCGAGACCGCCAGGACGTACTATTTGACGGCGGCCTACATGTTCGATCACCCGGAGACCTATGGGCCGCGGGAATCGCCTGGCCATCTGTCCCGGGGGAGCATCGCCAAGGTCTACGGTACCGAAGTAGCCATCATGGTTACCAACAAGGCTATGGAGTTGATGGGCTCTTACGGCTATATGCGCGAGTACAACGTGGAGAAATACTGGAGGGACTGCAAAGAGATCCAGCTCTGGGAGGGAGGAGCCCAACTGGGCAGATTCGACGTAGTTCGCGGATACTACGACTTCCAGATGGGCGGCCGGTGAACCGAGCGCAACAGTTGCTGGCGCGCGGCTACGATTGATCGGAAGCGGTTGGGAGGGGCGCTGTAGCTCTACCCCCTCCGAGCCGGATCTGCTCTGGCAGTTATCAGCGAAGGAGTACTGATCATGACCACCGCACCAGAGACACCTCAAGTACAGTTCAAACATCTCTTCACACCACTGAAGATCGGCACATTCACGGTGCGTAACCGCATCGTCAGCACCGCTCACCTTACCGCCTTTGCTGAAGGGGGTCTGCCATCCGAACGGCACCTGAACTACTGGGTATCAAAGGCCAAAGGGGGCATCGGCCTGATCATCACCGAGGACCAGGCCGTCCACCCCACCGCTGCCACCGACCCCTTCGTCATCCACACCTACAGGGACGCATGCATCGAGCCCTTCCGGCGGATCGCCTCTGCCGTGCATGAGCACGGGGCCAAGCTAGTAGCCCAGCTTTGGCATCCGGGCAGCATTTTCTACGGGACGCGAGAGGGCAGCCTGCCCCTGTGGTCCTGCTCGGCTGTCGCTGGGTCCTTCCACGCCGAGACCGCTCATGCCATGGAGGTTGAAGAGGTCAAGGAGATAATTCAGGCGTTTGGTGACTCGGCGCGGCGGATACGGGAGGCCGGCCTGGACGGCGTAGAACTCATGGGCACCCATGGCTTTTTGATCGAGCAGTTCATGTCCCCTCGCACCAACGAGCGTAGCGATGAATACGGCGGAGACGAGGAGAAGCGCCTTCGCTTCATCCTGGAGGTGATCGATGCGGTGCGGGCTGCTGTGGGCTCCGACTTTACCCTGGGCTTGCGGACTAGCGGTGACCAGTTCCAGGGAGGTGGCCTGGGCCTCCAGGACATGAAAAAGATCATGCCCAAGCTGACGGCCGCAGGCAAGCTGGACTACGTTAGCGTCACCGTCGGCGCCGGCGGGGCGATCATCCCACCCATGTACATGCCCGCCGCCCCCTTCGTCTACCTGGCGGCCGGGATCAAGGAGGTGGTGGACGTGCCGGTGTTCTGCGTCGGCCGCATCACCGACCCTGTGGTGGCCGAGGACATCCTGGCCAAGAATCAAGCAGACATGGTGGCTATGACCCGCGCCAACCTGTGCGACCCTGAGCTGCCCAACAAGGCGCGGGAAGGAAGGCTGGATGAGATTCGCCGCTGTATCGGTTGCAACGAGGGCTGCTGGGGCCGTCTATATGACATCCTCCCCATCACCTGCGCCCTCAATCCCAGCGCAGGGCGGGAAAAGGAGATGGAGATCACTCCCGCTCCGGTGAAGAAGACGGTGATGGTCATCGGCGCAGGCATCGCCGGCATGGAGGCGGCACGGGTGGCCGCGCTACGGGGCCACTCCGTCTCCCTGTACGAGAAGGATGAGCAGTTGGGGGGCCAGCTCCAGATCGCCGCCAAGGCCCCCGGCAGGCAGGACATGGCCGAGCCGGTACGCTACTACGAGTACCAGTTCAAGCTACTGGGGGTCGATGTCCACCTGGGTTCTACAGTGGATGACAAGACCATCGAGGAGGTCAAGCCTGATGCGGTCATCGTGGCCACAGGAGGACTTCCGGCTGCAGGCACCTTCGCTGGCGCAGCGCAACCCAACGTAGTGCAGGCGCGAGACGTGCTAGTGGGCAAGGCTCAGGCGGGGAAGAGGGTCGTCCTGCTGGCCCTAGACCGGGGAATGGAAGCCCTAACGACAGCCGATTTCCTGGCTGACCGCGATTGTGAGGTGGAGGTGCTCGTGCCGTGGGGAGCGATAGCGGGCTTCCAGGTAGAGCCACTGACCCTCGCCTTTGTGCTATCGCGGCTCTACCGTAAGGGGGTAGTGGTGGCCAACAGCATGCGGATAAAGGCCGTTCAGGAGAACACCGTGGTAGCCACCAACATTCTCACTCGCCAGGACCGCACCATCGAAGAGGTGGACAGCGTTGTGCTGGCCCTGGGCAGCGTGGCCAACGATAGCCTGTACAAGGCCCTCAAGGGCAAGGTAGGCGAGCTCTACCTTGTCGGGCAGGCCCTGGCCCCCCGCAAGATGCTGGACTCCACCCTGGATGGACTTCGCATCGGCAGGATGGTATAAGAAGGGTACCTGTGGAGTACCAAACCTCTATCCGTATCTGGACCGTTGACACACTGATCTGCCTGAGCCAGCAGAGCACCGCTCTACACACGGATGGGGTTTTGCCACGCCACAGCCGTCTCAGGTCGCACAAGCTGGGAATGCTTGCTTTCCAAGCAGAGGACTCTGGGTTCGAGTCCCATTGCCCGCCTCATTCCCTTATGCCCTCAGCGCGCGTCACCCTTCCCCGACACACATCAACCTTCGCCAGAGCAGGAGGCAGTCTATGAAGTTCGGCGTCACGATATTCCCCACCGAGTATTCCATTGGTCCCGCAGAGATCGCCAGGGCCGTGGAGGAGCGCGGCTTCGAGTCGCTCTTCTTCCCGGAGCACACCCATATTCCCACCAGCCGGCGAACCCCATGGCCGGGTGGCGCTGAGCTGCCCCGAGAGTACTCCCACACCCTGGACCCCTTCGTAGCCCTTAGCGCCGCGGCCACGGCCACAGAGCACCTCCTCATCGGCACAGGGATCTGTCTGGTGATCGAGCGCGACACCATCACCCTGGCGAAGGAGGTAGCCAGCCTGGACCTCATCTCCCGCGGGCGGTTCCTGTTCGGCATCGGCGGCGGCTGGAACCTGGAGGAGATGGAGAACCACGGCACCAACCCGGCCCAGCGCTGGAAGCTCATGCGAGAGCAGGTCCTGGCCATGAAGGCGATCTGGACCCAAGACGAGGCCGAGTTCCACGGCCAGTTCGCCAACTTCGACCCCATCTGGTCATGGCCGAAGCCCGTCCAGAAGCCCAACCCGCCGATCCTTCTGGGCGGCGACGGGCCCCACACCCTTCGGCGGGTGGTGGAGTACGGCGACGGCTGGATGCCCATCCCCGTCGTCCTCCGCAGGCCCCTGGCCGAGTGGATCGCCGAACTCAACCGCCTGGCGGCCGAGGCTGGCCGCGAGCGCATCCCAGTCTCCATCTACGGCGCGCCGTCCCGGCCCGAGGTCATCCAGCACTACGCCGAGCTAGGGGTGGAGCGTTGCGTCTTCTGGCTCACGTCCGCCCCGAGGGAGGAGGTCCTGCCCTTCCTGGACCGCTACGCAGAACTGGCCAACAGCTTCGCCTGAGACCGCCGGCGACAGCGCGGGCACGATGCGCTGTCGCCTTCCGCCCACTCGCCCTGGTAATGCGGGAGGAGCAGGGCCGCCTGCTAGCCCGCAGGGATGTGCCTTCCTGAAACGCCCGTCGACAGTATATAATCTCCCTGGTAGCTCAGGCGGCGGGGTTCCCATCGCCGGGCCTGACCGCTATTCTGAGCAGCGATAGAAGGGAGCAGGAAATGGGCCTAGAGGTAAAGGGTTACCGCGAGCTCCAAAGCGAGGTGCTGGCCCGAGACCTTTGTAGCCTGTGCGGCGCCTGCGTCGGGATGTGCCCCTACCTGGTCGCCTACCGGGGGAGAGTCGTTGCCCTGGACGAGTGCGATCTGCGCCAGGGGCGCTGCTACGTCTTTTGCCCTCGCACCTCGCTGGACCTCGACCTGCTTAGCCAGACCGTATTTGGCGTCCCCTACGCGGCTGATGAGCTGGGCACAGTGCAAGAGATAGCGCTGGCCCGGGCCAGCGATGAAGCCGTCAGGTCCAAGGCTCAGTTTGGAGGCACCGTTACTGCTCTCACCTCCTTCGCCCTGGATCAAGGGCTGATCGATTCGGCCGTCCTCACTACCAGCGATGAGAGCATGCTTCCCAGCGGCATCCTGGCCGACACCAAGACCCAGATCCGCGACTGCGCCGGGTCGAACTTCGTAGCCGCTCCCACCCTGGCGGCGTTCAATCGGGAGTCGGAAGGGGACATCCAGCGCATCGGCGTGGTGGCAACCCCCTGCCAGGCGCAGGCCCTGGCCAAGATGAGGGCCTCCCCCCTGGAGAACCGCAACAACATCGACAAGCTGAAGCTGATCATCGGCCTCTTCTGCACCTGGGCCCTTCGCTACGAGGAGCTTGCTCGCTTCCTGGCGGACAAAGTGCCCCTTAGGCAGATAGTCAAGTTCGATATCCCTCCTCCCCCGGCCAATCTCTTCCGGGTCTTCACTGACTCCGGTCGTATTGACATCTCTCTGGACGAGGTGCGACCTTTCGTCAGGCCGGCCTGCGATGTCTGCATCGACCTGACGGCGGAACTCGCCGACATCTCGGTGGGCGCTGCCGAAGGAGTCGAGGGCTGGAACACGCTCATTATCAGGAGCGATGTCGGCAGTGAACTGGTGAAGGCGGCCCGAGCCAAGGGGGTCATCGAGACAGCCCCATTGCCAGAGCAGAATCTCGCCCATCTCAAAGAGGCATCCCTTCTCAAGAAGAAAAGGGGGCTGAAGAAGGTTATTGAGATCACCGGCAGCGAGGAGGACCTGCTCTACCTCAAGCTGGCCAGCGAGGCAGTGAAGGAGCTCCTGTCATAGCAATGGCACTCAGGATGACACACGGACCTGACGCTCGAAAGGGGTTGCCAAGATGACGAGCATAACAGCATACGAGGCGGGTGCCAGCCAGCTTCTGATGGGCAACGAGGCTATCGCCCGGGGGGCGCTGGAGGCGGGCCTGGGATTCGCCAGCGCCTATCCCGGCAACCCTTCCTCGGAGATCATCGGCAGCCTGGCCGAGGTGGCCAGGGAGATGGACATCTACGTCGAGTGGTCTGTAAACGAAAAGGTGGCCCTGGAGACCGCCGCCGCAGCCTCCTTTGCCGGCGTGCGGGCTATCGCGGCCATGAAGCAGAACGGCCTCAACGTAGCCTCCGATTTCCTCATGAACCTCAACCTGACAGGAACCGTCGCCGGCCTGGTACTGGTGGTTTGCGACGACCCTTCTGGCCTGTCCAGCACCAACGAGCAGGACACCCGGCCTGCCGCCAAGTGGGCCGAGATCCCCCTCCTTGAGCCTTCCGACTCTCAGGAAGCCAAGGAGATGACCAAGTGGGCTTTCGAGCTGTCGGAACAGATCAAAAACGTGTGCCTGATCAGGAGCGTGACGCGGGTCTCCCACGCCCGCGGCGACGTGCGCCTCGGGGAGCCAGTGCCCCCCAGCAGGAAGGCAAGGTTTGCACCCACAACGCTCGGCCAGTTTACCCCCTTGCTCGTTCCCATCAAGCATAGCTTCTTGCATCAGAAGGTGAACAAGACAAGGGAGATATTCGAGTCGTCGCCCTTCAACTGGTACACCGGCCCCGAGAGGCCGGAGTTGCTGATAGTCACCTCCGGCAGCAGCTGGTACTACTCCTTGGAGGCGTTGAAGACCCTCGGCCTGGAGAGCTCCGTGGGCATTCTAAAGCTCGGCACCACCTGGCCCCTGCCCGAGAAGCTGGTGCACCAGCATCTGGCCCGGACCGATAAGGTACTGGTGGTAGAGGAAGTCGACCCCTTCTTGGAGGGCAACCTCAAAGAGCTGGTCGGCGATACGTTCTCTACTCTGGGCCCCCTGACCTTCTACGGCAAGCGGAGCGGTCACCTGCCCTCCTTTGGCGAACTGGACCCCGACCGGGTGATTGAGGCCCTAAGCTCCATTCTGGGCAAGGAAAGGGTCGCCGTCGAGCCCGACTACGCCAAGAAGGCACAACAGCTGACCGGAGGCCTGGTGCAGGCCAGGATGATCGGCTTCTGTGCCGGTTGCCCCCACCGGGCCACCCTGTGGTCGGTGAAGAACGCCCTGAAGCTGGATGGACGCGGCGGCTTCGTCACCGGAGACATCGGCTGCTATACGATGGGCCTGGGGCCCACCGGGTTCTTTCAGCTCAAGACGGTGCAGGCCATGGGGTCAGGCGCTGGCCTGGCCTCCGGCTTTGGCAAGCTGGACAAGCTGGGGTTTGACCAGCCCGTATTGACAGTGTGCGGCGACTCCACCTTCTTCCATGCCGCCATCCCAGCCCTGATCAACGGGGTCTACAACCAGTCCAACTTCACCTTGATCATCCTCGATAACAATGCCACTGCTATGACCGGTTTCCAGCCCCACCCGGGAACGGGGGCCAGTGCCCTGGGAGAGCCAGCGCCCACGGTGGATATAGAAGCGCTGTGTGGCTCGCTGGGTATACGGGTGGAGGTGGTGGACCCCTTTGACCTCCAGAACACCACCCAGAAACTCCTGGACCTGATGCAAGACGACGGCGGAGTGCGAGTGCTGATCTCCAGGAGAAAGTGTGCCTTGGTCAGCGCCAAGGAGGAGAAACCGGCATACAAGGTTCGGGTGGACACCGAGAAGTGTCGGGGGGAGAGCTGTGGCTGCGCCCGCCTGTGTACGCGGATATTTCAGTGCCCCGGCCTTGTCTGGGACGATGAGACCCACACGGCCAAGATCGATGAGGTCATCTGCAACGGCTGCGGGGTGTGCGCCGACATCTGTCCCGCCTCAGCCATCATCAGGGAGGTAGCCTGACCATGGAAGGAAAGGACCCCCTCAACGTCATCGTCACCGGCGTCGGCGGCCAGGGTAACGTGCTCATCTCGCAGCTCATGGGCAGTACTCTGGTGCGGGCCGACTATCACGTAACCATCGGCGAAACCTACGGCGCCTCCCAAAGGGGAGGAGCGGTGATGAGCCACTTGAGAATCTCGCGCCAAGCCCACTACGGTCCCCTCATCCCTCATGGCCAAGCCGACGTCATCCTGGGCCTGGAACCGGTAGAGACCCTGCGAGTGCTGGGGCAATACGGCAATCCAGGCGTCACAGTCGTTACCAATTCCAGGCCCGTATACCCGCTGGCCGTGGCCGTCGGCATCGCCCACTATCCCAGCGTCGAGGAGATAGTGAGGGCGCTGGAAGAGCTATCCAGCAAGGCCTGGCTGATCAACGCCACGGACATTGCTCTGGACCTGGGCGCATCCATTCTCGCCAATATCGTCATGGCGGGAGCGCTCGTCGGGGCCGGCGTGCTGCCCCTGGCCGCGAAAGAGTTCGAGCTCGAACTCCAGGAAAGCCTGCCGGGTGACAGGCTCGACCTCAACCTGAAGGCCTTCAGGAGAGGCCTCGCTGAGACGAAGGCCCGCTGACCGACGATATGTTCGACCTGAGACGCTCAGCAGCCGCTCCTCACCGCCACCGATGCGCGGGTCAAGGGCTAGACTCGGCAGAAGAAGCCCCTGGCCGGATGAAGAAGAAGGAGGTTTGCGATGACAGCAGACGATGTTAAACAGCAGCTCCAGTTGCCCGACGTGGGCCAAATAGGCGTGGTGGTGGAAGACGTCGACCGCACCATAGCCTTCTACGAGTCCACCTTCGGGCTGGGCCCGTGGGACATCAGGGAGGTGGGAGCGCCCAATGTCTGGGATCGCGGCCAGGAGAAGCCGATCAAGGCCCGGCTGGGCTTTGCCACCCTCGGCCAGGTCGAGCTCGAACTGATCCAAGTCCTAGAGGGCGACAGCTTCCACCTCGAGTTCCTGCGTCAGCATGGGGAGGGTATCCACCATGTGGGCTTCTTCGTTAGGGACTTCCAAGCCAAGCTGGAGCAGGCCCAAGCCATGGGCTTCGAGGTGCTCCAGATGGACCCGTTCCGCCAGGCCTACGCCTACCTGGATACCCGCCAGCCTGGCGGAATCATCTTCGAACTGATTACCCCCTTGGGCGACCAGAACATCTCCATGCTGAGAGGACAGATGCCGGGCTAGCAACGAGCCTGCGGAGTATCTTGGACAGCAGGCCGTGGGGGCGCTTATTCGCCTGCCCTCAATCGGCACAGGATTCTTGTCTGTGTTAGCCTGTGGCTACTATGACCGGCGATGACCCCCTCCTCCGCTGGCGCGACGAGTTCCCCATCCTCCAGCGCTGCACCTACCTCGTCTCCAACTCCCTAGGCGCCATGCCCCGCGCCGCCTACGACGCCCTCCGTCAGTACGCCGACGAATGGGCCGCCGAGGGCGTCACCGCCTGGCACCACTGGCTCCCCGAGGTCGGTCGCTTCGGCGATGAGATTGGCCGCCTCTTCGGCGCACCCCCCGGCAGCGTCACTCTCCACCAGAACGTCTCCATCCTCCAGGCCATCCTCGCCTCCGCCCTCGACTTCCCGCCCCAGCGCCCCGAGGTCCTCCTCTGCCAGTACGACTTCCCCACCATCCACTACTTCTGGCTCGAACAGGCCCGCCGCGGCGCCCGGCCCGTCGTGATCCGCGGCGACGACCCCGTCCACCCGCCCGTCGAACAGCTCATCGATCGCATCTCCCCTCGTACCCGCGTCGTGGCCCTATCCCACGTCTTCTACGGCAGCTCCTACCGCATCCCTCTGGAGGCCCTCGTCCGCCGCGCCCACGAGTGCGGCGCCCTCGTCTTCCTCGACGCCTTCCAATCCGTCGGCGTCCTCCCCTTCGACGTTCACGAAGCGGATGTAGATGTCCTCTTCGGCGCCTGCCTCAAGTGGCTCTGCGGCGGTCCCGGCGCCGCCTTCGCCTACGTCAAACCCTCCCTCATCCCCCAGCTCCGGCCAGCCGACACCGGTTGGCTCTCTCACCGCGAACCCTTCGCCTTCGCCGACGGCCCCATCGACCTGGCCGACGATGCCTACCGCTTCCTGGGCGGCACCCCGTCCATCCCCGCCCTCTACGCCGCCCGCGAGGGCGTCCGCATTGTCAGCCAGGTGGGCGTCGATGCCATCCGCCAGAAGTCCCGCCGCCAGACCTCTCTCCTCATCGCCCTCGCCCTGGAGGACGGCCTCACCATCAACACCCCCCACGACCCTGACCAGCGCGGCGGCACCGTGGCGGTGGACTGCCCCCACGCCTCGGCCATTGCAGACGCCCTTATCCAACGCGGCTTCCTCGTCGACTACCGCCCCGGCATCGGCATCCGCATCGCCCCCCACTTCTACAACAGTGACGCCGAATGCGAGGCCGTCACCCGCGAGATTGCCTCCCTGCGCGACGAGGGCATCTAGCCACTCCAATCGTGCGGCTCGTGGTGTCAGAGGGCTAGACTGGTATCCGCCGGAGGCCCCAACGCTGCTCCATCCTGTCCATTGGCGGCCAATCGGCAAAGTGCACCAGGTGCGTGCGGCAGCGGCAGTCAGACGAGCCGAACCCACGCGGTCCGGGGTGAGCACCCGGCATGCGAAGCAGTTCAGCGGCGAGGCTACACTCCCTCCGCTCTGGCCCTTGCAGGACCCATACGGCCTGGACCGTCGTCATCTCTCGTAGGTAGTCGATGTGCCAGCGCTTGGCCTTCCCAGACCTGAGGTGTCGGCCGATGCGCCCCTCCAGCCCGCTCAGGGCACTGCCTGTATAGGCATAATAGCCCCTCTCCAACCGGTGTGGGCCTAGTCGGCCAATCTGGACAGTGGTCTCACGGGGCAGACGCAGAAGCAAGATGTACGTGCCTGGAATCATGGATGGACGCCCCCTGCGTCAGCCCCCTGAACTTCCCTTTTCCATGGCCTGACATCAACAAGAGCTACGGCGCTCCATGTCCCTATTGTAGCAGCGTAGCACCTCCAAATCGGCCGTCCCGTTGCTGCCCGGCGCCCGGATGCGCTTGCCAGCCCCCGCGCCTGCGAGTAGGATGGGGCGGGTATGCGAGACTGCAGACGGCTTGGAGTCCTTCTCGTTGTTGCAGCGGCCCTGGCGGTAGGGGCCTTCGTATCGCTTCTGGTCGTGGGCCGGCTGCAGGTTCGGGCTCAGGCACCGCCCCCAAGCGAGGACGAGGCCGCCCTGCTGGTCTTGATCAACGACTATCGGTTGGAACATGGCCTGTCGACACTTAAGGTCTCGCCAACGCTCAGCTCGGCCGCCCGCTGGATGAGCGAGGACATGGCCGAGCACAACTGCCTGACCCACATCGACTCCCTGGGCCGCAACCCGTCCGAGCGCATGGCGGCCTTCGGCTATACGCAGGCCAGCCTGTGGGGCGAGATCATCCGAGCCGGGGGCGCCACGCCGGAAAGCGCCTTCGAGGCCTGGCGCAGCTCGCCAGGGCACAACGCCATTATGCTCACCGATGGCTTTGTGGCAGCCGGCGTTGGCAAGGCCTACAATCCCCAGTCGCCGTACGGCTGGTTCTGGGCGGTGGACTTCGGCGACTACGACGATTCACTGACTGCTTCGCCCACACCCACGCCCACACCTACGCCTACGCCACGAGCGGAGCAGCAGGCCCTGGCCCGAGTGGCAGGCCCTGGTTGGCCCCAGGCGCACGATGACACGCTGCACAATTGTCCCCAGGCCAGCAAGTGGGCGATATCCGTCTGGGACGGTGCCGATGGCACTGCCACTGGCCAGGCTTTGGCCACCTGTGGGGAAGGCAAGGTCGACTTCGCCTACTATGTCGATCCGGATGCCCAGGACTGGTTGCGGTACTCCGTGGGACGCACGGCGAACAGCGGTCTGCTGGCGCTCGACAATATGCAAGGGGTCATTGCCCACGGCGCAACGGCTGCCCTGCCGTCCACGCCTACGGCAACGCCCACCGCCACTGCTCCGCACGCCGAGCCTGTGGCTGACAAGTGGGCGCTGTGGACGAATGGCACTAGCCTGCGTGGCGCTAACATCTACCAGCGCCGCGTGTACCATGAACTGGATGACGACTCCATGGGGAGCGGCCCCGTCGGGCCACCCCACACCCAGGAGGACTTCAACCGGCTGGCGGCGCTAGGCGCCAACTACGTCAACATCTCCCACCCAGGCCTGTTCAGCGAGACTCCGCCCTATACCTTGGATCAGGGCATCCAGGGCAACCTGGATAGCTTACTCGACATGATTGCCAAAGCCGACATGTTCGCCGTGGTCAGCTTCCGCACCGGCCCAGGCCGCAGTGAGTTCACTTTCTTCCACGATGAAGTTGGCACCTGGTTCGATGACAGTTATCTCAATGATTCCGTGTGGCACGACCAGGCGGCGCAGGATGCCTGGACGGCGATGTGGCGCCACACGGCGGAGCGCTACCGCAACAACCCCATTGTTGTCGGCTACGACCTGATGGTCGAGCCAAATGCCAACGACGTCTGGCTGGACATCTGGGAACCGGAGGAGTTTTGCTCGACCTACGCCAACACCCTGTACGATTGGAACCAGCTCCACCCGCGGATCACTGCTGCCATCCGCGAGGTGGATGCCGACACACCCATCCTGGTCGGCGGGATGAGCTATAGCGCCGTCCAGTGGCTGCCCTACCTGCAACCGACCGCAGACACGCGCACCGTCTACACAGTGCATCAATACGCGCCGTTTCCATACACGCACCAGTTACCTCCCCTGGAACTGACCTACCCGGGGGTGTTCGATACAGACTGGGACGGCGTCGACGACCAGTTCAACCGAGGCTGGTTGGAGAATCTGCTCTCGACGGTGGATACGTTCGCGCTAACCCATGGCGTGCCGATGGCCGTCAATGAGTTCGGCGTTATGCGATGGGAGCCTGGCGCGGCTGACTTTATGGACGACCAGATGAACCTATTCGAGGACCTGGGCATGAACCACGCGCTGTGGCTATGGGAAGCATCGTGGGAACCGCGGGCGGAGATGGACGATGGCTTCAACTTCCTTCATGGCCCAGACCCTGACCACCACGCCGACGCGTCATCGAGCGACCTGATCGACGCCATCCTTCAATACTGGGACCGCAATACGATACGCCCATCAAACCTCAGTGAGGAACCGACCGTTCAGGGGACCCTGCACAACTGCCCACCGGCGGGCAAGTGGGCCATCTCGGTCTGGGACGGTGCCGACGGCACGGACACTGGCCAGGCCGTCGCCAGCTGCACAGGGGCGCCGGTCGCTGCCGCCTACTGGATCGACCCGCAGACCCAGACGTGGGAGCGCTGGTTCCCCGGCCAGCCCGAGATCAACAGCCTGACGACGCTAGACCATATGCAGGGGACCATTGCCCTCGGCACGCAGTAAGCCATAGCCTGCCCCACAGCTTGTCGTACTGCTCACCTGCGCAATCACTTGACGCCGCGCCCGACTCGGGGCCTACGAGCGGTGAGTACCAGCCTGGTGGCTCTAGTGGAACCAGGCTTTGAGGAACCCGCCGGTATCTTCTTCGGCGGCGTTCCTCAGAGGGCGTGCTCTGTCCGCGCGATGAGCTCGTCTTGGACGACGCGGTTGAGGTCGGTGAACAGGGCGCTATAGCCTGCCACCCGCACAACCAGTCCCCGATATTCCTCCGGCCTTTGCTGGGCGGCGATCAGCGTCTCCCGGTCCACCAGGTTCCATTGCAGCTCCTGCCCGCCGAGGGCGAAGTACCCCTCCAACAGGCCGCCCAGCACCTCGGTGGCATGCTTACGCGCCGATGTGCCCAAGCTGAGCATCTGGATCAGTGCTAGGCCGTTGGACACCAGCGTCTGATCGACCTTGGCGGCGGACTTGAGGGCAGCAGTAGGTCCGCCGCTGTCGCGCCCGTGCGCTGGGCTGATGCCATGCGAGAGCGACTCGCCCGCATGGCGCCCATCAGGGGTGGCCCCCACCATCAGCCCGAAGGCCACGTGCGTCGTCACGCTGTACAACCCCGGTGAGTACCAGCCGCCGCGGGAGTTGCGATGCCTCTCAATCGCGCGGCAACATATCTCCGCCGCTAGGCGGGCGAATCGGTCGGCACGATCGTCGTCATTGCCGTACTTGGGCGCCTTGTTCAGGAGCATCTGTCGCAGCGACTCCCGCCCTTCGAAGTCCGTGTCCAGGGCGGCCAGCAGTTCCTCCATGGTGATGCGCTTCTGGTCGAACACCAGCCAGTCTATCGCTGCCAGGCTATCGGCGACGGTTGCCACGCCCACGCCCTGAACACCGGTGAAGTTGTAGCGGGCGCCGCCTGCTGTCAGGTCCAGGCCCCGTGTCAGACAGTCATCGGTGAGCGCCGACGCCAGAGGCATCGGCCGCCGCTCAGCGTGGGCCTGCGCCAGCCCCTTCAGCCCTTCCACCATCTGGCCGACGATGTGTTCGACCTGCGCCCGGTAGGCTTCGATGACCTCCTCGATGCATGTGAACCTTCGCGGGTCTCCGGTGGGCAGGCCAAGCTGATCGGAGAACAGTCGCCCGCGACCGTTGTTCAGGGCCAGCTCCAGGCACAACGCCACGTTGAACAGCCCTGCGTCGGAGGACGTAAGGCTCTTGCCCGGCACGGCCTGCTCGACGCAACCGATGATTCCGTAGTCGCGCGCCTCTTGCAGGGGGACGCCCCGATTGGTCAGCGAGGCGATAATCACCTCATCGTTGAACAGTTGAAGATTACCGATGCCATCGGCCACAGCTTGGACGATGGCGTCTCGGAACTCCCGCGGGGCCTGCTTGTGGATGCGAACGCCGAAGTTGGGCTGCGGCGTCCGCACGCGCTTCATGGCTTCCAGCATCAGGTATGAGAGATCGTTGGTGACGTCGTTGCCTTCCCCGTCCACGCCGCCGATGACCGTGTTGGCAAAGTTGGTCAGCCCGGAGAAGGCCAGCGTCACGTCGGCGTCGAACAGGGGAATGGAGTGACTGAGCTTGATGTAGAAGCAGGCCAGCAGCTCTAGCGCGCGGTCGCGCGAAAGCCGCCCGGCCTCCATCTCGGCCTTGTAGGTCGGATAGAGGAACTGATCCATCCGGCCCACGGAGATCGCCGAGTCCCACGATTCGATCTGGATGGCGTAGTGCATGAACAGGACGGACTGCAGCGCCTCCTGGAATGTCCGCGGTGGCTCAGCGGGTACGCGGCGGCAAGCCTCGGCGATGGCGAGAAGTTCATCGCGGCGGGAGTCCGTTGCCGCATTGGCCAGCCGCTGAGCCTCGTCTGCGTAGCGGTTCGCCCAGGAGATCACTGCCCGCCCGGCGATCTCCGCAGCCTCGCAGAAATCGCCCTGCGCCTTGTCCCTTGCCTCCTGCCTCTTCCTTCTTGCCTCTTCGATGACCGCCAGCAGCCCCCGTTCTATCACACGCTGGTGGTTGACCAGCAAGTGCCCGATGCCACCGATCTCGGTCAGGATGAACGGCGCCACCTTCTCGAAGCTGGCGGTCACCTCCGGCGACCAGAGCTCCCGCGCCCGGTCCTCGGTTGACTTGCCGCGCCAGTAGGGCAGGATCCTCTCCACCAGTTCACGTTCGTCCTCTGGGTCGATGGCAAACGTGTTGCAGTCGCGCTGGGCGAGGTTCGGCAGTTCGCCCAGGATGCGCCCGGCGATGCCTTCCGGATAGATTCCCGCGCTCAACGGCTTGCCGCTGACGTTCCCCACCAACAATTCGTCCGGCTCGATGCGCACGCTGATGTGACCCAGGATGTGCTCCAAGGCGCGAGCCTGGCGCAGAACGGCGGGCTGCCCTTCCGTCTGGCGGTACGATTCGGTGAGGTAGCGGGCTCGCTCCACACAGACCTCCCGCTGCCCGCGCAAGAATCGCTCACGCAGACGATCTACCCTGTCACCGACGGAAACCGCCGCCACCGCTTCGGTTGGCTCTGGCCTCGGGGCTTTCGTTTCCTCTTCCGGCACTCCAGCCGAAGCGCAATGCTCGCGGTAGATCTGGATCGCCTGCGGCAGCGTCCAGGCCGTTTTCATGATCAGGGCGGCATTGCCCTCGGCCTTGATCCTGCGGGTGGCGAACGCCGTGACAACGTTGAACTGGCCCGTATAGATGTCATGGAAGTTGTCGGCGGTGAGGGTCAGGGTGAGGTCGGGCTTCTCGGCGGTGGCGCCTGGGCCGATGCGCATCTCGCGGCCGCCGCGCGTGTCGATGAAAACGGCGATCTCCGGCTCTCGGATGCGCACTTGGACGAGCGCATCCAGTCCCAGCCAGGTCCTGCGAATGTCGTCGTTGCCACGGAGGCGTTGGAAGTAGCCCAAAGCGAACGGCTCCGCCTGCTCGGGATCGCGATAGGGGAAGGGCATCATCTATCTCCTGATATGGCGGCAGTCTGCCTCAATTATACCGCCCATAGCGGGCTGGAGCTATGGCGTGTACTCGTCCAGTACATTAGTGACACTAAGGAGGGCGCGCAAGGGCGAAGTCCTCCAGGAACTGCTTAGGCGTCTTATATCCCAGGGCCTGGTGGGGGCGCACGGTATTGTAGACGTGCTCCCAGGCCAGGG
>DAOUEZ010000026.1:0-4142 GCA_034429995.1 Dehalococcoidia bacterium
CCATGGCCACCGTCCCCAGTCCGGAGAAGGCGTCGGCCAGCCTCTCCTTGAGCTGCTCCATCTCCCTTTCTCGTCCAACGAAGGTGCCCCAAGCCACCCGGCCGATGGGAGTGGCAGCGACAGGCTCGGCGGCGGCCACCACCTCGCCCTGCTCGACCTGCTCGCGGAGGGATTGCAGCACTGTCAGGACCTCGTCAGCCGAGGAGGGCCTGTCCTGGGGGTTCTTGGCCAGGAGCCTGAGGATAAGGTCGTTGAGGGCAGGAGGTAGCGATGGGTTGTGGAAGGAGGGAGCGACCGGCGGCGTATTCAGGTGCTGGGAGATGACGGCCACCGGGTCGTGGCCGGAGAAGGGGGGCCGGCCGCAGGTCATCTCGTAGAGGGTAGCTCCCAGCCCGTAGAGGTCGCTTCTGGCGTCAACCTTGCCGCCCAGGGCCTGCTCTGGGGGCATGTAGGCGACAGTTCCCACCATCATGCCGGCCTGGGTGAGGCGGGAGAGGTCGATGGCCACCGCCAGGCCGAAGTCGCCCAGCCTGGCGTGGCCCTCGGCGGTGAGCCAGATGTTGCCCGGCTTGACGTCGCGGTGGATGATGCCCCGGTCGTGGGCATGCTGGAGGGCCTGGCAGACCTCGGAGGCTATCTGAAGGCTCTGGTCGAGGGATAGCCGGTGGTCGGGGGCCTGGTCGACGATGTCCTGGACGGAGCCGCCCTCCATGAACTCCTGGATAATGTAGGGCTGGCGGTTCTCGTCGCCGATGTCGTGGACAGTGACGATGTGAGGGTGGGAGCCTAGACGGCCCATGGCCTGGGCCTCGCGGCGGACGCGGGCCAGGCCGGAGGCGTCCAGGCCCTCGGTCTTGATCAGAGAGAAGGCCACGTCGCGGTCGAGGCGGGTGTCGTGGGCGAGGTAGACGCGCTTGCGGCCGCCCTCGCCCAGGAAGCGCTTGACCTGGTAGCGGCCGGCGGCGAAGGAGGTGGGGATGGCGGGAGTAGGGGCCGGGGTGGGTGTCGGCGGTGGGCGCGTGGGCTCGGCAAGAGGGGTACCACACTCACCACAGAACCTTTCTTCTGGCGCGCATGGCGCGCCGCACGAGCCGCACGTCAACTCCAGTTTCGCGCCGCACTCGACGCAGAACTTTCGTCCTTCACGGTTCTCGTGGCCGCAGGATGGACAAAGCACCGTCCCTCACCGGCCTTTCCGCATGAGGATAAGGCAATGGTGCGTGAAAATAGCGGCGTTGTCAACGTGGCCGGGCCAGGCCCGCCACCTGGACTAGGGCAAGGCCGACTACCACGAACCAGACTATGAAGTCATAGTGTGCGCCACGCTCCCCCGTGGGAATCGCCTCCGGGCGGAGGGCTCGACGAGAGCTGCGTGTCACGACTGATCTCCGGGGAGCGGGCGGGCCAATTCTGTACATGGTGTACAGGTTTTGGTCAGCGCCAGAGGGCGCGCCAGAAGCCCATCGCGTAGGCCAACCGCCCGACGGCCTTGTTCTTGACCCTTCGCTGGATGCGCTTGCGGCTGCCCGAGCTTAGGGCCTGAACATCGCCTAGTAGGCGGGCTGAGCGGTAGAGCCAGCTTCGCAGGTTAGCCATTTTCCTACTCTCCTGGGCAGACGAAAATCCTCTGCCACTGGATATTCTTTGTGGGGTCGACCACGGGCGCCAGGGGCTGCACCCTGGCCCTCATTTAGGCCACCACGAACCAAGCGATGGCGTTGGGCAGCGGGATGAGGGCGAGATCTCCACGTTTACCGACGCGGCCCTCAAGGCAGCGAACCCTCGCCCACAGCGACGACCCTTTTCTGAATCGGTCGACCCCTGCTCTCGGTTGCAGACGAAGATAGGGAGACCGCCGGTGCCTACACGCGGATGCGACCGCATCCGAGGTCAACTCGAACCTTCCAGTTTGTCGTACGCCTCCTGCGTTAGCCAGAAGCCGCGCCGGAACATCCAGCCCACATATCCGACTAGGGGCACATGCGCGAGTCCGTAGAACACCGCCTGGACGTAGCGCCACTCCTGCGCACCCGGAGCCACGTCGAATGCAATGACGCCACTAGCGACGACAAGTCCGATGTATATGAGGCCGACTACCACCATGATGGCTATCAACCACCGGACCATCGGGTTCACCCACAAGTGCCCGAGATGGACAAAGCTGCGGCGGCCATACCATGTCAGTAACGGCGACTGGTCGCCGCCACAAAGGCGATTGATGCGGTCTTCTAGGACGGACAGGTGCCTGCCAATGTACGCCATCATCGATTGCTGCACGCCGATGCCACAAGCGACCAGCACAAAGGCAGCCGGAACCGCAAGGACTACCTCGCCCCTACCTAGTTCGAGCGCTGCGGTCAATAGTCCCAAAGGCAGCAGTACGCCGATCATACCCAGCGTGTACTGGCCGCTCATCAGAGTCCTGCTGTCCGTCGCTAAGTTGTCGTATTCGCGCAGGAGTACCTCCGCCTCCGGTCTATCGCTCTGTGTCACCGGTCGCTGCCTTGAGCCGCTTCGCATCGTGCCCCCCTACAAATCCTCCGTCGGGTTTCGCCTGAACTCGGGCTGACGCTCCCATCCTACTCGCAGCAGCGAAGGTGGGCAAGGGCACTACCCGCCGTAGATGTCCTCTAGGCGCTCGGTGTGCTCCGTCGGCGGGTGCCTGGAAAGCCCCCATATGCATACGTAGGCGTGTTGGTGCCCTTCGGTGTTACCCGCGTTTGGCTGCTGGGCGGGGCACCAAGGCTAGAGGATGGCGCGCCACACGATGGCGTCGGCCAGCGGTAGGGCGGGCAGGGACTCTCCTCCATGCGGCGCAGGTAGTGCCGCAGGATGAGCTAAGGCCCGCCCCCTAGAGGACAGGCCTCTCTTGGCATCGGCGGGATTCAAAGGGGGTGCGGCCCTTGTCTTCCCACATGTTATTACGTTCGACGGCGGCAGAAGGTTCGGCCCTTCCCGACAAATTGGCGGTCAAAATGGATCGAAATTGCTCCGCCACT
This sequence comes from Dehalococcoidia bacterium, assembly GCA_034429995.1. Taxonomy (GTDB): domain Bacteria; phylum Chloroflexota; class Dehalococcoidia; order SM23-28-2; family SM23-28-2; genus SM23-28-2. The sequence goes on from DAOUEZ010000026.1 coordinate 3,000, forward strand.
ATCTAGTCGCCAGTGGCCTCATAGGCGACGATGACAGCGTCGGTCATGACTGTGTAGCCGGCATCGTTGGCGTGGATCCGGTCCGGAGCGATGAACTCCGTGCTCTTCCCCTGAAAGGCACCGTACCAGTCCGCGACCGGTACATCGTGCTCCCCGGCGATGGAACGGATGACATCGTTGAGCCCTTCCTCAAATGGCGAGCCTTCGCGTCCCTCCAGAGCCAAATCCGCCAGCTCTTCGAAAGGCAGTCCCGAGCCGGAGAACGGATCGTATAGGTCTGCGGTGAGAATGGGCAAATCGGGGTCTGCCTGCCCTAGCTCGTCCAGCGTCTGGTCAAAGTTCTCCCTCAAGCCGCCCAGCGCGTCCTGAAAGGCGTTGAGACATTCCGCCTCAGCTAAGAACGTCTCCAAGTCAGGGCAGGTGCCAGGCATGACCAGGCTCTGGAACAGCCCCAGGAGATCATTGCCGCCGATGTCCAGGGTCACCACTTGGACGTCATTGTCCGGGCCCTCGTCGAAATTGCGGGCCTCAATCTCATCGACCGCCTTGGCTAGGTGGCCATGCTCGATCAGTTCGGCGCTGGTATCCCCCCCGTGACCCAGATTCATCAGCGCCAGTTCAGGAATCTGCAGGGCCTCCCGCAGGTACTCGTGGAACAGGGGAACATACGCCGTCGACGCTGGGTCAGAGGCGCCGTCTCCCACCGCCAGAGAATCGCCCAGGGCGATGTAGATGGGCGCTGCCGTGGTCTCCGGAGAGGCGGCGACTGTGGAGGCGGGCGTAGCCATGGCCGTGGCTGTAGAGATATCGCCATCCTCTCCACCTTCGCAGGCCACTGCCAGCACCGCCAGGCATATGCCAAGGAGCAGGGTCAGGCCCACGCTTGCCATCTTCATTACGCTGCCTCCATGTTGCGTGTCGGTCTTCAACCTACGGTGGCCCCATCCTACTCGTAGGCATGAGCGTTGGCAAGGACTGTTAGCCTCACCCCATCGCCACCACGTACCACTCTCTGTTATTGATTAAGCTGAGCGCAGCGAGTGGGGCTGACCCAACGAACCACTGGCTATGTGCCCTTTATCGTGAGGTGTCGCTCCCCTCGCTGGGCTCCCGGGGCTTGACCTGATAGGAGCCGGTCCGAAG
>DAOUEZ010000027.1:0-5102 GCA_034429995.1 Dehalococcoidia bacterium
CCACCGCTGCCACATCATCGAGTTCCAGGGTGACTCCTACCGGTTCAAAGAAAGTCTGCGCAGAAGGGAGAAGGCCAAGACCTAGGGGTGGCGCCGTTTTTCATCATCACAGTGGCGCTGTTTTGGGTTGACAAACACAAAGCTCGCGCAAATAGCTCAGCGCGTCAACCGTGCAGATATGCATGAGGTTTTGGCACCCTACAGGATGGGACAAGTGGTTTCACGCCACCCTGCGAGTGGCGAGCGGCGCAACCCCCCGCACCATCCTCTACCTATCTCGGGGAACCCTTTGGGCGAACCCTGTTGCGGACTACTTTGAGGTCAGTCTGCTGACTAGGAGGGGGTATTCTCACTACATAACGCAGCGCCGACGTCTATTTTGACACCCCCCGTCTTTAGCACGGGATGTGCATTCGCTGTAACACTTGCGCTCTGGCGATGTCTAACATGTGGAGCCTAGTTATGTTAACTAGGCAAGATTGAGCGGAGTGCCCACACTCCCGATAAAGGCGAACCGTCTGAAAGGGCGGGGCGCAAAGCTACGGGCCTAAGGCCGAGAGGCTATGGCTGCCGGGCTGCCGAAGGAGGTTGGGACATAGTGCCCGACATCGCATCTGCGAACACCGCAAGTTGGCCAAGACGCCTCGCCCGGAGAGGCATGGTCGGAGGCCCATTGCGGCGTTCGACTTTGCGACAGTCATCTCCATCCTCCCTGCTGGCTCCTTCACGGGGCACTTCCGACAAGGGACTGCTGTGCCAGGGAACCCGTTCAGCCAGTTCTCGCGCTCACTGGCGGGAGCCTGCACAGTAGAGCAGGGAGGAGGTGATAGTCTTCTACTGACGCAATTGGCGACAGAAAAGGGACGTCGGCCTCAGAAGTGATGACCCCCTTTTCCTCGATATGCCCCTTAGCAATCCTCACATTCCTCCGTTCTAAAGGAATGGGCAGGGTGCACGACCCAGGCTTATCGTAGGCCTGACTGCCAGCAGTCGCCAGGAGCAGGCCGCGATAGTGGACGGACTGTCGAAGCAACGGTCCGATCAACCGGATAAGGAACGGGGGAAATGAAACGAATATTCAGCCCTTATGTGCTCAGGGACGTGCTGGCTCTAACGGAGCGCTCACCGCCCATGGGGAAATCGCCGCCAGTGGAGTTGGCGCGGCCGACGGGAGGAGGACCAAACAGGAAGCAGATCACTGTGGACGCCGTCTGCCGGTCCGTGCGAGTGTCCCAGAAGACCTTGAACCTCCTGAGAGAGTGTGAGCGGTGTTTCTGGCTGCACCTCCACGGCGTACGACGGCCTGAGGGGCCGTGGCCTACGCTCACGCGCGGGCTGGACACGGTCATCAGCCACTACTGCGCTCCATACCGTGACAAGCAAGTCCTGCCTCCCCTGCTGTTCCACCACCTGGGGGGCCGCCTCGTGACGGTTCGGATCGGCCCCTGTGTTGATGCGGACACGGGGCTGACCTTGGTCGACAGGCTGGACGAGTGTCTGGAAGTGGATGAGGGCCTCTTCGCCCCGCTCGACCACAAGACGCGGGGCTTGGCGCTGAACGGCGTGCAAGATGCTCAGCGGTTGCAACTCGACATCTACACGTTGCTGCTGGCAGAGAACGGCTATTCGGTGGCTGACTACGGTGTCCTCGTGTACTACGTTCCAGTGGATGGGAAGCTCCACGAGGGATTTCCGTTCCAGATCTACGTCCGCAGGATAGACACGGACGCCGAGCGGGCGAGGATGTGGCTTCGGCGGGCGCGAGCGGTGCTGGAGCTGCCCGGCCCTCCCGAGGCCTCGCCGCACTGCGCCTACTGCGGCCATGAACCTGCTGACGTCGCTTCTGTTCACCGTACGCGAGCGACAACGAGACGTGGGTATTCTCAAGTCGATCGGCCTCGCGCCGGTCCAGGTGGTGAGCGCGTTCGTGATGGGCAGCACCGTGTTTGCGCTGCTGGCGGTGATCATCGGCCTCCCCGCGGGTGTCTTGATAACGGACGCCCTGTTCGGCTTCGTGGGTCACGATGAGGGTTGGCCCAAGGGGCTCGCCGAGACGCCCAGCATTGGCTGGCTCTTGCTGGTCATACCGCTGACCATCGCGGTGACGGTGATCGGGAGTGCACTACCGGCAGTGCGCGCAGGCCGCAGCCGCATCACCGATCCGCTGCGCTATGAGTGAGACACGGGGCCGACGAAAAGGGAGAGGCCATGTTTGGAGACATCGAGCCACCGGCGGCGGAAGCGACTATGCAGGAGAGGAAAGCTGCCTCTCCGGTGAGGAGACGATCAATGGTTCACATCGTGCCTGGCAAGGAAGAGGAGTTCCGTTACCTCCGGGGCTGGCTCGCCGCCAGTGACCGGCTGGACCGGCTAATAGCAGCGACGGAGCCACCGGGCGGGCCGGAGCCTGTGTCCGTGCCTGCGCCCGTCCTGAGCACCGCCGCCCGGCCCGGCACCACCCGCGCGGACACGCCGCGCCCGCGACGTTTGCCGTCCGAGGCGCCCCCGCTATGGAGGCAGCCGGTACTAGGACAGCCGGCCCGACGCGCGGGTCAGGTGCTACGGCGTATCGGTGAGGGGCTGGAGGCGTGGGGAAGCGCCCCGCCGATCAGGGAAGAGGACGCTCCCTATTCTCCTGGTCTTCATGGCAGGAGTTAGCCTGTGGGGTGCCCGCGAATAGCCGCTCTGAGCTGTCCTGCTGGAACCCGACGCCGCTGGTCGCTCTCGGCGCAGGGGCAGGGTACGCCAGGAGGCGGTGGCTGGGGTAGGCCGTTCTGATGCTGCCTTTCACTTCATCAAGACTAGTCCTGCACCATGATATCGTGTATGCTGCAGTCGTCGAGAGAGGCGTCGGACAGGTACTTCGAGTATGCCCAGCCCTCCTCGGGGCTCGTGAGGTGATACCAACCGTACCCAGCCTCCGGCCCGGTCGGCGACATCATCCCCGGCTCCGTTAGTACGAAGCTATCGACCGCAACGCCTACGTCGTCGGGGAGCGCCGCCAGAGCTTCGCTGTCCGTGGAAGGAGAAGCTCGGAGATTCAGTCCCGCGCCACCGGCACAGACACGCATCTCGCCTGGTAGTGCCGTCAATCGGTAGGTGATGTCCTGGGTGCCGAACCAGAACTCCCATTCACCTTCGGGTGTTCTCCCCAGGAATACGATGGCACCTCCCGCTGGATAGTCGCTAACGCCGAACGCCACGATGCCGCGCTCCGTAGCACCCAGCGAGGGCTGCGGAACAATGCAGATCGGACTGTCAGCAGCCGGAACACAGTCTGGGTCAGCAATGCCGCCGAAGATCACCTCCGCCGCGGCTAGTGCTCTGTTCGCCTCTGACTCCTCCTTTGTTGCACCCGGCTCGGGAGTCGTTCCAATGGTTGGCGATTCGGACGGCTTCTCCTCCGTTGGGGTGGTGGACGGACTAGCAGCAGGGGTACTAGCGGGTGTGGGTGATGTTGTGCTGACGTCTCCCTCGCCTTCTCCACCGCAACCAGCGAGCGCCAGAGCGGCGGCGATAACCAGACCGACCCTCCAAGTAAGCAGGTGCCTGAACATCGATATCACCCCTCCTCGTGCTATCCGTAATTGCCCCGATCAATGGGCACTGAACTGTTCCTGCAAGATACGGTCTAGCCTGACCCAGTTTGCTACGGCGGAGGCAGCGCCGGTGGCTGTTCCGCCTTCGCGGGATGTACTGGGGGAGTGCCCAGCAAGCCCGTCGTGAGGCGGCTGCGCGCCTTCAGCTGGAAGCCGCGTTTGCCTTTAGCTCCACTATGTAGGACGCCTGGGAGAAAAATCGGTTACAGGCTTTGGCCTGCCGGGAGACGATCTGGGGTGGCGCAAGCAGCCGGCGTGCAACAGTGGGCATATCCAGGCGTCTATAACCTGGGAAGGGGCGATCTCGTAGGCGTCAGTCTACGGTGACCGTCCCGCCATCGGTAGCGACCGACCCCGCGGTCTGACCGCGATGCTGGGTGGCCCCTTGAGGGATGTTCTCTCCACAGGGCCACCACTAGGCACCCGCTCCCAGCCGTGGACGCTCTCTCTACTGAAGAGCCGCTCGATAGGCTGCTGGAGGAGGTGCCGCGATCGCAAGAGCTGCCTCCGTCTCCGCGCTACTCAGCGCTCTTATAGTCAGGGTGAGGGGCGCTGGCCGCCGCTGCATAGCGCTCGTGAGGGTCGCTGGGGCAGGCCTCAGTGCCGTTTGGCGGTGGCTGACAGGCTACGCCTTCATATGGCAGTTCACCCTGCAGTTCACCCTGGTGTTCGCCCTGCTCGCCCTGCTGCTGGTGGGCCTCACCGGCGTTGGCCTCAGTAGTTACCTGGCTCACACCATCAAGGAGAGCGAGATCGATGATGCGGTCGAGCAGGCCGAGGAGAATGTCTCTCGACTCGTCATGACCCGTCTATCGCCGGGGCAGGCTATGACACCCCTGACGGGAGAGCAGTACGCCGAGTTCGATAGCTTCGTCCAGAGTGAAATCATCTCGGCTGACACGATTCGGGTGAGGCTCTGGGGCCAGGACGGTACCCTGGTGTATTCGTCGGACAGCCCAGGGCAGATTGGACAGAACTTTCCCCTTGACCAGAGGCTAGCGGCTGCCTTCAGCGGCAATACAGCCTCCCAGGTGACGGACAGCCCTGATGATCTGAGGGGGCCTGCCGGCGTCGGCTCCGGCTCGGTGCTGGCGGTCTACGCTCCCCTGACCTTCGAAGGCGGAGTCGATGTGGCGGCCGCTCTGGAGGTACACCGGGCCTATGCGCCCATCGCCGACCGTATCGAAAGATCCCAGACGGTCATGTACGTAGCGGTCGCTGGTGCCCTGGGCTTTTTGTATGCGGTTCTCTTGGCCATCGTCGGGCGGGGCTCTGCTGTCATGGGCAGGCAAAGGGGCCAGCTGATGCTGCGTAGCCAGGAGCTGAAGCGCAGCCACGATTCGCTCTTGCAGGTGCTGTCCGCTGCCCTCGACCTGCGGGATCAGGCGACCAAAGGCCATTCCCTGCGCCTAGCTCGGCTGGCCTTGGCTGTGGGACAGGAGCTTGGCTTCTCTGATGAGGAGCTGAGCCACCTTGAGCAGGCGGCGATGCTCCACGATATGA
>DAOUEZ010000028.1:0-5152 GCA_034429995.1 Dehalococcoidia bacterium
CCTTCTACAAGACTGGGAGCGGGTTTACAATACCATCCGGCCTCACCAGGCCCTGGGCTACCGGACGCCTCTCCAGGCCGTCCTGCAATTCCAGCAACAGGAGGTAACATAGTGTCACCAATGTACTGGACGAGTACACGATATTGCTCTCCTGGGGCTCCAGTGATATGCTACTGCGAGCAGCTTATTGGCGGCGTATCTGGTGGCATCCCTTTCCGTGGTTTCCTCCAGGGTCGTGATAGCGCGAGCAAACCAGGCTATCCGCTCGGCTGCTTCATCTCCTTCGATCTCATTGATGTCCCCGAGCCACTCGATCCACGTGTTGAGCTGGTAATCCTTCCGATATCCCACCGCAGAAGACACTCTCATCATCCGGTCGAGCAGAAGTCGTGCAGACTCTCTGTCTCCAAGCGCCAGCCACGCCTTCCCTTGCTGTTCGCACTCCTCGATACGGCCATATGCATCACGCCCATCGAGCATTTCGCCTTCTAGATCTCGCAGCTTCTCGACGACCCAGTTGCGAGGGGACCCGTGGCGATCAAACGCCAAGATGACCTGACGCCGTACATCGGTCGGCCAGAATCGAGCGGTTTCGGGATTCTCCCACTCCTGCTCGAAGGCTGACCGGATAGCCTCAATAGTCTGGGGGCCGTGCTGTGCAGATGCGTCCACTAGGAGTTCGTAAAACTGTGCCCTGGCGCCCTGAGCCACATACCAGGAGGCCCAGTCACGCGTCTCCCGCCAGTCCCGATTGAAGAGGCGCAATATGGGAATTGCTTTGTAAACGACCTCGGAGCCCTCAGGTTGCTGTCCGCGCCAAGCCTCGGCCCAGATTCGCGCCAGCGCACACAGCGCGCGCTCAAAGTAAGCCATCCCTTGTTCATTGGGGTTGCTCGGGTCGGGGATTATCTCAGCGGGGGATCGTTGGTCTCCGAGAGCGTAAAGAAGCCGATTGAGTCGAAACCGCTGAAGGAAGGGCTTCAGGCCGGAATTGTGAGAAGTAAGGACATCGGTTCTCAGCTCGGGCTGCGGCACGTCTCGTAGCCACCTGCGCGTCTCGTCTTCGTCTCGAAGGATGCGAAAGGCCCCCTCTGCTAACGCTACGCGCTCTTCTGGACCGAGGTCGAAATCACAGACTCTTGTGAGAGTTTCTTCGAGGAAGTACCGTGCTCTGGCCTCATCCCTTGCGACCAGACAATCTTGCCAGGCATGTGCCTGGAGCCAGAACCACCACAGGAAGTCATCCATGTCGTCTGTGCTAAGCTCCGCTGATAACGTCGCTAGGTCACCCCAGCGGTGCTCGTCAAGCAGTTCCAGACCGACATTGAATAGCAGCTGATTGCGGAGTCGGTGGGTCGATGTTTCTTCGTCTTCTTGGCTGAAGCGACTTGGGGCCAAGCGAAGCTTCCGGATGATGCCGATCACGTCTTCCACGTCCCTGAAATGGGCGGCTGCTGCGGCCCATGCTCTGAGGACCTTGACCTTTTCCTCTTGCGGGTCATCCTCGATGGGCGCAGCCGCTGCCAGGATGTCAAGGGGCTCGGCCAGCCGAAACATGCGCTCAGCTTCCGCGGCCCATCCCGCCTTTTTCAGTTTCACGCTTGTTTGGAGTGCTGTGGTCGCATCCACCCGGAGTCGATAACCATCACGCACGTGGTCCGACGCGACGGGGGCGTCCAATTCCACGAGAAGATCGATCAGCGCGGCATTCTCCATGTGAAAGCGACGCTGGGCAAGCTCGGCTCCAGCGAGTAGGAGTCGCGTGAGAGCAACCGGGTCCCTACGGGCTCCTGCCGATCGCAAGGCAAGCTTGATATCGGCGTCAATGGCGTCGACAGGTCGGAGGGCCAGAAACTGTTCTCGGAACCACTCCTGAGAAGCGAGCTCAAGGACCATCTGATGCTCTTCAGCCGCGAACCGATAGTATATCTCCTCCCATTTCCAGAACGATCCTGCTGGCGCCTGACCGCATATTTCGGCCAGCTCGTGGTAGAGAGCACGATCTCGCGAAGGATCAACTTCTCCCGGTGATGACTCCGCTGTCTTGTCCAGGATGTAGAGGCGAAAGCTATCGTGGAAAAAGTACCAGCGGTTGCCGTCCTCGCGGCGGAAATAGTGCGCCAGCTGACGCCGTAGTCTTGTCACGACGGGGGCTCCGTCCCAGGTCTCGACCCAAGATAGGTCGATCACGCCTCGCAGTCGCGCAAGAAGCCCCAAGAGGTGAGTCAGCTCCTGGTCGGCTTCGATCTGCCTCCAGTAGCTGTGGTACTGCTCCTCGCCACTACCCTCGTAGCGCATGGTGCCATCCAGCACCGCGTCCACTTCCCGCGCGTCGGCTGCGTCTTGGAGCCGGTTTAGTAGGTACGCCAGGGAAAGAGGATGGCCTCCCGAGAGCTGATAGACGCGCTCCCTTTGATCCTCAGACAGCTTTCCAAAGAGCCCCTGCCTCTGCAGAATTCGAAGGACCGCTTGTCGGCTGAGGAGGTCCATCTGGATTCGGCAGCCGAGCTGCTGAATAGCGTGTTGCACAGGGCCCGGCAGCTCCTCCAATTGATCAGTTTGGCTCCCCAGGACTATGAATACTCCGTCAGGGACCTGCTCTGGCCATGGCAGATCAAGAAGTAGCGATCGGGTTGGCCGCTCTCGCGGGACGTAATCAAGGCCATCAATGAGGATTACGGTCTTTCGGTCGCTCTCTTGCCAGGCCCGATGCAGGAGACCAAGTTGGTGGTGCAAGCTTTCCAGAAGCAGGACGCGGTCGTCCGAAACAAGACCCCGACCGGTCTCGAACCCGGCTTTATGCAGAGCGAGCACCACGTCATGAAGGAAGTTCGTGGATTCGCCTCGCAAGGGCATCGGCAGTTGGGATCCAGGTACATGGACGTAGTAGTTCACCACGCGCTCGGGACGAGCAAGCAGTGTTCGAGTCAACAAAGTGGACTTCCCGGAGCCTGGCGTCCCCAAGACCGCGACGTAGCCGCCGGGCAGATTAGTCAGGGCATGTTCGAGCTGGGAGATACTATCCTCAATCGGCTCGTAAAGGGCTTCGTCCACTGGAAAATGGTGACGGCTTCTGAACTCAAAGCGTCTCTGCCAACCCAAACGAGTAACCAGGTCATCACGGCTGAACGAAATTAGCCGCTGCGGATGAGCGGCCGCGCTGAAGAGGAACGTCGTGATCTGCTCCAAGTCTGCCAGGTCGCTCTGCTCCTCTCGTGTTGCCGCCACGTCGAATTCAGGTAGGGGATATGCGAATTCCAACTCGCAGTCGCGAACGAAAGCCTCGAACTCATCCGGCGATAGGCCACTCGCAGATCCTAGAGCTTGCCATGCTGGCTCCCATTCCTCGGGGACTTGCCAAGGCGAGCCGGCTGGCACAACTCGGAACGGCTTCCACACCTGCTCCAGGAAAGCAGCGAAGTGCCCAGGTCTGGGAGGCGGATCATCGACCGGCAGCCTGTCACGCGGTGATGGCACCTCGTTTGTGATCAGGTGAACCATGACCCGATGGCCCGGATGAGCTTCCTTGAGCCGGTTCCATCCATCTGCGAGCTGAGCCAGCAGGCATGGTGATCCACCAGATGGCTGGGTCAGATCTCTGAAGGTGAAGTTGCCCCCGTACTGGGTCCACTTAATCTGGTATGCATCTACACGGGACTCGCTCCCGATCTGGAGGTCGTCCACGCGGCCAGCCTCCGGATCAAGTATTCGTATCCACTGGAGGCTTCCCTGAAGGCCACGCAGGACTAAATAGGCCGAAATGCGGTACTGGGAGGAGTACCCGACGATCGCACGCCGTTCACCCTCTGCCGGCGCCGTCTGTCGAGGGCTGGAGACTATGTCGCCATCCTGATAGGCCATGTTGTGCTAACCAACGCTAGGGCTCGATGACAATCCACCCTCTGCGGACGCGGCCCTGTGCACGTTTGTATCCGTCGGCCCTCAGGGCCTAGGATAGCCTAGTGCCGTGCGTCGACGCAATTCACCAATGCTGAGTCTTTTACTTCGATGAGCCGGTCAGTCGGCTTCGTAGGCAGGTGTCGCCTCTAAGACGCTTGTGATGTGATCAGCTGCCGCTGGATCCAGAGCTCTGAATTTTTGTTCATGCGCGCCTTCCAGTAAGTCAGGGTATTGGAGGATTGAGAGCACAGACACTACACGGTAGACAATTCTAAGATGTTCGTACCACTCGTCGAAGTGTCGTTTCCTGAACTCTATGTCGCAGAGACTCGACCTGGATGCCCCCGGATAGTGACGCGTCTCGGGCCGCCCATGCACAAATCTGTTTAACGTCCTAAGCTCTTCCTCCACCTCCGCCTTTAGGCCATAGCGCCGATTGTATCTCCCAATCCAATGTTCACCCAGCAGCGTCCGCCACGTCTCTTTCGACCTTGCGTACTTCTCTGTCTTGCCGCTTTCCCATTCCCAATACTCGTTTGTGCTTCTTCCACCTTCTCCCCACTTTTTTAGCTTGCCATTCTTGTCTAGGGCATCCCAGTATGACCTTGCCAGGAAGCCGTCGAGTAGGCCTCTGAGGAGAGCACAGGCTTCTTCATAGAACCCGTGGGCGGCCAGAAAGTATGAGGCTTCTGCAAGCACGCTGCATTCGAACAGGGCTGTTTCCCAGATCGGCCTCGCCGGCACCGGCGGACTGTGTAGCCAGGAGTTGAAGCCTGTGGCGTACCTCTCCACAGGATCGATACGACAACTGGGCTCCGTAAGTTGTCTGACTTGGTTCGCTTTCGCCACTAGTTGTTCCAAGTACTGCATTCGATCATCCCTACCCTTTCCAGGCGAGGCACCTGCGCATGACGTACCATAGGCAAGAGCCCGGCGTCGGACGTGACGATGGCGCTACCAGCTTCAGACGCATTCCGGCGACCAAGTGGACTCCGACCGCGTCCGAGTGTCATTCTCCACTTGCTCATCGATCCGCAGCAGACCCATACCCACCATAGGATCTTATCGTGGAATTCGCGGCCCGTCCTCCTGGTAGCCAGCGCCATCGCGAGGCTCCTATGTGCAAGGGTTAGGCCGCATTTTCGGCGAAAGTAGTATTGCTGATCGGCCGACACTCTTGCCACAGTCGCCAGATTGCGCGAATGATGAAACGCTTGAGAGCGCGGATAGCCTCACGGCGGGTTTTCCCTTC
>DAOUEZ010000029.1:0-2785 GCA_034429995.1 Dehalococcoidia bacterium
CCGACCCTTCCCCAACCGGCGATAGCTCCTTAATAACAAGGAGCTGGGCTAGAACGAGAATAATGCCGATTATAAAGAGGGCGCGCATCATCATCTCATCAACTCTCCTCTACATTGCTAAGTAAGGATAACACAGAGAGATGAGGCTGTCAAGGATTGCTTTTTCTTTTTGGGGACGCGGATAGATACAGCAAGCTTCTTGATTGGAATGCGATCGCTTTTGGGTTGTCTTCTAACGGCAAAAATCTCCGTTTGACAATCATACTGCTCTAGGATAGAATAGCGGCGTGGAAGCGAGAGCCGAGGTAGCTCAGCCGGTAGAGCACTTGACTGAAAATCAAGGTGTCCCCAGTTCAAGTCTGGGCCTCGGCATATGGCGGCAAGGCTGTCACCTGCGGAAGTGGCTCAGTGGTAGAGCATCTCCTTGCCAAGGAGAGGGTCGCGAGTTCGAATCTCGTCTTCCGCTTACGTTAGGCACGGTTCCTTTGCCGCTAGGCGAGGGACCGTGCCTTGTTTGGGCGACGTAGCCAAGTGGTTAAGGCAGGGGTCTGCAAAACCCTGATCGGCGGTTCGAATCCGCCCGTCGCCTCCAACACACCGATGCCAACTCAGAACATCGGCACCTGCCCGGGTTCTGAGTTTTGTATTCCAGGGCAAGGCACCATTCACGGACAAGCCAAGGCTGGTGTGACTGTTATGTAGAGTGCCGAGGTGGCGGAATCGGTAGACGCGGCGGACTTAAAATCCGCTGAACCGCCAGGTTCGTGCGGGTTCGAATCCCGCCCTCGGCACCAGGGCTATCGCCGTAGCCTTGCCCCAGGGAGCTTCGACTGCTATACTAGCGTGCGATTTGTTTATGGCCACCGTTGCTACTGAGTACGAAACCGTAATCGGCCTGGAGGTGCACGCTCAGCTCCTCACCAAGAGCAAGATGTTCTGCCCCTGCAGCGCCGATTATGCTGACTCTCCCCCCAACACCCACGTCTGCCCCGTCTGCCTGGGCATGCCCGGCGTCCTGCCGGTCATCAACCGGCAGGCGGTGGAGTACACGATCATGACCGCCCTCGCCCTCAACTGCCAGATCGCTGAGTTTTCCCGCTTCGATCGCAAGAACTACCCCTACCCCGATCTGATGAAGGGCTACCAGATCTCCCAGTACGACATGCCCTTCTCCCACGACGGCTGGCTGGAGATCGACGCGGACGGCAAGAAGAGACGGGTTGGCATCACCCGCGTCCACCTAGAGGAGGACGTCGCTCGCCTAGTCCACGTTCAGAACGAAGCGGGGGAGAGCTACAGCCTGGTGGACGTCAATCGTGCTGGCGTGCCCCTAATGGAGGTCGTCGGCGAGCCCGACCTGCGCTCGCCGGAGGAGGCTCGCCAGTATTTGATCAAGCTGCGCCAGATCCTCCAGTACCTGAGGGTAAGCACGGCCAGCATGGAGGAGGGCCAGTTTCGCTGCGATGCCAACGTAAGCATCCGTCCTCTGGGCAGCGAGGAGTTCCTGGGTAAGGTAGAAGTGAAGAACATGAACAGCTTCCGCGCTGTCTACAGGGCCCTAGCCTACGAAGTGGAGCGGCAGCGACAGGTGGTGGAGGCGGGCGGCCGCATCGAGCAGGAGACGCGCGGCTGGGTGGAGGAGGAGGGACGCACAGTCTCTCAGCGAACGAAAGAGTACGCCCACGACTACCGCTACTTCCCCGAACCGGACCTGCCGCCGCTAACCCTCGCTCGCGAGTGGGTGGAGGATATTCGCACCCGCATGCCGGAACTGCCCGACGCCAAGAAGGAGCGCCTTCTCCGCCGCTACGGCCTTACGGAGTACGAGGTGAACCTCCTGACGGAGACGCGGGCCAAGGCCGAGTTCTTCGAGGAGTGCCTGGCCTCGCTGGCGGGTGAGGAGGAGACCAAGGTCAGGCAACGGGCCAAGGCGGCCAGCAACTGGATGGTCGGCGACTTCGCCCGCCTCCTCAACGCCGCCAACATGGAAATCGAGGATGCCCTGGTGAAGCCGAAGCATATCGCCCAGATGCTGGACATGATGGACAGTGGTATCATTAGCGGTAAGATTGCCAAGACAGTGTTCGAGGAGATGTTCCAAACAGGAAAGTCGCCCCACCAGATCGTGGACGAGGCGGAGCTCACTCAGATCAGCGCTTCGGATCAGTTGGCGGCAGCGGTGGAAAAGGTACTTGCGGCCAACGCCAAGGCAGTGAGAGACTATCAGTCGGGAAAGCAAGAAGCACTGCGGTTCCTGGTAGGGCAGGTGATGCGAGAGACGCGCGGTCGCGCCAATCCTGGTCTGGTGAACCAGATGCTGCGGCAGAAGCTGGCGGGGGGCGGGTAAACCATTTCTGGTCAAGTTGCGTTATTAACTATAAGAGCATGAATCGCCTCCGGGAAGCCGATTTCCTTAAGTGGCTATACCCAGGCATGCACATCAAGCGCTGGCTGGCGCTGCTGATGCTGGGGGTGGCCATAATGGGATTGGGCATCGCCTACATCCTGCGAGAGGCCTACGTCTCCTACACTTTCCCCTCCGTCTTCTACTACCTGACCCTTCAGTTCATCCCCCGCTTCTGGCGTGGCATCATGTTCATGACCGCCAGTGCCGGCCTTACCCTCTTCGCCCTCTGGCACCTCAACAGCTCTCTCCTATCGGCTGTCCTCCCCCGCAAGCGCGATTCAAGCCTGGTGAACATCATCTGGGGCCAGCGCTACCTGCGGCGAGGGCCCAAGATCGTCGCCATCGGCGGCGGGACGGGCCTTTCCATCCTCCTGCGCG
>DAOUEZ010000030.1:0-9370 GCA_034429995.1 Dehalococcoidia bacterium
CTTCAGCCTTCGCCTGGCTTGGGCTGACAGCTCCTGCCCGCGACCTGCCAGGCGTAGAGCCCCGGGCGCTGTCCCACTGATGATCCGCATAGTGACACCATTCTAGGTGTCACCCATGTTTCTGAACGAGCCCATGGCGGGTCTCTTATTCTGTCCTACCCCTCGGTGTCGTCTAGCGAGCGGCCCCGGGCTCCTAGCCTGAAGTGGCCGCTGACCTAATCCTGGCGGCCGAGGACTAGCATCTGGACTCGAGTACGACGGGGGAGTCCGCTGGCGGCCATCCTGCCGCTGGCCAACGCCATCGTGTGATTCGTGGTGGCCTGGGGGTGGACGGCACCCTTGCTAACCCTCGCGCCTGTGGGTAGGATGGGGCTGCTATGAAGAGACTCTTGACACTCCCGCTGTTCCTGATGTTGCTCCCGCTAGGCACGGCTCTCGTCGCCTGCGAGGGGGAGGAAGAAGAGGCGACGCCAACCGCTGCTCCCACACCTGAGCCTACTTCTATCCTTGTGCCTAAGCTAATATTAACGCCACCATTCCCCACCCCTGCACCTAGTTCGTCACTAACACTTAGTAGCCTAACCAAGGCAAAGAGCGTCATAACAGTGAAAGCAGAAGGCGTGGTTGTTCATTACCAAGAAGAATCCTTTTGGCCTGAAGACCAGTTCGCAAGGATTATAGATTTAAAGGCCGATTTTGCGCGCAACCAAGTAGAGGGACTTATCAGTGATGTGTCAGCAGGTGGCGAAAGAGGCGAACGGGTTGTCAATCCCAAGGTTCAGATCGATGAAGGCAGGAGACTAACCATCCTGTCATGTGACGTCCACGGTGCAATATCCAAAAGTGGGAATAGCTACAGTGCCACATTCTTCTGGCTGTTAACACCTCTTGGGCTGGACTTTGTGGACAACGATTTCAGAGGATCCGAAAAGGGGCTATTTTGGGAAGGCTCGCTTGATAGCGTTCCCACAACCGTGAGGGTTGAATTGCCAGTCATAGACAGTATTGTCTATAAAGCGTGGGCCTATCCCATCGGCCACTGTCATGCGCATGTTTGGTGGCAAACAGAAGGAGAGGGCTGACATTTCCGCCAAGGGTGACGGTGACACTGCATCAGCGGCTGCCCGACGAACGGTGGAAGGCACGGCTCACGGAAAAGGGGTATCGATCCTCACGCCGGGAGGGGTCTTGCCGCCACTCAACCGGATAGGGCTATGTGTCTTTGTGTGGGAGCTTCAGGCTTTCCAGCGCCGCCCTCGAGTCCCATACCGCCGCCCGGAAGATCCCGCGGGTCATGGTTGCACGCGATTCGTCGGCACGACGAGAGTAGACTTCGGCGCGCACCTCGTGCACCTCAGCGCTGCCCGGGTCCGCCGCCATCGCCCAGTCGACAAGGTGGCTCGCCATAGCCAGGTCGCCGTCGGCCATCAGCTGTCGAGCGCGCTCAATAAGCGGTCGCACCCCGCCAGCCAGCCGGGCAATTTCCCCTCCCTGCTGCGCCTGGGGTGCTGGCTTCAGCTGCGAGGGCGTGCCATCGTACCAGCCGCCGTATAGCCGCCAGATGTTCCTCACTATGAATTCCGGTTCATCGTAGACCGGCTGTAGGTAGGGTCGTCCCTCAAGGTGAACCGGTGGGCGAACCGTGTGCAGGACGGTATCCAGAGTCGCGCCTTCGTTCATCAACGCCACTGTCTGATCGTGCAGCGATTCCAGGAACTCCGCAGTATCGGTCAGGGCCTGCCGCACCCGCTCCCTACCGACCACGATCACCCCGTGTCCCGGTGAGAGCACTTCTGCCTCCAGCGCCGCCATCTTGCGAAGGGCCCGCGCCCACTCCAAAGGATAGCGCTGCACCTTCTGCGGGTTGCCAGCGTTGGGCACGGCCCATATGAAGAGGTCGCCCGGGCAGAGAACCTTCCGGCCCGGCACCCATACCCACGTGTGATCGTCGGTCTCGCCGCGGTCATGATAGAGTTCGAACCGTTCTCCACCCACCGTCAAGACCAAGGAATGCGCGTAGGTGGTGTCGGGGTACGTGTATTCGGTGGGCCACTGGATGATGCCGCGCGGCGCCGTTTCGCCGCCGCTGCTTCGCCTCAAGGCGTCGGCTCCAAACTGGCGGGTGTTGATGATGCTGTTGTAACCGGCCGTGAGGATGTACCGCTGGAAGCGAGCGGCGACGGCTTCGTGGCCGACCACCCTGGGCCCAGGCCAGTCGCGCTCCCTGGCCTCCTCAGCGAACGGAGGCACGCCGAAGACGTGGTCCACGTGGCCATGGGTGTAGACTGCGGTGTCCAGCCTCGCCTTGGACCACGACCGGATGGCCTCGAAGGTCTGCCTCTGGTTGAAGTAAGCACCAGTGTCTATCAGCACTAGCCCGCCCTCTGTCTCGAAGGCGGTCACGTTGGCAAAGGAGCGATAGAAGATCGCCTTTTCCGCGATCTCCTCGATGTCCCCAACGGGGACCCAAGGGTGATGCTCATCGGTCGTGACCTCTCCCTTCCACATCTTTTCCGCCAGATCCATCACTGTTCCCATGAAGATGCCTCCTTGACTGCCGAATGGGTGGCCAACCTTCTATCAACGTATAGAGGAGCTTTGTATCATCTCCATCAGCGCCGATCGGCCTGTCTCGAAAAGAGAATAGCATGCTGGCCAGAGCAACGGTAGAGGCCAGTCGCCTGAGTACGCGCTTGAGGGTTCGGTTCCCGGCCAGCAACCGCTTCGTGCGTTGGATCGTGCCGCAGCAGGCCGCTATGCTGGTGACCAAAGAACAGAAGCGAGGCGCAGGAGGCGATAACGATGCTTGTGAGCACGGAGACCATCTCGTTCGAGACGGAAGGCTTCTGCCATCTGGTCGATATCACGGCAATGACCCAAGAAAGGGTGCGGCAGTCCGGCCTGACACAAGGTATGGCCGTCGTCTTCGTCCCAGGCTCGACCGGCGCCGTGCTGACGATTGAATTCGAGGACGGGCTAGTGCATGACTTTCAGCAACTGATGGAGCGGCTGGTGCCCCAGAACATCCCCTATGAGCATGACCGGCGCTGGGGCGATGGCAACGGCTTCTCCCACATCCGCGCCGCCCTGATGGGCGCCTCGGCGGTGGTGCCGGTAGTGAGCGGAAGGCTGGCGCTGGGAACGTGGCAGCAACTGCTATTTGTCGACTTCGACAATCGGAAGCGCCAGCGGACGGTCATTGTGCAGCTCCTGGGGGAATGAGCCTGACTAAGTTCAGAAAAGGAGGCAGCTATGACCACTGTAAACACGGTCACAGGGCCCGTTGAGACCAGCGACCTCGGTTTCACGCTCATGCATGAGCATGTCGTAGTGAAATCGCCGGGAGTGGTGGAAAACTTCCCCTCGGTGTGGAACCGGGCGGAGGAGATAGAGCGGGCCGTGACTCGCTTACGCGATGTGGCAGGCCGCGGCGTGAAAACCATCGTTGACGCCACTACCGCCGACCTGGGGCGGGACATCGATTTCGTAGCCGAGGTCGGTCGTCGCTCGGGGATGCAGATCATAGCGGCCACGGGCCTCTGCTACGACCTGCCTCGCTACTTCCATAGCCGCAGCGCCGACATTATGGCAGAGCTGTTCCTCAAGGAGATCAACGAGGGCATAGCCGGTACGCAAATCAAGGCAGGGGTGATCAAGTGCGCTACCGACGAGGCGGGGGCCACCGGACAGGTCGAGAAGGTTCTAAGGGCCTGCGCCCGCGTCCACCGTACCACCGGCGTCCCCATCACTACCCATACCTTTGCCGCCGGGCAGATAGGAACGGTGCAGCAGGACATCTTTGAGTCGGAAGGGGTAGACCTGTCGCGGGTCATCATCGGCCACAGCGGCGACTCCAAGGACATCGACTACCTATCAGGGCTTATAGGCCGCGGCAGCTACATCGGCATGGACCGCTTTGGGCTGGACATGTTCCTCCCGACGGCCGACCGCGTCGCCACCATCGCTCAGCTCTGCAAGATGGGCCATGCCGACAAGATGATCCTCTCCCACGATGCCAATTCCTACATAGACTGGTTCGAGCGCTCTCTGCTCGAAATGACCGCCCCGGATTGGCATTACAACTTCATCCCTGACTCGGTTATTCCCGCACTGCTGGAGAGCGGCGTGACTGAGGACGAGATTCACCAGATGACGGTAGAGAACCCGCGGAGGATCTTCGAGCGCTGCCAGCCCTACTGAGGGTGGCTTTGCCCGCCTGTCTCGCGATACCAGCGTCGTTGGGCCTCGCTCAGGCCTGTCGGCGCTGGTCCCCCAAAGAGGGGCAACATGCGCGAGTTGAGGCCGTGGAGCTTGGCCTGCAGCGTAATCCACAGCGAGCGGAGGGGATTCAGGGGCACCATGTCCAGCGGCCTGACCTTCATCAGAGTAGCCAACCCGGCAGTTATGCCGCGTATGTCGCTGTGGGCGTCCACTTCGATGATTCGGCGGTCGGGGTAGCGCCGCCGCAAGTCCGCCCCCCGATCGTTGATGGCGCACGCCCCTACCACCAGGATGGCTCCAGGCAGATCCTCCAGATCGGCCTCGTCGAAGCCCCTGCCGAAGACGATAGTGAAGCCGCCCTGGCTGGGATAGTCGTTGCTTAGTAGCTCCAGAGCGCATTCTGTGTTCCCCTTGCAGCCCTCGACGCACGCCCGCTCGCGACCCTCGACGATGTGCACGTCGGGGTGGAAGCGGCGCAACAGAGCGCACGGATAACGCTTCCGGAAACGGCTGAGGTTGCCGATAACCTCGATGCGCTCGAGCTGTCCCTCACCCAGACCCCACTCCGCCGCCAGGCGGAGGTGCTCCACCTCTTCGATGGCGTAGCCCATCACCTTGCAGCCCACGGTATCCACCGCCACCGTGTCTTGGCCGCCGATGAGCACGTTGAGCTGCACGCTGCTCTCTCTTAGCAGGGCCGCGGGCGGTACGTGCCCGTTGAAGATCGCCGTCACCCCCTCGATGATGCAGAAATCGGGTTGCACCATCCGGTAAAGGCGAGCGAGGCGAGGGTGCAACGTCTCGTGGTTGTGAAAGTGCATGCGGTCCTCATCAATGGGGAACGCTTGCTGGTTTTTCACGCCCAGGGTCATCGTCGTCATCGAGTGGGTCTTCAGCTTAGGCAAGCTGAGGTAGAAGTTGCCCGGCTGCCGCGAAGGGTCAATGAAGGACTCATAGAGCCGGCGGGAAATGCGGATCGGCACCTCCTCGCCCTCCAGGGTGTAGGGCACTGTGCCTCCCTCGTCCAGATAGATTAGCTCGGCGCCGTGCCGGCGGGCGATATCAGCGTAGCCGTTCACCTCGAAGACAAGACGGGTGGAAACACCGTGGGTCGAATTCTCCATCAGGGCCAGGCGGCGGTAGCCGTGGTCGCCCAGGTAAGCCAGCAGAGCGTCAACCACGGCAGGGTCCGTGTATATGCCCGGGGAAAAGTGGACGCCGTTGGGCTTGAGGTGGACTTTGCTATCGGCAGGGATGACCTTGGCGATGCCGCCGTATGGCGCAAAGACGGCGTCGAACGCCGCGGGCAAACCGTTGGTTGTGTCGGCGATGGTCACGGTGGGTTGCATGGCAGATACCTCCCAGCCTAGCTCTGACCCTAGTCTAGCAAGCAGAAGCGGCTGGCGAAAGGAGCACGTTACCACTGCAAGCTGCCGGTATCATTATGGGTACATCCGGGGCAGACGCTCCACCATGCTCCTGACGGGCAGGGAGAGCATCGCCTACCCTGGCGCCTGCGAGTAGGATGACGCGACGCCTGAGCATAATGCCCATCGCGCCCTAGCGCGGGGCCGCCCTGCTCGCTCTCAGCGCAGGCGCCTGGTACGCTAGGAGGCGGTGGCTCAGCTAAACGCTATCTGAAGCCGCCGGGGCTTCGACATGAGCCGCGAGAGAAAAGCCAAGCGACGCTCTAGGAAGCGCGCGCGCCCCGAGGCCCAGGAGGGTGCTCCCGATCGGGCGAGGCGCAACGGCGGTCTGCGGGACAAGATCGTAGTCCTTGTCGCTGCTGCCATTCTAATCCCCGTCGCCGTATTCACCCTCCTCAACTTCTACCGCTCGGATGGGCCGGATCGGCAGCCGCCAGCTCCAACAACGGCTGACTCTGCGGCTGGGCCCAGAGCAGCCATAGTCGACCATTTGGGCCTCACCCAGCCTAATCCCGCCTTCGCCGAAACAGCCGCCGAACTGCTGGAGCAAGCCGGATACGCCGTGGACTATTACCCCGGCGAAGAAGCGACGGTGGAATTCTACCGATATCTTCCCACCTGGGGTCACGACCTGATCATCCTTAGAGTCCACTCGGCACAAGGTAGAGTTGGCGACCGGCCAGCAGACTGGGTGACCCTGTTCACATCAGATTCGTATGACAAGACATGGTACCGGAAGGAGCTGCAGAAACAGCGTTTAAGCAGGGTCTCGTACTACAAAGACGGCCCCCAATACTTTGGCATAATGCCAGCCTTCATCAAGTCGAGCATGAAAGGCGACTTTCCAGACACGACAATCATAATCATGGGTTGCGATGGGCTGAAGTCGGATACTATCGCCGAGGCGTTTGTCCAAAAAGGCGCGAAGGCCGTTGTGGCTTGGGATGGGCTGGTGTCATCCGAACACACAGACGCCGCCACCGAACGCCTGCTCCAGCACCTACTGACCGACAAACTCCCGCTACAAGCGGCAGTAACACAAACCATGACCGAGGTTGGCCCCGACCCGTCATACGACAGCGTTCTCCGACTCTACCCCTCCCAAGAGCCTGTCTCCGCCCTCCCATAGGCGGGCTGCCCCTCCTCCGCCAGGCGTAGGAGAGATGCCCGACCGTTCCCCATCTAGCCACGGCTCCCCTGCTATCATCGAGCACCCGTTCGAGCAGGTCCGAGCCGATAGCCAAATTGGGAGGCACCGCAGGGACATCTGACAGAAGCTGAGATTCCCGCAACGGCCGTAACAAAGACCCACCGCCCGCGTCAGAACAGTAAAGGCAAGCCATAGCGATGTCGATAATGGCAAACCACACAGAAGGCGGGGCTCCCCGCGGGCACCCCCCCACCGCAATCCAGTGCGCGCTGGCGCTGGTGACGGCCGGCCTGGCCGTCGCTGCCGTCATGCTCGCCCTCGTCGGAACGGCCCAGGCCAGCTACCTGGCCCCGCTCCCGCAGGAGGACACCCACCCCCAGAGCCCCCTCCCCACCATGTCCCACCTCCAGGCGGCGGCGACCTCCACACCCTCTCCGGCCAAGGCCCTCTGTCCACCTGCCCTCTCCGCCACCTACAACGGCACGGTTCGGGTGGACGGCCAATCCGCAACCGACGGCCTCGCCCTCACCGCCAGCATCGATGGCCAGGCCTGGGCTACAGCCAACATCTCCGACGGCCGCTACGCCATAAACATGCCCCAGGATACACCAGAGACGCCGCCCTGCTTCCCTGGCAACGGCACCATCCTCTTCACCCTCGACGGCTATACCTGCATGCCAACCGAAGAGGAAGAGGGAACACGCTGGGTCGCCTGCGGCTACCGTTCCTTCACGCCGGGCGTCCACGATGTAGACCTAGTCTGTCTGCCCACACCAACCCTCGCGCCCTCACCAGATGACGCCACCAGCGCCGCCGCCCTGGTTGTTGCCGAGCTGGATGGGCCTTTAGAAACGGCCGCAGCCTATCGACAGTTCTGGCAGGCGCAGCTCGAGTCCTCCTGGGCCGCCAGGACCGCCTTCCTCACGGGTCTGATCCCCTACGAGGCCGGCGACGCGGCGGCCGCCAGGGCAGCCTGGGAGGAGATGCTCGACGCTTTCCCCAGCCCTGAGCACCGCACTCAGGCCCATCTCTGGCTGGCAAAGATAGACCTGACCTTGCTGGACGATAGCGAGGGAGCGTCCGCCCACCTCGAGCAGGCCGTGGCAGCCGCCCCCGGCAGCTTCTATGCCCTGCGAGCCGAAGCCTGGCTTGAGGACCAGGGTGCTGCCCCTCTCACTGACGCCGAGGACACGATACAGGCACCTGCCGCCCCCGACTGGGATGCAGTTGAAGGATGGCTGACCTCCCTCTGGGGGCCGGAGCCGCTGGCGGCCGGCCTGTCGCCCTTCGACCAGCCAGCCTGGCAGTGGGGCCAGGAGCTCCACCAGTCGGGCCTGGAGCGCGAGGCCACCGACAACTTCCTCTGGCTCATCAACCAGAGCAGCTTGCAGCCCTGGAGCCTCTACCGCCTGGCCCGTGCCTTTGACGACCTGGGTATGACCCATCTGGCCGCCGGCACCGCCGCACGCCTCCTGCTGAAGGCTGGCGGCCCCCTGGAACAGACCCCTCGCGCCCTCCTAGAGCTGGCCTATCCCTTGGCCTACCCATCCCTCATCCAGGCGACCGCCGCCGAAAACGACCTGTCGCCCCTTCTCCTCCTGGCCTTGATCCGCCAGGAGAGCTTCTTCGACCCTCTGGCCGTCTCGCCCGCCGGCGCCCTCGGCCTCACCCAGGTTATGCCGCCCACCGCCCAGGGGATCGCAGGGAACCTAAGCCTTGAGGACTTCTCGGAGCTAGACCTGCTTCAGCCGCAGGTGAGCATCCAGTTCGGTGCCCGCTATCTGCGCAGCCAGCTCGATCTCTCCGCCGGCAATCTCTACTTCGCTCTGGCTGCCTACAATGCCGGCCCGGACAATGCCAGGCGCTGGAGCGCAAGCCTTCCCACCTCAGACATGGATCTCTTCGTCGAGCTCATAGACTTCACCGAGACCCGCAGCTACGTGAAGTCGGTGCTGGAAAACTACGCCGTCTATCGTTTCCTCTATGGCAACGCTGACCATCCCACCCTCCTGAGCAGCCCCCGCTCATAGAAGAAACTCCGCCCGGTTCCCCTACCCGCTCATGGCATCCTACCCCCTGGCAGAAGCTGTGAGAATTCCACAACCGCCGTAACAAAGGCCCGCCGCCCGCGTCGAAATAGTAAAGGCAAGCCATAGCGATGTCGATAAGAGCATGAATCGCCTCCGGGACGCCGATTTCCTTAAGTGGCTATACCCAGGCATGCACATCAAGCGCTGGCTGGCGCTGCTGATGCTGGGGGTGGCCATAATGGGATTGGGCATCGCCTACATCCTGCGAGAGGCCTACATCTCCTACACTTTCCCCTCCGTCTTCTACTACCTGACCCTTCAGTTCATCCCCCGCTTCTGGCGTGGCATCATGTTCATGGCCGCCAGTGCCGGCCTTACCCTCTTCGCCCTCTGGCACCTCAATAGCTCTCTCCTATCGGCTGTCCTCCCCCGCAAGCGCGATTCAAGCCTGGTGAACATCATCTGGGGCCAGCGCTACCTGCGGCGAGGGCCCAAGATCGTCGCCATCGGCGGCGGGACGGGCCTTTCCATCCTCCTGCGCG